>NZ_JAHYSG010000069.1 GCF_022095675.1 Dactylosporangium sp. AC04546 | reverse complement strand
GCGTCGCGGGGCGGCGGCGCGCGGGTGCCTTCTTCGGAGCCTGCGGCTCCACGGCCGATCCCGCGCCGGACATTTCCGTCATTTCCGAAATGTCCGGAGGGCAGCGGCGGGCCCCGAGGGAAGGTGCGGCAGCCGGGCGGCCCGTGGTGAGCGTGGCGCCCGGCTGCCCGGCCGTTTCGCCAGACCCGGCGCATAGGCGCCGGCAGGCGAGCGGCCCGTGGTGGGCGCGGCGTCCCGGCCCGGCCGTTTCGCCAGACCCGGCGCATAGGCTGGTGGGCGAGCGCCCGCGGCTACTCGGTGCGCTGGGCGGGGACCAGCGGGGTCGGAGCCGCGTCGTCCGGTTCGCCGGCGTGGGGCTCGTCGACCCACAGGGCGCGCAGCTGCCCCTGCATGAACGACTGCAGGCGCATGCGGTAGTCCCGGTCGAACCGCTCCAGGGCCTCGATCTGCTGCTGCAGGCCCTCCCGCTTGGCGATCAGGCTGCCCACCACGTCCTGGTAGCGCAGCTCCGCCTGGTGCTTGAGCTCGTCGGCCTTGGTCTGGGCGTCCTTGCCGACCAGCTCGGCCTGGGCGCGGGCGTCGGCCACGATCGCCTCCGCCTCACGGCGGGCCGCCTCGGCCTGGGCCTGGATCTCGCGGGCGATGCGGTCGGCCGTGGCGCGGGCCTCGTCGAGCGTGTCGGCGGCCTCGTCGCGGATGTCGCGGGCGTGGGCCTCGGCGTCGCGGACGATGTCCTCGGCCGACGCCTGGGCGTCGGCGTGGATCTTGTCGGCCTGGCGGTGAGCGCTCGCCAGGTGCTCCTCGGCGGTGCGCTGGGCCAGGGTCAGGACCTGGAGTGCCTCGCGCTGGGCGACCGGCGCGGGCTTCGCCTCCATCGGTGGCTCCGGGGGTGCCTGAGGCTCCAACGCAGCGTGCGGTGGACCAGCCAAGAGACCCTTCACCCGCCCTCTCATACCGTTGTCAGCCATCGCCGACCTCCCTCCGAAACGCCGCCGCATGCTACCAAGCCAGGTGGCGCCGAGGCGAGAGCCAGGACGAGCTGTATTCGGGCCATCACGGAATGCTCGCAGCGTCGGAACGACGACAGTGACGGGCGTCGCGTCCCACCACAGTGGACACTCGCCGGCCATGAGACTGACTCGGGTCCTCGTCGTCGTGGCTACGGCCGCGGCGGCCGTGGCCATCGCACCCTCACCCGCCTTCGCCATCCCGTCCGGCGACGGCTGGTCCGGCTCCTGGGAGTACACCGGCGGCACCAGCGTGCAGGTGAAGCTCGACGTGCCGGGCGCCAAGCTGGTCGCCAACGGCTGGGACGCGCTCGGCACCCGCGCCTTCGTGCTCAACATCACCGACACGGTCGCCGACGGCAAGTGCGCCTACGTGAAGTGGACGGCCGCGGCCACGACCGAGCACTGGTCCTGCGGCAACGGCACGACCGTGCAGGTCGCGGGGCTGGCGACGTCGACCAACGCCGTGACGGCCGTGCTGTGCCGCGACTCCGTCGCCCACGACAACAAGACCAACTGCAACGTCATCGACGTGCCCTCGTCGGCCGCCGACGCGTTCATCCGCACCGAGGGCAACGGCGCGCAGTGGGCGTACTACGACGGCTACGCCGGCGAGGACTGGGGCGCCTGGATCACCATCGGCGACGTCCACTTCGACTACTTCGGCTGGGACGACTGGCCGGAGGGGCAGCGCTTGATCGAGTCGTACCTGACGTTCCTGGAGCCGGCGTGCGGGTCCGGCACGGTACAGTCGGCCAGCCCGCCGGCCACGGTGAGCGACTGCGTCGACTACGACCTCAGCGTCTCGCCGCCCGACACGCACGTCACCGGCACCGCGTGGGGCGTCGGCTGCACCTGGTCGCTGCGCGGGCTCAACCCGCCCCACCACTGCATCAAGCTGCGCGTCCCCCAGCCCAGCTGATTGGAGGCGGGCCGGGCCCAGGCCCGGCCCGCCAGCCGGCGGCGGTCACGGATCGGGCAGGGTGAACGAGAACGTGGCCCCCTGGCCGGGCTCGCTGCTCGCCCACACGCGACCGCCGTGCCGGTCGATGATGCGCTGCACCGTGGTCAGGCCGATGCCGGTGCCTGGGTACTCGGAGCTGTCGTGCAGCCGCCCGAACGGCCGGAACAGCTGGTCGGCCCGGTCGGCCGGGAAGCCGGCGCCGTTGTCGCGGACCTGGAACGCGGTCTCACCGTCCACCGTGGACACCCCGACCTCGATCGCCGGGTCGGGGGCGCGGGTGGTGAACTTCCAGGCGTTGCCGACGAGGTTGGCCAGCACCGCCCGGACCAGCGGGCCGTCGCACGGCGCCGCCATGCGCGGGTCGATCGTCACCCGCACCCGGCGCGCGGCGTCGCGCTGGCGCAGCTCCTCGACGACGTCCTCGGCCAGCGCGGTCAGGTCGACCAGGGTCCGTTCGAGGGAGCCGCGGTTGGCCCGGGCCAGCTGCAGCAGCGCGTCGATGAGCGCGTTCATCCGCAGGGCCGCCCCGTGGACGCGGCGCAGGCCGTCGGCCACCTCGGCGCCGGCGTCGGGCAGCAGCAGCTCGCTGTAGCTGAGGATGGTCTGCAGCGGCGAGCGCAGGTCGTGCGAGACCGAGCCGCTGAATGCCTCCAGCTCCCTGTTGCGCCACTCCAGCTCCTCGACCAGCTCGGCGCGGGCCTCGGCGTAGCGGCGGGCGGCCCGCTCCTCGGCCGCCTCCATCTCCCGGCGCAGCAGCTCCTCGCGGATCCGCCGGTTCTGCTCGTGCAGGTGCTGGCGGCGCAGGTGGGCCCGGACGTGGGCGCACAGCGTGCCGGTGCCGTCGGCCCGGCGCACGTAGTCGTCGGCGCCGACGGCCAGGCAGTCCAGCAGCGCGTCGTCGTCGCCGACCACGATGACCGGCATGTCGCGCAGGCCCGGCACGGCCCGGATCCGCTCGCACAGCTGCCGCCCGTCGATCTCCGGCAGGTGCAGGTCGACGACCGCGCAGTCGGCCGGCTGGACCGCGAGCATGGCGAGGGCGTCGTCGGCGCACCGGGCCGGCACCCCTTCGTAGCCGTCCTCGTGCAGCTGGGCGCACATCGCGTCGAGGTACCGGGCATCGTCGTCGACGAGCAGGACCCGGGCCGGCCCGTGCGCGGTGGCCACCGGCAGCGCGGTGGTGCTCTTGCGCAGCACCGCCGCCAGCTTGGCCAGGACCACCGCCATGTCCTCCTGCTTGCGCACGAACGCGTCGGCGCCGGCGTCGAGGATCTGCAGCTCGGTCGCGTAGTCGTCGGAGGCGGTCAGCAGCAGGCACGGCACGTTGCGCAGCGCCGCGTCGAGGCGCACCCGGCGGATCACGGTCGCGCCGTCGATGCCGGGCAGCACCCCGTCGACGATGATCGCGCCCGGCGGCCGGGCCGCGGCCGAGCGCAGGCCCTCCTCGCCGCTGACGGCGGTGGTCACCTCGTAGCCGGCGGCGGTGAGGGCGGCGCGCAGCTGCTCACGGTACGTGAGGCTGTCGTCCACGACGAGCACCGTGCGGCGGTCGTCCGGGGGCGGCGCCGCCCGCAGCAGCTCCCGGCTGCGGGCGACGACGACGTGCGCGTCGTAGGGCTTGCCGACGTACTCGTCGGCGCCGGTGCGCAGGCCGCGCAGCCGGTCGTGGACCTCGGCCTCGCTCGACAGGAGCAGCACCGCCGTGGCGGCGTGCCGCGGGTGCTCGCGCAGGCGGCGCAGCAGGTCGATGCCGTCGCCGTCGGGCAGCCGCACGTCGAGGACCGCCACCTCGAACGGCACGTGGTCCAACGCGGTGAGCGCCTCGGCGTGCCCGGCGCACAGCACCGTGCGGAACCCGTCCGCCTCGAACGCCTCGTGCAGGTCCATGCGCACGGTGACGCTGTCGTCGACGATGAGGACAGTGGTCACCGCACGGCTCCCGCCCGCAGCGCGGCCAGGCGCTGCGCCATCTGCTCGGGCGTCAGTACCTCGGCGGCGGCGCCGAGCGCCACGGCCTCGCGCGGCATGCCGTGCACGACGCAGGTCGCCTCGTCCTGGGCGAGCGTCAGCGCGCCCGCGCGGCGCAGCGCGAGCAGGCCGGCGGCGCCGTCGCGGCCCATGCCGGTGAGCAGGCAGCCGACCGCGGATCGGCCCGCCTCGGCCGCCACCGACTCGAACAGCGTGTCGACCGACGGGCGGCACGAGTGCCGGGCCGGCCCGGCGCTGACGTGCAGGTGCCCGTTGCGCAGCAGCAGGTGCAGGTCGGGCGGGGCCATCGTGACCCGCCCGCCGAGCGCCGACAGCGCCTCGCCACCCCGCGCGTAGCCGACGGCGTGCCCGGTCTGCTCGGCCAGCCAGCCGGTGAACGCCTGCGCGAACGACTCGTTGGCCGCCAGGTGCTGCACGTACAGCACCGGCACCGGCAAGCCCGCCGGCAGGCCCCGCAGCAGCCGCACGATCGCGCCCGGCCCGCCGGTCGAGGCGCCGATGACGACCACGCGGGCGTCGGCCGGCGACGCGGCGGGCGGCGGTGCCGGCGGGGGTACCGCGGCCAGCCGCCGCGTCACCACCCGGATCCGCGACACCACCCGCACGGCGGTGCGCAGCCGCCGGCCCCAGCCCTCGTCGCCGGCGTCGCCGCGGGGCTTCTCCAGCACGTCGACCGCGCCCGCGGCGAGCGCGTCGTAGGTGGTGAACAGCTCACGGCGGTCCGCCGAGCTCACGACCAGGATCGGGGTCGGGTGGCGGGCCATGATCTGCTCGGTGGCGGCCAGCCCCGACATGACCGGCAGCACGACGTCCATCGTGATCACGTCCGGCCGCAGCTGCCGGCACAGCTCGACGGCCTGCCCGCCGTCGGTGGCCTCGCCGACGACCTGGAACCCGTCGGCGGGGGTCAGCGCCTCGCGCAGGCACTGCCGTACCGTCGCGGAGTCCTCGACGACCAGCACCCGGATCACGGTTCACCCGCCAGCGCACGGATGTGCCCGAGCAGTTCCTCCTGGTTGAACTCGCTCTTGACCAGGTACGCGCTGGCGCCGGCGGCGAGGCCGCGGCGGCGGTCCTCGGCCGAGGACCGGGAGCTGACCAGGATCGACGGGACCGCCCGCTGCGCCGGGTCGGCCCGGGTCCGCTCGACGAATGTGAACCCGTCGATGCCGGGCATGTCGACGTCGACCAGGAACAGCGCGTAGGTCCGCCGGCGGATGCGCTCCAGGGCCTCCTCGGCCGACGCGGCGAGGTCGACCCGGTAGCCGGCCGACTCCAGGATGCTGCGCTCCAGCATCCGGGTGGTGAGCGAGTCGTCGACGACCAGGATCGGCTCGCGCGGCGGCGCCCCGGCGGCGTGCTGGGCGGCGTGCTGCGTGGCGCCGGCGGTACCGGTCTCGGCGGCGGCCGCGGCCAGCGCGAGCGGGTCGAGCACGATCCGCGGGTTGCCGTCGGCGTCCATCGACAGCCCGGTGACGACCGGGCCGGCCGGGGCCAGCTCGGGCAGCGGCCGCACCACGAGCGTCGACGTGCCGAGCAGCCGGTCGGCGCCGACGGCGAGGGCCTGGCCGCCGACCGAGAGCACCACCGCCACGGCGGTGCCGTTCGCCGCCGGCTCGCCCGGCAGCACGAGGGTCAGCGGCAGGTAGGGGATCACCTGGCCGTCGTGGGCGAGCGCCCCGGCGGCGGCCGCGGCGGCGGCCTCCACGACCGGCATGAGGACGCACGTGCGGACGGTGTCGAGCGGAAGGGCGGCCACGGTACCGCCGGACAGCACCACCAGCCCCGACAGCGACACGAGCGACAGCGGCACCACCAGCTCGACCGCCGTGCCCCGGCCGGGCTCGGTGTCGACCGAGACCTCGCCGCCGAGCTGCTCGGCGAGGTCCCGGACCGCGTCGAGGCCGATCCCGCGCCCGGAGACCCCGGTGACCTCGGACGACGTGCTGATCCCGCCCCGCATGAGCAGCCGCATGAGCTCACGGACGTCGGCCTCGGCGCCGCCGGCGACCAGCCCGCGCCGCTCGGCCTGCCGGCGTACCGCCTCCAGGTCGAACCCGCGGCCGTCGTCGTGGCAGCGGAAGGCCGCGTACCGGCCGCGGCGGCGCACGTCGACCGTGACCGTCGCCTGGGCGGGCTTGCCGGCGGCGCGCCGCTCGGCCTCGCTCTCCACGCCGTGCGAGACCGCGTTGCGCACGACGTGCAGCAGCGCGTTGCCGGCCTGGGCCAGCACGTGCGGGTCGAGCCGCAGGTCGCCGCCGTGCCCGGCGAACACGACCGACTTGCCCTCGGCGCCGGCCGCGTCGTACACCGCCCGGTGCAGCGTCGTGAGCACCGTCTCGACCGGCACGAGGCGCAGCCGCTCGGCCCGGCCGCGGATGTCGTCGAGCTCCCGCTCGACCTGCTCCACCGTCTCGGCGAGCTGCCGGCCGAGCGTGAGCAGCTCGCCGGTGAGCCGCACGGCGTACGCCGCGGCCCGCTCCCGGCCGCCGGTGCGCAGCTGCTCGGCGATGCCCTCGGCGGTGCGCCGGGCCCGCTCGACGCTCGCCGCCTGCCGGCGCAGCGGCCCGAACCGGGCGTGCGCCTCGTCGACCGCCTCGAGCAGCTCGTCGACGTCGGCCCCGGCCGCGCGCACCGGCGCGGCGGGCTCGGGCCGCGCCGGCGAACCGGCGGCGTCCGGGGCCGGGCCCGTGCCGACGTCCGGCGGGGAGATCGCGGCGACGAGCGCCTGCATCTCGTCGGTGAGGCCGAGCAGCCGGGCGACGTCGCCGGGCGGGACCGGCTCGGCCACGTCACGGAAGGGGACGAGCACGTCCTCCACGGTGTGGGCGGCGGTGGCGAGGCCGGCCTGCCGCACGACCCGCGCGGCGCCCTTGAGCGTGTGGGCGTGGCGCAGCAGGGCGGCCACGGCGGCCGCCGGGTCGGTGTCGCCGCGCAGCTCCAGCACCCCCCGGCTCAGCAGGTCGACCAGCTCCCGGGCCTCGATCCGGAAGTACCGCAGCGGGTCCTTGTCGGAGCTCATGTGTCGCGGTCCGCGGCGACGAGGCGCAGCAGCGACGACGACAGGCCGGCGAGGTGGGCGGCGGTCTGGCGGGTCTGCACCGCGTTGGTCTCGCTCTCCCGCGTGACCCGGGCGGTGTCGGTCACCGCGACGTTGACCTGCTCGACCGCGGTCGTCTGCTGCTTCGTCGACAGCTCGATCTCCCGCGCCGACTCGGTCGTCGTGGCGACCAGGTCGGCGATCTGCTGGAACGAGGCCGTCACCGCGTTGAACTGCCGGGTGCCCGCGTCGACCGCCTTCGCGCCGGTCTCGGTCGCCATGACCGTGGTGTTCACCGCCCCGCGCACGTCCTCGATGAGCGCCCGGATCTCCTTGGCCGACCCGGCGGTGCGGTCGGCGAGCTTGCGGATCTCGTCGGCGACGACCGCGAACCGCCGGCCCCACTCGCCGGCCCCGGACGCCTCGATGGTGGCGTTGATGGCCAGGATGTTCGTCTGCTCGGCGAGCTCCGACACCAGGTCGACGACGCCGCCGATCTGCTGCGAGCGCTGCCCGAGCTCCAGCATGTGCTGCACGATGAGGTCGACCTGCTGGCGGATCGCGGTGATCGACGCGCGGGCCTCCTCGATCGTGGCGTCGCCGGAGCCGGCCGCCGTCGCCGTCTCCTCGGCGATCTTCGCGACCCGCTGGGCGCCCTCGGCGATCTGCCGCGAGGTGATGAGCAGCTCCTCGATCGTCGTGGTGATCTCGCTCATCGCGGTGGCCTGCTCGCGGGCGCCGGTGGCCTGCTGCCCCGCCGCCTGCTCCAGCTGCGCCGACGAGCTGCGGATGTGCCCGACCGTGCCGGCCACCTGGCGGCTCAGGGCCCGGCTGAGCATGATGGCGACGACGACGCCGAACGCGACGGCGAGGACCGCGATGCCGATCACCAGCCCGACCGCGAGCGAGGCCCGGTCCGAGGCGTCGGCCTGGCGGGTCCGCAGGTCCTGCTCCAGCAGCGTGTACAGCGCGGTGATGCTGCGGTCCAGCTCGTCGCGGGCCGGCACGACGTCCCGCTCGAACTGCTCGGTGATCGCCTCGACCGGCGCGCTGCGCGCCCGCAGCGCGATCGTGGCGTCGAGGGCCTGCTGGTGGCGCTGCTCGCCCTGCACGGCCTCGTCCACGAGCCGGCGCTCGGCGGCGGTGTCGGCGACGTCGCGCAGGCGGGTGACCGCGCCGGCGAAGTCGGCCCGGGCGGTGTCCATCTGCGCCCGGTAGCGGGCGTCGCCGGTGAGCAGGTAGCCGCGGGAGGTGCTGGACTTGGCCTCCAGGGACACCCGCAGCTGCTGCGCCTCGACCAGTCCCTCGACGCCGACGTCGATGACCCGGTCCTTGCCGGCGACGACGGTGTCGAGCGCCCACACCGTGACGGTGCCGGTGACGACGGTGAGCACCATGGTGATGGCGAAGCCCAGGCCGAGCCGCCGGCCGAAGGTCCATTGTCGTGGCATCGCGGTTGTCCCGTTCAACTCATGAGCAGCTGGATGGCGGCGCGGACGGCGGGCACGTCCACGATCGGCCGGGCGCCGTCGTCGAGCGGCACGATGCCGCGCAGGCAGCCCCGCGGGCCGTGGCCGGTCGCCTCCTCGACGACCCGGTCCCGGGGGACCCGCAGGTGCCCGTCGAGGGCCTCGAACGCGAGGGCGACGGGCGGGGCGCCGGCGGCGAGCACCAGCCAGCGCGCGCCCGCCGCCGGTCCTGACGCCGGTGGTGGCCCGCCGAACACGGCGGCCAGGTCGTACACGGGCACGATCGACCCCCGGAAGCCCGCCACCCCGAGCAGGGCGGGCAGCGGCCCCGGCAGCCGGGTCACCGGCCGGTCGGGGAAGAGGCCGGCCGCCTGGGAGAGCCGCAGCGCGTACCGCTGGCCGCCGGCCCGGATCGCCAGCAGGTCGTCGTGCCCGGCGACCTCCTGGCGCGGCGGCTCGGCGAACGAGCGGTCGAACGCCTCCCGCAGGTCGGCCAGGCGCTGGGTGAGCAGGGCGTTCACGACGTGGCCGCGAGCTCGGCCCGGCAGAGGGCGATCAGGACGGTACGGCCGAACCCGCCGCCGAAGAGGGCGATGCGCTCGTCGTGCTCCCGGGCCAGCAGCTCGATCGCCCGGTCCAGCTCGCGCTCGGCCGTGGGCCGGTCGCCGAGCCGCCGGGCGAGCAGGCCGAGCCGCAGCCGGGGGAGCGCGAACGCCGGATCGAGCAGGGCGGCGACGCGGTACTGCCCGATCGCCGCCGGGTGGTCCTCGTCGCCCTCCAGGCAGGTCGCGAGGAGGTGGTGCGCGTCGGGGTGCAGCGTGTCGCGCTCCAGCAGCCGCCGGCACAGCTCCGCGGCCCGGCCGGTGTCGCCGAGCTGGGCGAGCGCCGCCGCCCGCACGAGCAGCACGCCGGCCCGGTCCGCCTCGGCCCCGCCGATGCCGTCGAGCACGGCCAGGGCGTCGGCGAAGCGCTCCTCGGCGAGCAGCCCGACGGCGACGTCCCGCCGCGGCCGCTGCGCCCGCGCTGCCCGCACCGGCGCCGGCGCGGCGACCAGCGGCACCTTCTCGTAGTAGAAGGTGCCGTGCGACTGGTGCAGGGTCAGCGCGCTGCCGGTGAGCGTGTCGGTGTGGCCGAGGAACAGGAACCCGCCCGGCGCGAGCGCCCGCGTGATGCGGGCGACCACGCCGGCGGCCGCGTCCGGGGTGAGGTACATGAGCACGTTGCGGCACAGGATGACGTCGTACGTGTCGGGCGCGAACAGCACCGGGTGCTCGTCGGTGACGTTGTGCTCGACGAACCGGACCCGCCCGCGCAGCCGCTGGTCGACCTCGACGCCGTCGCCGGCCGGGTGGAACCAGCGCTCCCGGACCGCCTCCGGCGTCTCGCGCAGCGACCACCGGGAGTACCGGCCGGCCATCGCCTGGCGCAGCGCGGACCGGCTGACGTCGAGCCCGACGATCGACAGCTCCCACCGCGTGGCCGGCACCCGGTCCGCCGCGACCATCGCGAGGGTGTAGGCCTCCTCGCCGGTGGCGCAGCCGGCCGACAGCAGGTTGAGCCGCCGCTGGGCGGCCCGGGCCCGCAGGCGCGCCGGCAGCACCACGTCGGCGAGGGCGTCGAACTGCTCGGCGTTGCGGTAGAAGTACGTCTCGGCGACTGTGACCGCCTCGGCGAGGGCGGCCAGCTCGGCCTGCCACGCGGTGCCGAGCCGGTCGAGGTAGCCGCGCTCGGAGAGGGCGTGCTGGGCGGCCCGCTGCTGGAGCACCTCGGCGAGCTGCTCGTCCTTGCGCGGGTCGAAGGCCAGCCCGAGCCGCTCGGCGAGCAGTGCCCGCAGCCGCTCCACGGGGCTCCCGCCGCCCGCCGTGGCGGGGGCGCGGGCCGGCCCGCGGTCGCGCCGCCAGCCGGTCCCGTCGTCCCGGCGCCGCTCCAGCCGCTCGTCACGCCGCCGCGACATGGGCACCCCCGTCACTGCGCACGAACAGCAGGGGCCGCGAGTCGAGCACCCCGACCGCGGTGACGACCCGGGCCGCGCCGGCGCCGAGGGCCGGCGGCAGCGGCAGCGCCGCGTCGGGCGCGACGTCGCGCACCCCGAGCACCGGCCCGGTGGCGAACGCGACCGCGGCCCGCGTGGTGATGAACCGCTCGGCCGGCGCCGCGGCCACCCCGAGCAGCCGCGCGGTGTCGAGCACCGGTACCGCCTGCCCGCGGATGACGGCGACGCCGAGCAGCGCGTCGGCGCTGTCGGCGACGGCCTGCAACGGCAGGGGCCGGATCGTCTCCACGACGTCGCCCAGGGGCAACGCGCAGAGCAGCGCTCCGACGCTGAAGATCAGTTCCCGGTCCACCGGCCACAGAATATGCGCATTTTTCGGGAATATCCGGTAGTTGCCGAGCGCCGTGGAACTTTCGCGGACGCCATGCCGACCGGCCCGGCGGCGGGCACCGCGGCCTTGACGACCATTGATGCATTGACCACTGTCGGTGCATGCGTACCCACCCGGTGCTCCGCCGGCTCGCGCCGGTCGCCGCGTTCGCGCTGCTCGCCGTCGGGCTGGTCGCCGCCGGCGGCGGCCGTGGCGACGGGGTGGCGGCGGCCTCCACGCCCGCGCCGCCGATCCCGTCGGTCTCCGCGCCCAACACGTCCCCGTTCCCGCCGTCCAAGCCCACCGGCCTGCGGGCGACCGCCACCGCCACGTCGGTGACCCTCACCTGGACCGCGTCGACGCCCGGCTGCTGCGCGGTCGAGGGCTACACGATCACCTACAACCAGGCCTTCAACGACATCATGTGGCTCCAGCAGGCCGGCAACGTCACGACCGTGACCATCACGGCGAACATCCGGCCGGCGCAGCAGTACACCTTCCGCGTCTCGGCCCACGACGGGCTGGGGCACACGTCGCTCGGCTCGGACCCGGTGACCGTCGTGACGCCGGCCTCCGACAGCGGGCCGGACGCGGTGCCGCCGAGCACGCCCGGCAACCTGCAGGCCGGCCCGGCCGCGACGCTCACCTGGTCGCCGTCGACGGACAACGTCGGCGTGACCGGCTACCAGGTGTACCGCTTCGACGGGCTGCTCATCTCGACGCTGGTGGCGACCGTCACCGCCACCACGTTCACCGCGCCGTACAACGGCCAGTACTACGTCCGGGCCCGCGACGGCGCCGGCAACGTCTCCGTCGCCACGAACACCGTGACGGTGACCGGGGCCACCGGCAGCCCGTCACCGAGCACCCAGCCACCGCCGCCGGCCATCTCCTGCCGCGTCACGTTCACCATCAGCTCCCAGTGGGCGACTGGCTTCGTGGCCGGCATCGTGCTGGCCAACACCGGCTCGACGCCCATCGTCGACTGGGTGCTCACGTTCACGTTCAACGGCGAGGAGCACATCATCCAGGCCTGGAACGCCACGGCCACCCAGACCGGCCGGACGGTGACGGCCGCCGCCGCCTCGTGGAACCGGACCATCCTGCCCGGATCGAGCGTGTCGCTGGGCTTCTCCGGCGCCGCGACCGGCACCGTCACGCCGCCGACCGACTTCCGCGTCAACGGCGTGCCCTGCACCTCCTGACCTGATCCTGACCCGAGGTCAGCCGCGGCGCGGACCCCCGTCCGCGTCGCGGCTGACGACACCCGCCCGGCCCGCGCCTAGCGTTGCCGCCCATGTCACAGAGATTGCGCCGCCTCATGGCCGGCATCTGCATGGTCGCCGCGCCGGTCGTCTACGTCGCCGGACTGTTCGCCGACCCGGCCCTGCGCGCCGGCGACGCCGCCGAGGGCGCCTACGGCCGGCACCCCGGCCAGGTCGCCGTCAGCGCCGCCCTGCTGCACTGGAGCTGGGTGCTGCTCGTGCCCGGCATCGTCGGCATGATCCACCTGGTGCGGCAGCGGGCCGTGGTGTTCGGCCACGTCGCCGGCGCGGTCGCGCTGCTCGGGATCGTGAACTTCTCCGCGCTCATGCTCGGCGACCACTTCTACGCCGTCCTGGAGCGCGACCTCGGCGTCGAGCGCGCCACCGAGCTCGGCGACCAGGCGTTCGCGGCCGCGCGGTGGGGCTTCCAGGTGCCCGGGTTCCTCGGCCTGCTCGGCGTGCTGCTGCTCGGCCTCGCGCTCGCCTACGGCCGCCAGGCCCCGTGGTGGGCCCCGCCGGCGATGGTCGTCGGCATGCTGACCGGGCCCATCTGGCCGGTCGGGATGATCGGCGGGAGCCTGCTGTACCTCGCCGGCGCCGGCGTCATCGGCCTGCGCATCCTGCGGATGACCGACGAGGACTGGGCTCACAGCGGGAAGGTCGCGGTGACGGCGTAGCCGCCGCCGGGCGCCGGCCCGGCGCTCAGGGTGCCGCCGTGCAGGGCGACCCGCTCCCGCATCCCGGTGAGCCCGTGCCCGCTGCCGTCCTGGCCACCCGCCCGGCCGTCGTCGCGGACGTCGACAACCATCGAGCGGCTGTCGTACCGGATGACGACGCGCACCGCCGTCGCCCGCGCGTGTTTGAGGACGTTGGTGAGCGACTCCTGCACGACCCGGTACGCGGCCAGGTCCAGCCCCGCCGGCAGCGGGCGCGGCTCGCCGGCCGTCTCGACCCGCACGTCGAGGCCCGCCTCCCGCAGCGGCCCGGCGAGCCGGTCGAGCCGCCCGACGCCGGCCGCGTCCGGGGTGTCCCGCAGCACCCCGAGGAGCAGCCGCAGCTCCTCGACGGTGTCCCGGCCGGCCCGCTCGACCCCGCGCAGCAGCTCGCGCTCCCGCTCGCGGGCCGGGTCGGCGCCGAGCAGCAGCCGCACCCCGCCGGTCTGCAGCGTCATCAGCCCGACGTGGTGCGAGATGACGTCGTGCAGCTCCCGGGCGATCCGGGTCCGCTCCTCGGCGGCGGCGACCGCGGCCCGCTCGGCCATCCGGACGGTCCGCTCGGTCTGCCGGCGCAGCAGGATGCCGCTGCCGTAGGCGACGCCGATGAAGATGGCGCCGATGAGGCTCTCCGCGAAGTCCCGCCCGGGCAGGGTCTGCAGCAGCCCGTACACGGCGAGCACCGCGAGCAGCCCGCCGAACTTCTTGTGGGCACTGCCGATGCCGTGGACCAGGATCAGGTTCGAGTAGAACTGCCACGCGGCCAGCGGGTAGTCGTCGTCCATGACGGTGAGCCGCAGCAGCGCCGACAGGGCGGTGAGCGCCAGCAGGGCCGCGACCGGGGCGGTGCGGCGCAGCAGCAGGAGCCCGCCCGCGGCCAGGGCGCCGGCGGCGACGACGGCGGGGGAGTGGACCTGCCCGGGCCCGGGCCCGCTGCGGCCGTACGCCTCGACGACCCCCGCCCCGGCCACCGCCAGGGCGAGCAGGACGTCGAGCCGCGTCGGTCTCATCGGCCGCCGGGCCGGACCAGGCCCGACTCGTACCCGTACACGACCGCCTGCACCCGGTCGCGCAGCCCGAGCTTCTGGAACACCCGGCTGACGTGGGTGCGCACGGTGGCCTCGCCGACCGCCAGCCGGTCGCCGATCTCCGCGTTGGACAGCCCGCGCGCGAGCAGCTCCAGGACCTCCCGCTCGCGGGCGGTCAGCGCGTCCAGTTCCGGCGCCTCCCCCGGGACCTGCTGGGCGGCGAACGACGCGATGACCCGCGTGGTGACCGCCGGGTCGATGAGCGCGTCGCCCGCCGCCGCGATGCGCACCGCGTCGACGAGCTGCTCGGGCGGGGAGACCTTGAGCAGGAACCCGCTGACCCCGAGCCGCAGCGCCGCGTGCAGGTGCTCGTCGGTGTCGAACATGGTCAGCAGCACGATCCGCGGCGGCCGCGGGTCGCCGAGCAGCTCCCGGGCCGCCGACACCCCGTCGAGGCGGGGCATCGCGATGTCCATGACGAGCACGTCGGGCCGCAGCCGCCGCGCCGCGGCCACCGCCTCGACCCCGTCGCCGGCCTCCCCGACGACGACGACCGGCGCCCCGGACGTCTCGACGACGAGCCGCAGCCCGGCCCGGATCATCGCCTGGTCGTCGGCGATCAGGAGTCTGACGTGCTCGGACACCCCCGCATGCTAGCGGGCGGCGGCGGCCGTGCGGACCGCCGCCACGGCAGCCGCGGCCGCCGTCCGCGCGCTGTTCACGGCCACCTCGGCCAGCATGCCCGGCGCGGCCACGCTGTCGCCGGCCAGCCACACCCCGCCGCCTCGCCCGATCGCCGGGCGGTCCCGCCAGGTGGCACCCGGCGGGTCGACCGCGCCCGTGCGCCGGTTCGCGAAGGCGTCGCGGCGCCAGGCGACCCGGTCCCGCCAGCCCGGCAGGGCCAGGTCGGCCAGGGCCTCGGCCCGCACCGTCGCGTCCGGGATCGGCTCGTCGTCGCGGGCCGGCAGCTCGATCTGCACCAGCGCGTGGCCGTCCGGCGCGAGGCTCGGGTCGGGCAGCGAGTACCGCTCCAGGAACCCGCCCTCGTCCAGGTCCGACACGACGAACGGGTCCCGGCGGTGTGCCCGCAGGCCCAGGTCGACGAGCGCGGCCCGGCCGCTCGGCCAGCGCAGCCCGTCGTCGCCGAGCAGCGTGCGGGCCGCGTCGAGGCCGGTCGCCACGATCACCGGCCCGGCCGGCAGCGCGTCGACCCGCTCGCCGGTCGCGATGCGCACGCCGACCTGCCGAGCGTGCGCGGCCATCCGCTCGACCATGGCCTGCCAGCCGCCGTGGACGTACCGGACGGCCGGCCAGCCGGGCGCGGTGGCCCGCAGCAGCCGCTCCCAGACGAACGCGGCCGACAGCCGGCCCGGGTCGGCGGTGTACGTGATGACGCCGACCAGGCCGGCACCGGCCCGCGCGGCGACCGGCCCGAACCGCCGCCCGGCCCAGTCGCCGAACGGCTCGTCGACCGGCGCGGCGAGGCGCCGCCGCGCGATCATCCGCAGCAGCGCCGCCGGTGGCCGGGCCCGGATCCGCCCGCCGTGGCGGAACCGGAACCGCAGCAGCTCGCCCACGGTGGGGGCGCTGCACGGCTGGACCAGGCGCCGCTCGGCGAGCCAGCGGTACGGCTCGCCGTCGCTGTACCACACGTGGGTGCCGTCGTTGGCCACGAACGGGCCGGGCGTGGAGCGCGCCCGCCCGCCGAGCGTGCGGTGCGCCTCGTGCAGCTGGACGGACAGGCCCTGCTCCGCGCAGGCGATGGCGGCGGTGAGGCCACCGAGGCCCCCGCCGACGACGGTGATGTCGATGCCCTTGTCGATGCTCATGTACCGCCAGACGCGCGACCCGCCGTCAGCGTGACATGGCGGCGAGCTTCGCCGGGTTCGCCAGCAGGAAGATCGTGCCGATCCGGTCGCCGGCCGGCTCGATCGCGAACACCAGCACCACCCGCCCCGCGGCCCGCACGACCGCGGCCGGCGCGCCGTTGACGCCCTCGATCGCCAGGGCGAAGGCCGCGGCGTCGGGCACGCCGACCGAGCGCAGGAAGTGCCGGGCGCCCTCCTCGTTGGAGATCGCGGTGAGGAACCGCCCGACCCGGTCGGCGCCGGCCATGACCCGCAGCGGCGCCTTGGCCCGGCCGCCGCCGTCGCTGACCAGCTCGACATCGGCGACGAACAGCGCCACGAGCGCGTCGAGGTCGCCGGCGAGGCACGCGGCGAGGAACCGCTCGGTCAGCTCCCGCCGCCGGTCCGGCCCGGCCGGGAACCGCGGCCGCCGCTCCCGCACGTGGTCACGGGCCCGGCGGGCCAGCTGCCGCGTCGCCGGTTCGGTGCGCCCGATGATCGCGGCGACCTCGGCGTACGGCAGGGAGAACGCCTCATGCAGGACGAACGCCGCCCGCTCCAGCGGCGACAGCGTCTCCAGCACCACGAGGAGGGCCAGCTCCACCGACTCGGCCAGCTCCACCCGCTCGTCGGCGCCGGGCTCGGTGCTGACCGGCTCGGGCAGCCACGGCCCGGGGTACGCCTCCCGTCGGGCCTTCTCCCGGCGCAGCCGGTCGATCGCGAGCCGGGTGGTGACGGTGACCAGGAACGCCTCGGGGTTCTCGACGCCGCCCCGGTCGGCGGCCGACCACCGCAGCCACGCCTCCTGCACGACGTCCTCGGCGTCGGTGACCGTCCCGACGACCCGGTAGGCGACGTCGAGCAGCCGGGGGCGCAGCGCGGTGAACTCTTCGGCGGTCATACCGCCCCAGACGCTACCGCCCCCGGTTTCGTGACATCAGTCGTGACATCAGTTCTGCCTCCAGACCCCGGCGTAACGGGTGCCGGCCGCCGTCTCGTACCGCTCGTAGGTGATCAGCCGGAAGCCGTCCCGCGCGTAGGTGTCCCACCAGGTCGCGTACTGCGCCGAGGTGAGGTCGCGCCGCTCCCGCCACTGCCGGCCGTTCGTGTTGTCCAGCCAGATCGAGGCGTAGCGCTGACCCGCGCCCGTCCGGACCGCCGAGTCGACCATGAGCAGCCGGAGCCCCGCGTCGGAGTACGCGTCGAACGACGCCGCGAACTGGGCCGACGACTGGTCGAGGTGCAGCCGCCAGTCAAGGTGGCCCGGATTGTCCAGCCAGATCATCGCGTACCGCACGCCGCCGCCCGCCCATGGATAGACGTCGACGTCGATCGGCAGCCGGTCGCGCCGCTGCGCCTCGTACAGGTCCTGGGCCTGGGCGGCGGTCAGGTCGTGCGCGGTGGTCCAGCCGTACCCCTCCAGGTTCTCCACCCAGAGCGCCGCGAACGTGCGCACCCCGTCCCGGTTCAGGTAGACCTCGACGTCGACCAGCCGCAGCTCGGGGTCCCACTGGTCGACCGGCCCGGCCTCGAGCTCGGCCTCGGTGAGCGTGACGTCGACGATCCACCGCCGGTCGTCGCTGTTGCGCTGGAATACGCCCCCGAACCGCGGCCCGCCGGCCCCGCTGTCGGCCTCCAGATCGACCATGATCATGTTCTGGCCGGCCCGCGCGTCGACCGCGTCGTGGAACTGGGCCTCGGTGGCGTCGCGCACCGAGGCCCACGAGGTCGAGACCGGATCGAAGACGTTCAGCGGCAGCCCGGGGTGTGCCGACGCGGCACTCGGCGCGGCCACGGCGGCGGCCACGGCCGCGACAAGGAAGAAGCGCACCTTCACGTCGCCAGCGTCGCGCCGTGCCGGCTTCCCGGCACAGCGACTGTCGGGTCCCGGTCACCTCGTTGAGGCCGATCGGCACGCGGCCTACCGTCGGCGCCATGATGCGTCGGCTCGGCCTCATGCTGGCCGCGGTGCTGATCACGGTGGCGGTCGTGCCCGCCGCCCCGGCCGCGGCCGCCCCCTGCACCGGAATCCGCTGCTACCGCTACTGGGCCGACATCTCGGTCGTCGGCTGGACCGCCCCGGTGGTCGCCCCGGGCACGATGCACACGTACACGGCCCAGGTGACCAACACCGGCTGGCGCACGGGCGGGCTGACGGGCCCGGTCCAGTGGCCGGGCCCGGCGTCGGGCACGGTGTACGTGGCCTTCGAGCCCAGCACCCCGGCCGACGAGCGCGTCGGCTGCCACGTCGACGTCGGGCCCCAGTACGGCTGCTTCGGCGGCTACAACAACGGCCTGGCGTTCGACATGGGCAGCATCCCGTCGGGCGCGACCTACCAGCTGTCGACCTACTTCCGCGCCCCGCAGACCCCGGGCATGTACACGGTGTACATCTGGATCTACCCGTTCCAGGGCGCCAACCCGTGGACCGAGTACGACCCGTCGAACAACAGCGTGACGCTGACCTACCAGGTGGCCTAGGCCCAGTCCTAGCCGAAGATCGCGGCGAGGTTGCCGGCGAACACGGCGACCACGCCGAGGATCGCGACCACGATGCCGATGATGCCGAACGCCCGGGCGGCGCCGGACTGCGGCTGGCCGCCCCGGGCCAGGCCGGCGAGCCAGGCCGCCGTCGCCCCGAACACCGCCGGCGCGCCCGACCAGAAGAACGGCACGGCGACCAGCGCCAGCGCGCCGAGCACGATCGCACCGGCCTTCGCCCCGCCGGGGCGCCGGACCAGCGGCAGCGCGACCGCGAGCGCGACGGCCAGGGCGAGGCCGCCGACGGCCGAGATGCTCACGATGCTCGCGATCGGGCCTTCGGGTCCGTGCGGGTCGTTGTCGGTGAACAGGATGTTGCCCGCCTGGAACGCGATGTTCGCGACGGTGGACAGGACGAACGCGCCGCCGACGAGCATCGGCGCGGGCAGGCCGCGATCGGTGCGGCCGGTGGTCGTGACTGCGGACATGGCGGGAGCCCTTCCCCTCACCGCACCCGGACCGTCCGGGGCGTGGGTCCACCGTGCGGCCCCCATCGTCCCGCACACCAGGCCCGTCGCGGCCCGTCGCGGCCCGTCGCGTCCCGCCCGGTCCCGCGGTGTCCCGTCGCGTTCCGGGCGGCTGTTCCCGCCGCCCCGGGTGGCGCACCATGAACCCGTGACCGACTCCGCCGCCGCGCAGCCCGGCGTGTCCCGCGCCGTCGTCGGCGCGGCGCTGGCGACCGCGGCCGGCGTGGTGCCGGCGGTGCCCGGGTTCGGCGAGTCCGTGATACCGACCGGGGCGCTCTTCGGCCTCGGCTGGCCCGCGTTCGGCATCGCCGGTGCCCTGCTGCTGGACCGCGACCCCGGCTCCCGGCTCGGCCGGGCCATGGCCGCGCTGGCGCTCGTCCCGGTCGCCGTCACCGCGGCGGCCCTGTTCACGGGCGGTGCCGCGACCCGGTGGCCGCGGCTCGAGGCCGTGTGGGAGTGGCTCGGCGCCGGCCCGGTCGTCGCCGCCCTCGCCGTGGTCGCCTGGGGCGTCGACATCGCCGGCGACCGGCTGTCCCGGCGCCGCCTGGTCTGGCTGGTCGTGTGGTCGGCCGGGCTCGTCGGCGCGGTCCTGGCGGCGTCCCTCGGCGCCGGGCCGCGGGCGTCGGCCGCGGTGAGCACGCTCGGGCTGTGGGCGATGGCCGTCCTGCTGTACCGGCTGGCGACCGCCCGCGAGCTGCGCCCCGTCGACGAGCCGCTCCTCGACGCCGCGGTCGCGGCCGCCACGCTGCTGCTCGGCGCGGCCGTCGGCACCGTCGTGCGGGTCGGCGGGCTCCGGGCGGGCTTCCCGGCGCCGGAGATGTCGGGCGCGTTCGCCGCGGTCGTGTCGGCGGCGCTGGTCCTGCCGGCCGGGCTGTGGCTGCGGCGCAGCGTGCTGCAGCGGCGGTACGGTCAGGGCACGCTCTCGGCCGCCGACGTCGAGCAGATCACCGCCGACCTGCACAGCCAGACCGACGTGCGCGAGCTGCTCGCCAAGGCCGCCGCGATGGTCGCCGCCGCCAGCGGCCACGAGCGGGTCGGCCTGGTCCTCGGCACCGACGTCCCCGACCTGCCGCCGCACTGGGTGCTGCACCCGCTCGTCGTCGGCGGCGACCGGGTCGGCACGGTGTACCTCGAACCCCGCCACCCGGAGGGCCCCGAACCGCGGCAGGAACGCGTCGTCCGGCAGCTGCTGCCCACGGTCGCGCTGGTCGCCCGGGCGGTGGGCCTCGCCGTCGAGACCGACCACGTGCGCCGCGACCTGACCCGCGAACGCGCCCGCATCCTCGGCGACCTGCACGACGGCCTCGGCCCGATGCTGGTCGGGATGAGCATGCGGGTGCGGGCCGAGCTGCGCCACCGGCCGACCCCGCTGCTGGAGACCCTCGCCCGCGACCTGGCCGACTGCCGCGGTGACCTGCGCGGCATCGTCTCCGGGCTGACCCCGTCGGCGCTCGACGACGGCGACCTGGCCGGCGCCCTGCACCGCCTGGCCGGGTCGTTCGGCGGCCAGGGCCCGGCCGTGACCATCGACAGCGCCCTCGGCGAGCGCCTCGCCCCGGAGATCGCGGTGGCCGTGTACCGGTCGGTCGCCGAGGGCATCACCAACGCCCTCCGCCACGCCCGCGCCGGCCGTGTCACGGTGGACGTGCGCACCACCCCCGCCGGCCGCGTGCTCGTCGACGTCACCGACGACGGCGCCGGCGGCGCCGTCGTCTTCGGCATCGGCCTGTCGTCGCTGCGCCGCCGCGCCGAGGAGCTCGGCGGCACCCTGGACGTCGCCGGGACCCCTTCCGCGGGCACCCGCCTGCACCTGGACCTCCCGGCCCGGCGGGCCACATGATCAGGGTGCTGCTCGTCGACGACCCGATCGTCCTCGCCGGCCTGTCGGCCCTGGTCGAGTCCGACAGCACCCTGCGCCTCGTCGGCGCGGCCCGCACCGCCGCCGACGCCCTGGCCGTCGCCACCGAACCCGACATCGCCGTGCTGGACCTGCGCCTCCCCGACGGCGACGGCATCGCCCTGGGCGCGGCCCTCAAGCACCGCTGGCCGGGGGTGCGGGTGGTGGTCTTCACGATGCGCGCCGACGACCAGTCGGTCATCCGCAGCCTGGGCGCGGGCCTGGACGGCTACCTGCTGAAGGACTCCGACCCGGACGACGTCCTCGCCGCGATCCACTCGGCCGCGCACGGCACCCTGGTCCTGGGCCGCGGCGCCCAGGCCGCCGTGGTCGCCGCCGCGGCGGCCGCCCCGCCGGCCGCCACCGCGTTGGCCGCCCTGGACTCCCGCGACCTGGAGATCCTGGAGCTGCTGGCGCGTGGCCTGCCGGTCTCCCAGGTCGCGGCCCGCCTGTTCCTGGCCCCGAAGACCATCCGCAACCGCCTCTCCGACATGCTCGGCAAACTGGGCGTGGCCACCCGGGCCGAGGCGCTGGCGCTGGCCCGCGCGAACGGCCTGGGCACCCCACCGCACCGCTGAGCCGGCGCCGCCGCACCGGTCAGGTCGCGTCAGGTCGTGGCGGCCTTGCGGGCCCGGTAGGCCGTCACGGCGGCGCGGTTGCCGCAGCCGCCGTCGCAGTAGCGCTTCGAGCGGTTCTTCGACAGGTCGATCACGACGCTGTCGCAGGTGTCCGAGGCGCAGGAGCGCAGGCGGGACAGTTCGCCGCTGCGGACCACGTCCACGAACGCCATCGCCGCCTCCACCGCCATCCTCGTCGCCAGCGGGGCGTCCGTCGGGGTCGCGTGCAGGTGGTACGGGTAGCCGTCGTGGCGCACCAGCTGGGGCAGCGCGCTCGAGTCGCGCAGCATCGCGTTGACCTCGGCCACCAGGGCGTCCTCGTCCAGCTCCCACAGGCGGCGCAGGCGGGCGCGCAGCGAGCGCACCGAGTCCAGCTCCGCCTCCGTGCGCTCGTGGCGGCCGGTCCAGCCCCACTCCGCCAGGAACGCCGTCAGCGATGCCACGTCCGGCAGCTGCTCACCGTCGTCGCCGTCGGTGTTCGCCAACGCGACGGTGCAGGCCAGGGCCAGCTCCGTGTCATGGGCAAAAACCATCTTGACTCCTGTCAGGGTCGCCGCCTAGTGTCATCAGCGTAACGACCTTTAGCTTATTACAGGCCCGGGAGGCCGTCATGCGTCGCCACCCCACCGCCGGCCTCGGGCTGGCGCTGCTGTCGGCGGTCACGTTCGCCACGTCCGGGACCTTCGCCCGGTCGCTCATCGCCGCCGGGTGGACGGCCGAGGCCGTGGTGGCCGCGCGGGTCGGGCTGGCGGCGCTCGTGCTCGCCCCGGTCGCCGTCTGGTCGCTGCGCGGCAAGTGGGACACGCTGCGGCGCAGCCTCGGCATGATCGGGTTGTTCGGGCTGCTCGCCGTCGGCGCCGCGCAGGCGTGCTTCTTCAACGCGGTGCAGTACCTGCCGATCGGCGTGGCGCTGCTGCTGGAGTATCTCGGCATCATCCTCGTCGTGGGCTGGATGTGGGCGGTCCACGGCCAGCGGCCGCGCCGGCTCACGGTGATCGGCGCCGGTGTCGCGGTGCTCGGGCTCGTGTTCGTCCTCGACCTCACCGGCGGCGCCGACCTCGACCCGGTCGGCGTGCTCTGGGGGCTCGGCGCGGCGGTCGGGCTGGCCGGCTACTTCGTGCTGTCGTCCCGCGGCGGCGACGCGCTGCCGTCGGTGGCCCTCGCCAGCGCCGGCATGGCGGTCGGCGCGGCGGGGCTGCTCGGCCTGGGCGCGGTGGGTGCCCTGTCGCTGCACGCCTCATTCGGTACCGTCGAGTTCGCCGGACATCGGATGAGCTGGATCGTCCCGCTCGCCGGCCTGTCGATCGTGGCGGCCGTGGTGTCCTACGTCGCCGGGATCGGCGCCGCCCGCATCCTCGGCGCGCGGCTGTCGTCGTTCGTCGGGCTGACCGAGGTGGTGTTCGCGGTGCTCATCGCCTGGCTGGTGCTCGGCGAGCTGCCCACCGGCGTCCAGTTCGCCGGCGGCGCCCTCATCATCACCGGCGTGGTGCTGGTCCGCGTCGACGAGTTCCGCACGCCGCCGGCCACCGCGGACGAGCCGCCCGCGGTGGCCGAGGAGCAGCCGGTCAGTACAGCAGCGGCGTCGTGACGACCTTCGCGCGATCGTAGATGACCATGGCGTCGTCGCCGGGTTCGACGGTGGCGCCGTCCTCCACGCACCACAGCAGGTAGGTGTGCCCCGTGACCGCCCCGGGCCAGCCCGCCGCGGTGAACGAGAACGGCACGGTGGCGCCGGCCGCGGACGGGACCGGGGTGATCGGCCACACGGTCGCGAAGCCCTGCTCGAACCGGCCGTTGCCCTCGGCGACGTCGACCAGGAACAGCGTTGCCGCCGCCAGCGCCGGGCAGTTGGCGCCCTTGCGCAGGCCGACGTCGAAGGTCGTGCCGCGCAGGCCGAGCTGCCAGGCGGAGGCGCACTGCGACGGCATCGGCCTGGGCGCGGCGGGTGACCGGTCGGGCGCCCCCGTGGCGTCGGCCGTCGCCTCGCCCGAGGCCGTCGCGCCGCGCGAACTCGCCGGCTGTGCGCCGCCACCACCGGCGGCCCGCAGCGCGAACGCCATCCCGACGAGCACGACCAGGATCGCGGCCGCCACCGCGAACACGGGGACCCGCCGGGGGGCGGGCCCGGGCGGTACCGGCGGATCCACCCGCATCTCGATGAGCGGCGGGTCGGCCCGGCGCAGCACGTCGAGCAGGCCGGCGGTGACGTCGACGTCGCCGTCGGCGTGGTAGGCGCGCCGCAGGAGCTCACGCGTCGGGTCGGTCGGCATCGCTGGCCTCCGTCAGGGACTGGTACCGGCGCACGTAGGGCTGCAGCAGGCGCCGCACCTCGGCGACGTGGCTGCGCACCGTGGACTCGGTGATGTCGAGGTAGCTCGCGATCTCCGCGTAGCTGTCGTCGTGCAGGAAGTACAGCAGCGCCACCTGGCGCCGCCGGACCGGCTGGCTGTCGATGAGCGTGCGCACGGCCCGCTCCAGGCTCAGCCGGTCGGCCACGTGGTCGAGCGCCGGATCGTCGGCGCCGACGTCGGTCTCCTCGGGCAGCGGCGCGAAGCGGGCGCTGACCAGCACGTGGCGGCGCACGTAGTTCTTCGCGGTGGTGAGCACGTAGGCCCGCCGCTGGGCGTCGTCGAGGTGCGTCAGGCCCGCCCAGCGCTCCAGGATGCGGGCGAAGCTCTCCGCGACCGCCTCCCGGGCCAGGTCGGCGCCCGCGAACGCGGTCATCGCGTGCAGCACACGGGCCGCGTTGGCCACGTAGAACCCGGTGAAGTCGGGCGGCGCGAGGCCGACCTCGTGCGGTTCGACGGACCGTCGCCTGTTGTCGATCATCCACGCTCCCTCGTCGGCGTCGTGTCCCTATGGAGAGCGGGCACGTGCCGAATCTGTCCAGACGGTACGGTGACCCGGTGGTAGACATCGATGCGCCGGTATCGAAGCGGCGTCGCCGGCGGAGGATCCTCATCGCGTCCGGCGTGGCGGTCCTGGTGCTCGCCGGCTCCACGGCGGGCGCCGGCACGTACTACTTCGACCAGGTCGCGCTGCCGGAGGACATCGCGATGGCGCAGTCGACCACGATCTACTACGCCGACGGCGTGACCCCGATCGCCCGCATCGGCGACACCAACCGCACGGTGATCCCGCTCGACGAGGTGCCGGTGGACGTGCAGCACGCGGTGGTCGCCGCCGAGGACCCCACGTTCTACTCCAACGACGGCGCCAACTGGACGGGCCATCCGACGATCAGCCAGCAGTACGCCCGCCGCTGGGCCGACCTCGCGGGAGACGGCTACTCGACCAGGGCCCGTGTGGCGGTCATGGCGCTCAAGCTGAACCAGCAGTACGAAAAACCCAAGATCCTCGAGTTGTACCTCAACATCTCCGACTTCGGCCGGGGCGCCCACGGCATCCAGGCGGCGGCGCAGGCGTACTTCGGCAAGGCCGCGAAGGACCTGACGACCGCCGAGGGGATCGTCCTCGCCGGGCTGATCCGCGACCCGGGCGCCGGCCCGGACCGGGCCCGGTTCGACACCGTCAAGCGGAGCATGAGCAAGCTCGGCTTCCTCAGCGGCGACGTCGCGTACCCGGAGCGGATCCGCACGGCCGACGAGGCCCGGTCCGACGCCGACGCGCTCAAGGCCGCGCTGGACGGCCCGAACGGGCTCGTCGTGCACCACGTCCTCGGCGAGGTCGCGGCGCTGCCCGACCCGCGCACCGGCGAGCCGCTCTACCCCGACCGGGCCGGCCAGATCCGCAACGGCGGCCTGAAGATCGTCACCACGATCGACCAGCGGGTCCAGGACGCCGCCGTGCAGAGCGCCAAGTCGGTCATGCAGGCCCAGCCGGTCAACCTGCAGGCCGCCCTCGTCGCCGTCGAGCCCACCACCGGCGCGGTCAAGGCGTACTACGGCGGCGACCAGGGCAGCGGCGGCGACTACGCCGGCTTCTACAACGACCCGGTCCTCAGCGACGGCAACGACTCGTGCTGCGGCGGCCACCCGCCGGGCGCCACGTTCGGCGTGTACGCCCTCGCGGCCGGGCTCATGGACGGCTACCGCACCGACTCGGGCTGGAACGGCGAGTCGCCGCAGCGCTTCGCGGGCGGCCGGATCGTGACGAACACCGGCGAGGGCGCCGCGGCCACGCCGGCCTGCCGCTCGGGGTCGCCGAAGTGGTGCACGCTGGACGAGGCGGCGGTCATGTCGCTCAACACGCCGTTCTACGGGCTGACCGAGGCGGTCGGCGCGGCGAAGGTCGTCGACGTGGCCCACGCCGCGGGCGTCACCACCATGTGGGCGACGGTCGACAACCGCGTGCGTCGCGTGGACCTGGCCCGGCCGGAGGGCCTCTTCGGCACCGAGGTCGGCATCGGCCAGTACCCGGTGACCGTCCTCGACCAGGCCGCCGGCATGGCGACGTTCGCCGCCCGCGGGCTGGCCGCCCGGACGCACTTCCTCAAGGAGGTCTGGACCGACCGGAAGAAGACGTACGGCGAGGTCATCCGGACGGTCCGCATCCCGGGCGTGTCCGAGCGGGTCGCCGACGACGTGAACGCGGTCCTGCAGGGTGTGCCGGTGCGGTACGGGCTGGGCCTGGCCGACGGGCGCCCGGTCGCCGGGAAGACCGGGACGTGGCAGCTCGGCCCGACGACCGGCATCGCCCACGCGTGGATGGTCGGGCACACCGCGTCGAACCCCGAGCTCAAGTCACCCGGCCTCGCCGCGGCGGTCTGGGTCGGCAACAAGGCCGAGGAGCGCGTCCTGCTCGACCGGGCCGGCCGCCCGGTCACCGGCGTCACGCTCCCCGGCACGCTCTGGCGGACGTTCATGGACGCCGCGCTGACCGCCGTCGCGATGCCGGCCGTCGCCTTCCCGCCGGCGGCCGGCGCCGGCGAGAAGACGGTCGGGACCGGGGTCCGATGAAGGGTCAGATGAACCAGGTCAGATGAAGCGGGGCGGGCTCGGCGGGCTCTCGTGCCAGCGCCGGTCGAGCGCCGTCACGACGTAGGTGTAGCGCCGGCCCGGCTCGGCCGTCGGGTCGGTGTACGCCGTGCCGCGCACCGTCGCGATGAGGTGCGAGGCGTCGGCGAGGTCGCAGCCGCGCGGGATCGTGACGCCGTCGAAGCGGTACACCCCGAACGAGGTCGCCTTGTCGCCGAGCGCCCGCCACCGCAGCTCGGCGCCGGCGGCCGTGCGCTTCGCGTGCGTGACGACGGGGAACAGCATCGGCGTCGCCGGCCCCCAGCTCGGCGGGAACGCCGGGCGGCTGCGGTGCTCGGCGGTGAGCAGGGTCTCGGCGCCGAGCCGGTCGGCCCGCACCTGCACCGCGCTGAAGTGCACGTCACCGCGCACCTGGGGGTACTGCCGGTTGAACGTCAGGTGCGACGACAGCTCGCCGGGCGCGAACCACGCCGCCGGCTGCCCGGCCGCGGCGACCTTGTAGTCGGCCTGCCCGATGTACAGCTGGACGTCGGTCCCGGCGACGACGTCGGCCCACCAGGGCACGAGCTTGGCGTAGTCGGCGACGGCGAACCCGATGTTCCAGTACACCTGGGGCACGATGTAGTCGATCCAGCCCTCCTTGACCCACTTGCGCGTGTCGGCGAAGTTGGCGTCGTAGGACTGCGTGCCGTTGGTCTCGGAGCCGAGCGGGTCGGCGGCCTGGTTGCGCCAGATCCCGAACGGGCTGACCCCGAAGCGCACCCACGGCTTCACGGCGTGGACCCGCTGGTCCATCTCCTGGACGAGCAGGTCGATGTTGTGGCGGCGCCAGTCCGCCTTACTCTGGAAGCCGCCACCGTACCGCGCGAAGGTCGCCTCGTCGCCGAAGTCCTGCCCGGCGGCCGGGTACGGGTAGAAGTAGTCGTCGAAGTGCACCCCGTCGACGTCGTACCGGGTGACCGCGTCCATGATCGCGTCCTGCACCCAGGCGCGGACCTCGGGGATGCCCGGGTCGAAGTAGAGCCGCCCGGCCGCGTTGTTGACCGGGTAGGCGACGGCCCACTCCGGGTGCTGCGCCAGGGGGCTGTTCGGGGGCAGCTTGCCGACGTCGGTCCCGGCCCCGCCGGGCGCGGGCATGCTGGCCCGGTACGGGTTGAACCAGGCGTGGAACTCGAGGTTGCGCTCGTGGGCCCGCCGGACGAGATACTCCAGGGGGTCCCACCCGGGGTCCTGCCCCGCGACCCCGGTCAGGTACTGCGACCAGGGCTCGTAGGCTGACGGCCAGAACGCGTCGGCGTGCGGCCGGACCTGGACGATCACGGCGTTGAACCCGTTCGCGACGGCGAGGTCGAGCCACCCGTCGTACTCGGCCTTGACCTCACTCTCCGACTTCCCGGGCGCACTGGGCCAGTCGATGTTGACGACGCTCGCGATCCACATGGCGCGCATCTGGTACTTCGGGGTCGCGGGACTGACCACACAGTCACTCCCGGCGTTGCTGGCCGCTACCGCAGCACCACCGCCCGGCACGACAGCGACGGCTGCCGCGACGACGCCAACGACGAGGCTTCGGACAACTCGCCACAACACGGCACCACCTCCATGTTGAAATATTCCCACTATTGAATAGCCTTGGTTGGCAAGTTTCAACACCGGTCCGCGTTTCGTCAACGATTGCCGCGCCTGGCTTGCTCTGACGTTGGTCGATCCACCCTCGCTTCGTCGGCCTCCGGCCGTGTCCATGATCGATGGCGACTTCCGGCTGTCATGACGACCAGAACTCTCCATCGATCTTGGACAGTCCGCGGCGAGATCGCGGAATCGGCACCGTGGCGCGGGTCTGGCCAGGCTCGGAGCCCCGGGCGCCGACGTTGGTCGATCTATCCGCGAAGTCCGCGGGCAAATCGACCAACGTCTGTCCGTGGCGGCATCGCCATGTGCAGGACGTTGCCGGGGATGTGTGTGAGGTGACGGCCGGTAGGGTCGGGGCGTGGAGACTCGTCACCGGCCCGCGGCCCGGATCGTCTGCCTCGACCGTGGGGAGCGGGTGCTGCTGCTGCACTGGCAGGACCCGGCCGACGGGAGCCGGCTCTGGGAGCCGCCCGGTGGCGGGATCGACCCCGGTGAGACGCCGCTGCAGGCCGCGCGGCGGGAGCTCGTCGAGGAGACCGGGCTCGACCCGGCGGCGGTCGGGGAGCGCTTCGTCGACGTCGAGCGGGACGTGCGGTGGAACGGCAAGCGGTTCGTCGGCGAGGAGCAGTTCTTCCTCGCCCGGTTCGATGCCGACCGGCCGGTCCTCGCGCGGGCCGGGCTGCTGCCCGACGAGCAGGTCAACCTGCAGGACCACGTGTGGGTCGCGCCCGGCGACCTGGCCGCGCTGCCGGACCGGCTGGAGCCGCCCGGCCTCGCCGCGGTGATCGCCGCGCTCGCGCCGGGCAGCGCCTGGACTTAGGCTCTGTCCTGCCGGTCATGCCGGCCTGCGACGGGCCCAGATTCCGCCTGGCGTCCCCCCGCGAAAGCCCGGTTACAACACCGGTAGCCTGACTTCCGCGGGGCGACGCCAGACGAAATCTGGACTCCGTCTCGGCTCGACATGACCGGCAGGACAGAGCCTAGGCCCGGGTGGTGTCGCCGTCGCCGGTGCGCTCCTGCGCGGCGTCGACGGCCTTGTCGATGTGGTCGCTGTACTTGTTGCCGGTCCGTTCGTCGATCTGGTCGCCGACCTTCTCCAGCGCCGCGTCGACCTTGTCGTCGTGCTGGTCGGCGAGGTCCTTCACCTTGTCGAAGAAGCTGTTCATCCCCTCACCGTACCTGCCAGCCCGGCCGCCACGCCGAAGAAGTCACCCCCCTTGCGCCGCACGTCGTCCGTGCCCCACGCGCGCTCCTCGGCGCTCACCTTGCGCAGGTGCGGGATGTGCTTCGCGCAGTGGACGTACGCCTCCTCGACGAACACGTTGACCCACCGCTCAGCCCGCCGGCCCGGCACCGGGTCGACCGGCAGGTCGGGGAACGCGGTGCGCATCTCGGCGTCGGCGGCGATCGTCGCGCGGCCGTTGACGTGCAGCCCGATGACGTCGCGGACGAAGTCCACGAACAACAGGCCCACGTTCGGGTTCTCGATCATGTTGCCGACGCTCGCCAGCACGCCGTTGCCGCGGTACTCCGGCCAGGCCAGCCTGCCGGCGGAGAGAGCCCGCACGAAGCCTGCCGGCCCGGCCCGGAACGTGCCTGCATGAGGTGCTCCCCGGCCGTGCCCGGCAATCCCGGTCGAACGAGTCCACGTCCGCCCTCCCCACCCTCGAAGTGGTGTACCACGCTGCCACCGAGGGTTGCGGGCAGGACGCACACGGTGTGCGTCAGGCGGTGCTCAGACGGACAGTGCGGGGTCCAGCGCGTGGCGCGGGTGGTGCGGCTCGACGGCGTCGGTGACCGCGCGGGCGGCGTCGGACGCCGGGCACGGCGCGAGGTGCCCGCAGGCGGGGCACGTCCCGCCGGCGTCGGCGTGCCGGTCGAGCATCTCGGCGGCGGTGCGGGCGAGGACGCTGCCGGGTCGGACGATGTACACGGGCGGGCTCCTTGATCGATTCCGTGGACGCGCCCCGCAATGCCCGGCGGTACCGCCGCGAAACAAACGTCACCCTCCTCCCGGCTGGGTGAAGTCGGTGGTGCCGAGCACGTTCCCGGCGGCGTCGTAGGAGACACCCCGGGGCAGACCCGGCACGCCCACGCCCCAGAAGACGCGCATCCGCGGGTGGGCGCTCCAGGTGCCCGAGCCGTGCCGGACCGCCGGGCCCGCCTCCCCGCCCATCTCCACGGTGGTGGCGCGACCGGAGTAGACGCCGACCCAGACCTGGCCGCCGTCGCCCAGGTCGAACTCGTTCCGGCCACCGTAGAAGCCGATCTCGGTCGGTGGCCGCGACAGCGAGAGCAGGGTCCGCACCCAGGCCGGCCCGCCGGTGCCGCCGAGGAAGCCGGCCTGCAGCAGCGCCGAGCGGTCGTCGCCCTCGAACCAGAAGACCAGCTCGCCGCGCTCCGGCGACAGCAGGCCCGTGCGGATCCGCTCGCCGATGGGCCGGGCCGCGTCGAGCTGGTTGAGCACGCCGTCGCTGCGCTGCGGGCGCTCGGCGGTGTCGAGCAGGTCGCCCGTCCGGGCGTCGGCGGCGGTGACCGCCAGGTCGGGCGGGGCGTCCGTCGAGCCGGTCGGGCCCACGAGGGCGCCGGTGCGGCGGGACCAGAAGATCGTCAGGCCGGTGACGCCCGGCACCGGCACGGTCGTCGCCGTCATGGTCCGCCCGCCGGCAGTGACCTTGACGACGACGTCGCCGGCCCCGAAGGCGCCGTAGTCGACGACGCCGCCGTTGCGGTCGTCGAGCTCCAGGAGCATGCCGAACCGCCCGGCCTGCGGTACACCCGCGCCTGAGTCCAGCCGCCGGACCTTGCCGGTCGCGACGTGTCGCACGCCGGCCAGCACGCCGTTGACCTGGTCCTGGTACCACAGGATCAGCTCCTCCTCGGCCCCGAACCGGATGCCGGTCTCCACCGCGGGACCGCCCGGCGGCAGCGACTCGAACGGTTCGAGCGAGACCGGCCCGCCCAGGCGCGGGGTCGCGGTCGACGGGGCCGGCGAGGGCGACGGGCCGGCGGTGGTCAGGGCGGCCGCGGTGCCGGCCGCGACGGTCGCCGCGAGCAGCGCCGCCAGCCCGCCGAGGACCGCCCGCCGCCGGCGGCGCGCCGCCCGGCGGACGTCGGCGAACGTGGTGCGGGTGGTGCGGCCGGCGGCCTCGTCGGCCAGCGCGCGGCGCAGCTCGTCCAGGGTGTGCATCACGACGCCTCCTGCCGGGTCAATGGGCTGAGTTCGGGGTCGACCCGCAGCTTGCGCAGCGCCCGTGCGGCCGCGCTCTTGACCGTGCCGAGGGCGATGCCCAGCTCGTCGGCGGTCTGCTGTTCGGTGAGGTCGAGGTAGTAGCGGCACACCACGACGGCCCGCTCCCGCCGGGTCAGCTGCCGCAGGGCGCGGACCAGGCTGGTGCGGGCGACCGCCGTGTCGGCCGGGTCGTGTCCCGGCGCGGGTCGGTCGGGCACCTGCGCGGCCGGCCGCTCCCGGCGCAGCAGCCGCCGCCACCGGTCGGTGTGCAGGTTGACCAGGATCCGGCGGGCGTAGCCGTACGGGTCGCCGCCGTCGAGGCGGGCCCAGGCCGTGTAGGTGCGCACGAGCGTGTGCTGGGTCAGCTCCTCGGCCTCACCGGGGTCGGCGCTGAGCAGGTGCGCGACCCGGTAGAGGCGGTCCTTGGCGGAGGCCATGAACGCCGCGAACTGTTCGTCGTGCTCCACGATCCCTCTACGGCGGTGCGGCGGGAAAGGTTCCGTCAGGGCTTGAGAAGGGCCTCGATCATGTCGCGCAGCGGGGCGGTGAGGTCCTCCTCGCTCGCGGCCGCGAGGGGCTCCAGGCCGGACCGGCGCAGCAGCACCAGGCCGGCGGTCGCGGCGAGGACCAGCTGCGCCTGCAGCAGCAGCCCGGGGTCGCCGGCGGCCGCGGCGAGCCGCTCGCTGTAGCCGCGCAGGACGCCGAGGCGGATCTGCTCAGCGCGCTCGTCGCCGGAGGAGCGCAGCAGGAGCAGCAGCTGGTAGGGCCGCTCCAGCCCGGCCTTGCCGACGATCTGGGCGGCGATCGCGGCCGGGGCGGCGGCGAGCGACGCCTCGCCGGGGGAGCGGCGCAGCTCGTCGCCGGCCTTCGTCAGGCAGGCCGTGAACAGGCCCTCCTTGGACTCGAAGTACCGGCTGACCAGGGCGACGTTGACGCCGGCGTCGTCGGCGACGTCGCGCAGCCGGGTCGCCGCGTAGCCGTCGCGGGTGAACCGGACGAGGGCGGCGTCGAGCAGCAGGCGCCGGGTCCGGTCGGCGTCGCGGCGGCGCGGGCTGGGTTCCACCCGCACCAGGGTATCGAGGCCGCCGGTGTGATGTAAACCGCTGTTGACTTGGTCGGCGGGCCGCGGCTACGGTTCAAGTCAACAATCGTTTACTTGAGGGGTTACACCGTGTCACAGAACGTCACGGAGGCGCGCTCCGGGCGCCATGCCAACAGCACGCTCGTCGTGCTGTTCCTGTCGCTCGGCGGCCTCGCGTTCGCGGTGCTCCAGTCGCTGGTCGCGCCGGCGCTGCCGATCATCGCCCGCGACCTCGACGCCTCCACGAGCGACATCAGCTGGATCCTGACCGCGTACCTGCTGTCCGCCTCGGTGCTGACCCCGATCCTCGGCCGCCTCGGCGACATGGTCGGCAAGCGCAAGGTCATGCTCGTCGTCCTGGTGCTGCTGGCCGCCGGCACCCTGCTGGCCGCCCTGGCCCCGAACCTCACGGTGCTCATCGTCGCCCGCGCCCTGCAGGGTGCGGCGGGCGCCATCATGCCGCTGTCGATCGGCATCGTCCGCGACGAGCTGCCGCGCGAGCGGGTCGGCGTGACCGTCGGCCTGCTCTCGGCGATCTTCGGCATCGGCGCCGGTGTCGGCATCGTGGCCGCCGGCCCGATCGTCGACCACCTCTCCTGGCACTGGCTGTTCTGGTTCCCGCTCGTCATCGTCGCCGTCGCCCTTGCCGGCGTGTACTTCGGCGTCCCCGAGTCGCCGGTGCGCGCCCCCGGCCGCCTCGACCTGGTCGGCGCCGCGATCCTGTCGGTGTCGCTGGTCGCGCTGCTGCTGGCGATCAGCAAGGGCCGCGAGTGGGGCTGGGGCAGCACCGAGACCGTGAGCCTGCTCGCCCTCGGCGTGGTCGCGCTGGTCGTGTTCGTCGTCGTCGAGCTGCGGGTGCGTGAGCCGCTCGTCGACATCCGGCTCATGGCGCTGCGCGGCGTGTGGGCGACCAACCTGGTCGCGCTCATCTTCGGCTTCGCCATGTTCGGCACGTTCGTGCTCGTCCCGACCCTGCTCGAGCTGCCCGCCGCCACCGGCTACGGCTTCGGCAAGACGGTCTCCGAGGCCGGCCTGTTCCTGCTGCCGACGACCCTCATGATGCTGGTGTTCGGCCCGCTCGCCGGTCTGCTCGACCGCCGCTTCGGGCCGAAGGTGCCGATGACCCTCGGCGCGATCGCGGTCACCGCCGCGTTCGCCCTGCCGGCGCTCGGGCACGGCGAGCTGTGGCAGATCCTGGTCTCCGGCCTGCTCACCGGCGCCGGCATCGGCCTGGCGTTCGCGGCGATGTCCAACGCGATCATCGAGAGCGTCCCCGCCACGCACACCGGCGAGGCGGCCAGCGTCAACACCATCGCGCGGACGATCGGCAGCAGCATCGGTACCGCCGTGATCGCCGCGGTGATCGCGTCCAACACGACGCCGCGGGGGCTGCCGACCGACGACGCCTTCACCGAGGGCTTCTGGCTCTGCGCGGGCGTGGCCGTGCTCGGTATCGCGGCCGCGCTGATCCTGCCCTCGGCGCGCCGCCGCCACCAGCAGGCGGTGGAGGTCGGCGTCGAGGACCTCCCGCCGGAGCCGGAGGGCCTGCACCACCACGCGCACGCGCGCACCAGCTGACGATGTCGCACAACGGGCCGCGGCCGCGCCGGCCGCGGTCCGCCGCTGTCGCCGTGGTCGCGGCCGTGCTGGGCATCCTCGCCACCGAGCTGGTGCTCGGCTGGCCGGCGCTCACCGGCGCGCTCGCGCAGCTGCGCACCCCGCACCCCGGCTGGCTGCTCGCCGCGGTCGGCGCGGCCCTCGCCTCGATGCGCGCGTACGCGTCGATGCAGGGCCGCCTGCTGCGCGCAGCCGGCGTCCGCGTGCCGATGGTCCGGCAGCTCGCCCTCGCCTACGCGGCGCACTCACTGAGCGTCACCCTGCCCGGCGGCCCCGCGTTCTCGACCGGCCTGAACTACCGGCAGATGCGCCGGTTCGGCGCCAGCCCGGCCGTCACGTCGTGGTGCATCGCGCTGTCCGGCCTGCTGTCCGCCGCCGCCCTGGCCGTGATCACCGCGGCCGGGGCCTTCACCGCCCATGGCACCCCGCGCTGGCCGGCCCTGGCCGTGCTCGCCGCCGCCGTCGCCCTCGCCACCGCCGGGGTACGGCGCCTGGCCCGCACCCCCGACGCCCTCGCACCAGCTCTCGCCCTCGTGAACCGGGTCCGCCGCCGCCCGCCCGGCCACGGCGCCGACCGGGTCGTCGAGTTCCTCGGCCAGCTGCGGGCCACCCGGCTCACCCCGGCCCACGCCACCGCGGCGGCCGGCTACGCGCTGCTCAACTGGCTGCTCGACGCGGCCTGCCTGTGGCTGTGCCTGCACGCGGTGGCCGGCGGCGTCGGCGCCGGCCGGCTGCTGCTCGCCTACTGCGCCGGGATGGCCGCCGGTACCGTGACGATCGTCCCCGCCGGCCTCGGCATCATCGACGGCGCCCTGGTCCTGGGCCTCACCACGGCCGGCGCGGCCACCTCCGCCGCGGTCGCCGGCGTCGTGCTGTACCGCCTGGTGAGCTTCGGCTTCATCATCGCCATCGGCTGGCTGGCGCTGCTGCTCATCCGCCGCCGCGAGTCCACAAAGGATGGTCCACTCCACCGTTCGGCGCATTCCGGGGAGCAGCGGCCGGCAGTACCCTGAGGCGGTCGATCGGCAACGGGGGAGGCGTCGATGGCATACCAGTCCTACCAGGTGCCCCAGCCGCCGCGGCGCAACCGGACGCTGCGCACGGTCCTCATCGTGGTCGGTGCGTTGCTCGCCGTCTGCTGCGTCGGGGGCGGCGTGGGCGGCTACCTCCTGTTCCGCAACGTGAAGGACGCGATCGGGCCGGTCCGGGTCGCCGCCGAGGCGTTCGTCACGCAGCTCGAGGCGGGCAACACCGACGCCGCCTACGACTCGCTCTGCGAGGGGACCCGCCGGCAGTACACGCGCGACGCCTTCGCCGCCGGCGTGTCCAAGCAGCCGAAGATCCGTTCCCACACGATCCAGGGCGTCTTCGTCAACACCAACAACGGCCGCACGACCGGCACCGTCACCATGCAGCTGACCCTCGACACCGGCTTCACCGACCAGCACACGTTCGTCCTCCAGAAGGAGAGCGACACGTGGAAGGTCTGCGGCCAGCCGTACTGATGCTGATCGCGTTCGTCGGCGACGTCCACGGCCGGGTGCTGCACGCGTTCGCCGCGCTGCTCGAGCTGCAGCGGCGGCGGGGCGTCGCGCTCGACGCCGTCGTGCAGGTCGGCGACCTCGGGGCGTACCCCAGCGTGGAGCGGATGGACGCGCCCAGCCGGCGCTTCCTCGCCGACCACCCCGCCGAGGGCGACTTCTTCCGCCTGCTCGACCCCGATCCCGGGCTGACCGCGGCCGTCGAGGGAGCCCTGGAGCGGCTGCCGCCCATGCACTTCGTCAGCGGCAACCACGAGGACTTCGAGTTCCTCGCCGGCATCCGGGGCGGTCCGGTCGACCCGCTGGGCGCCGTCCGGCACGTCCCCGACGGCACGGTCGCCGAGCTGGCCGGGCAGCGGGTCGCGTTCCTCGGGCGGGTGGAGGAGCCCGGGTACATGGACCTCGACCCGGACGCTCTCGCCACGCTCCTCGCCGCCCCGCCGGGCAGGGCCGACATCCTCGTCACGCACGACGGGCCGCACGGGCTGTGCACCGACTGGCAGGGCGCGACACGGGGGTCGCCGAAGCTCGCCGCGCTCATCGACCACCTCCAGCCCGCGCTGCACGTCAGCGGGCACTACCACCACCCGAACGGCCCCCGCCACTACGGCCGGACCGTCTCGTACGCGCTGTCGGAGCTGGTCTACCCCCGCGTGAACCGGCGCCGCCCCGAGCACGAGAACCCGCGGCAGCGGGTCATGCCGGGCGCGATCGGGCTGTACGACACCGGGACGGGAGCCTTCGAGCTGATCGGCGACGACTGGCTCGCCGGCGTCCACGGCGACCACCTCGACCTCGCGGATTTTCTGGACTGACATCGGTTGTCAGGGTTTGCTGGCACCGTTGCCGGTATGACCACACCACTGAGCGGGAAGGTGGCGCTCGTCGCGGGCGCCACGCGCGGGGCCGGGCGGCAGATCGCCGTGCAGCTCGGGGCGGCCGGGGCCATCGTGTACTGCACCGGCCGCACCACCCGCACCCAGCCGTCCGAGTACCAGCGCCCGGAGACCATCGAGGACACCGCCGAGCTCGTCACCGCGGCCGGCGGCACCGGCATCGCGATCCAGGCCGACCACCTCGACCCCGGCCAGGTGCGGGCCGTCGTCGAGCGGATCGACGCCGAGCACGGGCGGCTCGACGTGCTCGTCAACGACATCTGGGGCGGCGAGGGCAGCTTCGCCTGGGACAAGCCGCTCTGGGAGGACGACCTCGAACGTGGCCTGAAGCTGCTGCGCCGGCAGGTCGAGACCCACATCATCACCAGCCACGCCGCGCTGCCGCTGCTCACGCGCCGCCCCGGCGGCCTCGTCGTCGAGATGACCGACGGTACCGCCGAGTACAACGCTCAGCGGTACCGTGTCAGCTTCTTCTATGATCTTGCCAAGGCGTCCGTGCTCCGGATGGCGTTCGCGCTCGCCCACGAGCTGGGGCCGCGCGGGGGCACGGCGGTCGCGCTCACGCCCGGGTGGCTGCGCTCCGAGCTGATGCTGGAGCACTTCGGCGTCACCGAGGACACCTGGCGCGACGGCGCCGCCAAGGATCCCCACTTCGTCATGTCGGAGTCGCCGGTCTACGTCGGGCGGGCGGTCGCCGCCCTCGCCGCCGACCCGCAGCTCGCCCGGTGGAACGGCCAGTCGCTGTCCAGCGCCGGGCTGGCCCGGGAGTACGGCTTCACCGACGCCGACGGCAGCCGGCCCGACTGGTGGCGCTACGACGAGGAGGTCCTCACGCCGGGTCGCCCGGCCGACCCCGCGGGCTACCGTTAGCCGTGCGCGTCTCCCGGCTCATCTCGCTCGTGCTGCTGCTGCAGGCCGGCGGTCCGCGCACCGCCGCCGAGCTGGCCGCCGAGCTGGAGGTGTCGGAGCGCACCATCTACCGCGACGTGCTGGCCCTGTCCGCGGCGGGCGTGCCCGTCTACGCGGAGCAGGGCCGCGCCGGCGGCTACCGGCTGCTCGACGGCTACCGCACCCGGCTCAACGGCCTCAGCCGGGCCGAGGCCGAGGCCCTGTTCCTGTCCGGGCTGCCCGGCCCGGCCCGGGACATGGGCCTCGGCGAGGCCCTCGCGGCGGCCGAGCTGAAGGTCGCCGCCGCCCTCCCCGGCACGCTGCGCCAGGCGTCGGCGAGCGCCCGGCAGCGCTTCCACCTCGACGCCCCCGGCTGGTTCCGCGACGCCGAACCGCCACCGCTGCTCGCCGCCCTGGCCCGGGCAGTGTGGGAGGACCGCGAACTGACCGTCACCTACGCCGCCAAGTCCGGCGCGGTGACCCGCACGGTCGAGCCACTCGGCCTCGTCCTGAAGAACGGCATCTGGTACCTCGTGGCCCGCGTCGGCCCGACCCCGCGCACCTACCGCGTCGACCGCGTCCGCTCGGCGTCGCAGACCGGCGCCCGCTTCGCCCGCGACGAGTCGTTCGACCTGGCGTCGTTCTGGTCCGAGCAGGCGGCGGGCTTCGAACGCGCCCTGCTGTCGGAGACGGTGACAGTCCGCCTCAGCGAGTCCGGCCGCCGCCACCTGCGCCACGCCGTCGAGCCGCTCGCGTACCGCGCGGCCCTGGAGTCGGCGTCGCCACCGGACGCGGACGGCTGGGTCACGGTGACGCTGCCGTCGGAGTCGGTCCCCGTGGCCCACTCCCAGCTGCTGTCGCTAGGCCCGGAGGCCGAGGTCCTGTCCCCGCCGGAGCTGCGCGCCCTGATGGCCGGCTCGGCGGCTCGGCTGGCCGCCCTGTACGGCGACGCCGCCGGATAGCCCCTAACCGAGGCCGCGGTCGAACCCGCCGGCGCGCACGTGCGCGCCGTCTCAGACCTTGAAGTGGGCGACCACCCGCAGCAGCTCGTCGGCGACGCAGGACAGTTCGGCGGCCGTCGTGTTCGCCTCGGTGAGTGCCGCGGTCGTGCGTTGATCCGGCCGATGATCCGGCTGATCTCGCCGATCGCGGCGACCGCGTTCCCGGTGTCGGCCTTGATCGCCTGCACCCGCCGGCCGATGTCGTCGGTCGCCTTCGCGGTCTCCTGGGCCAGGTCCTTGACCTCGCCGGCGACCACGGCGAAGCCCTTGCCGGCGTCGCCGGCCCGGGCCGCCGCGCCCGCTGTTGCCGGCCATCACACCCCTGCCCCTCAACCACCTGGACTGCCGACCGCGGACATCGGCAGGGGTACGGGATAGCTGAGGAATCACGCCAGAGCGGCCCGGACGGCGGGGACGACCTCGTTCGCCCAGCGGGCCAGGGTCGCCTCGTCCGTGGTACCGCCGGACGGGGAGAACAGGATGAAGCCGCCCGCCGCGTGGTCGCGGACGGCGCCGCCGAGCTCCTCGACCCACTGGGCGACGGAGCCGCCGAGCCAGCGGCCGTCCCGGTCGCGCGGGTGGTCCAGGGGGCGGCCGGTGATCCGGCCGGGGAGGTTGAACACGGTGCGGACCTCGCGCGGGTCCCGCCCCGCGGCCGTCGCGGCCGCGTCGACGATCGGGCGTGCCTCGCGGTACCGCTGACTCAGCCAGTCGGCCGCGTGGCCCGGGATCCAGCCGTCGGCCGCGCGGCCCGTCGCGGCCAGGGAGCGCGGGCCGACCGAGCCCGTCCACACCGGCGGCGCGGCGACCGGGGCGGGCTCGATGTCGCGCACCCGGTAGTACGTCCCCTCGTGGGTCACCGGCGCGCCGCCGCCGGACAGCCGCCGGACCAGCCCGATCGCCTCCTCCAGCGCGTCGACGGCCTGCCCGGGCGTCAGCCGGTCCACGCCGAGGTCGGCGATGCGGTCCCACAGCCCGCCGGCGCCCATCCCGAGCACGATCCGCCCGCCGGACAGCGCCGACAGGGTGGTGACCGTGCGGGCCAGCAACGGTGCCGGGCGGGACGGCAGGTTGGTCACGTTGGCCAGCCCGGCGATGCGGGTGGTGCCGCCGAGCGCGAAGCCGATGGTGGCGTACGCGTCGAGCCGCGCGCCGAGGTACGGATGGTCGGAGAGCGAGAACAGGTCGAGCCCGTCCTCGTCGGCCCGCCGCACCATGCGCAGCAGGGCCGCCCGCTCGTCGATCCGGCTGTGCGCCCCGAACCCGAAGATCACGTCCATGGCTTCGACGATGCCGTCGCGGGGCCCGCGCGGGGAGACCGAGCCTACCCTGGTACCGCCGGGGATACCCTCAGGACCGCTTCGTCCCGTTCGATGCGGTCGCGCCAGGCGTCGATGTCGATGCTCGTGCCGTCCTCGCCCAGGACCTCGTCGACGACCAGCTCGGCCAGCGGGCGGCCGGGGTCGGGGTCCTCGACGTCGCCGTCGAGCTCGAGGTACGCCGGGGCGACCAGGCGGGTCCGGGTCGTGCCGGCGACCAGGTCGGGGGCGAACTCGTCGTCGAGGACCATGACCGTGGCCCGCAGGTCGCCGTGGATCATGACCAGCTTCTCGGTCATCGTCCCGCCGAACGTGCGGGCCTCCAGGTCGCCGAGGACGAGCAGCTTCGGGTCGCAGCCGAAGAACACGTCGCCGACCCGCAGCCGGCCGAGCACGATCAGCGCCTGCGCGCCGTCGTCCTCGTCGACGAGGTTGCCGTCGATCGTGAGGTCGCCGTCGACGACGTACCCGGTCGCGGCGCCCGCCGTGGCGCCCGCGCCCCACGGGGTCCGCTCGTGGTCGTTGAGCGACAGCGTCCCGCCGATCGTGGCGGGCCCGGGGACGAGGATGTACTGCTCGTCGTACAGGTTGCGGTAGGTCGACTCCGGCAGCCCGCGCCGCTCGAACAGCGCGACGGCCTCGGCCCAGGACAGGTAGCTGGTAGGCACGTCGCACGGTACCAGGGTCAGCGCGCGCTGAGGATCGCCACCAGGAAGTCCGACGCCGGGGTGAACGGCCGCAGGTCCCAGGTGCCCAGCAGCTGGTCGGGCGTCAGGCCGGCCTTCGCGGCGTCGGCGAGGAAGGCGTCGAACTCGTAGCCCCGGCCGGCGCCGAACCCGGTCACCACGCGCCCGCCCGGCGCGAGATGCGCCGCACACCGGCGCAGCACCTCGACCCGGGTCGCCGGCGCGAGGAACGTCAGCACGTTGCCGGCGCTGACCACGACGTCGAACCGCTCGGGCAGGTCCACCTCGGCGAGATCGCCCACCAGGTACCGCGGCCCGGGATGGTCCTCGCGCGCCGCCGCGATGAGCTCCGGGTCGAGGTCGACCCCGACGACGTCGTGCCCGGCGGCGGCCAGCACCCCGGCCACCCGCCCGCTGCCGCACCCGGCGTCGAGGATCCGTGCCCCGCGCGGCAGCATGGCGTCGATGAACCGCGCCTCGCCGGCCAGGTCGTCCCCGCGCTCGGCCATCGCCCGGAACCGCTCGATGTACCACCGCGAGTGCCCCGGGTCCTCGGCGATCTTGCGCAGCCAGAGATTCTCCGTGTCCCCCACCGGCCCCAGTCTAGATCCACGCCGCCTGTCCCGACGTGACGGTCACGCGGCGCCGAGGTGGTTCGCCACCGCGTCGCGGACCTCGGCGTCCGTCGGGGTGCGGACGCCGGCCGCGTCGGCCATGCGGCGCAGCGACGTCATCGTGACGCCGTCCAGGCGGCAGGCCACGAAGCGGTCGTAGACGCCCAGGTCGGAGTCGACGTTGACGGCGAAGCCGTGGCTGGTGACGCCGCCGCGGATGCGCATGCCGATCGACACCAGCTTGTGGTGCTCGGGGGTCCACACGCCGACGAGGGAGTCGCCGCCCGGCGGGGTGTCCCGCCGTACCGTGGGAAAACCGAGGTCCGCGAAGGCCCCGATCAGGGCGTGCTCGAGCCAGCGGACCACGTCGCCCGGGCCGCGCTCACGCAGGTTGACGACCAGGTAGCCGACCAGCTGGCCGGGGCCGTGGTAGGTCGCGTGGCCGCCCCGGTCGACCTCGACCAGGTCCAGGGAGCCGTCCTGTGGCAGGTCCGCGGCCGGGGTGTGGCGGCCGTACGTGACCACCGGCGGGTGGCTGAGCAGGAACAGCCGGTCGGGCGCGGTGCCGGCCTGGCGTTGCGCCACCCAGCCGCGCATGGCCTCGACCGCCGGGCCGTACGCGACCTCACCCAGATCCACCCGCACGATGTCCGCCACCCGTCCATCCTGCCGCGCCGGGGACCGCGACCGGGAGCCGGACCGGGGCGTGGACGATCGGGTCGTGGCTGCGCCAGGTGATCGGGGCGGCCAGGGTCAGGCGCGGGAACGCCTCCCGCAGCGCGGCCAGCGCGGCCGCCGCGGTCAGGCGGGTCAGGGCGGCGCCGGGGCAGTAGTGCGGGCCGAGGCCGAACGACAGGTGCGGGTTGGGGGAGCGGTCCGGGTCGAAGCGGTCCGGGTCGGGGAAGCGGGCCGGGTCGCGGTTCGCGCGGGCGGTCATCACGACCAGCTCGGTGCCCGCCTCGACCGGGACACCGGACAGCGTCGCCGGGCGGGTGGCCCGGCGCAGGACGCCGAGGACCGGCGGGGCCAGCCGGGCCGCCTCCTCCACCGTGCCGGGACGGGCCGCCAGCGCGGTCCAGCGGGCCGGGTCCGCAAGCAGCAGGTGGATCGCGTTCGCGATGAGGTTCTGCGTGGTCTCCACGCCGGCGAACAGCAGCATGAGGCTGTGCGCGCCGGCCGTGTCGTCGTCGTGCGGCCAGGCGGCGCGCAGCGCCCGGGGTACCGGTGCGAGCTCGGCACCCGAGGTGAGCTGCTCGCGCACCGCCTGGGTCGCCGCCACCAGCGCGGTCAGGCCGGCCTCCCGGGCCACGGGGTCGCGGGCGTCGGCGTCGGCCCGGTCGAGGGCCCGGGCGCGGGCGAGGAACGCCTCCGTCTCGGCGCCGGGCGGGCACAGCAGGCCGGCGATCACCTGTGCGGCGATCGGGTGGGCGAAGTCGGTCAACGCATCGAAGGAGGTCGGCAACCGCGCCGCCAGCCGGCGGGCCAGGTTCCCCACTTCGGGCGCCGTGCGCAGGGCGCGGGTCACCGGGGCCCGCTCGGCCGTGTGCCGCGGCGGGTCCTGGAAGAACAGCCACCGGGCCGACCAGTCGGTGAACGCGGCGAGCCGCGAGCGGTCGCGCGGCGGCACCCGCGGGACGACGGCCGAGGAGAACGTGGCCGGGTCGCGCAGCACCGCCGTGACGTCGGCGTGGGACGTGACGACCCAGCGGCCGCTATCCCAGTACAGCGTCCACCGCCTCGACGGCGGCGGCGAAGCGCTCGTCGTGGTCGCCGAGGAGCAGGACGTACCGGTGGCCGAGGCGGTGCAGCTCGCGCTTCCACGCGGCGGCGAACTCGGCCCGCTCCGCCGGGCGGTCGTTGCTGAAGTGCCCGGTGAACGGCAGGTCGTGGGCGGCGAGCAGGTACAGGTCGGCGGTCTCCCGCTCGGCGGCCTCTTGCAGCCACTGCGGGGACGCCTGGTACAGCCGCTCGCTCCACAGCCGCAGCGCGAGCAGGCCGGTGTCGCAGAACAGCGCGCGGCTGGCCCGCCGCGCCAGCCGCTCCTCGCTGGTGCGCTGCATGTGCGCGACCCGGGACACCAGGTCGGCCGACAGGGTGCTGGAGCCGCCGAGGTCGCGGGCGGCCTCCGGGACCCACACCGTCCCGTAGTGCTCGGCGAGCCGCTTGGCGAGGGTCGTCTTGCCGGTGGACTCGGCGCCGACGATGCGGACCCGCTTCGTGTACCAGGCCCGCACCGGCGGCGGCAGGTACCGCTCCGAGCCCCACGGGTCGGCCCGCACCTGCGTGCCGGACACCGGGATCGCGGACCGGTTGACGATGATCATCTGGGCCCCGAGCAGCTGCCGGAAGCCGTGGTCGTAGGACTCGCCGGCGACCAGGTAGTCGGGCCGCACGTGGGCGAGGATGCGTTCGGCCCACGACGTGCCGGCCTCGAGCCCCGCGACGGACACGGTGGGGAACAGCTCGGTCAGCCAGTCCCGCCGGACCTCCCACGGCACCGGGTCGTCCGCGCTCTTGCGCACGAAGACCCAGACGTTCGGCGCGTGGGCCTGGGCGATCTCGATGAGGTACCGGTGGCCGTCGTGCACCGGCAGGAACCGCCCGAGGACGACGGCGCTGGTGTCGCCGCCCCCCGGCGGCGGCCCGAACTGCTCCGGGGCGAAGGCGGCCAGCCGGGACTGCAGGGCCCGCGCCGCGGCGGCGTCGAGCTCCTCTGTGGTGAACGGCTCGTCGTCGTAGACGAAGCTCGACCCGTACCACGCCTTCGGAGCCATCGGCGTCATGGTCACCCCGGCAGGATAAGCCCGCCTTGCCACCATGACCGATGCTGATGGGGTGGACGACGTCGCCGCGCTGGACGCGCTGGAGGCACTGCTGGCCTCCGCCGGGAACCCGGATGCCGAGGAGCCGGATGCGGCGGTACTGCGGCAGCTGTCCGGCCTCGCCGACGACCTGGACGACGAGGCGCTCGCCATCGCGCTCGCGGCCGCGGCCGTGCGGGCCGACCCGGACGACGCGGAGGCCTGCCACGGCTACGCCCTGCTGCTGGCCCGGCGGCACCGCCTGCGGGCCGCCCTCGACGTGCTCGCCAAGCTGCCCGCCGGCGCCGGCCGGGACCCCTGGCCGCTCACCGACGCGTTCCGCGCCCGCGGCCTGCCGATCCTCGCCCTCGACCACGGCGGCTACCTCGGCCGGCCCGAGCGGCTGCGGCTGTGGCTCGCCGGCGGCGTGTTCGGCCGCGCCCGCCGCCGCCGCGCCGAGCAGGCGATCGTCGACGCGCTGCCCGCCGACCCTCTTCCGGCCGTGGTACCGCCGGTGCCCGCACTGCTGGCCCGCGCGGCCGACCTCGCCGCGCACCACCGGCACCGGCCGTCAGCGTCGCCGGACACTCCGGTCGCGGTCCGGGCCCGGGCCGCCGAGCTGGAGCTGGGGCTGCCCGACGCCGCGGCCGCCCTGCTGCGGACCGCGCACCGGGCCGACCCCGACGACCTCCCCACCGTCCTCGCGCTGCTGCGTGCCCTGTATTGGCGCTACCGCGACTCCCTCGCCCTCATCGACGCGCTCCCGCCGGCCGACCGGCGCCACGAGGCGGTCCGCTCCGCCGAGGCCGACATCCGGGCCCGGATGGGCCTGCCGGCCACGGCGCTGGCGGCCCTCGGCGACCGGCGCGCCCTGGACGGCTGGGACCGTCGCGTCCACCGCCGGCTGTGGTGGCGCACCGGCGGCCCGCTGTGGTTCGTCCGCCGGCGGATGCTGCGCCACGAGGAGCAGGTCGTCGCCGACTGGGAATGGCGGGCCCTGCGGCTCGCAGCCTTCGACGCGCCGGGCTGGCCGGCGGACTTCGACCCGGCGCCGATCCGGGCCGTGCTCGAAGGGCTCCACCTGACCTGGGCGCGGTCGGTCGCGTCGTGGTGGCGCCGGGAGTACGTCGCCGGCCGGGCCACCACCTGGACCGGCCTGGCCGCGGCGGGCGCGACGCTCACCGCTGTGGCCCGCGCGCTGTTCTCCACCGGCTGGGTGCCGGCCGCCGGCCTCGGCGCCGCGACCGCCGCCGTCGTCGTGCTGGTCTGGCGCCAGCCGTTCCGGCGGCTCATCACCGGTGCCGGCGTGGCCGCGATGCTCGTCCGCGCGGTCCCCGCCTGCCTGGTCGTCGGCGCCGCCGGCCTGCTCGCCTGGCGGGCGGGCGGGGCCTGGCCGCGCTTCGGCGGCGCCGCGCTGCTCACGCTCGTCGGGCTGGCGCTGCTGCGCACGGCGATCGTCGGCCCGGTCCGGCTGGCCGGCGCGTACCGGGACTCGCGCCTGTGGCGGTACAACCCCCGCGAAGAGATCATCGACGAGCTGCTCGACGTCCTGCACGGCGTCGCCGAGCCGGCCGCGCGGGCCGACCTCGCCCGCCGGCGGTCCTGGATCCTGTCGCTGGAGCGGGCGGCGACCCGCGTCGAGGGCGGCTTCCTGGCCGGCTTCGGCCTGCGCGGCACCGCGACGGCGACCTGGGCCGCCGACCGCGCCGCGGGCGCCGCCGCCGGGCTGCGCCGGCTGCAGCGGCAGGTGCTGGTCCCGGCCGGCGGCACGTGGAGCATGCTGGCCCGCACGCTGCGCCGGGAGATCGTCGCGCTGGCCACCGGCAACCTCGCCGACCTGGTCCGGGCGGCACCGCCGGCGGCGCCGCCCGCCCCGGCGCCCGGCCGTCGTGCCACCGCACTGCGGGTGGCCCGGTCGGTGCTGTTCGCGGCCCTGCCACTGGCGGCCGTGTTCGCCGCGCAGCCGGTGCTGCACCTGGACAAGGAGATCCTGTCGTGGGCGAAGGTGGTGGCGCTCGCCTGGGCGCTGCTGTACCTGGTCTTCACCTTCGACCAGACGCTGCGCGACAAGATCGAGATGGCCTGGGGTGCCGCCGGCGCGTTCCGCCCGCCCCGGCACGACGACCTGCCCGCCGCCGACCGGGCCCGGCCCTAGCAACCAGCGGTCAGCCGTCAGCTGCGCTCGGCGACGGCCCGGAGGCGCTCGACGTAGGCGCGCCACCAGTCCTCGTCGACGTCGGGCAGGTTCGGGATCTGCGTGAGCAGCCCGCGCTGGCCGTCGGCCTGCTCGCGGAGGATGTCGAGGTGGCCGGCGTGCCGGGCGGTCTCGGCGGTCATGTGGACCAGCAGCCGGTGCAGCGTCGTCTCCGGCTCGCGCCACCACGGCACCCGGGCCGGGGCGTCGAGCTCCAGGCCGGCGATGCCCTCGTCCGCCCACGCGATGACGCCGCGGTACCGCTGGATGATCTGCTCCGGCGTCTCGTCCGCGGTCGCCCACATGTCGGCGTTGGGCTCGTCCGGCGTCGCGTCGTCCCACCACGGGTCGGGCCACTCGCGGCCCAGGCAGGCGCCGAAGTACTCGACCTCGACCCCGGCCAGGTGCTTCACGACCCCGAGCAGGTTGGTGCCGGTGGGGGTGCGGGGCATCCGCAGCTCACGCTCGGGGAGCCCGTCGACCTTCCACAGCACCGCGTTGCGCTGCTCCCGCAGGTACATCAGCAGCGTTTCCTTCACATCAGCTCCTTGCGCTGCGAGAGGGCGGGATCGTCGAGGGCCTCGCGCAGGGCGCGCTCCTCGAAGGCGAAGTGGGACTGCATGATGGCGGCCAGCCCGTCGAGCTCGCGGGCCGCCGCGTCCGGGTCGGTGGCCGCCTCCACCCTGGCCAGGAGCATCGCGATGAGCTGGTGGTCCTCCATGAGCTTGGCGACGGCGGGCGCCAGGCCGGGCCGGACGCGGACCAGCTCGGCGAACAGCCCCTCGTCCTCGGCCCGGTGGTGGCGGGTCAGCGCCGCGCAGAACGCCAGGCAGTGGGCGAGCAGCGGCCGCCCCTCGCGCAGCTCGTCGACCCGGTCGAGCAGCGACTGGTGCAGCTGCGCCAGCTGCGCCCGCAGCGCCACCGCGCGATCCCCGTCATTCACGCAGCCATCCTCGCACTGCCGCGAACGTCACGCCGCACGGCCCGTCGCGCAACCCGCGGCACCTCGGCGGAACCGGGGTTGCGGGCGGCCGCCCGGATACCCTTCAATGAGCGTCTATGGGTCTGCTCGCGGTCGTCCGCGCACACCGGATCGGGGTCCGTGCCAGGAGGTACGTCGGCAGCGGCGACCTGGAAGCCGCGCAGCGCGAGCTGGAGCGGGCGATCGCCGTCGCCGGCGAGGACAACCCGCAGGCCATCGCGCTGCGCAGCAACCTGGTCGACGTCCGGCGCCGCCTCGGCGACATCGACGGCGCCCGCGAGCTCGGCGAGCGCGTCACCGAGCTCGCCGGGCGGGTCCTCGGCGAGGAGCACCCGCTCACCCTCATGGCCGTCAACAACCTCGCGCTCGCCTGCCAGGCCGCCGGCGACCTCGAGGCGGCCCGGTCGCTGCACGAGCGGGAGCTCGACGCCTGCCGCCGGGCCCGCGGGCCGCGGCACCCGGAGACGCTCACCTCGATGAGCAACCTGGCGATCTGCCTGTACCACCTGGGCGAGCTCGACGCCGCCATCGAGCTGCTCGAACGGGTCGTGGCGGCGTCGCCCGCGGCCCGGGGCGCCGACGACCCGGCGACCGTCGTGGCCACCGACTCGCTCGGCGCCATGGTCGCCGCCCAGGGCGACCTCGACCGGGCGGCCCGGCTGCACCTGGAGGCGTACGAGACGGCCCGCCGGACCCTCGGCACCACGCATCCGATCACCCTGGACGCCGCGGTCAACCTGGCCACGACCCAGGGCGCCCAGGGCGACCTCGACGGCGCCTACGACCGGCTGTCCGGCCTCCTCGACACGTACCGCCGCACCCGCGGCCCCGCCGACCCGGACACCCTGCGGGTCCAGGAGTGCCTGGTCGAGATCCTCAAGCGCCGCGGTGACCTGCCCGCGGCCCGGGACCTGAGCGCCGGGCTCGTCGCGGCGACGGCGGAGAGCCTCGGCCCCGACCACCCGTCGACCCTGGAGCGCTCGGCCACCCACACCACCCTCGCGGAGGGCTGAGACACTCGTCGTCGTGTGGCCGCAGCCGTTCTTCGACGCCCTCCGCGACGCCCGCCGCGTGCTCGTCGCCGGCGCCGGCGGCGGCTTCGACGTGTACGCCGGCCTGCCGCTGGCGTTCGCGCTGATGGATGCCGGCCGCACCGTGCACCTGGCGAGCCTCTCGATCGTCCACCTCCACGGCCTGGACAGGGACGTGTGGATCGAGCCGGGCATCGCCGCCGTCACCGCGGCGACCGGCGGCCCGGACGACTACTTCCCGGAGCGCACCCTGGCCCGCTGGCTGGCCCGGCACCGGCTCCCCGACACGGTGTACGCGTTCCCGCGCACGGGCGTGCGGCCGCTGCGCTCGGCGTACCGCCGCCTCGCCAGGCGGCTCGGCCTCGACGCGATCATCCTGGTCGACGGCGGCACCGACCTGCTGCTGCGCGGCGACGAGGCGGCCCTCGGCACGCCGGTCGAGGACGCCACCAGCCTGGCCGCCGTCGCCGGCACCCCGGTGCCGGCCCGACTGGTCGCGTCGATCGGGTTCGGCATCGACGCGTACCACGGCGTCAACCACGTGCAGGTGCTGGAGAACATCGCGGCCCTCGACCGCGCCGGCGCGTTCCTGGGCGCCTTCACCGTGCCGTCGCAGAGCACCGTCGCCGCCCGCTACCGCGCCGCCGTCGCCGACGCCCAGGCCGCCACCCCGGCCCGCCCGAGCCTGGTCAACGGCCAGATCGCGGCGGCCCTGACCGGCGCGGCCGGTGACGTGGAGCTGGCCGGCCGCACGCCGGGGATGTCGCTGTTCGTCAATCCCCTGATGACGATGTACTTCACCTTCGACCTCGCCGGCCTGGCCGCGCGGCACCTGTACCTCGACGCGATCCGCGACACCGACGACCTGCTCGACGTCAGCCACCGCATCGACCGCTTCCGCGACACGGTCACGCCCCGCCCGCGCCGGGCCTACCCGCACTGACCGCTAACCGACCGCTCTGGCCGCGGCGGCGCGGTCGGGCGGCAGGCCCTCGCCGCCGGCGGCGCGCGCCGCCAGCACCGTGCGGTAGCGCGGATTCGGCATCAGCGGCGCCAGCTCCACGAACGCGTCGAGGTCGGCGACCGAGCCGGTCGACCGGGCCCGGTACGCCGCCGCGGCCGCGCGCACCGTCACCTCCGCCGGCGGGGCGAGCGCCTCCCCGCGGCCCGCGAACCCGGCCGCCGCGGCGAAGTCGTCCTCCTCGGCGGCCAGGTTGGCCAGCTCCAGCAGTACCGACCAGTTGCCCGGGTCGAGCGTGAGCGCCCGCTCGAACGCGGCGGCGGCCGCCCGCCGGTCGCCGCGGGCCCGGTGGGTGCCGGCCCGCACCACCTCGGTCAGCACCACGCGACCGGCCGCGTCGGCCCGGTCGCACAGCGCGAGCGACTCGCCGGGCAGCCCGCACTCGCGCAGCAGGACCGCCATCCGGGCCATCGCCTCCGGCAGCGGCTCGCGCGCCGTCACCGCGTCGATCGCGGCGAACCACGGCGCCAGCCGCTCGCGCATGTCGTCGCTGTCGAGCTCGTGGCCGAAGTCGAGCAGGCACATCGTGGCGTCGGCGAGGGCCGGGGCTCCCACGGTACCGAGGAACCGGCCGCTGCCGAACCACGGCGCACCGGCCCAGGCCACGTACGGGCTCTGCCCGGTCAGGGCGCCCATCGCGAGCGCGGCGCGGTCCATGTCGCCGTCGAGGTAGAGCAGGTAGGCGTCGGCGAGCAGGGTCGGCAGCGTGTCCGGCCGGGCCACCAGCCGGGCGATCTCGGCCGGGTGCTGCTCGCGCAGCTCGGCGATCTGCGCATACGGCTCCGGGTCGTGCGGGGCCTGCGCGACGGCCGCCGCGAGGTACCGCAGCGCCTCGGCCGGCGACCCGCCGCAGTGCGCCATCACCTTCGCCAGCGACATGCGTACATGATCTCGCAACCGCCCGGCCCGCAACAGTACGCGTTAGCGTGGGAACCGTGAGCCGTACCGCCGTGATGGTCTGCCAGGGCCGTGCCGCGGCCGACGGGCGCCTCGCCCCCGGCCGCTTCGCCGACCCGACCGCGATGACCCTGCTCGACCCGGACGACCGCGGGCCGGTCCGCCAGGTCCGCGACGAGGCCCCGCCCGGCCCGTGGAAGGAGCGCGTCGACTACGAGACCGTGCGGGCGAGCGCCGAGCTGATCGTCCCGCGCACCGTGGCCATCGACGACGCGGTCCGCGCGCACCCGGCCCCGCAGCTGGTCATCCTGGGCGCCGGCCTGGACGGGCGGGCCTGGCGCATGCCGGAGCTCGCCGGCACCGCGGTCTTCGAGGTCGACCGCCCCGACACCCAGTTCGACAAGCGCACGCGCGCCGCGGCGCTGTCGGGCCGGCCGCCGGTGTACGTCCCGGTCGACTTCGCCCACGACCGCCTGCGCGAGGCGCTGCCGGCGGCGGGCCACGACCCGGCCGTCCCCACGACCTGGATCTGGGAGGGCGTCATCGCGTACCTCACCGAGGCCCAGGTCCGCGCCACCCTGGCCGACGTGGCCGACCGCTCGGCGCCGGGCACCCGCCTGATCGTCAACTACCAGGTCCCGGCCGTGTCGACCGGCGTGGGCCGGCTGCTGGCCCGCCTGCTGGTGGCGTCGACGGGCCGCCGCAGCGTCTGGTCCCGCGAGCCGTGGCGCTCGACCTGGACCCCGGCGTCGATGGCGGCCCTGCTGAGCGGGCACGGCTTCACGGTGGCCGCCGACGAGGACCACCTGACCACGGCCCGCGCCCTGGGCACCCCTACCCGCCACGCGCGCTCCCTGCGCAACGGCCGGGTCACCGTGGCCGACCGGATATCAGGGTAGGTTCCCAGGATTTCCCCCGACGCCGGCCGGGCCCGGCCGCCCCACACTGGGAGGCATGAACCGCATCCTCCGCGTCGTCGGCGCCGCCCTGGCGGGCACCGTCAACGCCACCGACGAGGCCGTCCCGCCCGCCGACCCGCGCGAGGTGCGCGCACTGCTGGCCGAGGTCGGCCTGCTGCGCCCGGGCGCGTTCGAGGCCCAGGTGAGCCAGGCCCTGCGCCGCTTCCAGGCCCGCGCCGGCCTCCCGGTGGACGGCGTGGCCGGCCCGCGGACGGTCCACGCCCTGACCCGCTACGCCCGCGAGGCCCGCCACCTGCGCGCCCTCGGCGTGGCGGCGTGAGCGCAGACCCCGCGGCCCTGCTCACCGTGCTGGCCGACACCCGCGCGCTGCTGGCCCGCCCCGGCAACGACTTCACCTGGTCGTCCTTCGGTGACACGGCGTCGGCCCTGGCCGAGCTCGACGCCTTCACGGCCGCCGTCCGCGCGGGCGCGCCGGCCCCGACCGGTTTGCGGGTCCTGTACGCCCCGACGGGCCCGATCCAGGAGGTCTCGTTGTCCAGCGGCTGGGGCGACGAGTTCCTGGACCTGGCCACCCGCTTCGACGCCGCCACCGGCTGACCCGCGGAAACCCTCGTGGCTCGTCTTGGTCGAGTCGCCGACCCCGGTCAAGGTGAACGCCGTCGACGTGGTCCGATGGGTCGCCCCCAAAGCCGCCGGGCCGGTTCATCGACGCGTCCAGGGGCTATCGGCGCGTCTCGGCGGCCTGATAACCGGGAAACCCGCAGGTCAGCTGTGTAAACCGTGCAGGCCTCCCAAGTTGTTGTTAGGTTGATGAGTATTGACGATCCGGAGAGGCCCGTCGCGGGCCGCGCGCAGGTGCCTGGCCCACGGCCAGGTGCCGGCGAGCCGTTCCAGCAGGACAGTGCCGTCAGGCCGCCGGTCAGGTCGGTCGCCGCCCGGGCCTCGGTGCCCGTGTCGCCGCCGCCGGCCAGTGCGGCCGGGAGGGCCTCGGTCGCGATGGGTGCGGCAAGGGTCGCCGGCCGGGACGGTGAGGCGCCGGCGAGCGGTGCCGGGGCGAAGGGGCGCAAGAAGCGGCGGCGGAACATCGTCATCGCCTCCATCGCCGCGTTCATCATGATCGCGGGCATCGGGCTGGTCGCCGGGACGTACTACTTCGACACCGTCGCGCTGCCCGAGGACATCAGCATGGAGCAGTCGACGACGATCTACTACGCCGACGGCACCACGCCGCTGGCGCGCATCGGCGACAAGAACCGCACGGTCATCACGATCGACCAGATCCCCGACCACGTGCAGAAGGCCGTCGTCGCCGCCGAGGACAACACGTTCTACACCAACGACGGCGTCGACTACAAAGGCGTGCTGCGGGCGGCCTGGAACAACGTCACCGGCGGGGAGCGGCAGGGCGCGTCGACGATCAGCCAGCAGTACGCGCGGCAGTGGGCCGAGCTCGAGGGCGTCACCTACGCCCGGAAGCTGCGCGAGGCGGTCATCGCGCTCAAGCTGAACCAGCAGTACGAAAAACCCAAGATCCTCGAGATGTACCTCAACATCGTCTACTTCGGCCGCGGTGCCTACGGCATCCAGGCGGCCGCGCAGGCCTACTTCAGCAAGCCCGCGAAGGATCTCACGCCGGCCGAGGGCGTGGTCCTGGCCGGGCTGATCAAGAGCCCGGACGGCACCGGCAAGGGCAGCCCGTTCGACCCGACCGTGGACGCGAAGCAGGCGCACGAGCGGTTCGACTACATCAAGGGCCAGATGGTCAAGCTCAACTTCGTGCACGCCGAAGAGGCCGACAAGGTCCTGGCCTACCCGGAGAAGGTCAACACCGCGGCGCAGACGCGGGAGCAGGCGGCCACGACGACGGGCAGCATGGACAAGCCCGAGGGCCTCATCGTGCACCACGTGCTGGGCGAGGTCGCCGCGCTCACCGACGCCAAGACGGGCCGGCTGCTGTACGAGGGCGAGGACCCCGACGGCAAGAAGAACTTCGACCAGATCCGCAACGGCGGCCTGAAGATCGTCACCACGATCGACCAGCGCATCCAGCAGATCGCGGTGCGCGAGGCGAGCCGCAACAAAGAGTCCAACATGTTCGACCAGCCGCCGAACCTGCAGGCCGCGCTCGTCGCGGTCGAGCCGGGCACCGGCGCGGTCAAGGCCTACTACGGCGGCGACAACGGCAACGGCGGGGACTACGCCGGCTACTACCGCGACCCGGTGCTCGGCGACGGCGATCCGTCGTGCTGCGGCGGCCACCCGCCGGGCTCGACGTTCAAGGTGTACACGCTCGCGACCGGCCTGATGAACGGCTACCGGACCGACTCGTACTGGAACGGCGAGTCCCCGCAGGAGTTCCCGAACAGCGGCCGCACGTTCAAGACCAACAACCCGGTCAAGAACGCCGGTGAGGGCACCTCACCCGACTGCAAGTCCGGCTCGGGCAAGTGGTGCACCCTCGAAGAGGTCACCGTGAAGTCGCTCAACGTCCCGTTCTTCGCGCTGTCCGAGCTGGTCGGCCGGGACAAGGTCATCGACACGGCCCGCGCGGCCGGCATCACCGAGATGTGGGCGACCGTCGACGGCAAGTCGAAGCGGATCGACCTGACCAAGGTCGACGGCGCGGCGGCCGCCAAGGACTACTTCTCCAACGAGGTCGCCTTCGGGCAGTACCCCGTCACCGTCCTCGACCACGCGGGTGGCATCGCCACGTTCGCCGCCCGCGGCGCGGCCGCCAAGACCCACTTCCTCAAGGAGGTGTGGACCGGCGGGAAGAAGACGTACGCCGAGGTCATCAAGCCGGTCCGCATCCCGGGCTTCACGGTGGAGATGTCCGACGACCTCAACGCGGTGCTGCAGGGCGTGCCCGAGCACTACAACCTGACCATGTCCGGCAAGCGGAAGGTGGCCGGCAAGACCGGCACCTGGCAGCTCGGCCAGACCACCGACAACGCGCACGCGTGGATGGTCGGCTACAGCGCGTACGACCCGGGCAAGAAGTCCGTCGGCCTGGCCGCCGCCGTGTGGGTCGGCAACCAGAAGGACGAGCAGAAGATCGTCAAGAAGGGCGGCACGCCGATCATCGGCGGCAACCTGCCCGGCCCGATCTGGCGCGACTTCCTCGACGCCGCGCTCACGGCGGTGAAGATGCCGATCGTCGGCTTCCCGCCCCGGCGCAACACCGGCGACAAGGAGCTCGGCACGGGCATCTCGCCGCAGGCCAGCGCCCCACCGCCGGTCAACCCGTCGACCGACCCGAGCCAGCCCGGCCCGAGCCGGAGCCCGGACAAGCCCGGCCCGAGCAAGAGCCCGGCCACCAGCCCGAGCCCGAAGCCGTCGAACAGCCGTCGCAACTGAGGCGGCAGCTCAGTCGTCGAAGTCGAAGCCCTCCGCCTCGGCCGCGCGGACGAGGTCGCGGATCCGGCCGGCGTCGGTGGCGACGGCGGCCAGCGCGGCGCCGAGCTCCTTCAGGGCGGCCCGGTCCGAGCCGTACGCGCAGAACATCCCGGCCTCGGGGTCGTAGCCGAACCGCCCGTCGAGGCCGGGCTTGTCGTGGGCGACCAGGTACCGGGCGACGCCCTCCCAGAAGTACCCGCCCGGCTCGTGCCCGAGCTCCTCCACGACGCCGTCGACGTCGGTCGTGCCCGCGTTGAGCAGCAGCGAGTACTTGCCGGGCGAGGTCTCGATCAGCTTGAGTGGATGCATCGGCGTAGCGTACGGCCCGGGTGCGCGCGCCCGGTCCGGGAGGTCCGGGGCCGGCGGAAAACCCGTTGCCCGGCCCGCCGGCCGTCCCTACCGTGGAGGACACACCGAACGGAAGGGAGACGGGCAGCGATGACCGCGATCGCCATTATTTGGGCCGGCCCGTCCTCCCGCAATCCGAGGTGGCGCGGCCAGCGGTAGTCCCGCTGGCATCATCCGCGCCGCCCTCCCGGAGCCCGGGACCGGGCGGCGTTCTCGTTCCACCCCCTGCAGCAACCCGTGTGCAGCACCCCATGTCGCCGTAGCTCAGCAGGTCAGAGCGCCGCCCTGATAAGGCGGAGGCCGGTGGTTCGACCCCACCCGGCGACACGCGATCCGGCGTCGCCCAATGGCAGGGCACCGCACTGTTCATGCGCCTAGGTGAAGGTTCGAGTCCTTCCGCCGGAGCGGTACCACCAGGAGGAGCCGGCCCGGCTTCGGAAGCGCCGCTGGAAACGGCGCGGGCTCGATGAGAGTCCCGTGGGTTCGAATCCCACCTCCTCCGCATCTTCAGGTGAGGGCGGCGTGCCGGGGCACGGCCACGCTTGGTGCCGTGACGGCGATCATCCGTTCCCGGCCGGCGCCGGCCCGACCCAGATCCCGCATGGTGCCGCTGATGGGGCCCGCGATCGTCGCCTCCATCGCGTACGTCGATCCCGGTAACGTCGCCACGAACCTCGCGGCCGGGGCCACCTCCGGCTACCTGCTCGTCTGGGTCGTCGTCGCCGCCAGCGCCGTGGCCATGCTCGTGCAGTTCCAGGCGGCCAAGCTCGGCACCGCCACCGGCCGCAGCCTGCCCGAGCTGTGCCGGGAACGCTTCCCCAGGTGGGGCAACCGGCTGCTGTGGCTGCAGGCCGAGCTGGTGGTGCTGGCCACCGACCTGGCCGAGTTCGTCGGCGCCGCGATCGGCCTGCAGCTGCTGTTCGGGATGCCGGTCGCGCTGTCCGCGCTCGTCACCGCCGGGCTGTCGCTGCTGCTGCTGGAGCTGCGCCGGCGCGGCCGGACCCGCCGGTTCGAGCTGGCCACGGCCGCCGCGCTGGTGCTCATCGGCGCCGGGATCGGCTACGACCTGCTCGCCGTCGGCCACCAGTCGGCTGCCGGTATGGCCGGCGGCCTGGTGCCCCGGCTCAGCGGTACCGAATCCGTCCTCATCGCCCTGGGCATCGTCGGCGCGACCGTCATGCCGCACGCCATCTACCTGCACTCGTCCCTCGCGCAGCAGCCGGGCCGCTCCGCCGCCGTGGCCCGCCGCCGGCCCGGGCTGGTCCGCCGTGCGCTGCGGCTGGACTGCGGGCTTGCCCTCGGTACCGCCGCCCTCATCAACGTCGCGATGATCGCCCTCGGCGCGGGCCTCGGCTCGCTCACCGGCGGCACGTGGACCGGCGACCTGCACGCGGCGCACGCCGAGCTGGCGGCGCGCGTCGGCGGTGCGGCGGCCCTGGCGTTCGCCGTCGCGCTGCTGACGTCGGGTGTGTCGTCGTCGGGCATCGGGACCCTCGCGGGGGACGTCATCATGCAGGGCTTCCTGGGGCGGGGGATCCCGATGTACTGCAGGCGCCTGCTGACCATGGCGCCCGCGGTGCTGGCCCTGCTCCTCGGCGCACCGCTGAGCACCCTGCTCGTCGTCAGCCAGATCGTCATCTCGCTCGGCATCCCCGTGGCGCTGTTCCTGCTGGTCCACTTCTGCCGCGACGGCGCCCTCATGGGCCGGCTCGTCAACGCGGTCGCGACCACGCGGATCGCGATGGGCGCGAGCCTCGTCGTGGCCGTCGTCGGGCTGTCCCTGCCGCTGCTGTTCCTGTCGTGAACGCTGTCCGCGCCAAGCTCGGCGGCTTCGCGGCGGCCGCGCTGGTCTCCGCCGGCGCCGGAGCGCCGCCCGTCACCACCCTGTCACTGCTGTTCGCCTGTGCGGCCATCCCCGTCGCCGTCGGCCTCCGGGGCGGCCGTGCCCAGGTCCGAGCCCTGTTCCCGACCGTACGAAAGGACCACCGCGATGAACACTGACCTTCCCCAGCCGCAGCGCGGCCGGAAGGGCGGCACCGACACCGGGCCGCGCAACGTCGAGCTCGACCGGCAGAACCCGGACCTGCTCGTGCCGCCGGCCGAGGACGCCGGCACCATCCCGAACCTGAAGTTCTCGATGTCGATGGCCCACACCCGCATCGAGGACGGCGGCTGGACCCGCGAGGTCACCCAGCGCGAGCTGCCGGTGGCGACCCAGCTGGCCGGGGTCGACATGAAGCTCAACCCCGGCGCGTACCGCGAGCTGCACTGGCACAAGCAGTCCGAGTGGGCCTACGTGCTGCGCGGCAGCTGCCGCATCGGCGCCGTCGACCAGGAGGGCCGCAACTTCCTGGACGACGTGGAGCAGGGCGACCTGTGGTTCTTCCCGAAGGGCGTGCCGCACCACATCCAGGCCCTCGGTGAGGGCGTCGAGTTCCTGCTCGTCTTCGACGACGGCATGTTCTCCGAGAACTCCACGTTCATGATCAGCGACTACTTCGCGCACACGCCCCGCAGCGTCATCGCGAAGAACTTCGGCTGGACGCCCGAGCAGCTCGCCGACCTGCCGGAGCGCGAGAAGTACATCTTCAGCGGCCAGGTCCCGCCGCCCCTGGAGTCCGACGCGGTCGTCAGCCCGACCGGCGACGTCCCCCGCACCTTCAAGCACCGCATGCTGGCCCAGGCCCCCGAGCGCTTCGACGGCGGCTCGGCCCGTGTCACCGACTCGACGAACTTCGCCGCCTCGGAGACGATCAGCGCCGCCCTCGTCGAGATCGACCCGGGCGGCCTGCGGGAGCTGCACTGGCACCCGACGAACGACGAGTGGCAGTACTGGATCTCCGGCCAGGGCCGCATGGGCGTCTTCGCCAGCTCGGGCGTCAACCGCACGTTCAACTACCAGGCGGGCGACGTGGGCTACGTGCCGTTCGCGTACGGCCACTACGTGGAGAACACCGGCACCGAGCCGCTGGTGTTCCTGGAGATGTTCCGCAGCCCCCGCTTCGAGGACATCTCCCTGAGCCAGTGGATGGCGAACACCCCGTCCCAGGTCAGCGCCGACACGCTGAACGTCCCCCGCTCGATGATCGACGCCCTGCCCCACTCGAAGCAACGCATCATGGCCTGACGGTGCTGTCCCGGGCCGGGCGACGCGAAATCGCGTTGCCCGGCCCGGTTTCCGGGCCTAGTTTGGACGTCACCGGCAACGACGAGCGAGACCAGGGAGGGCGGTCATGACCCGGCGAATGCCCGGCGGCACGCCCGCCACCACGTAGCCGATCCGCCTGGTCCGTCCGGCCTCGGCTACCCCACGCAGGTGGAGCGTTGGCTGCTCGGCCGCCCCTCATACCGGCGGAATGCCCGGATCGACACCGGGGCCTGCGACCGTTGTACCTCGAACCATGGCCACCGCCTGGCGTGACGCGCCCGACCGGCCGGCCCGGCTGCCGCGCGAGCACGGCCTCGACCCGGGCCGGGTCGCCGACGTCGGCCCGACCTGGCCCTCGTATTCGCCGACGCCCGGAGCTGGCCGACCCTGGATCGCGCCGACTGAGCCCGGTCGGTGCTTCAATGTCCGGGTGACGCTGCCCGACCCCCATCGCTCGCGGGCGGTCCTGGTCGGCTCGGGGGCGTACACCGAGCTGGAGCCGCTACCGGCCGTCCCCGCCAACCTGCGGGCCCTTCAGGGGCTGCTCACCGACCCGCGGGTGTGGGGCCTGCCGCCCGAGCACTGCCGGGTGGTCGAGGACCCGGCGTCGACCGACGCGATCCGTGACGCCTTGCACGACGCGTGCCGGGACGCTTCCGACGCGCTGGTCTTCTACTACGCCGGCCACGGCGTGGTGGAGGCGGACGGACTCGACCTCTACCTCACCACCCCGCGAACCAGCCTGGAGCCGATCCACGCGGCGGTGCGGTACGACGACGTGCGGCGGTTGATCGCCTCGGCGCGGTGCGCCTCGAAGGTGGTCCTGCTGGACTGCTGCTACAGCGGCCTGGCCCTGGCAGGTGCGATGGGCGACGCGACGCAGATCGTCGACCGGGTCAGCATCGACGCGAGCTACGTCATGACCGCCACCGCGGAGACGCGGCTGGCGCTCGCCCCGCCCGGCGAGCGGTTCACCGCCTTCACCGGCGAGCTGGTCGACGTGCTGCGCAACGGCCTGCCCAACGCGGCCGAGCTGCTGGAGATGGGCGGCATCTACTGGCAGCTGGTCCGCAGCCTCACCGACAAGCAGCGTCCCACGCCGCAGGCGCGGGCCCGCAACCTCGGCCACGCGATCGCCTTCGCCCGCAACCTCGGCCGCGTCGCCGACGGCGCGGTGCCGCCGGCGGCCGCCGAAGCGCCAGTCCAGGCGCCGCCGGGGCCGCCGCTGCCGTCCGGCGAGGACCTGCGGATGACCCCGGCCCGGCTCCTGGAGACGGCGGCCCGGCTGCCGGCGCCGTTGGCGGACGGGCTGCTCGCCGCGAACGCCGCCCACCGTCCGGTCCAGGAGGTGGCGGCGACGCTCGCCCTGATGCAGCCGGCGGGCGGGCGGCCTGGGTACCGCGCGGGCGTCGAGGCGGTGCTCGCCGCGGCGGCGCGGCGGGCGCCCGCCGAGGTGGCGGAGCTGGTCGCCGACCTAGCCGAGCTCGGCGTGGAGGGCTTCGCCGGGCGGCTGGTCGCGCTCGGCGGCGGCAACGACGCCACGTCGGTCGTGGCCCTGGCCACGCTGCTGCACGACCCGGCCCAGGCCGGGCTGCTCGACGCGGCGGCGCGGGCCCGCGCGGGCCGGCCGGCCGAGCTGATCGCGTTCATCGCGGCGCTGCAGACCTCCGACCTGGCGCCCGCCGTCGACGGGTTCGTCACCGGCCTCGCCGGCGTGATGCCCGCGGCGGACGTGCTCGCGCTCGCCGACGCGCTGCGCGACGCCGGCCACGACGACGCCGCGTTCCGGCTCTACTCGGCCGCCGCGGACGCGCTCGTCGAGCGGCCTGCCCCGGCCGTGGCCGGGATCGCCGCCGCGATGCTGCACGCGGGCCGGTCGGGGGCGGCCCGGGCGCTGCTGGACCGGCTGGCGGAACGCGCCTCCAATGCCGAGCGGGCTCAGCCGGTACTGCTGGCGCTGTGGGCCGAGGGCCTGACCGCGGAGGCCGCCCGGCTGCTGACGCAGTGCGCCGAGCGGCTCACCGAGGACGACCTGCTGGCGCTGGCGGACGAGCTGCGCTTCGCCGGCCGCCCGGCCGACGGGTTGCGCCTGCTGCAGGAGGCCGGGACCTCGGGCGAGCGGCTGATCCGGTTCGCGGCGCACCTGCACGCGGCCGGCCGCCCGATCGACGGCAACCGTCTCCTGGACGGCCGGTTCGACACCCTGCCGGGCCCGGACCTCGCCCCCGTCGTCCTCGCCGTGGCCCGCGACGCGAACGAGACCGCGGCCCGGCGCCTGCTCGACCGGGCATCCGGCCTGGACAGCCGGCGCCTGGCCGGCCTGCTCCACGGCCTCGGCCGCGCGGGGGAGCACCACGAGCTGCTGGCCCACCTCGACCGCATCGTCGTCGACCAGGTGACCCTGGCCGGCGCCGCCCCGGCGCTGATCCACCTGCTGCGCCTCGGTGACCGGGCCGGCGTCGAGCGGCTGCTGCGCCGGGCCCGGGCAGGGTGGTTCGCTGACCCCGACGCGGCGCCGCGGGCGTTCGCGACCGGAGGGGCCGAGCGAGCCGGCGTTGCGGCGGTGAACGCCCAGGTGCTCATCGTATTCGCGGTCGTGGCCGTGGAACCGCTACCGGAACGCCTGCTGGCAGCGTTTCTGGAGGGCGACGGGCAACGGATCGACATGCTGGCCCGGCAGCTGCTGATGGCGGGGCCGGTCGTCGCCGGCGAGTTCCTGGATCGCCTCGACCCGCCGACCGCCGCGGGCCTCGCGGCACCACTGATCCGGTCGGCGCCGCTGCTGCGGTCGGCGGGCCTCCTCCGCGCGTACGAGATCATCGAGCGGCGCTGGCCCGGCGACCCGCTGACCGACTTCGCCGCTGCGGTGGCGCGGCGGGCCCGCGCGTCCGGCGTGGCGGCGCTGCTGGCGTACCTCGACGGCCAGCCGGACGGTGAGCGGGTGGCCCGGATGATCGCCCGGCATGCGCTGGCGGCTGGTGACGGGTCGTACCGGCTTCCCCACGAGGTCCCGGACTCCGCCCGGCTGGTGCAGGCCGCCGCGTGGGCGGTGCGGTCGGCGCCGGACCTGCTCGACCTCGTCCCCTGGTTGGTGGGCCGTCCGGCGTCGGCCGCCGGTGTCGCCGTCCAGGCCGGCCTGGCCCGGTGGCCGAACACGGGAGCGCCGGTGGAGTGGACGCCCGGCTTCGCCGACACGGTGCGGGCGCGGCTGCGGATCCCGCCAGACACTTTGGTCCTGCGGGCCTGGGCCCTCGACGACCGCGGTGTGCTCGCGTTCACCGACCGGGCGATCAGGCATGCGTGGCTCGACGAGCCCGTCGGTGAGCTGCCCTACCTGGCGATCGCCGGCGGCACCTTCGAGTCGCCCGACGGCACGTCCCTGTACGCCGAGCTCGCGGACGGCCGTGCGCTGACCTGGCGGCTGGGAACCTCGGCCCCCACGGTGCGGATCGACCTCGCGGAGCTGCTGCAGGGGGTTGCCGCGCTGATCGCGGCGGGCGAGCCGGATCAGTCCTCGGTCGACGGGCGGACCACCTCGATCTCGAAGGCGTAGCGGTCGCCCCGGTACGTCGAGATGGCGCGCTCCACCGGGCGGTCGCGCTGGTCGTACGTCGTGCGCTCCACCAGCAGGGCCGGGCTGAACGGCGGGACCTCCAGCTGCGCCGCCGTGTCCTGGTCCAGGACCGTGGCGCGGATCGACTGCTCGGCGCGGACCAGGCGGATGTGGTAGCGGTCGCGGAGCAGGTCGTAGAGGGAGCCGTCCAGGGGCTGGTCCAGCAGGCCCGGCACGGACAGGTACGAGTGCTCGACGCACATCGGCACGCCGTCGGCCGTCCGGACGCGCTCCAGGTGGACCACCTCCTGCGACGGGCTCAGGCCCAGGGCGAAGCCCACCGCCGCGCCCGCCGGGACCGACTCGGCGATGCACAACCGTGAGCCCGGTTGCAGGCCGCGGCGGCGCATGTCGTCGCTGAAGCTGGTCAGCTCGATGCTCTTCGTGATCGGCGGGCGGGCCACGAACGTGCCGGCGCCGCGCACCCGGTAGACCAGCCGCTCGTTCTCCAGTCGTTCGAGGGCCTGCCGGACCGTCATCCGGCTGACCCCGAACTCCTGGGCCAGGTCGCGTTCGGTCGGCAGCCGCTCGTGCGGGGCGAGCTCGCGCTCGATCAGGTTCTGCAGGTGGCTGCGGAGGAGCTCGTGTTTCGTGGCGGTCATGAACCAAAACTCCAGGCCGATTGGTCTACACCAAAACGATACTAGCGCCAGGAGAGTAGCAGAGCTACGCTCCCGTCATCGCTAATTGGGCTAGACCAAATTTGATCATCAGGAGGTCTGCACATGAGACGACGGTTACTCGGAGCCCTTGCGGCGAGCGCGCTGGTCGCGGCGCTCGGTGCCTGCGGCGGCGGGGATGAGGCAAGCGGCGGCAAGACCGAGGTGGTCTTCTCGTACCTCTGGGCCGGCGAGGAAGCCGCCGCCCTCGAGAAGATCATCACGGACTTCAACGCCAGCCAGGACAAGATCACGGTCAAGGGCGTGTCCAGCCCCGACTTCCAGAAGCAGCTCACCTCGATGTCCGGCGCGCAGGGCAGCTTCGACATCTCCGACCACTTCGGCAGCGGCGTCGGCGCCTGGGCGAGCAAGGGCATCCTGACCCCGCTCGACGACTTCATCAAGGCCGACGGCTACGACACCAAGGACTTCCCGGCCGCGGCGATGTCCCAGATGGTGTACCAGGGCAAGACGTACTCGATGCCGATCGCCCTGCACACGCAGATGCTGCTGTACAACAAGAAGCTCTACGCCGAGGCCGGCCTGGCCGGGCCGCCCAAGACCACCGAGGAGTGGGCGGAGCAGATCGCCAAGCTCACCAAGCGCGGCGCCGACGGCACGATCACCCAGCTCGGCTACGCCAACGCCGAGATCAACACGAGCTTCACGACGCTCGGCTTCATGTTCGGCGGCTCGTGGGACGACCAGTCCGGCGCGTCGACCCCGGCCAACCCGGGCAACGTCGCCGGCCTGAGCTTCTACACCGACAACATCCCCGGCAAGTACGGCGTCGAGCAGGTCCGCAAGTTCACCTCCGGCTTCGGCGAGTACGCCTCCGCGCAGAACGCGTTCTACACGGGCAAGGCGGCGACGATCATCGACGGCGAGTGGCAGCCGGTGGCCATCAAGAAGTTCGCGCCCACCCTCGAGTGGGGCGTGGCGCCGCTGCCGTACCCGTCGGCGCAGCCGAACCTGGCCGGCACCACCCAGGTCACCACCAGCACGCTGTTCATCCCGCGCAACGCCAAGCACCCGAAAGAGGCGTGGGAGTTCATGAAGTACCTCCTGGCCAAGGACGCGATGACGAAGTTCAGCCTGGCGCTGGGCAACCTCCCCGCCCGCACCTCGCTGGTCGACGACCCGCAGTACAAGGCGCTGCCCCAGTTCGACGCGTGGCTCGGCGCGCTCAAGAGCACCAACGCAAGGTCGCTCGCCAGCTCCCCGTGGGCCGCGCAGTACACCGCCGACCTCGCGCAGGCGTTCGACGACATCGCCCAGCAGCGCAAGGCCCCGAACGACGGACTCGCCGGCGTGGCGCAGAAGGCAAAGTCCTATGCCCCGTAGGTCCCAGACCTCGCGACGCCAGCTCCGGCTGGGGCTGGCGTTCGCGAGTCCGTGGCTGATCGGCTTCGTCGCGCTGGTCCTCGGGCCGATCGCCGCGTCGGGGTACTACAGCTTCACCGACTTCAACCTGTTCCAGTCGCCGACGTTCGTCGGCGTCGACAACTACACGACCATGCTCGACGACGACCGCTTCGCCACGGCGCTGTTCAACACGCTGTACCTCACCGTGGTCGGCGTGCCGCTCGCCCTGCTGCTGTCGCTCGGCTTCGCGCTCGCGCTCAACTCGCGGGTGCGCGGGCTCCCGCTGTACCGCGCGATCGTCTACCTGCCGACCATCATCCCCATCGTCGTGAGCGTCTATGTCTGGCGATGGCTGCTCAACGCGCAGTACGGCTACCTGAACCGGGTCCTCGGGTTCCTGCACCTGCCGCAGCCGAGCTGGCTGGAGGACCCGGCGTTCACCAAGCCCGCGGTCGTGCTCCTCGGGCTGTGGATGGTCGGCGGCACCACCGTCATCTTCCTCGCCGCGCTCAAGGACGTGCCCCGGGAGACCTTCGAGGCCGCGCTCGTCGACGGGGCCGGCCCCTGGCAGCGCTTCCGCGCCGTCACCTGGCCGGCGATCAGCCCGGTCACGCTGTTCCAGCTCATCGTCGGGCTCATCACCAGCCTGCAGCTGTTCACCCAGCCGTACCTCTTCGCGCAGAAGCGGCTCAACGAGGTCTCCGGCGGCCCGGACGACTCGCTGCTGACCTACGGGATGTACGTCTACCAGAACGCGTTCGCCTACCTGAAGATGGGCTACGCCTCGGCCCTGGCGTGGGTCCTGTTCCTCATCACCGTCGCCATCACGGCGGTGCTCATGCTCACGTCGCGCAAGTGGGTCCACTATGGTCAGTAAGGCGCGCTACCCCCTGGTGTGGGCGATCGCCGTCGGGATGCTCTTCCCGTTCGTCGTCATGCTGACCACGGCGCTCAAGCCGCCCGGCGAGGTCTTCACCCTGCCCCCGCGGCTGCTGCCCGAGCAGTGGGAGTTCGGCAACGTCCAGGCGGCGCTCGAGGCCATGCCGTTCTGGCGGTACCTCGGCAACACGCTGCTCGTCTCGAGCCTCTGCGTGGTGGGCAGCCTGGTGTCGTGCCCGCTCGTCGCGTACTCCCTCGCGAAGCTGCGCTGGCCCGGGCGTAACCTGGTGCTGGCGCTCATCCTCGGCTCGATGATGCTGCCGCCGCAGGTGACGCTCGTCCCGCTGTACCTGCTGTGGAACAAGCTCGGCCTGGTCGGCACGTACTTCCCGCTCATCGTGCCGAGCTTCCTCGGTACACCCTTCCTCATCTTCATGCTCCGCCAGTTCCTCGTCGGGGTGCCGGACGCGCTGCTCGACGCGGCCCGGCTCGACGGCGCCTCGGAGCTGCGGGTGTACTGGCGGATCGTGCTGCCGCTCGCGCGCCCGGCCCTCGCCACGGTGGCGGTCTTCCAGTTCGTGTGGACGTGGACCGACTTCCTCAACCCGCTCATCTACCTCAGCGACACCAGCCAGTACACGCTGTCGGTCGGGCTCTACGCCTTCTTCTCCGAGCACGGCGTCGACTGGGGGCCGCTGATGGCTGCCAGCGTCATGTTCACCCTCCCCGCGCTCATCATCTTCCTGCTCGGGCAGCGGTACTTCGTCGAGGGCATCGCAACACAGGGAATCAAGTAGTGAAAGGGAACCTCATGCCGTACAAGGCGATCACCGGCACCTTCCTCGACGAGATCACCGTCGACATCCCGTCGCAGAACTGGGGCGAGCGGGAGTGGGCCCGGGAGTTCGACACGTTCGTCGAGGCCGGCATCGACACCGTCGTGCTCATCCGGCTCGGCCTCGGCGAGCGCCTGGCCTGCCCGAGCAAGGCGGTGTCCGACCGGCTCGCCACGCTGCCGGTCTACACCGACCTGGTGCGGCTGTTCCTCGACCTCGCCGCCGAGCGGGACATCGCCTTCTACCTCGGGCTCTACGACTCGCACTACCACTGGTACCGCTACGACTGGAAGACCGAGGTCGATCTCAACCTCGCCGTCATCGACGAGATGTGGGAGCGCTACGGCGCCTCGCCGGCCCTGCGCGGCTGGTACCTGCCGCACGAGACCACCGACTCCAGCCTGCGCATCCTCGACATCAACACCACGCTCGCGGCCCGGCTGCGCGAGGTCAGCGACCTGCCGGTGCTCGTCTCGCCGTTCTTCCACGGGCGCGCCGACATGGCCATGAGCGTCGACCCCCGGCAGCGCCCGCGCTCACCCGAGGAGCACGTGCGGATCTGGGAGGAGATCTTCCAGCGGTACTCCGGGCTCGTCGACTACTGCGCGTTCCAGGACGGCACCGTGGAGCTGGCCCGCTCGGCGGAGTACTTCGCCGCCACGGCGGAGATGGCGACCCGGTACGGGATCACGTCGTGGGCCAACATCGAGACGTTCGACCGGGACATGCCGATCCGGTTCCCCCCGACCGACTGGCGCAAGCTCGCCCACAAGCTCGACGCGGTCCAGCCGTATGTCGACAAGGTCATCAGTTTCGAGTTCTCCCACTTCCTGAGCCCCAACTCGGTCTGGCCGGCGGCCCGCAACCTCTACGACCGCTACACCGAGTTCGTGTCGACCCGGACCGGCCGGTGAGCCCGGCCCTCGAGGCGATGGCCGGCGGGCTGGTCGTCTCCTGCCAGGCCCCGCTCGGTCATCCGCTGCGGTCGCCGGCCGTCATCGCCCGGCTCGCCGAGTGCGCCGCGCTCGGCGGCGCCGCCGCGGTGCGGGTCAACGACCCCGACGACGTCCGCGCCGTCAAGGCCGCCGTCGGGCTGCCGGTCATCGCGCTGCACAAGGTCCGCGTGGCCGACCGCGACCTCATCACCCCGCGCTGGGACCTGGCCGCGGCCCTCGCCGCCGCCGGGGCGGACGTGATCGCGGTCGAGGCGACCGGCCGGGCCGAGGTGCCGGTCGCGTCGTTCGTCGCCCGCATCCAGGCCGAGCTCGGCCTGCCGGTGATGGCCGACGTGGCCACGTTCGAGCAGGGCGCCGCCGCCTGGTCGGCCGGGGCGGAGCTCGTCGCGTCGACGCTGTCGGGGTACACCACGGACAGCCCGCAGCAGACGGAGCCGGACCTCGACCTGGTCGCGGCGCTCGCCGCGGCTGGCATCCGCACGGTCGCCGAGGGCCGGCTCGGCACCCCGGAGCACGTGCGGACCGCGTTCGCCTCGGGGGCGTACGCGGTCGTCGTCGGCACCGCCATCACCGACCCGGTCTCGCTGACCCGCGGCCTGGCCGCCGCCACGCCGCGCTCCGCCTCGGCGCTGGGCCGGCCCCGATGACGGCCGGCGCGGCGCCGGGTGGCGCCTCGTCGAGCGGCGCTCCGGCCGGCCGGCGCGGGGCGATCATCGGGATCGACATCGGGGGCACGAAGATCGCCGCCGCGCTCGTCTCGGCCGACGGGACGGCGGGGACGGTGCATCGCGCGCCGACGCCGGCCGCCGAGGGGCCGGCCGCGGTGCTCGCCGCGGCGGCCGGCCTCGCCCGCCGGGTCGTGCGGGAGGCCGGCGGGTCACCGGCCGCCTGCGGCGTCGGCACCGCCGGCGCCGTCGACCCGGCGGGCGTGGTCACCCACGCCACCGCCACCCTGCCGGGGTGGCGGGGGACCGATGTGCGGTCCGCTCTCGCCGCCGCGCTCGGCCTGCCCGTCGCCGTGCACAACGACGTGCACGCGATGGCGGCCGGCGAGGCCCGGCTCGGGGCCGCCGCCGGTGCCCGCGACGCCATCGTCGTCGCCGCGGGCACCGGGATCGGCGGCGCGCTCGTGGTGGCCGGCTCACTGGTGGCCGGCCGCCACGGCTTCGCCGGCAGCGTCGGCCACCTCCCCGCGGCCCTCCCGCGGGCGCCGTCTCCAC
>NZ_JAHYSG010000068.1 GCF_022095675.1 Dactylosporangium sp. AC04546 | reverse complement strand
GAGTCGTTCCGGGCCGAGCCGTCGTCCCGCGTGAGCGAGTCGTTCCGGGCCGAGCCGTCGTCCCGCGTGAGCGAGTCGTTCCGGGCCGAGCCGTCGTCCCGCGCGAGCGAGTCGTTCCGGGCCGAGCCGTCCCAGGGTGGGTCGTTCTGGGGCGAGCCGTCCCGTGCGAGCGAGTCGTCGTTCCGCGGCGAGGTGTCCCAGGGTGAGTCGTTCCGGGGCGAACCGGCCAGCGATCGGCTGTCCCGTGGTGAGGGCTTCTCCTCGGGGGGCGCTGCCGCAGATGGGGCCTTTGGCGGCGCCTCCGGGGCTGGCTCGGGGGCTGCCGACGACGGGCCGGCCTGGTGGGACAGTGCGCCGGCGCCGAAGGCCGAGGAAGCCGCTCCTGAGAAGGAGAAGCGGTCGCGTTGGGGGCGGAAGAAGGGCGGGAGCGCCGACGATCGTCGGGCGGCCGTCGATGCCGAAGCTCCTGCGGGCGATCCGGTGGGCACGGGCGGCGATGACTGGGCCGGTGGGGCCACCACCGCCTGGGACCGGCGGGAAGGACGAAACGCCGGGGCGGGCCGGGGGCGCGGCGCGGCGCAGGAGGACGGGCGGCCGGCCTGGGCCACCGATCCCACGTCCAGTTACGTGAGTGATCCCAGTGGGGAGTTCACCTCGGAGCAGGCCGCGGAAGTGCGGGCGCAGCGGCGGGAACGCGACGAGCGTGGGGAGTCGGAGCGGGCGGCCGTGCCTGATCAGCGGCGGCGGGCGGACTTCTCGCGGCTCGACGATGATGTCAAGCCGCTCGAGTTGAACCTTGACGAGGAGCCTCGGGGCAATGAGGGCCGCTCTCGGCGGTTCCTCCGGCGCAAGTAGCCGGAGAGAGTCACGCCGAGAACGGCCCCACGGGGAACGGCTACTTCCAGCCGGGCATCGGGTAGTTCTTCAGCAGGTCGCGGACCTCGCCCGCGATGGTGTCCAGGGCCGGGTCGTCGTCCTTGATCGCGGCGTCCACGGCGCGGGAGATCCACTCGGCCACCTGGGGCATCTCTACCTCGGTCAGGCCTCGGGTGGTGAGGGCGGGGGTGCCCAGGCGGACACCGGACGGGTCGAAGGGCTTGCGGGTGTCGTACGGGACCGTGTTGTAGTTCGTCTCGATGCCAGCGCGGTCCAGGGCGCGCGCCGCCGGCTTGCCGCCGATGTTCTTGCCCGTCAGGTCCAGCAGGATCAGGTGGTTGTCGGTGCCGCCCGAGACCAGGTCGAAGCCGCGGTCCAGGAGCGCCGCGGCCAGGGCCTTGGCGTTCGCGACGATCTGGTGGGCGTACGCGCTGAACTGCGGGGTCGACGCCTCGGCCAGGGCCACGGCGATGCCCGCGGTGGTGTGGTTGTGCGGGCCGCCCTGCAGGCCCGGGAAGACCGCCTTGTCCAGGGCCTTGGCGTGCTGCTCGTCGGACATGAGCATCGCGCCGCGCGGGCCGCGGAGGGTCTTGTGCGTGGTGGTGGAGATCACCTCGGCGTGGCCGACCGGGGACGGGTGGGCGCCGCCGGCGATCAGGCCCGCGATGTGGGCGATGTCGGCGACCAGGACCGCGCCGACCTCGCGGGCGATCTCGGCGAAGCGCGGGAAGTCGATCGTGCGCGGGATGGCGGTACCGCCGGAGAAAATGATCTTCGGGCGCTCGCGGAGGGCGATGTCGCGCACCTCGTCGAAGTCGATGCGGCCGTCGGACCGGCGGACCGTGTACTGCACGGGGCGGAACCACGCGCCCGTGGCCGACACCGGCCAGCCGTGGGTCAGGTGGCCGCCCATCGGCAGCGCCATGCCCATGACGGTGTCGCCCGGCTTGGCCAGGGCCATGTAGACGGCCAGGTTGGCCGGCGAGCCCGAGTACGGCTGGACGTTGGCGTGGTCGACGCCGAACAGGGCGCGGGCGCGGGCGACGGCCAGCTCCTCGATCGGGTCGATGAACCTCTGGCCCTCGTAGTACCGCTTGCCGGCGTAGCCCTCGGAGTACTTGTTCGTGAGGACGGTGCCGGTCGCCTCGAGGACGGCCTGGGAGACGTAGTTCTCCGAGGCGATCATCCGCAGGGTGTCGTGCTGCCGCTCGCTCTCGCCCTGGATGAGGGCGGCCAGCTCGGGATCGGCCTGGGTGAGGGCATGGAGCGCGGGAACGTGCATGGGCCACCTCCTGGCATACGCCGATCGAGGCACCCAGGCGCGCGGTGCCAGCGATGCTAGGAAGCTCCCCGGTGGTCGGTTCCACCTTGAAATGCGCCAGTCGCAATACCGAACGCCAGTCTAGTGGCTTCCGGCGCGAACGCGCGAACCGTTCCCTGGCGACCGGGCCGGGTGGTCACATCGGCGTCAGGAGTCCATCGCCTGGCAGTTGGCGATGAGCAGTGCCGCGAAGACGCCGAGGCCCAAGCCGATGAGCAGCTGCTTCCACAGCGGGCGGGCGTTGCGCTTCGCCTGGTTGATGGCGACGCGGGCCTGGACGCGTTCCCAGAACGACAGATCGGACAACCGCGGGGCTCCTGACAGGACGAAGGGTCCGGGACACGATGCGGTCCCGGACCCACGATCGTCAAGACCGTCACGGCACCTTGCGGTAGGCGCCGTCGCTGGCCGAGGTGGCCATCGACGCGTACGCGCGCAGGGCCGCGGACACCGGGCGCTCGCGATCGAGCGGGGTGTAGGGGCGCTCGCGCTTGTCCTGGGCGACCCGGCGGGCCTGCAGTTCGTCCTCGGACACCACCAGCTCGATCGACCGGTTCGGGATGTCGATCTCGATGATGTCGCCCTCCTCGACGAGGGCGATGAGACCGCCGCCCGCCGCCTCGGGGGAGATGTGGCCGATGGAGAGTCCAGAGGTACCGCCGGAGAAGCGCCCGTCGGTGATCAGGGCACACTTGCGGCCCAGGCCCCGGCCCTTGAGGAACGACGTCGGGTACAGCATCTCCTGCATGCCGGGGCCGCCGCGCGGTCCCTCGTAGCGGATCACCACGACGTCGCCCTCAGTCACGACCTTGCCGAGGATGCCCTCGACGGCCGCGTCCTGCGACTCGAACACGCGAGCCGGGCCGCGGAACGTGAGGTTCTCCTCCGGCACGCCGGCGGTCTTGACCACGCAGCCGTCCGGCGCGATGTTGCCGAACAGGATCGCGAGGCCGCCGTCGGCCGTGTAGGCGTGCTCGACCGAGCGGATGCAGCCCTCGGCGCCGTCGGTGTCGAGCGAGCTCCACCGGTTCGTCGTCGAGAACGGCTCGGTGGTGCGGACACCGCCGGGGGCGGCGTGGAACAGCTGGATCGCGGCGTCCGAGGCCTTCCCGCCCCGGATGTCCCATTCCGCCAGCCACGCGTCGAGCGTCGGGGTGTGGACGCTGGACACGTCGCGGTTGAGCAGGCCGCCCCGGTCGAGCTCGCCCATGATGGCGGGGATGCCGCCCGCCCGGTGGACGTCTTCCATGTGGTACTTCTGGGTGTTCGGCGCCACCTTGGCCAGACACGGCACGCGGCGGGAGATGCCGTCGATGTCGGCGACGGTGAAGTCCACCTCGGCCTCGCGGGCGGCGGCGAGCAGGTGCAGGACGGTGTTGGTCGAGCCGCCCATCGCGACGTCGAGGGCGACCGCGTTCTCGAACGCCGCACGGGAGGCGATCGCGCGGGGGAGGACCCCGGCGTCGTCCTGCTCGTAGTAGCGCTTGCAGAGGTCGACGATCAGCGTCCCGGCCCGCTCGAAGAGCGCACGGCGCGCGGCATGGGTGGCCAGCGCGGAGCCGTTGCCGGGCAGGGCGAGGCCGATGGCCTCGGTGAGGCAGTTCATCGAGTTGGCGGTGAACATGCCGGAGCAGGAGCCGCACGTCGGGCAGGCGGAGCGCTCGATCTGGCCGAGCTGCTCGTCCGTGACGGCTTCGTTGGCTGACGCGATCATCGCGTCGATGAGGTCGAGCTTCGCGTCCTTCTCGTGGACCACGCCCTCGATCGCGATCGTCTTGCCGGCCTCCATGGGGCCGCCGGAGACGAACACGGTGGGGATGTTGAGGCGGAGCGCGGCGAGCAGCATGCCGGGCGTGATCTTGTCGCAGTTGGAGATGCACACGAGGGCGTCGGCGCAGTGGGCCTGCACCATGTACTCGACGGCGTCGGCGATGAGCTCGCGGCTGGGCAGCGAGTAGAGCATCCCGCCGTGGCCCATGGCGATGCCGTCGTCGACGGCGATGGTGTTGAACTCCTTGGCGACCCCACCCGCCTCGGCGACCGTGTCAGCCACGATCATTCCGAGATTGCGCAGGTGGACATGGCCCGGCACGAACTGCGTGAAACTGTTGGCGATGGCGACGATCGGCTTGCCGAAGTCGTCGTCGGTCATGCCGGTGGCGCGCCACAGGGCGCGTGCACCGGCCATGTTGCGACCAGAAGTGGAGGTCCTAGACCGCAGCTCGGGCATACCTGTCAGCATGCCACGGTCCGGATCGTGGGATCGGTTGACTCAGGCCGTGAGATGGGGCAGCATGACGAGCATGTCGTCGAGGTCGCTCCGAGTACTTATCATCTAGCGCGCCGACGCCTGCCGTCAGCGCGCTAGCCCCCCGTGCATCGCACGTGGGGTTTTTTCATGTCCGGGGCCGATAACCAAGACACCTTCGAGCGAAAGTGCGAACTGCGATGACGAGACCCACGCCTGAAGTCCTCGCCCACCGAGCACATCCGACACCTCCGGCCTCCTCCGGCACCGCGACGCCGGCCACGGGGGCGACCGAGAAGGCCGCCAAGCCGGTAGCCCGTCCGGCGGAGGAACTGCTCACCGGCGCCCAGATCCTGGTGCGCTCGCTCGAGCAGCTCGGCGCGGACGTGGTCTTCGGCATCCCGGGCGGCGCGATCCTTCCGGCGTACGACCCGCTGTTCGACTCGGAGGCGGTCCGGCACATCCTCGTCCGGCACGAGCAGGGCGCCGGCCACGCGGCGACCGGCTACGCGCAGGCCACCGGCAAGGTCGGCGTCTGCATGGCGACCTCCGGCCCGGGTGCGACGAACCTGGTCACCCCGATCGCCGACGCCTACATGGACTCGGTCGCCATGGTCGCGATCACCGGGCAGGTCGCCTCCGGCTCGATCGGCACGGACGCCTTCCAGGAGGCGGACATCGCCGGCATCACGCTGCCGATCACGAAGCACAACTACCTGGTCAAGTCGGGTGAGGAGCTGCCGCGCGTCCTGCTGGAGGCGTTCCACCTGGCTTCGACCGGCCGGCCGGGCCCGGTCCTCGTCGACATCCCCAAGGACGTGCTGCAGAAGAAGGCGACCTTCAAGTGGCCGCCGACGATGGAGCTGCCCGGATACCACCCGACGATGCACCCGCACGGCAAGCAGATCCGCGAGGCCGCCCGGCTGATCGTCAACGCGAAGCGGCCGGTGCTCTATGTCGGCGGCGGCGTCATCAAGGCCGGCGCCTCGGAGGTGCTGCGGAAGCTGGCCGAGCTGACCGGCGCCCCGGTGGTCACCACGCTGATGGCCCGCGGCGCCTTCCCCGACTCGCACCCGCAGCACCTGGGCATGCCGGGCATGCACGGCTCGGTCGGCGCCGTCTACGCGCTGCAGAAGTCGGACCTGCTCATCGCCCTGGGCGCGCGGTTCGACGACCGGGTCACCGGCGAGCTGTCCACGTTCGCGCCGAACGCGCAGATCATCCACGCCGACATCGACCCGGCGGAGATCGGCAAGAACCGGACCGCCGACGTGCCGATCGTCGGTGACGCCAAGCACGTCATCGAGGAGCTGATCGCGGCCGTCACGGCGGAGAACAACGCCGGGCACCAGGCGAGCCTGACCGACTGGTGGGCGACCCTCGACGACATCCGCCAGCGCTACCCGCTGGGCTACGAGGAGCCGGCCGACGGGACGCTCTCCCCGCAGTACGTCATCGAGCGGATCGGCGCGATCGTCGGGCCGGAGGCCATCTACACCGCCGGCGTCGGGCAGCACCAGATGTGGGCCGCCCAGTTCGTGAAGTACGAGCACCCGGCCACCTGGCTGAACTCCGGCGGTCTCGGGACCATGGGCTACGCGGTCCCGGCCGCGATGGGCGCCAAGGTCGGCATGCCGGACAAGGTCGTGTGGGCGATCGACGGCGACGGCTGCTTCCAGATGACCAACCAGGAGCTGGCCACCTGCGCGCTGGAGGGCATCCCGATCAAGGTCGCCGTGATCAACAACGGCAACCTCGGCATGGTCCGGCAGTGGCAGACGCTGTTCTACGACGAGCGGTACTCCAACACCGAGCTCGGCACCCACAAGCACCGGATCCCCGACTTCGTGAAGCTGGCCGACGCGCTCGGCTGCGTCGGCCTGCGCTGCGAGAACAAGCAGGACGTCGATGCGACGATCGAGGCCGCGATGCGGGTGACCGACCAGCCGGTCGTCATCGACTTCGTGGTCGGCAAGGACGCCATGGTGTGGCCGATGGTCGCCGCCGGCACGAGCAACGACGAGATCATGTTCGCGCGCGGCGTCGCGCCCACGTTCGACAAGGACGACGTCTGATGACCAAGCACACCCTTTCGGTTCTGGTGGAGAACAAGCCGGGCATACTTGCCCGTGTCGCCGGGTTGTTCGCCCGGCGTGGCTTCAACATCGACTCCCTGGCCGTCGGCGAGACCGAGCACCCTGAGGTCTCCCGGATGACGATCGTGGTCAACGCGGAAGACTCACCGCTGGAGCAGGTCACCAAGCAGCTCAACAAGCTGGTGCAGGTCCTGAAGATCGTCGAGCTCGACACCAACGCGAGCGTGCAGCGCGAGCTGCTGCTGGTGAAGGTGCGCGCGGAGCGACCGGTGCGCTCGCAGGTCATGGAGACCGTGCAGCTGTTCCGCGCCCGCGTGGTCGACGTCTCACCGGACGCGCTCACGATCGAGGCGACGGGAACGTCGGAAAAGCTGGACGCGCTGCTTCGTGACCTGGAGCCGTTCGGTATCAAGGAAATGGTCCAGTCCGGCGTCGTGGCCATCGGCCGCGGCTCCCGCTCCATCACGACCGGTCCGGCGCTGCGCGCCGCATCCTGAAGCGAAAACCATTGAAAGGACAAGCAATGCCCGCCGAGGTGTACTACGACGACGACGCCGACCTGTCGTTGATCCAGGGCCGTAAGGTCGCGGTGCTCGGCTACGGCAGCCAGGGCCACGCCCACGCGCTGTCGCTGCGCGACTCCGGCGTCGACGTCCGCGTCGGCCTGCCCGAGGGGTCGAAGAGCCGTGCGAAGGCCGAGGAGCAGGGGCTGCGCGTGCTGACGCCGGCCGAGGCCTCCGCCGAGGCGGACGTGATCATGATCCTGGCGCCGGACACCGCCCAGCGGTCGCTCTACGCCGAGTCGGTCGCCCCGCACCTGACCGCCGGCAAGGCGCTCCTCTTCGGCCACGGACTGAACATCCGGTACGGCTTCATCACCCCGCCGGCGGATGTCGACGTGGCGATGGTCGCGCCGAAGGGCCCGGGCCACCTGGTCCGCCGTCAGTTCGTCGACGGCAAGGGCGTGCCCTGCCTGGTGGCCGTCGAGCAGGACGCCAGCGGCAACGCGTTCGCCCTCGCCCTCGCCTACGCGGCGGGCATCGGCGGCACGCGCGCCGGCGCGATCAAGACGACGTTCAAGGAGGAGACGGAGACCGACCTGTTCGGCGAGCAGGCGGTCCTCTGCGGCGGCGCCTCGGCGCTGGTGCAGACCGGCTTCGAGGTGCTCACCGAGGCGGGCTACGCCCCCGAGATCGCGTACTTCGAGTGCCTCCACGAGCTCAAGCTGATCGTCGACCTCATGTACGAGGGCGGTATCGCCCGCATGCGGTACAGCGTCTCCGACACCGCCGAGTACGGCGACTACACCCGCGGCCCGCGCGTCGTCGACGCCCGGACCAAGGAGGAGATGAAGCGCATCCTCGCCGAGATCCAGTCGGGCGAGTTCGCCCGCGAGTGGATCGCCGAGGACGACGCCGGCCGCCCCAACTTCACCAAGTACCGCGAGCAGGGTGCCAACCACCCGATCGAGGAGACCGGCAAGAAGCTGCGCTCGATGATGAGCTGGGTCGACCGGCCCATCACCGAGACGGCCTGATCGTCCCCGTAACCGACAAGGCCCCCGCGGTTCGCCGCGGGGGCCTTGACTCTCCTGTGGCTGGAGACTCCACGCTTCTTGGCATGACGACGAATCTGACACCGGACGAGAAGCGCGAGGTCTTCGGCGACTTCGACCCCGACCAGTACGCCGACGAGGCCGAGCAGCGCTGGGGCCAGACCGACGCCTACAAGGAGTCGGCGCGGCGCACCGCGCGGTACACCAAGCAGGACTGGGAGCGGATCAAAGCCGAGGCCGCGGCGAACACGGAGGGCTTCATCGCGGCCTTCACCGGCGGCGTCCCGGCCGACAGCGACCGGGCCCGAGCCCTCGCCGAGGAGCACCGGCAGCACATCAGCCGGTGGTTCTACGACTGCTCCTACGAGACCCAGCGCGGCCTCGGTGACATGTACGTGGCGGACCCTCGGTTCACCGCCACCTACGACACCGGGAACCCGGGTCTCGCGCAGTACATCCGGGACGCGATCCACGCCAACGCGGATCGCGCCTGAACAACCTGAACAAAAAAAGTGAGAGCACGGCCCCGGGTCGGGGCCGTGCTCTCTGCCTGACCGCTGCGATCAGGAGCGCACGTAGGACTGCTGGGCGTCGTACTCGCCCTTGTCGTCGTACTGCTCGAAGTGCTCCTCGATGCGCTCGACGATCTCCTGGACCTTCTCCTCCACGTGGTCGTAGCCCGGCGGCTCGTAGGTCTCGTGGCCCTCGTAGCCCGCCTCGTAGCCGGCCTCGTAGTTGCCCTCGTGACCGCCCTCGTAGCCGCTGTCGTGGCCGCCGTCGTAGTACTCGCTCATCCTCGGTTCTCCTCGCCATGTGCGGATGGGGTCGTGCCGATGCCCGAGGACACGGCTGTGCGCGGCCGCCCGGTTCAGCGCCGCCCGGTCAGGTCTCCGACAGCGGTACCCGGACGAGTGCTGTGACGCCGCTCACGTCCGCGCGGGGGCGAGCCGGTCGCACCGCCGGGCCTACGATCGCCGGAAGAGGCCGCCCGCCCGGCCCCGTCGCCGTCTCTCCGCGTGGCGTGCAGTGCCGCGCTCCACGCGCCGACGCCAGCCGCACAGCAGAGAGCCGAGGACCGCACATGACCCTCCCTCCTGACCGCCCGGTGGTGCTGATCGCCGAGGAGCTCGCCCCCGCCGCCCTGGAGGTGCTCGCCGACGACTACGAGGTCCGTCACATCGACGGCACCGACCGGACCGCGCTCCTGGAGGCGCTGGCCGACGCCAGCGCCGTGATCGTCCGCAGCGCCACCCAGATCGACGCCGAAGCGGTCGCCGCCGCGCCGCGGCTGAAGGTCGTCGCCCGCGCCGGCGTCGGCCTGGACAACGTCGACGTGCCGGCCGCCACCGCCCGCGGCGTCATGGTCGTCAATGCCCCCACGTCGAACATCGTCTCCGCCGCGGAGCAGGCCGTCGCGCTGCTGCTCGCCGTGGCGCGCAACACGGCCGCGGCGTCGTCCGCGCTCAAGGCCGGCGAGTGGAAGCGCTCGAAGTACACCGGCGTCGAACTGTCCGGCAAGACCGTCGGTGTGGTCGGGCTCGGCCGCATCGGGGTGCTGTTCGCCCAGCGCATGGCCGCGTTCGGGGTCCGGCTGGTCGCCTACGACCCGTACATCCAGCCCGCGCGGGCCGCCTCGCTGGGCGTGCGGCTGCTCGGCCTCGACGAGCTGCTGCGCGAGAGCGACTTCATCTCGATCCACCTGCCGAAGACGCCGGAGACCGTCGGGCTCATCGGCGCGCGCGAGCTGACGCTGGTGAAGCCCGGCGTGCGGATCATCAACGCGGCCCGCGGCGGGCTGGTCGACGAGCAGGCGCTCGCCGACGCGCTCGCCGACGGCCGGGTGGCCGGCGCCGGCATCGACGTCTTCGCGAAGGAGCCGTGCGTCGCCTCGCCGCTGTTCGCGTTCGACAGCGTGGTCGCGACCCCGCACCTCGGGGCCTCGACCGTGGAGGCGCAGGACAAGGCCGGGCTGGCCGTCGCGCGCAGCGTGAAACTGGCCCTCGACGGCGAGTTCGTCCCAGATGCGGTGAATGTCCAGGTGGGTGGCGTGGTGGCCGAGGAGGTACGTCCACTGCTCCCACTGGCCGAGAAGCTCGGCCGGGTGTTCACCGCGGTCGCCGGCGGCATCGCCTCGTCGGTGACCGTCGAGGTCCACGGCGAGGTGGCCAACCACGACGTCTCGGTGCTCAAGCTGGCGACGACAAAAGGCCTGTTCAGCAGCGTTGTCGCCGATCAGGTCACCTATGTGAACGCACCGCATCTGGCCGCCGACCGCGGGGTCGAGGTCGCCCTCGCGCTGTTCACCGAGTCGACCGATCACGCGAACTTGGTGACCGTGCGCGGAGCGCTCCCGGACGGCCGGGTAGCCTCGGTATCCGGCACCTACGTCGCCGGCCCGCGCGAGGCGCTGAAGCTCACCGAGATCGACAGCTTCAGCCTGGAGCTCGCGGCCGAAGGCGTGTTGTTGTTCTTCCGCTATGCGGACCGGCCCGGCGTCGTCGGGACGGTCGGGTCGATTCTCGGCAAGGCGGGTGTCAACATCGCGGCGATGCAGGTGGCCCGGCGCGAGGCCGGCGGGGAGGCGCTCATGACGCTGACCGTCGACAACGCGGTGGAGGCGGATCTGCTCAGCGACGCGGCGCAGTCCATCGGCGCGACGGCGGCGAGCACGGTCGACCTTTCGGGCGAATAGTCGTTCCTCTCATGAGGGCGGGGAGCGTGGCGGCGCTCCCCGCCCTCTCATCTTTCGGGACAACCGTCCAATCCGTAGGACAAGCGCGTACCGTAGGCGGGTCTGAGGAAAGGGGCGAGTGGTGGCGAAGATCGCGGTCGTGGCTGGCGACGGTATCGGAACCGAGGTGGTGGCGCAGGCGCTGAAGGTGCTGCGCGTCGTGCTCCCGGGCGTCGAGACCAACGACTACGACCTCGGCGCGGCCCGCTACAACCGCACCGGCGAGGTGCTGCCCGACAGCGTGCTCGACGAGTTGCGCGGCCACGACGCCATCCTGCTCGGCGCGGTCGGCGACCCGAGCGTCCCGCCGGGCGTGCTCGAGCGCGGCCTGCTGCTGAAGCTGCGCTTCGACTTCGACCAGTATGTGAACCTGCGCCCCTCCCGCCTGTGGCCCGGCACGACCAGCCCGCTGGCCGGCGTGAAGGCCGGCGAGATCGACCTCGTCGTGGTCCGCGAGGGCACCGAGGGTCTCTACGTCGGCGCCGGTGGCAACCTGCACCCGGGCACCGCCGCCGAGGTCGCGACCGAGGAGAGCCTCAACACCCGGCACGGCGTCGAGCGGGTCATCCGCGACGCCTTCGCCCGCGCGCAGAAGCGCGAGCGGCGCAAGGTCACGCTGGTGCACAAGACCAACGTCCTGACCCACGCCGGCGGCCTGTGGGCCCGCGCGTTCAACGCGGTCAAGGCGGAGTTCCCGGAGATCGAGACCGAGTATCAGCACGTCGACGCGGCCGCCATGTTCCTGGTGACCAACCCGCAGCGCTACGATGTGGTCGTCACGGACAACCTCTTCGGTGACATCCTCACCGACATCGCCGCCGCGGTCACCGGCGGCATCGGGCTCGCCGCCAGCGGTTCGATCAACCCGGAGCGCGCGTTCCCGTCCATGTTCGAGCCGGTGCACGGCTCGGCGCCGGACATCGCCGGCAAGGGCGTCGCCGACCCGGCGGCCGCGGTGCTCTCCACCGCGCTGCTGCTCGACCACCTCGGCCACCCCGAGGCCGCCACGCGAGTATCCGAGGCGGTCGGCGCCGAGGTCGCCGCGCGGACGCCCGGCTCCGCGCTGTCGACCGAGGCGATCGGTGACCGCCTGGCCGCCGCGGTGGCGTAACACGCTCGCCGTTCCGCGCGCTGGCTGCGATTGAACGTCCGTTCGGGTAAGTTGCAGGCACGGCGCGTGGCCCTCGCGTGCCGACATCGTGTTGGAGGTACGCATGAGCGGTGGTGAAACTCTCGACTTCGAGATCCGACCGAATCCGGCGCCGGTAGCCGCCGCGGAGCGATCCGCGCTGCTGGCCAACCCGGGCTTCGGGCGGATCTTCACCGACCACATGGTCACCATCCGCTATGCGGACGGGAAGGGCTGGTATGACGCCCGCGTCGAGGCCCGCGCCCCGATCCCGATGGACCCGGCCACCGCGGTCCTGCACTACGCGCAGGAGATCTTCGAGGGGCTGAAGGCCTACCGGTCGGCGGACGGCGGCGTGACCATGTTCCGCCCCGACGCCAACGCTGCCCGGTTCCGTGCGTCCGCACACCGGATGGCCATGGCGCCGGTGCCGGAGCGGCTGTTCCTCGACGCGCTCGACGCGCTCATCCGCACCGATCGCGACTGGGTCCCCGACGACCCGGAGGGCAGCCTCTACCTGCGCCCGTTCCAGTACGCGAGCGAGGTCTTCCTCGGCGTGAAGCCGTCGTCGGAGTACCTCTTCGTGGTCATCGCGTCGCCGGTCGGCAGCTACTTCAAGGGCGGCGTCCAGCCGGTCAGCGTCTGGGTCTCCCGCGACTACAGCCGCGCCGCCAACGGCGGCACCGGCGCCGCGAAGTGCGGCGGCAACTACGCCGCCAGCCTGGTCGCCCAGGCGGAGGCGATCGAGCACGGCTGCGACCAGGTGGTGTTCCTCGACGCCGCCGAGCAGCGCTACGTCGAAGAGCTCGGTGGCATGAACGTCTTCTACGTGTTCGAGGACGGCTCGATCACCACCCCGCCGCTCACCGGCACGATCCTGCCGGGCATCACGCGCGAGTCGGTGATCCGGCTGGCCCGCGACCGCGGCCTGACCGTGCGGGAGGAGCTCTACTCGTACGAGCAGTGGCGCGCCGACGCCCGCAGCGGCAAGCTCCGGGAGGCGTTCGCCTGCGGCACCGCGGCCGTGATCACGCCGATCGGCACCATCCGCGACCGCGACGGCGAGTTCGTGGTGGCCGACGGCAAGGCCGGCGAGGTGACCATGTCGCTGCGTGACACGCTGGTGGGCATCCAGCGCGGCCTGACCGCCGACCCGCACGGCTGGGTCCACCGGGTCCTGTAACGCTGACACCTCCGCGATCTTGGAGTTGTGGTCCCGACTTTATGGCGAAATTTCCGACATATTAGGGACCACAACTCCAAGATCGCGGCCGGGGGCGGGGCGGAGGGGTGCGGTGCGTTACGCGGACCAGCGGCCCAAGTTTGACGTGCGGCCCAGGGCCGAGCGGGCGGTGCGGGGCGACGGCCGGTCGTAGGCCAGCTGCAGTGCCTCCTCGGCGAGCTGCGCGTCCGGGCACGGCCAGAAGGCGCGGCACTCGCAGAAGTTGTCGGTGCGCGGCCGGTGCGCCTGATAGAGCGACCGGGCGACCCGCCACAGCAGCGGGTCGGCGCACCCGAGCGGCGGCTCGAGCGGCGGCTCGTCCGGCGTAACGTCCATCATCGTGCTCCCAAGGTCCTCGCTGCCACCGCTCTGAGCGACAACGGTAACCGCCCGGAAGGCCGCGACGCAGACAGCCTGTGCGCAAGTTGCACGGAAGGGTCCGGAAATGCGTACGGGTGCCGGAGCCGCCACTCCGACACCCGTACAAAAGAGGAAAGCTCCTTAGTCGAGAGCCGCCTCTGTTTCGAGGGTCACCGCCACGGAGTGGATCACTCCGGCGACGCGCAACACCTCGTCGACCACTTCGCGGGACACCCCTGCACCACGAAGTGATCTTTCGTGCGATTCCAGGCACACCCCGCACCCGGTGATCGCGGATACTGCAACGGACCACAGCTCGGTGTCCACCATGGGGACGCCCGGCGTGGAGGTCACCTGGCGGCGCAGCCGCGCCGGCAGGTGCTGGTACGCCTCGTCACCGATGAGGTGCTTGGCGCGGAAGTAGACGTTGTGGATCGCCATCCGCGACGCGACGGCCTTCGCGGCCTCGGCGGTCTCGGGCTTCGCGTTTCCGAGCGCCCAGCGGATCGTCGGCGCGCTGCGGGTCGTCATCGCGCAGGCGAGCGCGGCGCCCCACAGCTGCTGCTCGGTGAGCAGGTCGCCATCGAGCAGGGAGCGGAGGTTCAGCTCGAGGTCCCGCGCATACGGCGGCAGGGCCGGCATGGACATCGAACGAACACCTCCTCACGAACCGTGATCGGAACTCCCGCGAGCGGGACTGACAACAACCTTGCCCGGCCCTCGTTACAGGTGCGTGACGAACAGGGTGAATCGTGAAGCAGATCACCTCCGATCTCAAAGTTCGGAATCACCTGTCACGGGTGGCCCGTGCGTGGCAAGCTACCGAACGTGACTCGGCTCATTATTGGCCCCTAGCGCGCCCAGCAAACATCCGCTGGACGCGCAGACCTCTCGCATTCGCGAGGGGTCTTTTTGTTGGCCCAGGTAAGAGCCGACCCGAGACTTCCCCAGGACGCCGGTAAGAGGAGACGACCATGCAGGTGTACGACACGACGCTGCGCGATGGGGCTCAGCGTGAGGCGATCAGCTACTCGGTGGTCGACAAGCTGGCCGTCGCGCGGCTGCTGGACGAGTTCGGCGTCGGGTTCATCGAGGGCGGGTGGCCGGGGGCCATGCCGAAGGACACCGAGTTCTTCCGCCGGGCGCGCACCGAGCTCAACCTGAGACACGCCGTCTTCGTCGCGTTCGGCGCGACCCGCAAGGCCGGCGTCCGGGTGCAGGACGACCCGCAGGTCCGCGCGCTGCTCGAGGCCGAGACGCCGGCCGTGACCCTGGTCGCGAAGTCCGACCTGCGCCACGTCGAGCGGGCGCTGCGCACGACCGCCGAGGAGAACCTCGCGATGGTCCGCGACACGGTGGCGTACTTCGTGAGCGAGGGCCGCCGCGTCTTCCTCGACTGCGAGCACTTCTTCGACGGGTACCGCTTCGACCCGCAGTACACGACGAGCGTCGCCCTGGCCGCCCTGGAGGCGGGCGCCGAGGCCGCCGTCATGTGCGACACGAACGGCGGGATGCTGCCGTCGCTGATCACCCGCACGGTCGGCGAGGTCCGCGAGCGCCTCGCGGTGGCGCTCGGCGTGACGCCCGAGGAGGCCGTCGCCCGGCTCGGCATCCACTGCCAGAACGACACGTCCTGCGCCGTCGCCAACACCGTCGCCGCCGTCGAGGCCGGCGTGCCGCACTTCCAGTGCACCGCGAACGGCTACGGCGAGCGCCCCGGCAACGCCGACCTCTTCGCCGTCGTCGGCAACCTTCAGCTCAAGCTCGGTATGCCCGTCCTACCGGACGGCTGCGTCGAGCAGATGGTGCGCGTCTCGCACTCCATCGCCGAGATCGCCAACATCGCACCCGACACCCACCAGGCCTACGTCGGGTCGTCAGCGTTCGCTCACAAGGCGGGCCTGCACGCGAGCGCGATCAAAGTGGATCCCGTGCTCTACAACCACATCGACCCGGTCGTCGTGGGCAACGACATGCGGATCCTGGTCACCGAGATGGCCGGCCGGGCCAGCATCGAGCTCAAGGCACGCGAGCTCGGCGTCGACCTGGCCGGCCATCCGGAGGCGCTCACCCGGGTCACCAACCGGGTCAAGGAGCTGGAGGCCCGCGGCTGGTCGTTCGAGGCCGCCGACGCCTCCTTCGAGCTGCTGGCGCGCTCCGAGCTCGCCGAGGGCGCGCTGCCCCGGCCGTTCGCCCTGGAGTCGTACCGCGTGATCGTCGAACACCGCGAGGACGGCGCGGTCGTCTCCGAGGCCACCGTGAAGGTCCGCGTGCGCGGCGAGCGCGTGATCGCCACCGCCGAGGGCAACGGCCCCGTCAACGCCCTCGACGAGGCGCTGCGGGTCGCGCTGGCCCGGCACTACCCTGAGCTGACCCGGTTCGAGCTGGCCGACTACAAGGTCCGCATCCTGGAGGGCAGCCACGGCACCGGCGCGATCACGCGGGTGCTGGTCGAGACCCGGTCGGCCGGCGAGGACTGGACCACCGTCGGCGTCCACGAGAACGTGGTGGAGGCGAGCTGGCAGGCGCTCGTCGACGCGCTCAGCTACGGCATCGCGCACCAGGTGCGCGTCTGAAACGGACTTGGCCGCCCCTCGTCGAGAGGGGCGGCCAGGTCGTCGTTACGGGCACTTGTTCTGTTTGTAGGCCGCCAGCGACACCGCGTCAGGCTCGAACCGCCACGCCCCGTTCTGGTAGCGCACCGTGCTCGTGCCGATCAGCGGGGCCGCGGTCGACCCGGTCGGCGTGTGCGACCACTTGATCGTGGCCGTCGCGTCGTCGACCGGGGTCACCCCGGTCACCATGTACTCGCCCTGCTGCGCCGTGCAAGTCGCCACCAGGTCGATGTAGGCGTCCTTGGCGATCGACGTCTTGGCGGCTTCGGTCCACAGGTCGTAGGCGCCCGCCCAGTCGCCCTCGCTGAGGTTGTCGAACAACTGCTCGGCGGTGACCTGAGCCGAGGCGGCGTCCTGGGGTTGCGCCGTCACCTCAACCGTCGGACGGTCGCTCGCCGACTCGTTGCTCGCGTCGTCCGACTTCTTGTCCGAGCATGCAGCGATGCCCAGGACAAGCGGGATGACGAAGGCGACCGCGAGGCCGCGGAACGATCGTGTCACCCATCTGCTCCAACGTGGTCCATGTCCGGGCGCTCCGCCCGATCCGTACGTGAAGGTACTCCCGGCCAACGAACCGCGTATAGGCGGAGGTACGCCGAAGTGATCTCTTCGGTCCGATTTCGGCCCGATCGGCGGGTTGTGTCTAGGCCTTCGGCAGTACCAGTTCCGCGTAGACGGCCTTGTGGTCGCTGCCGGCGACCTGGTGGGCCGACACCTTGCGCACGCCCACCCGCTTGTCCGCCACCACGTGGTCGAGCTGCACGGCGGGGATGAACCAGCGGTCGTCGTACGGCCACGAACCGACACATCCGGCGCCGACCACGTCGGCGGCGTCGCGGTACCCCTTGTCGAGCACCCCGCGGAACGCCTCATGGTCGATCGTCGAGTTGAAGTCGCCCAGGAGGACGTTCACCGTGGGGCCGTCCGGGGTGGCGGCCGGCTGCGCCGCGAGATCGTCGACGAAGCACTCGTCGCGATCGGTGGTGGGCGCCGGGGCGCACGGGTGCACCGACTCCACATAGAGATCCTTGGCCCCGGGCACCTTGACACCGGCCTGGGCCTGGCCGAACGGCGGGCTGAACCTCCGATAGCCCTTGTCGGAGACCTCGAACCGGCTGTAGACGGCCGACCCACCGACGCCCGGCCGCGGATACGACACCGTGTTGGGGAGCTCGGTTTCGAGACCGGCTCGCCGCAGGGCGCCCCGGGCCTCCTCGGTGAACTCCTGCAGGGCCAGCAGGTCGACCTTGTGCTCCCTGATCAGGTTCACGATCCGCACCGGGTCGGCCCGGCCCATGAGCATGTTGACCGTCATGACCCGCAGCGACGGCCCGTCCTCGGTGCCCGGGTCACTGTCGGCGATCATGCGCGGCAGGACGCAGGCGGCCAGCGCGATCGTGGCGACCGCGACGACCACGGCCGGCCAGATGCGCTTGGTGAGGATCGCGATGGCCAGCGGGACGAGCGACGCGACCGCGACATACGGGGTGAACGCGATCAGCTGGACCGTGGGAAAGCCGCTCTCGAGCCCCAGCAGGCGGGCGGCCGTCCAGATCACGAACGGCACGACCATCAGCCACACCAGGACCGTCAACCACCGGCGACGGCGGCGGGGCGCCGAAGGGGGAACGAGGGGCAGCGTTTCCTCGGTGCTGACCATCCCGTCAGGGTAGACGGCGTCCGCCACCCCCGTCGCTGTCGCTTGGACGCCTTTCCAGGAAATCCACGGGACCGACACATTAGGCTCGGCAGCCGTGCACCCGGTGATCGCTCGGTTCGGTCCGGTGGCGATCCTGACCCACGACGTGTTCGTGGCCCTTGGCATCGGGGTCGCCGCCCTGGTCTTCCTGTGGGAGGTCCGCCGGCGGCAGGCGCAGGACGAACGGCTCTGGTACGTGCTGGCCGGCGCGCTCGCCGGCGGCGCGCTCTTCGCCCGGCTCGGCACGTGGGCGCAGCACCTCGACCCGCGGGACAACGCGTCGCTGCTCGAGCAGTGGGCGTACGGCAACCGCAGCATCCTGTCCGGCCTCGTCGGCGCCTACGTGGGCGCGCTCCTGGCGAAGCGGCTCGCCGGCTACCCGCACAAGACCGGCGATCTCTTCGCCCCGGCGGTCGCGCTCGGCATGGCGGTGGGGCGGCTGGGCTGCTTCTTCGCCGAGCCGCCGGGCACACCCACGGGACTGCCCTGGGGCGTGACGCTGGACGCGGAGCAGGCCGCCGCGATGCATGTTCCGGCCGGTGTACCCCTGCATCCGTCATTCGCCTACGAGATCCTCTTTCACGCGGCCGCGTTCGCCGCGCTGCTCGCACTGCGCAAGCGGATCACCACGCCGGGCCGCCTGTTCACGCTGTACCTCGCCGGCTACGCCGCGTTCCGGTTCGGGGTCGAGTTCGTCCGCGGCAACGAGGTCGTGTGGGTGGGCCTGACCCGCTCGCAGTTGTTCCTGCTGGCCTGCCTGCCGCTGCTCGCGGCCCGGCTGGCCTGGCGCTCCCGACGCGCGGAAGGTGTCACGACATGAGGGGTTCCGGAGCGAAGCGGAGGAGGCCACTCATCGTGGGCTCAGGGTGGGGTTCAGGCGGCCGGAGCGGAGCGGAGGACGCATGAACGAGTGGACGGTCCCGCCACCGCCGCCTCCGCCGCCGTCCGGCCCAGAGCGGCCGATCCGCGGCCGGAAGGTGTTCGCCGGCATCGGCCTGGCCGCGCTCGGCCAGGTCCTGGTGATCGGGCTCGGCGTGCTGATCACGTTCCTCTTCGCCATGTCCGACAACAGCGAGAACGCCCTGTTCGGGGTCTACGCCGAGATCCTGCTGCAGATCCTGCTCTTCCTCGCCTGCCTGACCTTCGGCATCATCTGGATCGTCCAGAAGGACCGCGGGATCGGCCTCGGCCTCATCATCGGCTGGGCGGTGAGCGTGCTGGTCTTCCCGATCGCCGGGATCGGCGTCTGCATCGCCATCGTCAACAGCCAGACGGGAACGCTATGAGCACCGACACGGGCATGCCCCTGCGCGGGGACCGCATCCACCGCTACGTCAACGCCTTCTGCCCGCACTGCCACGACGAACGGCCGGACCGTCCACTGGAGACGGTCCAGCGGCTGTCGGGCTGGCTCGCCGAGCGCGACGGGCGGATCTGGCTCGAGCGCGGCTGCCCCGGCCACGGGCTCGTGCGGACCCTCTACGACGAGGAGCCGGAGATTCTGCGGTACCTCGAGCAGTGGACCGCGCCCACCAAGACGCACGTGCCGGACCTGGCCGGCAACTTCGCCCCGGTCCCGTCGGCGTATCTTGACGGGCTGCCGGAGATGCAGACGCAGCACACCTGCATCCTGCTGGCCGACCTGACCGACAGCTGCAACCTGAAGTGCCCCACCTGCTTCACGGACTCGTCTCCGGCCATCGAAGGCGTCGTACCGCTGGCCGACGTGCTGGCGAGCGTCGACACCAAGCTGTCCCGGGAGAACGGCCGCATCGACGTGCTGATGCTCTCCGGCGGCGAGCCCACGCTGTACCCCCACCTCCCGGAGCTCCTGCGCGAGGTCTCGGAGCGCAACGTGGTGCGGATCCTGGTCAACACCAACGGCGTGCGGATCGCCCGCGACGACGCGCTGCTCGACCTCCTCACGGCGCACCGGGAGCGGGTGGAGGTGTACCTCCAGTACGACGGCGTGACCGAGCGCGCCTCCCGGCACCACCGCGGCGCCGACCTGCGCCGGCTCAAGGAGCAGGCGATCGACCGGCTCTCCGCCCGCGGCATCTTCACCACCCTCACCATGACCTGCGCGCTCGGCGTCAACGACGACGAGATCGGCGCGGTCGTGAAGCGGGCGCTCGACACGCCCTACGTCGGCGGGGTCTCGCTGCAGCCGCAGTTCGGTTCGGGTCGTTCGGGCCCGATCGACCCGGTGGACCGGCTGACCCACACCGGCGTGCTGGCCCGGCTCGGCCCGCAGACCGGCGACCTGGTCACCTGGCGCGACCTCACGGCGCTGCCGTGCTCGCACCCGCACTGCTGCTCGGTGGGCTACCTCCTGCGCGACGATGCCGGCCAGTGGCAGTCGATGACCAAGCTCATCGGCCACGACCGCCTGCTGTCGTTCCTCGACCTGGCGCCGGACCTGGTGGCCAACCGGATCGCCGACGTCCAGCTGCCCGCGGCCCTGCGCACCGCGGTCAAGGACTCGCTGCTCGGGCTGCTGTCGGAGCAGTCGTCGCTGTCCCACCCCGACGTCGGCAACCTGTGGCGGGACATCTGCGAGAACTGCGACCTCGGCATCTCGACCCTGACCACGCTCGTGTCGTCGTCGCTGCCGGGCGGCCGCAACCGGCTGCGCAAGATGCTCGGCGAGCGGGTCAAGCGCATCACGGTGAAGCCGTTCATGGACATGCACACGATGATCGAGGAGCGGCTCCTGCAGTGCTGCGTCCACGTGGCCACCCGCAGCGCCTCGTCGCAGGACCAGTGCGCGCCGTTCTGCGCGGTTCAGGCGTGGCCCCTGCTGTCGATCCAGCGCCTCCCGCGCCGTGGCTGACCCGCAGCCCTACGACCCGCTGCGCCTGTGCGTCTACGCGACGATCGCGGCGCTGGCCTGGCTGCTGGGCCCGCTGGCGGTCCTGGGCTTCGCGGTGCTGGGCTTCTCCGGCTACCTCCGCGCCCGCCGCCGCGGTCTGACCCGCTCGAAGTGCGTGCTGCGGGACACCCGTCTGGTCCTGACCTACCTGGCGGCACTGGCGGTGGCCGGCCTGGCGGGAGTGGGCTGGCACGTCTACGGTTGGCTGGCGTGAGCGACCTACCGCCCGCGCTGGATCGGGGCAACGGCCCGCCCCAGCCGAAGAAGCCGGGGCAGCTGCCCGGCTGGTTGCGCCGCACCGAGGCCGAGCAGCGCTGGCCGGCCGCCCTGGCCATCGCCGTGGCGATCGCCATCCACATGATCCTCCCGCCGGACCTGGCCCCACGACCGCGCTGGCTGCTGCCCGCGCTGGAGTCGCTGCTGCTGGTGACGGTGGTGGCGGTGAACCCGCTGCGGATCAACCGCGAGGCCCGGATTCTGCGCCCGCTGAGCATCGGCCTGGTGGCGGTGCTCAGCCTGGTGACCGCGTGGTCGGTGGCGCTGCTGGTGCGGGCGCTGTTCCACCACGGTGGCCTCGCCCCGGAGCACCTGCTGCTGTGGGGCGGCGCGATCTGGCTGACGAACGTCATCGTCTTCGCCCTGTGGTTCTGGGAGGCCGACCGCGGCGGCCCGGCGGCCCGCGCCGAGGGCCGGACGCCGCACCCGGACTTCCTGTTCACCCAGATGCAGGTTCCGGAGCTTGCCGACCGGGACTGGGAGCCGACGTTCGTGGACTACCTGTACGTGTCGTTCACCAACGCCACCGCCTTCAGCCCCACGGACACCATGCCGATGTCGACGTGGGCCAAGCTCCTGATGCTGAGCGAGGCCCTGACGTCGCTGGTGACGGTCCTTCTGGTGGTGGCACGGGCGGTGAACGTCATCGGCGCCTGACCCCGGTCAGCCCTTGACGCCCGTCTGGGCCACCCCCCGCACGAAGAAGCGCTGGAAGATGATGAAGACGATCGCCACCGGGATGATGGTCAGGATCGATCCCGCCATCATCACCGGGTAGTCGTAGGACTGGCCGCCGGCGCCGCCTCGGCCCAGCGTGGACAGGCCGAACGGGAGCGTCCAGTGCTCCGGGCTGGCCCGGACGACGATCAGGGGCATCAGGAACTCGTTCCACACGCCCTGGAACGACAGGATCGTGAGGGTCAGCAGGGCCGGGCGGGCCAGTGGCAGTACCACGTGCCAGTAGGCCTGGAAGATCGACGCACCGTCGATGCGGGCCGCCTCCTCCAGCTCCCGTGGCAGCTCGGCGAAGAACTGGCGCATCAGGAAGATGCCCATCGCGTCCACCGCCAGCGGCAGGATCAGGCCCGTGTACGAGTTGAGGAGGCTCATCTCCTTCAACACCAGGAAGCGCGGGACGGTCAGGACGATCGGGGGGACCGCGAGGACCGAGACCACGCCCGCGAACACCAGGTTCCGGCCGCGCCAGGTCAGGCGGGCCAGCGAGTACCCGGCCAGCGAGTCCAGGAACACCCGGCCCAGCGTCGCCAGCACGGTGACGAGGATCGAGTTGAACGTCCACAGGGGAAAGTCGCTGTGCACCAGCACGTCGGTCCAGGCCCGGGTGTCGAACGCCTGCGGCCACGGGATCACCGGGCTGGACGCCACCTCCGGGCGGGACTTGAACGAGGTGGCGAACGACAGCACGAACGGGTAGATGAAGATCACGGCGAAGAAGATGAGGATGCCGTACCGCAGCGCGCGCCGCATGTCAGCGCTCCTTCCGCAGCACCAGCCGCTGCACGGCGGTGAAGACCAGGATGATGACGAAGACGACGAAGGCGATCGCCGCCGCGCGGCCCATCGCGCTGTTCTGGAAGCCCTCGCGGTACACGAGATAGGCGGGCGTCAGCGTGGTCTTCTGCGGGCCGCCGGCCGTCATGGCGTACACCTGGTCGAAGACCTGCCACGTGCCGATGATGCCCAGCGTCAGCACCAGGAAGAGGGTCGGCTTCAGCAGCGGCAGCGTGATGGTGAAGAAGCGCTGGCGGGCCGACGCGCCGTCGAGCGCCGCGGCCTCCTCGAGCTCCTCCGGGATGTTCTGCAGGCCGGCCAGGAACATCAGCATGAACGTGCCCGTGGTGGTCCAGGTGGCCAGGATCATCACCGAGCTGAGCGCGACGCTCGGCCCGGACAGCCAGTCCCACCAGGACAGGTCCATGAACTCGCCGCGCAGGGCGGACGGCGGCCGGTCCACGCCCACGGCCCGCAGCAGCAGGTGGATCAGGCCGTCCGAGTCGTCCAGCCAGACGAGGTCGACCTTTCCCGGCAGTACCGCGGACAGCACGGTGTTGACCACGCCCGCGGGACTGAAGAGGAAAACAAAGATGAAGGCGACCGCGATCGAACTCGTCACCGACGGGAAGTAGAACGCGGTGCGGAAGAACGTGCGGCCCTTGAGCAGGCGGGAGTTGACGATAATGGCGAGCAGGAAGGCCAGGACCGTCTGCGCGGGGACGACGCCGAGCACGTAGTACAGGTTGTTGCGCAGGCTCTTGGCGAAGTCGCCGCGCACGACGCCGGAGTCGGTGAGCAGGTCGGCGTAGTTGCCGGTGCCGGCGTTGGTGGAGTCGGCGAGCGGGTTGAGGCCGCTCCAGTCGCGGAACGACACCCACAGCGCCAGCAGGATCGGCGCGACCATGAACGCGCCCAGCCCGATGAGGGCAGGGGTGACGAACAGCCAGCCGGCCAGGCCCTGCCGGCCGTGGATACGCGACTTCGGGCGGCGGCCGGGGGGTGCGTCCGGCGGCGCCTCAACGGTGGCGGTCATTTCGGGGGTACCTCCAGTAGGGGCCGCCGCCAAGGGGGGAGGCGGCGGCCCCGGTCAAACGGTCAGCCGAGGATGTCGGTCCCGGCCTTCTGGGTGCTGGAGACGACCTCGTCCACCTGCTTGTTGCCCTTGGCCAGGCCCTGGATGCCGTCGTTGAACGTGTCGATCGCGGTCGAGAAGCCGGGCACGAACACCGACTTCTTCGCGTAGTCACCGCCGGCGACGAACGCCTTGAGCTCCGGCTTGTCGGCCAGCCACTTGTCGGCCAGCGACTTGCGCGACGGCATCACCGGGAACTCCTTGGTGACCGCGAACTGCTCGTCGGGCGAGGTGAGCCACTTGACGAAGTCGGTCGCGGCGGCCTTGTTCTTCGACGCCTTGGCCACGCCGTAGCAGACCGAGAACGACATCGTGCCCTTGCCCTTCGGGCCGGCCGGCAGCTCGGCGACCGCGTACTTCACGTTGGGGAAGTCGTTCTTCATTGCCCCGACGATCCAGTTGCCCTCGATGGTCATCGACGTCAGGCCCTTGCCGAACGCCTCGCCGCCCCATCCGGCGCCGACCGACGCCGGCGTGCCGAAGTTCCCGTTCTTGTGGTTGTCGGTCACGTACTGCAGGGCCGCCTTCATCTCGGGCGTGTCCATCGTCATCTTGGTGATGTCGTCGTTGGTCGGCCACGCGCCGGCCTGCGCCATGAACACGCCCCAGCGGTAGAACTCGGGACCGAACACCAGCCCGGGGTGACCCGGCTTGGTCAGCGCCTTCGCGGCGGCGGCCAGCTCGTCCCAGGTCTTGGGCGGCTGGACGCCGGCGGCGGTGAAGTCGGCGGTGTTGTACACCAACTGCAGCGTGGAGAAGTCCTTCGGCGCGCAGTAGTACGTCCCCTTGTAGGTGAACGACTGCTTGAGCGTGTCGTAGAAGTCGCCCGGGTTCTCGACCTTGTCGCCGATCGGCTCGAGCGCGCCGTTCTTGCCCAGGTCGGGCAGCTTGTTGTCGTTGACGTAGAAGACGTCCGGCGGTTCGCCGCCGGCCAGCGCGGTCGTGAGCGCGGTGTCGTACTCCGGCAGCACCTTCAGCTCGACGGTGTTGCGGCCGAGCTTGTTGTAGTCCTCGACGGCCTTTCGCAGTACCGCGTCCTCGGCCGGGGACGAGGAGAACGCGAACATCGTCAGTTTGGCGCCGGTGTCGGTGCCCTCGGTGCCGGATCCGTCGTCGCCGCAGGCGGCTGTGGCGCCGAGGCCGACCAGTAGCAACGCGGCGGCGAGGAGGCGGGGTGTCCGTTTCATGATGTCGCTCCCAGGGGGTCGGAGAGGTTTCAGTGCAGTGCGCTGCTGGCCCGGACGATCAGTTCGGGCGTCAGCAGTTGGCTGGTGGGTTCAGCACCATGTGGGTCGGGAGCCGAAGGCCCCGGCCGGTCGGGCGAATAGGCGAGCAGAGCCCGGATCATGGCGTGCCCTACGGCCTCGATGGGCTGGCGGACGCTCGACAGGTCGAGCGCGGCGGCCGTCGGGGTGTCGTCGAAGCCGACCACCGCGAGGCGCGCGCCGCGGCGCTGCACGACGCGCAGCACCCCCGCGGCGAGCGTGTCGGTGGCGGCGACGACGGCGGTGGGTGGGGTGTGGTGCTGCAGGAGGGCCTCGCCGAGGCGGGCCCCGGTGGCGAGCGAGTCCTCGCCCCGCAGGTCGAGGTGGCGGGAGCCGTCGAGCAGGCCGTGCTTGTCGAGCGCGGTGCGCCAGCCATCGGCCCGCCGGTCGCCGACGGCCGCGCCCTCGGGGTAGCCGACGAACGCGATCCGCTGGTGCCCGCGGGTCACCAGGTGCTCGACGGCGGCGGCGGTGCCGGCGGCGTTGTCGATGTCGACCCACGGGTGGGCCGAGTCGGCCCCTGTGCGGCCGAACGCGGCGAACGGGATGCGCAGCTGGCGCAGCCCGGGCGGGCGCGGGTCGTCGGTCGAGATGCCGTAGAGGACGACGCCGTCGATCGCGCCGGCCCGGTGCAGGGCCTGGACGTTGGCGACCTCGTCCTCGGGGTCGTTGGCGGTGAACAGCAGCAGGTGGTGGTCCGCCGCCCGGCCGGCCTCGGCCAGCGCGTGCAGGAACCGGTCGTGGATGCTGGCGAGGGACTGCGGGTGCATCGGCTCGATGCGATAGCCGATCATGCGAGAGGTGGACGCACGCAGCGACTGCGCGACCCGGTTGGGCCGGTACCCGAGCTGGTCGATGGCCGCCTCGACGCGCAGCCGCGTCTCGGGGCGCACGCGCTCGGGCGCGTTGAGAACGTTGGAGACGGTCTGCCGGGAGACCCCGGCGGCCCGTGCCACGTCCTCGACGGTCGGCGGGTGCACATTCCCTCCCAAATGCCGTAAGGTGCCGAGTTGAACGTTCAAATCGTGCGGTGGCATTAGCCCTTTTGAACGTTCAACAGGATGACCGGACGGTCTCACCCGCCAACAGGCTTGTCAAGAGGAACCGACATGGCGCAGCCCTACCTGCACGATCACGTGGCGTGTGTCGCCGCCCCGGCCACCTGGCTGTCAGGGCCGTCCGGGCAGCTCACCGGCGGTGCCGACGGCCTCTACGTCAACGACCGCAGGGTGCTCTCACGACTCGTGGTGACGGTCGACGGGCGGGAACCCGTGCCGGTGACGGCTCGACGGGCCGGTGCGTCGTCGGCGGTCTTCGTGGGTGTGCTGCGGGAGCTGGGCGACGACGGCCCCGACCCGACGGTCACGCTGACCCGGCGGCGCCTGGTCGAGCCCAACGGCGGCACCGAGACGATCACGCTTGCCAACGCCTCCCACCAGACGCTGACCGTGTCGCTGGAGGTCGAAGCGTCGACCGACTACGCGGGCATGGGCGCGATCAAGGACGGCGTGGCCGCCGCGGCCGAGGACGGGATGACGGTCTCCTACGAGTCGGTGCCGGCGTCGCCCGACTTCCGCTGGGAGGTCACCATCCCGCCGCGCGAGAGCTGGTCCGTCGAGCTGCGCTTCACGCGCACCGACGGGCCGCCGGTCGCGCGCAGCAAGCGCTTCAGCACGCTGCGGGTCAGCGCCGACGACCGCCGCCTCGACGCGCTCGTGCGGGCCGGCGTGCAGGACCTCGACGCACTGCGGCTGGCCGACGGCGAGGACGTGTACTACACCGCGGGCAGCCCGTGGTACCTCACCCTCTTCGGCCGCGACTCGCTCTGGTCGGCCCGGCTCGGCCTGCCCCTCGGCCACGACGTCGCGGCCGGCACGCTGCGGGCGCTCGCCAAGCGGCAGGGCGTCAAGCACGACCCGGACACCGACGAGGAGCCCGGCAAGATCCTGCACGAGGTCCGCCCGCCCGACGCCACCTACTTCCTGCCGCCGGTGTACTACGGCACCGTCGACGCGACCGCGCTCTTCGTGAGCACCCTCGCCGACGCGTACCGCTGGGGCATGTCCCGCCTCGCGGTCGAGGCGCTGCTGGACAGCGTCGAGCGCGCGATGGAGTGGCTGGCCGGCCACGACGGCTTCATCGCGTACCAGTCGAGCGCCAAGGGCCTGACCAACCACGGCTGGAAGGACTCCGGCGACGGGGTCCAGCACGCCGACGGGCGGCTGGCGGCCGGTCCGCTGGCGCTGAGTGAGGTCCAGGCGTACGCGTACCGGGCCGCCGTCGACGCCGCCTGGCTGCTGGAGTCGTTCGGCCGCGAGGGAGGCGATCGCTGGCGCGCGTGGGGGGCCGACCTCGCCGAGCGGTTCCGGGCCGCGTTCTGGTGCCCGGGGGGCTACCCGGCGATCGCGCTCGACGGCACCGGGCAGCAGGTCGACAGCATCGCCTCGAACATGGGCCACCTGCTGGGCACCGGCCTGCTCTCCGCGGCCGAGAGCGCCGCCGTCGCCGGGCGGCTGGCCGAGCTGCGCTCGCCGTTCGGGATCCGGACCGTCGCGCCGTCGTCGGCCGGGTACAACGCCCTCTCGTACCACCTCGGCTCGGTCTGGCCGCACGACACCGCGATCGCGCTGCTCGGCCTCGTGCGCGACGGCCACGCCGGCGAGGCGGCGGCGGTGATCCGCGCGCTGCTCGACGCCGGTGAGCGCTTCGACTACCGGCTGCCCGAGCTGTACGGCGGGGACGACCTGCCGACGCCCTACCCGGCCTCGTGCCGCCCGCAGGCGTGGGCCGCGGCGGCCGGACCGGCGATCCTGACGGCCCTGCTCGGCCTGGACGCCGACGTGCCCGGCGGGCGGATCACGTTCGACCCCATGACCCCGTCGCCGGTCGGCGCGTTCCGGGTGCGCGGCCTGAAGATCGGCGAGGGCGAGCTGGACGTGAGCGTCACCGCGGCGGGTGCCTTGACGGTCCACAATGGACCCGTCGGCGTCGTGTTCCTGATGGCCGACGGGTCGCCCGCGGCTATTTCGAAGGCGTGAGGCGATAGACGGTACCGCTGCCGTCGTCACTGACGAGGAGCGATCCGTCGCGGTCGGCGGCGGCGTCCACCGGGCGCCCCCACCACCTGCCATCGGGCCCGACGAAGCCGGTCACCAGGTCGGTCGCGGCGCCCGGAGTGCCGTTGCCGAACGGGATGAACTGCACCTTGTAGCCGGCCGGCTTGGTGCTGTTCCACGAGCCGTGCAGCGGCACGACCGCACCGTCCCTGTAGAACGTCAGGCCGAGCGGCGCGCTGTGCGGGGGGAGGCCGAGCGCGATCGGGTCGGCCTTGGCGCAGTCGGCCCGCTGACCGTCGCGGTTGAGCTCGTAGTCGCGGTCGAAGCCGCCCTTGCCGTCAGGGTTGCAGAACGGCCAGCCGTAGAACCCGCCGTCACGCACCTTGATGAACGGCTCGATCGGGTAGTCGTCGACGAACTGCGCCATCCGCTTGCCCTTGTCCGACTGGCCGTCGCCGTCGACGTCGCGGTCGTCGGGCACCAGCGTGTTGTCGCGGTTGTTCACGACGGCCCACAGCTCGTCGGTGCCGGGCCGGAACGCGAGCCCCTCGGCGTTGCGGATGCCGGTGGCCAGCAGCTTGCGCTCGGCGTTGGTGCCCGCGGCGGCGTAGGTGTAGATGGCGGCGCGCCGCGGGTCGCTGACGGTGTCGGACACGCACGCGTTGCAGGTGCTGGCGATCGAGAGGTACAGCCGGTCGCCGTGCACGGCGATGTTCTTCAGCTGGTGCGCGTAGCTGCCGCGCAGCTCGGGCGTGCTGCTGTCGGGCAGGCCGTCGACGACGACCTGGCCGGGCTGGGCCTTGAGGTCGCCGTCGGTGTACGGGTAGCGCTGCACGCGGTGCGACTCGGCGACGAAGAGGTACATCTTGCCGCCGAGCTGGGCGAACACCATGTCGTGGGGCTGGCGCAGGCCGCTGACGAACTCGGTGACCTTGCCGGCGCGGACGATGTGGATCTTTCCGGTCGACGGCTGCGACACGAGCAGGTCGCCGCTGGGGGTCAGGGCCAGGAAGCGGGCCTTGTCGATCCGCGCATACACGGCGACCGTCCAGCCGGCGGGCACGTCGAGGTATCGCGGCTGGTCGAACGGCGCCGCGTTCAGGCCGGTCGGTACCTGCACCGGCGTTCTGGTCGGCGGGCTTTCCTCCGGGCTTCCGGGTTGACCGGTCGCTTGCTCGGGCGGCTGCTCGCTGTGATCGCTGTTGGTACAGGCGGCGAGCGCGATCGCGCCGGCGAGGACGGCGGCCCAGAGCTTGCGCATGCCGATGACGCTACCCTTGGCACGTGCTTCCGGTCCTCGACCAGTCCACGTGGGCGGCCCGCCGGGCCGCTCACGAGGCACGCGTCGACGCCTGGATCGAGCCGCACCTGGCCCGCCGGCGCCGGGGCGAGAAGCATCCCGTCGAGGACTTCCTGTTCACCTACTACTCGTACCGGCCGGCCCAGCTGCGCCGCTGGTTCCCCGGCGGTGTGCTGGACGAGCGGCGCCGCCCCGCCGTCGAGTGGATCCGGGACCTGCTGGCCGCCACCGCCTCGCGCCCGCCGCACCTCGGCTGCTTCGGCCTGCACGAGTGGGCCATGGTCTACCGGCAGACCCACGAGCAGGTGCGGCACAACGCCTGGCCGCTGCGGCTCGGCGCCGCCGGCACCGACGCCGTCGTCGCGGGCGCGCGGATACGGTGCAGCCACTTCGACGCGTTCCGCTTCTATACCGAGCCCGCCCGGCCGCTGAACCTGCTCCAGCCGACCCGCGAGGCTCAGCACGCGCTCGAGCAGCCCGGCTGCCTGCACGCGAACATGGACCTCTACAAGCACGCGTACAAGCTGGCCCCGCTGGTGCCGGCCGAGCTCGTCGCCGACTGCTTCGAGCTGGCCCGCGACATCCGCACGCTCGACATGCAGGCCTCGCCGTACGACCTGGCCGCTCTCGGCTACGAGCCGGTGCCCATCGAGACGGCGGAGGGCCGGGCCCGCTACGTCGAGGCACAGCGTGCCTTCGCCGACCGCGCGGCGCCGCTGCGGTCCCGGCTACTGGCGGAGTGCGAACGCTTGCTCGCAGGCCCTTGACACACCGGGGCGCCCTAGGATCTTGTCGACCCCGGACCCTGCGGAACGGAGGCGGACGGGATGAGCGAGGTTCGGCGGCGGCTGCGGCCGCTGCTGGGATTGTGGGACGTTGAGACGACCGTCGGCGGCGTGGTGACCAGCAAGGGCTGGACGAGCTTCGCGTGGGCCGACGAGGGCGAGTTCCTCATCCAGCGCGCCGACGGCGGCCCACCCGGCGAAGACGTGCCCCAGGAGTGGCTCGACAACACCCCGTTCCCGACCGTCTCGGTGATCGGCTACGACGACGCCGCGGACCGGTTCACGCAGCTGTACTCCGACGCGCGGGGCGCCTTCCGCGTCTACGACATGACCCTGGTCGACCGTGAGTGGCGGATCTGGCGCGCGGCGGAGGGCTTCCACCAGCGCTTCACGGGGACCATCAGCTCGAACGGGTACCGGATCGTCGCGCACTGGGAGTGGTCCAAGGACGGCCGCACCTGGCTCCGCGAGTTCGACATGACCTACGAACGGCCCCGCTGAGCCGGGTCACAGCTTCTCTCACCGCCGTCACAGCACAACCGCCCTACCTTCCCCTGGCAGGCACACCGAGGGAAGGACCAGTCATGATCGAGGCTGTCGGCCTCACGAAACGGTACGGCGAACGGGTCGCCGTCGACGGGCTCTCGTTCACCGTGCGGCCCGGTCAGGTCACCGGGTTCCTCGGCCCGAACGGCGCGGGCAAGTCGACGACCATGCGCATGATCGTCGGCCTCGACACCCCGACCGCCGGTCGGGTCACGGTCAACGGCCGGCCGTTCGCGGCGATGAACAGTCCGATGCGGGAGGTCGGCGCGCTGCTCGACGCCAAGGCGATCCACGGCGGCCGCAGCGCGTACAACCACCTCCTCTGCCTCGCGCAGAGCAACAACCTGCCGCGGCGGCGGGTCGACGAGGTGCTGGAGACCGTCGGGCTCACGCAGGTGGCGCGCAAGCGGTCCAAGGGCTTCTCGCTGGGCATGGGCCAGCGGCTCGGCATCGCGGCCGCCCTGCTCGGCGACCCGCGCATTCTGATGTTCGACGAGCCGGTCAACGGGCTCGACCCCGAGGGCATCCTGTGGATCCGCAACCTCATGAAGTCCCTGGCCGCCGAGGGCCGCACCGTCCTCGTCTCCAGCCACCTCATGTCGGAGATGGAGCACACCGCCGACCACCTGCTCGTCATCGGCCGCGGCCGGATGATCGCCGACTGCACGGTCCGCGAGTTCATCGAGCGCAACTCGGCGCTGGCCCTGCGGGTCCGCGCGTCGTCGCCGTCCGCGCTGGCCGCCGTCGTGGCGCAGGCCGGCGGCAAGACGACGACGTCGTCCGACGGCGCCCTGCTCGTGACCGAGCTGCCCGCCGAGCGTGTCGGTGACCTGGCCTTCGAGCACGGGATCCGGCTGTACGAGCTGTCGCCCCTGCAGGCCTCGCTGGAGCAGGCCTTCATGGAACTGACCCGCGACAGCGTCGAGTACCAGGCCGCACCACTGGGGGAGTCGTCATGACCGTCATCGCACGGGCCGGCCTGCCCGGCATGGTCCGCTCGGAGTGGACCAAACTGCGGACGGTCCGCTCGACCGTCTGGTCTTTGGTGGCGATGGCCGGCATCTCGCTGGGCCTCATGTCGGTGATCGCGTGGAGCGTCATGCGCCAGTGGAACTCCACGGACCCGGGCACGCAGGAGCTCCTGCGGAAGTACCCGCTGGAGCTGGTGATCGCCCGCCCGGTGTACATCAGCCAGCTCGTGATCGCCGTCCTGGGCGTGCTGGTGATCTCGGCCGAGTACACCACCGGCATGATCCGCTCCACGCTCCAGTCCCAGCCGCGCCGCCTGACGGTCCTGGCCGCGAAGGTGGGCGTGTTCACCGCCCTGATGCTGGTCGTCGGCGAGCTGCTGTCCTTCGCCGCCTTCTTCCTGGGCCGGGCGATCCTGTCCCCGCACGTGGAGCTGTCCCTGGACGCCCCGGGGGTCCTCCGCTCGGTGATCGGCGCCGGCCTGTTCATGGCCGTGCTGGGCCTGTTCTCGCTGGCGGTGGGCGCGATCGTCCGCTACACGGCGGGCGCGATCACGGCGGTCCTGGGCCTGATCCTGATCGTGTCGAACCTGACATCGCTCCTGCCCGGCTCCTGGGGCGCCCACGTGAACGCCTGGATGCCGACGAACGCGGGCCAGCTGATCTTCCAGCCGACGGTCTCCCCGGGCGCGCTGCTGACCCCGTGGGAGGGCCTGGCGGTCTTCGCGGGCTGGACGGTCCTCCTGCTGGCCACGGCGTCCTACTTGTTCAAACGCCGGGACGCCTGACAACCCCTTCGTGATTCGCGGACGTCGGGGAGGCCACCCGACGTCCGCGCGTCGGCGACACTGTGAAACAGAGCAGGCTGCCAGTTCGCGGAGCGCCGGTGGGGCGGGCGCTTGCGGGCAGGGTCGCGGCCCGAACCTCGGATCGCCGGTCCTGCCCCGCCACACCGATCTCAGGCGCGCCTGAGGCCCGCGGGGCGGGTCCTCGGCCGAACGTCGTGGGCTGTGTCTCGCCAGGCTGGTCCGGGGCGCGCCTGAGGCTCGCGGGGCCAGGGTCTGGGCCGAACGTCGCGGGTTGTGTCTCGCCACGCTGATCCCGGGCGCGCGGCACGACTGCGGGGCGGGGCCCGGGCCGAGCTCGGCGCGTTGGGCCTCGCCACGCTGAACGCCGGGTGAGCCACACGACTGCCGGGAGGGGCACTGGCCGGAACCGGGCGGGGCGCTGAGTCGCGTGCCTCGGCCAAGCGGACCGGGGTGGACCCCACGATCGCAGGGGATGGGGGCCGGGTCTGGGAGCCGAGCGGGGTCGCTCGACGAACTCGCCGCCGGTGGGGGCCGGGCGCTGCCGGTCGAACGGGCGGCGGGTCGAACTCGGCGGGTCGGCTCGCGGCCTGAGATCTGAGCTGGCCACGCGCTTGCGGGGCGGCCCGGCAAGCGAGCGGGCCGTCTGCGCGGGAGGTGGGGGCCGGAAAACCAAGCAGGCCGCGCGCTCCCGGAGAGGAGTGCGCGGCCTGAACGGTGGTAGCCCCGACCGGATTCGAACCGGCGCTACCGCCTTGAGAGGGCGGCGTCCTGGGCCGCTAGACGACGGGGCCCCAGTACTTCCTTGTGTTGCTGTCGTGCGGTGAAACACTACAGCACCGCGATCTTGCTGCGGCGCTGGGGTACCAGGACTCGAACCTAGACTAACTGAACCAGAATCAGTTGGGCTGCCAATTACCCCATACCCCATCGACGCTCTCGCGCCGAAAGAGAACTTTACCGGAGTCCCCCTCCGCCGCCAAATCGGTTGTCGCGAAGCCGCCTAATCCAGGGTCAGGACGCGGTTGGTGAGGGCGCCGATGCCCTCGATCGAGACCTCGACGGTGTCGCCGGCGGCCAAGGGCCCTACGCCGGCGGGGGTGCCGGTGAGGATCACGTCGCCCGGGAGCAGGGTCATGACGTGTGACACATATGACACCAGGGTCGGGACGTCGAAGACCATGTCCTTGGTGCGGCCGAGCTGGCGGACCTCCTCGTTGACCTCGCAGCGGACCTCGACGTCGCCGACGTCGATGCCGGTCACGATCCACGGGCCGATCGGGCAGAAGGAGTCGAAGCCCTTCGCCCGCGTGAACTGCACGTCCTTGCGCTGCAGGTCGCGGGCGGTGACGTCGTTGGCGCAGGTGTAGCCGAAGATCGCGGCCGCGGCGCCGGCCCGGTCGACCCGGCGGGCGCCCGTGACGCCGATCACGACGGCCAGCTCGGCCTCGTGCTCGACCTGCTGGGACTGCGTGGGCAGCCGGATCGCGTCGTTGGGGCCGATGATCGAGGTGGACGGCTTCAGGAAGAGCAGCGGCTCCTTCGGCACGTCGTTGCCGAGCTCCGCGGCGTGGTCGGCGTAGTTGCGCCCCACGCACACGACCTTGCTGGGGAGCATCGGCGAGAGCAGGCGGACGTCGGCGACCGCCCAGCGCTGGCCGGTGAACCGGATCTCCCCGAACGGGTGACCGTCGATCTCGGCGACGGTCAGGCCGGTCAGGCCCGCCGCCGGCTCGCCCTCGACGACCCCGAACGACATCCCACTGCTGTGGGCAAAACGAGCGATACGCACGGTCGGAACCCTACTCCCCGAACAGATGGCGCCGCACGAACGCGTTGCGGAACTTGCCCTGCGGGTCGAGCCGCGCGGCGAGGGCCCGGAAGTCGCCCATCCGCTCGTAATCCGGGGCGGTGTGGAACACCTTCCCCCAGTGCGGCCGCGCCCCGAACGGCGCCAGCTCGGCCTCCAGCGCCGCCACCGCCGGCAGGACCGCCTCGGTGTCGGGCACCCAGGTGAAGTGCAGCGCCACGCTGTCGCGGCGGTAGTGCGGGCTGAGCCACAGGTCGTCGGCGGCCACCACGCGCACCTCGGAGATCTGCAGCACAGGCGTCACCAGGTGGCGGACCCGCTCGACGGCGGCGAACGCGGCGACCGCGTCCTGCCGGGCCACGAAGAACTCCGACTGCAGCTCCTCGCCGCTGCTCGGGGTGAACTCCAGCCGGAAGTGCGGCAGCCGGGTGTGCCACGGCCCGGGCACGTCGCCCTGCTCGGTGCAGTTGACCGGCGAGACCCCCGAGATCGGGTGCCGCGGCCCGTCGGCCGGCCGCGCCCCGAACAGCTCCGCCGGCGCCGCCTCGCCGTCGTCGAGCCGCTTGAGCCAGACCTGGTTGACCGTGTCGCCGGACCAGTCGGTGAAGAGGCTCACGCTATAGGCACTCGTGGCGAGCTCGGCCCAGTGCGCGTCCACCCGGGCGCGGGGCAGGTCCTCGTAGACCGTCTGGCGCACCTGATAGGTCGGGGAGATGTCCAGCTCCACCCGGACCACCACGCCCAGCGCCCCCAGCGCGACCACCGCCCCGGCGAAGTCCGGGTCGTCGCGGCGCAGCTCGACCAGCTCGCCGTCGGCCGTGACGAGCTGGAGCCCGGCGATCGCGGTGGCCAGGTTGCCCAGCCCCGCGCCGGACCCGTGCGTGCCGGTGGCGACGGCCCCGGCGATCGAGATGTGCGGCAGCGACCCGAGGTTGTGCAGCGCATAGCCGGCGGCGTCGAGCTGGGCGGCCAGCTCCCCGTATCGCACGCCGCCCGCGACGCTCACCGTGCCCCGCTCGGCGTCGACGCGGACCTCGGCCGGCAGCCCGGCAACGCTGACCAGGTCGGCCGTCGTGTCGGCGATGCGGTTGAACGAGTGCCCGGACCCCAGCACCCGCACCTGCTCGGCCGCGGAGACGATCTCCTGCACCTGCTCGACCGACTCCGGCCGGTGCACCCGCGCGGCCTCGAAGGTGATGTTTCCGGCCCAGTTCTTCCAGTCCACCGACATGCGGCCGAGTTTACGACCGGGGACCGACAAAACCGGCCGTCCGGCCACTGCCTTCCGGGTCGCTCCCGAGGACACTTCGCCGGGTGACCTATCCGCAGCCTCACCAGCCGAAACGCTCGAACCACGGCATCTGGGTCGTGGTCGGCGCCGCCGTGCTCGGGGTGTTCGTGTTCTGCGGCATCGTCGTGGCCGCGGCCGGCAACAGCGACCAGCCGGAGACGCAGAAGACCGACGTGGCCAAGAACGGCGCCCTGGCCGTCCAGCGAAGCCAGTCGGCCGCGCCCACAAGCGCCGCGCCCACAAGCGCCGCCGAAACGACGACCACGCCACCGGCGGCCACGCAGACCACGCAGACCACGCAGGCCCCGACGCAGCCGGCCACCAAACCGACCACGACGAAGCCGGCCACGAAACCGGCCCCGAAGCCGACCACGAAACCGCCGGCGAACAACTGCCACCCGAGCTACTCGCCGTGCGTGCCGGTCGCGTCCGACGTGGACTGTGCCGGGGGCAGCGGCGACGGGCCGGTCTACGTCACCGGACCGATCCGGGTCATCGGCCCCGACGTGTACCGGCTCGACGCCGACAAGGACGGCATCGCCTGTGAGTGATTAGCTGTCGAGGTACCGGAGCATCTGCTGGATCTCGCCGGTCCTCGACTGGTCGATGCGCTTGGCCAGGTCGAGGGCCCCCGGGTTGATGCCCGAGCCGGTCTCCATCCGGGCGATCTCGACCGCGTTGTGCTGGTGCGCCACCAGCATCGTCAGGAACTTCCGCTCGAACTCCGGGCCGTCCAACGTTCCCAGGGCCTCGATGTCGGCCGCGCTCGTGCCGTGGGCGCCGCCGTGGCCGGCGTGGGACGACGGGTCGGCGGTCGGGGGCTGGCCCCAGCTCTGCAGCCAGATCTGCATCGTCTTGAGCTCGTCGGCCTCGGTCACGTCGATCGCGGCGGCGAGCGTGCGCACGTCCTCGCGGACGGCCTTGGTGCGGGCCAGCCGGACCATCTCCAGCCCCTGGCCGACGTGGGCGACCATCATCTGGCTGAACATCACGTCGGTGTCGTTGTAGTACTTCGACGCCGTGCCTCCGGGGGCGGGCTGCGCCGGGGCGGCGGCGCAGCCCGCCAGGAGGAAAGCGGTGAGCACGACGAGCAGTCGCTTCACGATGCCTCCGGGAGGAAGGTGGCGCCCCCAAGGGGCAGGGGGCGCCACACAATGGGTCAGACGCGCAGCCACAGCGCCGGGACGTTGGGCGGCTCCCAGCCGGCGATCGCGGTGTGCGCCTGGCGGCACTCGTACGTGACGCCGCCGTAGGTGACGCGGTCGCCGACCTTGTACGCGGTGCCGGCGGCCCAGGTGCCACCCGGGTTCGGCGGCGTCGTGGTCGTGGTCGGCGACGGGGTCGGGTTGGTGGGGGACGGGGTCGGCTGCGTGGGCGTCGGCGTCGGGTTGCCGCCGCCGACCTGCAGGTCGACGCACGAGTAGAAGGCGTTGATCGTGTCCGCGATGTTCCAGCGGGCCAGGACCTTGATCCGGCCGGTGCGGCCGCCGAGGCTCACGTTGTGGGAGACGGTCGCGCCAGGCTGGCGACCGCCGTCGTCGAAGACCGCGATGCGGGTGCTGCCGACGAAGTACTCCCACGTGCTGGTCGAGTGACGCGCGGTCAGCACCCAGTTGAACGTGACGTTGTTGCCGACGGACGTGGCCGGCCAGCCCTTGCTCTCGTCGTTGAGGACGGTGAACCGGCTACCGCCGCCGTTGCACTGCATCGAGCCCTTGGGGGCCTCGACGCTCTGCGGCTCGTAGATGATGTCGCCGCAGTTGGCGACGCGGCCCTGGGCACACATCGCCTGACGGCTCGGGGGTGAGGAGATGTACCCGTGTGCGCCCGCCGGTGACGCCGTCACCAGCAGAGACGCCACGACGGCGCCGAGCACCAGGGGTACCAGAGCGAATGCTCTTCGCATCCAATCGCTCCCTTCCAGCGGTGGGGGTGATGCAGCCAAGGTAAGGGAAGGATTGTTAACAGTAAATAACCTTTATGGAACTCGCTCGATGGAGCGCTCTCACTTAAGGTAGCCTTCACCGCCCTTTGAGCGTTTAACAGCGCGTAGTGCGGTCAGAACCCGGGCCATGCCTTTCATCGCCACGCCCGACGGCACCGAGATCTTCTACAAGGACTGGGGATCCGGACAGCCCGTCGTCTTCAGCCACGGGTGGCCGCTCAGCTCGGACGCCTGGGACACCCAGCTCAAGCTCCTCGCCGATCACGGGTTCCGGGCGATCGCCCACGACCGGCGCGGCCACGGCCGGTCGACCCAGACGTGGGACGGCAACACCATGGACCAGTACGCAGACGACCTCGGCACGCTGGTCGACCGGCTCAACCTGCGTGACGCGATCCTCGTCGGGCACTCCACCGGCGGGGGTGAGGTCACGCGGTACCTCGGCCGCCACGGCACTTCCCGCGTGGCCAAGGCGGTCCTCGTCGGCGCGGTCCCGCCGCTCATGCTCAAGACCAGCGCCAACCCGGAGGGCACGCCGAAGGAGTCGTTCGACGCGATCCGGGCCGGCCTGATGGCCGACCGCTCGCAGTTCTACCGCGAGCTCAGCGCGCCCTTCTACGGCGCCAACCGCCCCGGCAGCACCGTCTCACAGGGCCTGCGCGAGCAGTTCTGGCGCCTGAGCATGCAGGTCAGCCTCAAGGCCTCCTACGACTGCGTGGCGCAGTTCTCGGAGACCGACTTCACCGAGGACCTCAAGCGGATCGACGTGCCGGTGCTGGTCGCCCAGGGCGACGACGACCAGATCGTGCCGATCCGCGCCGCCGCCCACAAGAGCGTCCAGTTGCTGAAGGACGCGGCCCTGAAGGTGTACCCCGGAGCCTCGCACGGCATCCACGGCGCCTATGAGCGGGAGTTCGACGCCGACCTGCTCGCGTTCTGCCGTGAGTAACGTGAGGGGATGGTCGATGTCATCGTTCTCGGTGCCGGCGTCTGCGGGCTGACCAGCGCGATCCGGCTCCTGGAGGCCGGTGCGCGGGTCGCCGTCGTGGCCGCGGACCCGCCGGAGCGCACGGTGTCGAGCCTCGCCGCCGCCGTGTGGTACCCGACGCGCACCGCCGCCGATCCGCTCGTCCTGGCCTGGGCGCGCTCGACGTACGACGAGCTCTCCCGCCAGGCGTCCGGCGGCGTCCCCGGCGTGGTGCCGCGCCCGACCCGGATGCTGCTGCGCCGCCCCGCCGACCGCCCGTGGTGGGCCGACGCGGTTCCGGACTTCAGCGCGACGCGCGACGAGTGGCGCTTCACCGTGCCGTCGATGGAGATGGAGGTGTACCTCCAGTGGCTCGCCGAGCGCGTCCGCGCGTTCGGCGGGTCGTTCGCCACCGAACGGATCGGCCGGCTCGGCGAGCTCGGCGGCCGTGCGCCCGTCGTGGTGAACGCGACGGGCCTGGCCGCCCGCTCGCTCGCGGGCGACCCGGCGGTGCACCCGGCCCGCGGCCAGATCGTCGCGGTGGCCAACCCGGGCCTCGTCACGTCGGTGCGCGACGAGGCCCACCCGGAGGGGATGACGTACATCCACCCGCGCAGCCGCGACGTCGTGCTGGGCGGCACGTTCGAGCTCGACGACTGGAGCACGACGCCGGACCCGGCGGTGTCCGCCGCGATCCTGCGCCGCTGTGTCGCGCTGGTGCCGGAGCTGGCCGGCGCCCCCGTGCTGCGGGAGGCGGCCGGCCTGCGCCCGGCCCGGCACGGCGGCCCGCGGGTGGCGGCCGACCCGGAGCCGCTGCCGGGCGGCACCCGGGTCGTCCACAACTACGGGCACGGCGGTGCCGGGGTGACCCTCGCCTGGGGCTGCGCAGACGAGGTGGTCCGGCTGGCTACCGCATGACCACCCGTGCGAAGAGCACGGTGTCCGCGCCGTCGCGGCCGGCCGTGAAGCCGACCTGGTCGGAGCCGCTGTCGAAGAACAGGGCGGCGTACGGGTGCGCGACACCGCCGGCCATCGCCTTCTTGAACAGGTCGCTCTCGGCCAGCTTGCCGGTGCCCGGCGCGTAGCTCTTCGCCTTGAGCAGCACGTGCTCGCCGCTCACCTCGCACGTGGTCGTGGTGAGCCGGGTGAAGGCGGCCAGGTCGGTCTGCAGTTGCTTGGCCGCCGCCGCGTCGGGCATGTGCAGGTCGAGCATGAGCGGCGCGCTGCCGGTCGCGGTGGCGCTGTTCACCATGCTGAAGCTCAGCGCCTTGGCCGCCTGCACACCCGCGCTGAAGGCGTCGGCCGCCTGCTGCGGGTCGGGCATCGTCTCGTTGCCGGGGCCAAGCCCGGGGCCGAGGAAGACGTAGCGGTCGCCGCCTCCTTCGAGCACCTCCGGGTGCTCTTCGAGGTACTTCTGGATCGCCTCGGGGTCGACGGCCTCGGGCACCTCACCCTCGGGCAGCAGGCCCGGGCCCATGGCGAGGTCGCCGAAGAGCGTGAGCGGCATCCAGCCCAGGTCCTCGCCGAGCACGTCCTCGATCGCGGTGAACGGGCCGGACACGACGCCGGACGCCACGGTGCCGGAGGGCAGCTGGCCCAGCGCCTGGACGGCGTCGACCGGCGTCTGGCCGGCCGGCTGGGCCGCGCCGATGAACCGGCCGCGCACCTCGATGCTCCCGTCGGCCGCCTGGGCACCGAGGACGAGCGTGCCCGTGAGGTCGTCGGGAATCTCCGGGCCGGCCAGCCCGACCGTTTCCGGGTCGCCCGCTTCGATCGGGAGATACGGGAAAGCGCTGACCGCGAGCTTCTCGGCCAGCTTCGCCGCCGGGCCGAGGTCGGCCCAGACGAGCAGGGGCTGGTCCGGCGGCAGCGTGGCGACCGCGCTGCGGAAGGCGGCGGCCCCGGCCAGCTTCGGCTGCTTCGCCGCGGCCGTCGCGGCGCCCTGGGCATCCTGCTCGCCGAAGGCCAGCAGCGCGTACCCGTCGGCGACCGTGAACCCCAGCCGGTCCGTGCCGGCCTTCTTCTGGGCCGCGTCGAGCGCCTTGCGGGCCTTGTCGGCGTCCTTCGCCGCGGCGGCGACCAGGGTCACCGGGGCGTCGGGGTGTGCGGGGTCGGCCCAGAGCGCGACGCCGAGCCGGCCGTCGAACCACGGGGCGACGTCGCGGTACGAGATCGGGCCGCTCTCGAACACGATCCGCTCCAGCGCGTGGTCGTCGTCGCCCTTCCCGCCGCTGTCCGCGATGAGGGCACCGAGCTTGAGGCGCTGGCGCAGCCCCGGCGTCAGGTTGATGCGGGCGTAGGCGGCGGCGGAGGCCGGCAGCACGTCCTCGGGCATCCGCCCGACGCTGTCCTGCCACAGCCGTACCACGGCGAACGCCCCGCCGGCCGCGACGACGGCGAGCGCGACGCCTGCCGCGGCGAGCACGCCGGCGAGCTTCTTCCGTGACCGCTTCGGCGGTACCTCAGCCTCGGTTCCGGTCTCGGCTCCAGCCTCGGTTCCGGTCTCGCCCACCGGTGCTCCGGTCACTGCGATCGTCGCTTCGGGCGCCGGGCCGGCTTCCGCCTCGTGCTCGGCAGCGGGCGGACGCTCTTCTCCTGTCATGGTGTTCCTCCCCCGTGAATGTGATCGAGATGGTAGCGGGGGAGAGCCACCTGGCGCGCTCAGCCGAAACGGCGCTCTCCGATGTCCGGAGAGCGCCGTCGGTCGATGCTGGCTAGAGCTGCGTGGCGATGCCGAGCAGCGCCGCGACGAACACGAACAGCCCGATCATCGCGGTCATGCACCCCCCACGGCCGCCGCCGGACGGTGCCGAGGGCGCCGGCGCGGGCGGCGTGGGGGAGTCCGGCCCGTCAGGCCTCGAAGTCGGCGAGGCCGGCGTTCCGTCGGTGGGCGCGGGGCTGAGCCCGCCCGAGCCGTCTTCGGGCCCGGGCGAGGCAGGGGTGGTATCGGGCACTGGCATTCCTTCCAGCCGAGAAAGGCATCCCGCCTGTGCGCCGCAGGCGCACCCGCCGATCGTAAGCGCCCGCCGCGGCCAGGCCTACAGGCCGGAGAGGCGTTGACCGGCCCGCACGACGGCCATGGCGTGGCGGTCGCCCGGGCGGCGGCCCAGGCGCTCGATCGGGCCCGACACCGAGATCGCGGCGATCACGCGGCCCGTGCGGTCGCGGATCGGGGCCGAGACGCTCGCCACGCCCACCTCGCGCTCGGCCACGCTCTGGGCCCAGCCGCGGCGGCGGACCTCGGCCAGCGTGCGGCCGGTGAACTTGCAGCGTGGCAGGAGCGGCATCACGGCCTCCGGCGGTTCCCACGCCAGGAGGACCTGTGCGGCGGAGCCCGCCGTCATCGGCAGCACCGCGCCGATCGGCACCGTGTCACGCAGGCCGCTCGCGCGCTCCGCGGCGGCGACACACAGGCGTTCGTCCGCGCGGCGGAGGTACAGTTGGGCACTCTCGCCCGTGGCGTCGCGCAGCGCTGTCAGCATCGGCTCGGCGGCGGTCAGCAACACATCTGGGGCCGCGTTCGCGAGCTCGCCCAGTCGCGGTCCCGGGCGCCAGCGCCCCTGCGCGTCACGAACGAGCAATCGGTGGATCTCCAGGGCCTGTGCGAGCCGGTGCGCCGTTGCCCGGGGAAGCTTGGTCCGGTCCACCAGTTCGGCAAGGCTGGCGCCGTCGACACAGGCGGCCAGGATGACCACCGCCTTGTCGAGCACGCCCACACCGCTCATACTGTGTCCCACAGACCGAAACATACCTCCCAGATTTTAGGATGTCCAGATGGTGGGAGAAGCACAACCACGGACGCTCGCCGAGAAGGTGTGGGACGCGCACGTCGTGCATTCCGCCGCCGGTGAGCCCGATCTGCTCTACATCGACCTGCACCTGGTGCACGAGGTCACCAGTCCGCAGGCGTTCGACGGCCTGCGCATGGCGGGGCGTCCGGTCCGCCGGCCCGATCTCACGATCGCGACCGAGGACCACAACACGCCGACCGACAACGTCCTGACGATCAGCGACCCGGTTTCCCGCACGCAGATCGAGACGCTGCGCAAGAACGCGAGCGAGTTCGGCGTCCGCATCCACTCGCTCGGCGACGACCAGCAGGGCGTGGTCCACGTCATGGGACCGCAGCTGGGCCTCAGCCAGCCCGGCATGACCATCGTGTGCGGCGACTCGCACACCTCGACGCACGGGGCGTTCGGCGCGCTGGCGTTCGGCATCGGCACCAGCGAGGTCGAGCACGTCCTCGCCACCCAGACCCTGCCGCAGGCGCGGCCGCGCACCATGGCGGTCAACGTCGTCGGCGAGCTCGGCCCGGGCGTGACCGCCAAGGACCTGGTCCTGGCGCTCATCTCCCAGGTGGGCACCGGCGGCGGCCGCGGCCACGTCGTGGAGTACCGCGGCCCGGCCATCGAGAAGCTGTCGATGGAAGGCCGCATGACCATCTCCAACATGTCCATCGAGTGGGGCGCCAAGGCCGGCATGATCGCGCCGGACGAGACGACCTTCGCCTACATCGAGGGCCGGCAGTACGCGCCTGCGGGCGAGGACTGGGAGACGGCCAAGGCCTACTGGACGAGCCTGCGCACCGACGAGGGCGCCAAGTTCGACACCGAGGTGACGCTCGACGTCTCGCAGCTCACCCCGTTCGTCACCTGGGGCACCAACCCGGGCCAGGGCGCGCCGCTCGGCGGCTTCGTGCCGAACCCGGAGGACTTCGCCGAGAGCGCCGAGCGGGTCGCCGCCGAGAAGGCGCTGGAGTACATGGACCTCACGCCCGGCACCGCGCTGCGGGACGTCCCGGTCGACGTGGTGTTCCTCGGCTCGTGCACCAACGGCCGGCTCGAGGACCTGCGCGCCGCCGCCGAGGTGCTGCGCGGCCGGAAGGTCGCCGAGAGCGTTCGGATGCTCGTCGTGCCCGGCTCCGCGTCGGTGCGGGCGGCGGCCGAGCAGGAGGGCCTCGACCAGGTCTTCACCGAGGCCGGGGCGGAGTGGCGGTTCGCCGGCTGCTCCATGTGCCTGGGCATGAACCCCGACACGCTCAAGCCCGGGGAGCGCTCGGCGTCGACGTCGAACCGCAACTTCGAGGGCCGCCAGGGCCGCGGCGGGCGCACGCACCTCGTGTCGCCGCCGGTCGCCGCCGCCACCGCCGTCGTGGGCCGCCTCGCCGCGCCCGCCGATCTGAACTAGGACTGGGAACCGACATGGAGAAGTTCACCGTCCACACCGGCACGGCCGTCCCGCTGCGCCGTTCCAACGTGGACACCGACCAGATCATCCCGGCCGTGTACCTCAAGCGCGTCACCCGCACCGGGTTTGCCGACGGCCTCTTCAACGCCTGGCGGTCCGATCCGGCATTCGTGCTGAACAATCCCGTCTACGAAGGGGCGTCGATCCTCATCGCCGGCCCCGAGTTCGGCACCGGCTCGTCGCGCGAGCACGCCGTCTGGGCGCTGCAGGACTTCGGCTTCAAGGCGGTCGTCGCGCCCCGGTTCGGGGACATCTTCCGCGGCAACGCCCTCAAGGCGGGGCTGCTGCCGGTCGAGCTCGACCTGAAACTCGTGGAAATTTTGTGGGCCGCCGTCGAGGCGGATCCGAAGCTGCCGGTAACGGTCGACCTCGAGGGTCGCCAGTTGCGCGCCGACGGCCACGAATGGGAGTTCCCGCTGGACGATTTCAGCCGTTGGCGCCTGCTGGAGGGCCTGGACGACATCGGTCTCACCCTGCGCCACGCGGACGCTATCGACGCGTTCGAACAACGCCGTCCGGAGTGGACACCGGTCGTTCGTTAGGCCCACGCTGGGCGTCTCGAGGAGCCCTCGGTCAAATCCGTTACTCCACAACGATTTCTTTTCCGTCATATGTTTGTATCCTGTGTGCGTTGGGATACCTTGCCCACAGGGACTTCATTTCTGGTACGGGAGGAAACGTGAACAAGGCCGAGCTCATCGAGGCGCTCAGCGCTCGCCTGGGCGACAAGAAGTCGGCAAACGCTGCGCTGGACGCGGTTCTGGCCGAGATCCAGGCCGCCGTGACCAAGGGCGACAAGGTCGCCATCACCGGGTTCGGGGTCTTCGAGAAGCGCATCCGTGGTGCGAGAACGGCCCGGAACCCGCGCACCGGTGAAGCGGTGAAGGTGAAGAAGACGTCGGTGCCCGCGTTCCGGGCCGGCGCCAGCTTCCGCGAGATGGTCGCCAGCGGCAAGGTGCCGAAGGCCGCCCCGGCCAAGAAGGCCGTCGCGACGAAGACGACCGCTGCCAAGGCCACCACCGCGAAGGCCACCACGGCCAAGGCGACCGCGGCCAAGGCCGCGCCGGCCAAGGCCGCCACCAAGACGGCCCCGGCGAAGGCCGCGACCAAGACGGCCCCGGCCAAGAAGGCCGCTGCCAAGACGACCCGCGCCGCCGCTGCGACCACGGCGCGCAAGACCACCACCGCTACCGCGGCCGCGAAGACCACGACGGCCGCCAAGAAGGCGCCGGCGAAGAAGGCCGCCGCCAAGTAGAACCGCAATGAAAAAGGGCGGCGCCGGGATAACCGGTGCCGCCCTTTCTAATGGCCGGGAACTACACCTCGCCGGAGACCGTGAGCGGGGCCAGGCGGTCGTGGCCCACCACGCGGGTGCCCGCGAGGCCGAGGATCCAGCCGGCGCCCTTGCGGGTGTGGAAGTTGACGTCCCCGCGCCGGGTCGCCTCGGTGAGCATCGGCGGCATCAGCTTGCCCTGGCTGCACACCACGCTCGTGCCGCCCAACCGGGCCAGCTCCGCCAGCGCCGCGGCGCCGTCGGCCGGGGAGCCCTGCTCGTCGAACCGGGCGTCGACCGAGAACGACAGCCCCAGCGGCTCCACCGTCTGCCGGCAGCGCGTGGGGGTGGCCGACACCACCCGGTCCGGCCGTAGGAGCGTCAGGAGGGCGCACAGGCCCGCCGCGTCGCGCTTTCCGCTGTCCTCGAGCGGGCGGTCGGCGTCCTCGCCGTCCCAGTCGCGGCGCTTGCCGGCCTTGGCGTGGCGGACCACCGCGACGACCGCCGTCACGGCCGGCAGGGCGAGGAAGGCCTTCACCACGCCGCGGTCGTGGGCGTACGACAGGAGCCGCTGGGCCTCACCTGCCGGCACCCACCGCGCCTCCTCGATCTCGTGGTCGGCCGGCCGGTCCTGCCACTCGACGGCCCGCATCGACCAGAAGTCGACGTGCTTCTCGACGCCGGGCTCGCCCGTGAGGTACCGGATGGAAGGAAGCCGGACCTGCGGCACGGCCCGCACGAAGCTCTCCTCGTGGACCTCCCGCACGGCGGCCTCCAGCGGGTGCTCGCCCGGGTCGAGCTTGCCCTTCGGCAGCGACCAGTCGTTGTAGCGCGGCCGGTGCACCAGCACGATCTCGCCGCCGTCCCGCCACACCACGCCGCCCGCCGCGCGGACGACCGAGTTCACCTCAGCCATGCGATGTTCTTTTCCTCGATCACGGCCGCCCACACGGCCGGGAACGCGGCCCGCGACCGCGTCACCGCCGCGCGCTCCCGCTCGGCGAGCCGCCCGGCGGTGACCGCCATGGCGTGGTCGCCCGGGTCGGCGGCGGCGATGTCGAGCCAGGTCTCGGCCGCGATGGCGGCGTCCTGGTGCTCGCCGAGGACGCCCTGGGCCCGCGCGATCGCCTTGGCCAGCAGTACCGCGTCCTCACCCACGACACCCGAGACCGCGTCGGCGGCGTAGCGGGCGCGCTTGGCCCGCTTGCGGACCTCGTGCCACTCGTCGTCGGGCAGGTCCGGGGTGAGCTCGCCGGCCCCGGGCGCCGCGCCGCCGCCGACCACCAGCCGCCGCCAGGGCCGCCGGACGATCCCGGGCAGCACGTCGGCCGCCCGCTCCGAGGCGAGCGCCGTGAACCGGGGCGTGGCGGCCGCCTCCACGAGGGCGTCGAGCAGCAGCACGTACCGCGGATCGTGCAGCGCCTCGTCCAGTACCGCCAAGGCCTCCTCGTGCCGCTCCGCCAGCGCCGCGTCGATCCGCGCCACCGCCGCCTCGTCGAGGGGCGCCAGCGGGTCGCTCGCGGCCGTCTGGCGCAGCCGGTCCCGGAGCACCTCGATGTCGCGGGCGCCGCCCAGCGCCTCGGCCAGCCAGCTCAGCTCCACGCGCAGCGTGCCGGTCCAGACCGGGTCGAGCAGCGCCTGGAACGTCTGGAGATCGCTGCGCAGCCGCCGGGTGCCCACGCGCATCTGGTGCACCGGGGTGTCGCCGTTGGGCATCGTCTCGCGCAGCCGGGCGAAGGCGTCGTAGCCGGCGATCCGCGCCACGCCGCGCCGGATCGCCTCGGTCACCACCTCGCCGGCGCGGGCCTTGGGCGGCAGCGGCGCCGGGCGCACGAGGGGCGCCGGTTCGAGCGGGCCCAGGGCGCGCAGGTGCTCGGGCTCGACGTCGTCCGCCGGCGCGGCGCCGGCGTCCAGCAGCGCCTCCTCCAGGCGGCGCAGCTGCTTGGGCCGGTCCTGGCGGGGCGCGACCTCGATCTCGTGGAACCGCGCCACCACCCGCCGGCCGTCGATCACGCTGACGTCGTCGTGGACGACGTCGGCGAACCCGAGCTCGTAGGCGGTGCGCCGGGTCCGCAGCGTCACCGCCGCGGCCAGGCCGGCGCTGCGGCGGTGCGCCGTCACCAGGTCGAGCAGTTCGGGCGGGATGACCCCGGTACCGGTCACCGGCAGGGAGTAGTCGTACTCCAGGCCGGACTTCGGCGCCGGCAGCCGCACGGTCCAGGCCTCGCCGCCGCGGTAGCGCAACGACACCCCGGATCTCGCGAGCCACCGCTCGGGGGTGTCGTAGTAGATCGTCCGGACGGTGGTCGCCGGGGCGGCCGGGAACAGGTCCGGCACGGCGAAGTCGCCGTCCGCGACAAACCTAAGCATCCGGACACCCTAGCCCTCGACTAGCCCTCGACGCGGTCGACGATCCTCCGCAGCAGCGCCTCCTGGGGGTTCTTGCCGGGCCGGCGGTGCCATTGGCCGTTGCCGGACAGCTCGAACGCGCCCGTTTCCTCGCTCATCATGAGCGTGAGCACGCGGTGCAGCTCCTCCTGGCCGGCCGGGTCGGTCACCTGCACCAGTGCCTCGACCCGGCGGTCGAGGTTGCGGTGCATGAGATCCGCCGATCCGATCCAGTACTCCGCGCGCGCCCCGCGGCCGAACCGGAACACCCGCGAGTGCTCCAGGAACCGGCCGAGCACCGAGCGGACGTGGATGTTCTCCGACAGGTCCGGCACGCCCGGGCGCAGCGCGCAGATGCCGCGCACGATGAGGTCGACCCGCACGCCGGACTGGCTCGCCCGGTACAGCGCGTCGATGACCTCCTCGTCGACGAGCGAGTTCACCTTGAGCTGCACCAGGCCCTCGGTGCCGAGCGCGACCTCGCGCTCGATCCGCTCGATGATGCCGCGGCGCACCCCGTGCGGCGCGACGAGCAGCCGCCGGTAGGAGGTCTGGCGGCTGTAGCCGGTCAGCACGTTGAACAGGTCGGTCAGGTCGGCGCCGACCTCCGGGTCGGCCGTCAGCAGGCCGTAGTCCTCGTAGAGCCGGGCCGTCTTCGGGTGGTAGTTGCCCGTGCCGACGTGGCAGTACCGCCGGATGTGGTTGCCCTCCTGCCGGACGACCAGCGCCGTCTTGGTGTGGGTCTTGAGGCCCACCAGGCCGTACACCACGTGGCAGCCGGCCCGCTCCAGCGTCCGGGCCCAGCCGATGTTGGCCTTCTCGTCGAAGCGCGCCTTCACCTCGACCAGCACCACCACCTGCTTGCCGGCCTCGGCCGCGTCGACCAGCGCGTCGACGATCGGGGAGTCGCCGCTGGTGCGGTACAGCGTGAGCTTGATCGCCAGCACGTTCGGGTCGGCGGCGGCCTGCTCGATGAACCGCTGCACGCTCGTGGAGAACGAGTGGTACGGGTGGTGCACCAGGATGTCGTGGTCGCGCAGCCGGGCGAAGACGCTGCGCGGCGTCTCACCCTCGGCGAAGTGCGGGTGGGTGGCCGGCACGAACGGCGGGTCCTTGAGGTCGGGCCGGTCGACACCGTTGTAGATCTGCCAGAGCGCGGTCAGGTCGAGCAGGCCGGGCACCCGCAGCACGTCGTGCGAGTCCATGTCGAGCTCGCGGACCAGCAGCTCCAGCACGTGGTCGGAGATCGACGCGGCGACCTCCAGCCGCACCGGCGGGCCGAACCGGCGCCGGGCCAGCTCCCGCTCCAGCGCCTGGAGCAGGTCCTCGTCACGGTCCTCGTCGAGCTCCACCTCGGCGTTGCGGGTCACCCGGAACAGGTGGTGCTCGGCGACCTGCATGCCCGGGAACAGCTGGCCCAGGTGGGCCGCGATGAGCTCCTCGACCGGCAGGAACCGCATGGTGCGGGCGCCGTCGCGGGTGACCCGGTCGAGCGCGAAGAACCGCGGCACGTTGTTGGGGACCTTGATCCGGGCGAACAGCTCGGGGCCGCCGTCCTTCTCACGCACCACGACGGCCAGGTTCAGCGACAGGCCGGAGATGTACGGGAACGGGTGGGCCGGGTCGACCGCGAGCGGCGTGAGCACCGGGAAGATCTGCTCGCGGAACGACGCCCGCATGCGCTCCCGCTCGGCCGGGTCGAGCTCGCTCCACTTCACGATGTGGATGTGCTCGTCCGCCAGCGCGGGCACGATCTCCTCGGCGAAGACGCGCGACTGGCGCGACATCAGCGCCGACGTGCGCTCGGCGATCTGCTCCAGCTGCTCCGTCGGCGGCAGGAAGCCGGGGCGGCGCACCGGCAGGCCGGTCTGCAGGCGCCGCTTCAGGCCGGCGACCCGGACCATGTAGAACTCGTCGAGGTTGCTGGCGAAGATCGCGAGGAACTTGGCCCGCTCCAGCAGCGGCGTCGACCTGTCTTCGGCGAGGGTGAGCACCCGCGCGTTGAAGTCGAGCCAGGAGAGCTCACGGTTGAGATAGCGGTCGTCGGGCAGCGGTTTGCGCTCTGGTACCTCGGGCGCCGCCTCCGCCGCCGTCACGTCCGCGGCGGCCGGCTGCTCCTCGGCGGGCTGTTCCGCGGTCGCCGCGGTCGCGGGCTTCGGGGTCGGGGTCGCCGGTGGCCTCGCGGCCGCCGGCCGAGTGGCGGGCGGCTTCGCCGCTGCCTGCGTGGGGGGCTTCTGCTGGGTCGGAACCAGGTCGGCCGGAGCCGACTGCTCCGTGGTGGTCTCGTTCACCGTGACCTCTTTGTCGTCCGAGCTCGCCGTGGCTTTCGCAACCTTCGTGGTCCGGGCCCGCACCGTCGACCGCATCGTCTTGGGAGGTGTGCTCGCCGGCTGCTCCGTCCGCTGGGCGGCGTTGCGCGGGCGGCTGCGACCGGTCGAGCTCTCGTCCACCGGATCATCATGACCTGTTTGTGCCGGTCTCAACATGAACTTCTCGCTGTTCGGGGCGTCACGGGAGCGTGGGGAGCGTGACCTTGATGACAATGCCCACATCGTCGTGGTCTAGCCGCACCCGTTGCCCCAGTCGCAGGTGCCGCAGGCCGGAGGCGTCGAATGCGGCCGCCGGGAAGGTCACTTGAACGCCGTCGTCGAGCAGCACCGTGCCGGTGCGGGTCGTCTCGTCGAACGTCGCCACCGTGCCCTGCATGCCGATCACGCTACCGTGCAGATGACGTGTCCGGTATGGGTGCCGACGCCCAGGCTTGTCGCCGCGTGGAGATCGGCCGCCGTGTCGACGTCGCGGCGCAGGCTCGGCCAGGTGCCGTCCAGCCGGGTCGCGCCGGAGCGCAGGTGAGCGGCCGCCGAGCCCGGCCCGAAGTGCGGGGCCAGGGGCACGCCGGGCGGGGTGGCCAGCAGGACCGTGCCGGTGCCCTCCTGATCGGGCACGAACGCCCGCCGGCCGGCCCGCTCGGCCGCGGCCAGCGCAGACTCCAGGTCGGTCGCCCGCAGCGCCGGCAGGTCGGCGGTCAGGGCCACGACCGGGCCGTCGGCGTTGCGCGCGCCGAAGGCCAGCGCCGCGTTGAGCCCGGCCGCCGGCGTGTCGGGGACGCAGGTCGCGCCCAGCCGGGTCAGCTCCGCGCGCACCGCCGGGTCGTCGCAGACGACCACCACGCGGGTCACCGCGCGGCAGGCCAGCGCGGCGGCGACCGTGTCGCGCGCCATCGCCAGCACCAGGTCGGGGTGGACCGCCGCCGGGACCGCGCCGCGCAGCCGCGTCTTGGCCGACCGCAGCGGCTTCACCGGGACCACGGCGACCCACGAGGCCGGTCGGTGGCTGAGCATGACCCATCCTGACACGACGCTGTGACGCCCGGCAGTGGCATGATTCGCAGCAGAACTGTGAGGGGAGGGTGAGATGGCGCGCCGGAGGCTGGGCTTTTGGCGGCGTTTCGCCGTCATGACCGTGAAGCCCTTGATCGGGGCGCTGACCCGCCGGACGTGGCAGGGAATGGAGCACATCCCGGCCGAGGGCGGGGTGATCATCGTGATCAACCACATCTCCCACGCCGACCCGCTCGCCGTCGCACACTACATCTACGACGCCGGACGGTGGCCGTCGTTCCTGGCCAAGTCCAGCCTGTTCGAGGTGCCGGTCCTCGGCTACCTGCTCAAGGCGGTGCACCAGATCCCGGTCCGCCGGGGCACCACCGACGCGGTCAAGGCGTTGGAGGCGGCTCGCATCGGGGTCAAGAGCGGCGAGTGCGTGGTCATCTACCCGGAGGGCACCACGTCGCGCGAGCCCGACCTGTGGCCGATGCGCGGCAAGACCGGCGCGGCGCGGCTGTGGCTCGACACCGGCGCCCCGGTCGTTCCGATCGTGATGTGGGGCCCCGAGCAGATCTACGACCCGCGCACCAAGAAGGTCGACCTGTTCCCGCGGAAGATGATGCAGATCACCGCCGGCCCGCCGCTCGACCTGTCGGCCTGGGCCGGTGCGCAGCCCACCGCGCAGACGCTCACCGAGATCACCGACCACATCATGCTGCACCTGCGGGGCATGCTGGTCGACCTGCGCGGCGGCACCCCGCCGCCGCTCTACGGCATGCCGAAGCGGAACAGCCCGTCAGAAGAGCAGACCGCATGAAAGCGATCAGCAGGGTCGCGGTCCTCGGCTCCGGCTCGTGGGGCACCGCGTTCGCCAAGGTGCTGGCCGACGCCGGCACGCCAGAGATCACCGTGTGGGCCCGGCGGCCCGAGCAGGCGGCCGCGATCCGCGAGCGGCGGGTCAACCCGGAGTACCTGCCGTCCGTGCTGCTGCCGCCAGCGGTCACCGCGACCTCCGACCCGGCCGAGGCGCTCGACGGCGCCGAACTGGTCGTGCTCGCCGTGCCGTCGCAGACGCTGCGGCAGAACCTCGCCGCCTGGGCCGGCCTCATCGGCCCCGACGCGACGCTGGCCAGCCTCATGAAGGGCATCGAGCTCGGCACGCTCAAGCGGATGAGCGAGGTCATCGTCGAGGTGGCGGGGGTCGAGCCCGACCGCGTGACCGTGGTCACCGGGCCCAACCTGGCCCCGGAGATCGCCGCCGAGCAGGTCGCCGGCACTGTCGTGGCCGGCAGCGACATCCGCCGGGCCGAGCTGGTGCAGCGGGCGATCAGCACGCGCTACCTCCGGCCGTACACGAACGACGACGTCGTCGGCTGCGAGCTCGGCGGCGCCGTGAAGAACGTGATCGCGCTCGCTTACGGCATGGCCGCCGCCCTCGGCTTCGGCGACAACACCCGGGCCACGCTGATCACCCGCGGCCTGGCCGAGACGGCCCGGCTGGGCGCGGCCCTCGGCGCCAACCCGATGACGTTCGCCGGCCTGGCCGGCCTGGGCGACCTCATCGCGACCTGCTCGTCGCCGCTGTCGCGCAACCGCACGTTCGGCGAGCGGCTGGGCCACGGCGAGACGCTGGAGCAGGCGCAGGCGGCGACCCGCCAGACCGCCGAGGGCGTCAAGAGCTGCCTGTCGATCCGCGACCTGGCCCACAGCGTCGGCGTCGAGATGCCCATCACCGAGCAGGTCGAGCTGGTGTGCCACGAGGGGCTCGACCCGCTCAAGGCCCTCGCGGCCCTCATGTCCAGGGAGACCAAGCCGGAGCGGCCCGGACAGTAGGGTTGCCGCATGCCTCTCGGTGACGGCACGCGCGCCGTGCACGCCGGCCTGCCCGCCCCGGTGCCCGGCCGCCCGTTCCTGCCCGGCCCGGTGCCCGCGGCGCCCTACCACCTCGACCCCGTCGCCGGCCCGCAGCCCGGCGTCGACGGCTACGGGCGCACGGACAACAGCACCTACCGCGCGCTGGAGACGGCGATCGGCGAGCTCGAGGGCGGCGAGTGCGTCGTGTTCGCGAGCGGCATGGCGGCGGTCACCGCGGTACTGCTGACCACGCTGCGCGGCGGTGACACCCTGGTGCTGCCGGGCGACGGCTACTACCTGACCCGCGTGTTCGCCGCCGAGCACCTGCCGGAGCGGGGCGTGACGGTGCTGACGGCGCCGACCTCCGGGCCCTATCCGGCCTTCGACGACGTGCGGCTCCTGCTGCTGGAGACGCCGTCGAACCCGGGCCTCGACGTGTGCGACCTGGGCGGGCTGGCCGCGGCGGTGCACGCGCACGGCGGCCTGGTCGCGGTCGACAACACCACGCCGACACCGCTCGGGCAGCGCCCGCTCGACCACGGCGCCGACTTCTCGGTCGCGTCGGGCACCAAGGCGCTCACCGGCCACTCCGACCTGCTGCTCGGCTACGTCTGCACCCGCGACCCGCAGCTCGCCGCGACGATCCGCACCTGGCGCGGCCGGACCGGCGCGGTGCCGGGGCCGTTCGAGGCGTGGCTGGCCCACCGCTCGCTGGGCACGCTCGACCTGCGGCTGGCCCGGCAGTCGGCCAACGCCGCCGCGGTCGCCGACGTGCTGGCCGGGCACCCGGCGGTGCGGTCGGTGCGCTGGCCCGGCCGGCCGGAGGACCCCGCCTACGGGCTGGCCAAGCGGCAGATGCGGCGGGTGCCGGGCGTGGTGACGTTCACGCTCGCCGACAAGGCGGCCGTCGACCGCTTCCTCGACGCCTCCGAGCTGGTCTTCGCGGCCACCTCGTTCGGCGGGTTGCACACGTCGGCCGACCGCCGTGCGCAGTGGGGCGACGACGCTCCGGAGGGGCTGGTGCGCTTCTCCTGCGGTATCGAGGACACCGCCGACCTGGTGGCGGACCTGCGTCGGGCATTGGACGCGGCGCGGGTCTGAGGATCCGGCTAGGGTCGGCGGCGTGGATACGCCAGAGAAGACCCGGGTCGCCGTCGTGTTCGGCGGGGGTAGCACGGAGCACGCCATCAGCAGCGTCAGCGCGGCCCTCGACGCCGGCGACGAGTTCGAGATCGTGCCGATCGGTGTGACCAGCGAGGGGCGGTGGGTGCTGCCCGCCGCCGCATCGACCTCGACCGACCTGGTGCCGGTGGCCGGTGGTGACGTGACCGTCGTCGACGCCCGCGCCGGGGTGGCCCGGCTGGCCGGCATCGACGTGGTCTTTCCGGTGCTGCGCGGCGCGTTCGGCCACGAGGGCACGATCCAGGGGCTGCTGGAGATGGCCGACCTGCCGTACGTCGGATCCGGTGTCTTCGCGTCCTCGGCCGCCCTCGACCGCGACCACCTGCGCAAGCTCGCGGTCGCCGCCGGCCTGCCGGTGGCGCCCTATGCCGTGCTCCGCGGCGGCGCGCCCCTCGACGAGGCCGGCCGGGCACGGCTGGCGCTTCCGGTGGTGGTACTGCCGGCGCGCGGCACCGGCGGCGAGACGCTCGTCGGCGACTGGGCGGAGCTCGACGCGGCCGTCGACGCCGCGCGGGAGGTCGACGGCAAGGTCGTCGTCGCGAGCGTTCCGGCGGGGGTCCGCGTCACGGTCGGCGTCCTCGAGGCCGGCGGCGCGCCCGAGGCCAGCGTCCCCGGCGAGCTCACCGAGGACGGTGTCACCGCCCCGGCCGAGCTGCCCCACGGCGCCGAGCGCGCGGTGCGCGACCTGGCGGTGCGCGCGTTCGTGGCGCTCGACTGCGCCGGGCTGGCCCGCGTCGACTTCACCGTGACCCCGGCGGGCGAGGTCACGCTCGACGCGATCGACACGATGCCGGCGTTCGATCCCGCCGCGCCGTTCCCCGCGGTCTGGAGCGCGAGCGGCGTGCCTTACGACACCCTCGTCTCGCGCCTGATCCGCGCGGCCGTGCGCCGGGGGACCGGCCTGCACTAGGCCCTGCCGAGGCCCTAGAGGAGGTCCTTGCCGAACGAGCGGACGTCCGGATAGCCCTTGTAGTGCCCGAAGTCCTCGATGCGCGCGTAGCCGGTCCGCTCGTACAGGCCGATCGCCTCCGGCTGCGCGGTGCCCGTCTCCAGCCACATCCGCTTGCGGCCGGCCCGGCGGGCGTCGTCCTCGACCGCGACGAGCAGCGCCTTGGCGATGCCGAGCCCGCGGTGCTCCGGCGCGACATACATCCGCTTGAGCTCCGCGGTGTCGAACTGCTCGTCCTCGGTCAGCGTGCGCCAGCCCACGCACCCGGCGGGCGCGCCGGCCACGTAGGCGACGAGGAAGCCGCCCTCCGGCGGGTCGAACTCGCCCGGCTCGATCGGCGTGCTGTCGCCGTCGCCGCCGTAACGCTCGGCCAGCTCGGCCACCGCGGCGGTCGTCAGAGTGGTGGCGACGCGCGAGCCGTAGCGGGTCAGTCGGATGTCGATCTCGGTCACGAGGGTAAAGGGTATAGTCCGTTTTGCGCCTTACGGCATCGGCGGTGAGCGGCTACCGAAAGTGATCCCATCCAGGGGCCCCACCCGTGTAACGTCGCCCGTCGACCGTCACACCGTCACCCGCTGTGAACAAACTGGCCTCGACGACGCTGCCGATGACGAGCCAGTCGGACGACAGCTTGGTGTCTTTGGGAAAGGTGGCCGCCAATGCGTGGTCGTCGCCGCCGGCCAGGATCCAGCCGTAGGGGTCGACGCCCAGCGCGGTCGCCGCGTCCCGCATCGGCTCCGGCACCGTGAACGCCTCGCGCCGCACGTCGATGCCGACGCTGCTGGCCGCCGCGATGTGCCCCAGGTCGGCGAGCAGCCCGTCGGAGACGTCGATCATCGACGTGGCGCCGAGCCGCGCGGCGACCGGGCCGAGCTGATAGGGGACCTCGGGCCGGCGGAACGCCTCGACCAGCAGCTTCGGTGAGCGGAAGCCGCGGGAGAGGATGGTGTACCCCGCCGCGGCGTGCCCGATCCGGCCCGCGACCGCGACGGTGTCGCCCGGCTGCGCCCCGCTGCGCAGCACAGGGGGCTGCCCGCCCAGGTCGCCGAGCGCGGTCACGGAGATCGTCAGCGTCGGGCTGGCCGAGGTGTCGCCGCCGACGACCACGGCGCCCGTCTTGCCGGCCTCGGCCGCGAGCCCGTCGGCCAACTCCTCGGCCCACGAAATTTGCAGGTTCGCCGGTGCGCAGAGAGCCACCAGCAACGCGGTCGGCCGCGCCCCCATGGCGGCGATGTCAGCCAGGTTGGCGGCGGCGGCGCGGTGGCCCACGTCACGTGCGCTCGACCAGTCGCGGCGGAAGTGCCGGCCCTCGACCAGCACGTCGGTGCTCGCGACGACCCGGCCGTCGGGCGCCGCGACCAGCGCGGCGTCGTCTCCCGGACCGAGCAGCACATAGGGCGACTCCGCCCCGAGCCGGGCCGTCACCCGCGAGATCAGCCCGAACTCCCCGGCGGTTGCTACGGTCACCCGTCCTCCATCTTGATGCTCGATATTGTTACTCACCCGGCGTGTTCTGGCATGATCACGCACGGCGGTGGATTGCTGACTCTCATGTTGCGGTAGGTTCACGCCTGATCAGCGCTCGCGCGGCGCAGGAAGGGGTCGTGTCGTGGTACAGGCATACATCCTGATCCAAACAGAGGTCGGCAAGGCGCGTGATGTGGCGACGGCCATCCAGGATCTCTCCGGGGTGGTGCGGGTCGACGCGGTCACGGGCCCGTATGACGTGGTGGTCCTCACCGAGGCCCGCAGCGTCGACGAACTGGGCAAACTGATCGTCAGCAAGGTCCAGATGGTGCCGGGCATCACCCGTACCCTCACCTGCTCAGTGGTGCACTTATAGATGGCGTCTCCGTCCCGGATCGCCACGCTGGCAGCGCTCCCGGTCGCGCTGCTGGCGGGCCTCGGCGTGTTCTGGGCGCTCGGCGGCTTCCCGTCGGCGCCGTCGACGTCGGCGGTGCCGGCCACGGCCGGCCAGCTCGACCAGGACACCGCCGCGGTCTGCCGCGCCCTGGTGGCGCGGCTGCCGGAGTCGCTGGGCGGCCTTGACCGCCGCCCGGTGACCGCGGGCGGCGAGCAGAACGCGGCCTTCGGCGACCCGCCGATCGTGCTGTCGTGCGGGGTGGCGGGTGGCCCGATTCCGCAAAATGCCCAGTTGCTGACGCTTTCCAACGTATGTTGGTATCCGGAAGAGCGCTCGGCGGAGACCGTCTGGCAGTCGGTTGACCGGAAGGTGCCGCTGCGGGTCGTGGTGCCGAAGGACGCCGAGGGCTCCTGGGTGGTCAACCTGTCGCCCCCGATCGTGGCCACCGTCCCCGAGACCGCTACCCCCGGTCCGGTTCACTGCTGAGTTCGCACGGCTCGGCCGTCATCCCCCTGGTTCAGATTTCCGATTTTTCGGACTTCTCCGATTAGGGGGTTGTGCCATGCGCTCATCCACGACGCTGCGGGCGACGGCGACACTCGTCACGGCCGGCCTGCTGGCGCTGACAGCGGCCACACCGGCGGCGGCCGCGCCCTCGGCCTCGACCCAGGGGCTGGCGGCGCACCTGTCCGGCGAGCAGGAGCCGAAGAACGCCGGTGATCCCGACGCGAACGGCTTCGCGCTGCTCCAATTGCACCGGAATGGGAAAATTTGCTACGTGCTGCGGGTGAGGAACGTCGACGGCGCCCTCCGCGGCCAGCTCCACGGGACCTGACCTCGGGCACGGCAAAAGGCCCCGCGAGCCACTCGCGGGGCCTTGTCGCGCTCGGCGGGATCAGCCGCGGACGACCTTGCCGGCCTTCAGGCAGGAGGTGCAGACCTGCACCTTCCGCGTGGTGCCGCCACCGGCCGGGGTGCGCACCGTCTGAATGTTGGGGTTCCAACGGCGGTTGGTCCGCCGGTGCGAGTGGGACACGTTGTGGCCGAAGCCCGGTCCCTTGCCGCAGACGTCGCACACGCTAGCCACGGGGATCTCCTGGGATTGATTGCGTCTCGGGTCGGAACCCTCGCCGCACCGCGGAGCGGATTCCAGGTGCCATCGGCCGGACACCCGGCAGACAACCCAGCAAGGTTACCTGATGCCGGCCCGCCACACCCAATCGGCCCGGTCGGGGCGGCTTCGGTGGGAACTGTCGGTGGTCGCCGATAGGCTCTGGCGCGTGCCAGACAGTGTGGACGCCGCCGCCGTCCGCCGGTGGTGTGCCACCGGCCTCGGTGCCCTGCGCCGGCACGAGGCCGAGATCAACGCACTCAATGTCTATCCGGTGCCCGACGGCGACACCGGCACCAACATGATGCTGACCCTGGCCGCGGCGGTCGAGGCCGCCGACGCGGCGGGGGACGAGCCGATCGGTGCGGTGCTGCGGCGGGTGGCCCGCGGCGCGCTGCTCGGCGCCCGGGGCAACTCGGGCATCATCCTGGCGCAGGTCTTCAAGGGCCTGGCCGAGTCGCTCGAAGGTGTCGCGGCGGTCGACGGTGCCGCACTGGCCAGAGCCCTGGACCACGCGGCCAGGACGGCGTATGAGGCGGTGGCGGCACCGGTCGAGGGCACCGTGCTGACCGTGGGCGTCGCCGCCGCCCGGGCCGCGCTGACCGCCGCCGAGAGCGTCAACGGGGCGGAGCGGCCGGACGGGCAGCGTGGCGGTGGGGTCCGGGCCGTGGCCCGCGCCGCCGCGCACGGGGCACGCATCGCGCTCGCGCGCACGCCCGAGCAGCTGCCGGCGCTCGCCCGGGCGGGTGTGGTCGACGCGGGCGGGCGTGGGTTCGTCGTGCTGCTCGACGCGCTGGTCGAGACCGTCACCGGGGAGCGCATGCCGGACGACGACTTCGCCCCGGCGCGCGGGGTCCGCGGCGCGAGCGGCGAGATGGAGCGTGAGGCGGGGTCCGACGAGTTCGCCTACGAGGTGCAGTATCTGCTGGAGGCGCCCGCCGAGGCGGTGCGCGGGCTGAAGCACCGGCTCATGCCGCTCGGTGACTCCCTCGTGGTCGTCGGCGACGACCGCACCTGGCACGTCCACGTCCACGTCAACGACATCGGGGCGGCCATCGAGGCCGGCGTCGAGGCGGGGCGGCCCAGCCGGATCGCGGTGACGCGCTTCGCCGACCAGGTGCGGGTGCGCCAGCACGAGCTCGCGCTCGGGCCGCGCGGGGTCGTCGTGGTGTGCGGCGGGGCCGGGCTGGGCGAGCTGATGGCCGGCGAGGGGGCGACCGTCGTCGGCGGCACGCCGTCGACCGGGGAGCTGCTCGAGGCGATCCGGCGCACCGGCGCGGAGCGCGTGGTCGTGCTGCCCAACGATCCCAACGTGCTGGCGGTGGCGACGGCCGCGGCCGCGGAGGCGCGGGCCGAAGGCATCCGGGCCGGGGTGGTGCCGACCCGCTCGCCGGTGCAGGCGCTGGCCGCCCTGGCGGTACGAGATCCGCAGCGGCGGTTCGAGGACGACGTCATCGCCATGGCCGAGGCCGCGGCCCGATGCCGGTCGGCCGAGCTGACCGTGGCCAGCCGCGAGGCGCTCACCGTCGCCGGGCGATGCCAGCCGGGCGACGTGCTGGCCATCGTCGACGGCGAGGTCAACATCATCGGCGACGACCTGCCGGGCACCGGGCAGCGCCTGCTCGACCGGATGCTGTCGGGCGGCGGCGAGCTGGTGACGCTCATCGCCGGGCAGGACGCGCCCGACGGGCTGGCCGACGCGCTGCGCGAGCACGTCGCCGCGGCCTGGCCGTTCGTCGAGGTGCAGTGCTACGAGGGCGGCCAGCCGCACTACCCGCTGCTGGTGGGAGTGGAGTGAACCGTTGACCGAGATCGACCTGTCCACGCCGCTGCAGAAGGTGGTCGGGGGCGCCGGCGCCAAGCTGCTCGGCGAGAGCCTCGGCCTGCAGACGGTCGGCGACCTCGTCTACCACTTCCCCCGCCGCTACGAGGAGCGCGGCGAGCACACCGACATCCGGGCGCTGGAGATCGACACGGACGTGACCGTGTTCGGCCAGGTCAAGCGGGTCAACGCGCGGCAGTTCACCCAGCAGCGCGGCGCGACGCGGGGCAAGCGCGGCTCGCTGGTCGAGGCGGTGATCGGCGACGACAGCGGCGGTGAGATCAGCGTCACGTTCTTCAACCAGCCCTGGCGGGAAAACCAGCTGCGCCCGGGCCGGTGGGGGCTGTTCTCCGGCAAGGTCGGCCGGTTCAACCACAAGCTTCAGCTCAACCAGCCCGACTACGTGCTGCTCGACGCCGGCGAGGGCGAGGAGGCCGTCGAGGAGTTCGCCGGGGCGATCATCCCGGTGTATCCGGCGTCGGCCAAGGTCCCGACCTGGCGGATCGCCGCCGCCGTGCGGACCGTGCTCGACGTGCTGCCGCCGACGCCCGACCCGGTCCCGGCGACGATCCGGGCCCAGCGCAACCTGTCGGCGCTCGACAAGGCCCTGCGTGAGATCCACCGGCCCGAGTCGCAGGCGTCGCTGGCCAAGGCGAGGCGGCGGCTGAAGTGGGACGAGGCGTTCGCCCTCCAGCTGACCCTGGTCCAGCGCAAGAAGCGGGCCGAGGACTGGCCGGCCGAGCCCCGGCCGCGCCGCGCCGACGGGCTGCTGGCGGCGTTCGACGCGGGCCTGCCCTATGAGCTGACGCGGGGCCAGCGCGACGTGGGCGACGAGATCGCCGCCGACCTGTCCCGGGCCCACCCCATGCACCGGCTGTTACAGGGCGAGGTCGGCTCCGGCAAGACGCTCTGCGCGCTGCGGGCGATGCTCCAGGTGGTCGACGCCGGCGGCCAGGCCGCGATGCTCGCGCCGACCGAGGTGCTGGCCGCCCAGCACCACCGCAACGTGGCCGACCTGCTCGGCGCCATGGCCCGGGCGGGGGAGCTCGACGCGGCCGACCAGGCCACCCGGGTCGCGCTGCTCACCGGCTCGCTGGGCGCGGCCGCCCGCCGCAAGGTGCAGGAGGACCTGCGCAGCGGCGCCGCCGGGATCGTGGTCGGCACGCACGCCCTGCTCTACGAGGGGGTCGACTTCGCCGACCTCGGGCTGATCGTGGTCGACGAGCAGCACCGCTTCGGCGTCGAGCAGCGCGACGCCCTGCGGGCCAAGGCCGACCAGCCGCCGCACGTCCTGGTGATGACCGCCACACCGATCCCGCGCACCGTCGCCATGACCGTCTTCGGCGACCTGGAGACGTCGGTGCTGAGCCAGCTGCCCAAGGGCCGCTCGCCGATCGCCTCCCACGTCGTGCCGGTCTCCGAGAAGCCGGCCTTCCTCGACCGGGCCTGGCGCCGCCTGCGTGAGGAGGTCGCGAAGGGGCACCAGGCGTACGTGGTGTGCCCGCGCATCGGCGACGCGAAGTCGGAGGGCGAGGACGCCGCCGTCGGCGACGACGGCCGTCGGCCCCCGCTGGCGGTGCTCGACGTGGCGCCCGAGCTGGAGGACGGCCCGCTGCACGGGCTGCGGATCGGCATCCTGCACGGCCGGCTGCCGGCCGACGAGAAGGACGCGGTGATGCGCTCGTTCGCGGCGGGCGACCTCGACGTGCTGGTCGCGACCACGGTGATCGAGGTGGGCGTCGACGTGCCCAACTCGACCATGATGGTGATCATGGATGCGGACCGGTTCGGTGTCTCCCAGCTGCACCAGCTGCGCGGCCGGGTCGGCCGGGGCAGCGCGCCCGGGCTGTGCCTGCTCGTCACCGACGCCGGCGAGGGCACCCCGGCCCGGGCCCGGCTCGACGCCGTGGCGTCGACGACCGACGGGTTCAAGCTCGCCGAGCTTGACCTGGAGCAGCGGCGCGAGGGCGACGTGCTCGGCGCGGCCCAGTCCGGCCACCGCTCCCACCTGCGTCTGCTGTCGCTCCAGCGCGACGCCGACCTGATCGGCGAGGCGCGGGCCCAGGCGATCGAGCTGATCGACGAGGACCCGGAGCTGCAGCGGCACCCCGGCCTCGCCGCCACGATCGCGCGGCTCGTCGACGAGGAGCGCGCCGAGTATCTGGAGAAGGGCTGATGACGCGCATCGTCGCCGGCGCGCTCGGCGGCAGGCGGCTCACCGTGCCGGCCGGCCAGGGCACCCGCCCGACCTCCGACCGGGTCCGCGAGGCGTTGTTCAGCACCCTGGACCACGTCGCCGACCTCGACGGCGCCCGCTTCGCCGACCTCTACGCCGGCTCGGGCGCGGTCGGGCTGGAGGCCTGCTCGCGCGGGGCCGTCCACGTCCTGCTGGCCGAGGCCGACGCCAAGGCGGCCCGGATCGCGCGGTCCAACATCGCGGCGCTCGGCGTGGGGGACCGGGTCCGGCTGGTCGCCGACAAGGTCGAGCGGCTGCTGGCCGGCACCCCCGACGAGCCCTACGACGTGGTGTTCCTCGACCCGCCGTATGCGGTGGCCGACGAGCGGGTCCACGAGGTGCTGCGGGCGCTGGTCGAGCGGTGGCTCGCCGGCGACGCCGTCGTGGTCGTCGAGCGGTCCAGCCGGGGCGCGCCGATGGCCTGGCCGGAGGGTCTGCGGGAGCACGCCGAGCGGCGGTACGGCGAGACGACGCTGTGGTATGCCCGACGCGACCCGGATGGCTGACGCAAACCTTTAGAGAGCCTTTGGTACGGTCCCCGCTCATGAGGCTTGGGCTGGTGCAATGAGGCGCGCGGTCTGTCCGGGTTCGTTCGATCCGGTCACGAACGGGCACCTTGACATCGTCGGACGCGCATCGAAGATGTTCGACGAGGTTGTCGTCGCGGTGCTGATCAACCAGAGCAAGGCGGGACTCTTCACCGTCGACGAGCGGCTGGAGATGCTCGCCGAGGTGGTCGCCCCGTATCCGAACGTCCGGGTCGACGCGTTCCAGGGTCTGCTGGTCGAGTTCTGCCACGCCAACGAGATCGGCGCGATCGTCAAGGGTGTGCGGGTGGCCAGCGACTTCGACTACGAGCTGCAGATGGCCCAGATGAACCTGGGGCTCGGCGGCATCGAGACGCTGTTCATGCCGACCAACCCGAAGTTCTCGTTCGTCTCGTCGAGCCTGATCAAAGAGGTCGCCAAGTGGGGCGGCGACATTTCGCCGCATGTACCCGATCTGGTGGCGAATCGCCTGCGTGAACGGTTCGCCGCCACCGGCCAACCGTCACGAAACTGAGGCTCAAAACCCGAGTGGCGATAAAGCGGCACCGTGGATCGGGCCGCATGATGGTTACGTCGTTCGACGTTGGGACAGGAGTGACCGCAGGTGGATCCGCTCGAGACAATCGACCAGATCATCACGCTGGTTGAGCAGGCCCGGTCGGCACCGATGTCGCGGAGCAACTTCGTATTCGACCGGGCCGAGATGATCAACCTGCTCGACCAGTTGCGCGCCGACCTGCCGGGGGAACTGCGGCGGGCGACGGCGCTGCTCGACGAGCGGGACAAGATCGTCGACGCCGGGCGGCGCGAGGCCGAGCGGATCATCTCGGAGGCCGAGTCCGAGCACACCCGGCTCGTGTCGATCAACGAGATCGTCGTCTCGGCCGAGCATGAGGCGTCGCGGATGATCAACGAGGCTCGCGCCGAGACGCAGCGGCTGCGCGACGAGGTCGACGACTACGTCGACACGGCGCTGGCCAACTTCGAGCAGTTCCTCACCCGGTCGCTCGCCTCGATCGAGCGCGGGCGGGACAAGATGCACGCGCTGCGGGAGATCGGCTCGTTCACCCCGTCCGGCGAGGATGACCGGCCACTGCCCTTCTAGGGCCCGGGGAAAAGCGCGGTAAGGTAGGGGCGATTCGACGGAAGATCTGCCGCTCAGGTAGCCTAGTCCGTCGGCCCTGCCTGGCCGGAGTCTGGAAAGATGCCACACCAACCGCACCCGCACCTGGATCCCCGGTCGCCGCTGGTCCTCGAGACGAGAGACCTCCCACGCCGACCGGGCGCTCTGCATGCGGTCTCCCGGAAGGTGCCGGCACCTCAAGACCTCGGCCTGGAGCTGATCGGCGTGCCCCAGGGCGCCGAGCTCGACCTCCAGCTGCGCATGGAGTCGGTGTCAGAAGGCGTGCTCGTCTCCGGCATCGTCACCGGCCCGCTGGCGGGCGAGTGCGGACGCTGCCTACGTCCGATCAGCGACACGCTGGACGTCCCGATCCAAGAGTTCTATGCCTATGAGCACAGCACGACGGACGAGACGACCGACGAGGACGAGGTCGGTCGGCTGCAGGGCGATCTGATCGACCTGGAGCCGGCACTGCGGGACGCGGTGGTGCTCTCCCTGGCCGCCAATCCCGTGTGCCGCGAAGACTGCCCAGGGCTGTGCCCCGACTGCGGGGTGCCGCTCGACGAGCTGCCCGAAGGCCACACGCACGAGCAGCTCGACCCGCGCTGGGCCGCCCTGTCCCAGATCAAGACGTCAGAGGAGTAAGACCCGTGGCCGTTCCCAAGCGGAAGATGTCGCGCAGCAACACCCGGGCCCGCCGGAGCCAGTGGAAGGCCGTCGCGGTCTCCACCCAGCCGTGCCCGCAGTGCCGCTCGCCGAAGCTGCCCCACGCTGCCTGCTCGGTCTGCGGCACGTACAACGGCCGCCAGGTCATCGAGGTCTGACCACCGGATCCGGGTGACGCGATCCGACCGATCGCCGCACGGCGGGAAGCCCCCGTCCGGCGTCGCGCGGATCGCCGTCGACCTCCTCGGCGGGGACGGGGCTCCCGCCGTCGTGGTTGACGGCGCTCTGCGCGCATGCAGCGCCGATCCAGACCTCCACCTCGTCCTCGTCGGGCCGCAGGCCGCGGCCGACGAGGTCATCGGCGCGCTCGCGGTCCACGACCGCGAGCGCGTCAGTGTCATCGTCGTCGAGAGCCGCATCGGCATGGCCGACTCCCCGCTGCGCAACATCCGGCGGGAGTCGACGGTCCGCGCGTCCGCCGAGACGGTCTTCGCCGGCCGGGCCCACGGCATGGTCTCCGCCGGCTCCAGCGGCGCCGCCGTCGCCGCCTCCGCCCACGTCCTGGGCCGCCTGGGCGGCGTCCGCCGCCCGGGGCTCGCCGCCGCGCTGCCCACGCCGCACGGCCCGGTGCTGCTCGCCGACGTCGGGGTCACCCTCGACGCCACCATGCTGGAGCTGGTGCAGCACGCCGTGCTCAGCGCCGCCTACGCCCGCGTCGCGCTCGGCATCGCCGAGCCGCGTGTCGGCCTGCTGTCGATCGGCAGCGAGCCCGGCAAGGGCGACCGGCTGCGCCGCGCGGTCTCCATCGCCCTGTCCGACATCCCGCTGCCCGGCGACGGCCGGTACGTCGGCCTGGTCGAGGGGCACGACGTGGCCCGCGGCGGCTCGGCCGACGTTGTGATCACCGACGGGTTCACCGGCAACGTCCTGCTCAAGGGCATCGAGGGCGCCCTGCGGGGCACCCGTGACCATGAGGCGGCAGCCGTGCTGCTCGGCGTCGTCGGCGACGTCGTGGTCTGCCACGGCGCCGCCACCGGCCCCGACATCGCCGACGGCATCGCCCTCGCCGCCCGACTGCACCGCGACGGCATCATCCCTGCCGTCACGGCGCTCGCCGACGATCTGCTGACCGAACTCTCCTCGGCCGGCGGCCTGACCATCCGTGACCAACTGGGAGAGCGCTCGTGAAGAAACCGACCCAGCTCGAGGACGCCTTCGGCGTCGAATTCGACCCCGACATGCTGCGGCGCGCGCTGACCCACCGCTCCTACGCCTACGAGAACGGCGGCCTGCCCACCAACGAGCGCCTGGAGTTCCTGGGCGACGCGGTGCTCGGCGTCGTGATCACCACCGCCCTGTTCCACAACCACCCAGACCTGGCCGAGGGGCAGCTGGCCAAGCTGCGCGCGAGCGTGGTCAACATGCGCGCGCTGGCGGACGTCGCCCGCCGGCTGGGCCCCGACGGCATCGGGCCCTACCTGCTGCTCGGCCGGGGCGAGGAGGCCACCGGGGGCCGCGACAAGGCCAGCATTCTCGCCGACACGCTCGAGGCGCTGATCGGCGCGGTCTACCTGCAGTACGGGCTGGATCAGACGGCCCAGGTGATCCACAAGCTGTTCGACGGGCTGATGGCCGAGGCCGCCCTCCGTGGTGCCGGCCTCGACTGGAAGACCAGCCTCCAGGAGCTCACCGCCGGCCGTGGCCTCGGTGTCCCGGAGTACCGCATCGACGAGGAGGGCCCCGACCACGCCAAGCGGTTCACCGCGTGGGTGATCGTGGCCAAGCGGCGCTACGGCGGGTCGCAGGGCGGCAGCAAGAAGGAGGCCGAGCAGCGCGCGGCCGAGGCCGCCTGGCGCGAGCTGTCGGAGCGACCGGCCGAGGCCGACGGCACCGCGGAAGCCGGCGATGACGCCGGTCGCTGAGGTGCTCGAGCGCAAGCGAAACGCCTCGATCCTGCTGGCGTACCCGCTCGGCCTGTACGCGCTGAGCCGCCTCGTGCAGCTCTGCCTGGTCTGGTGGATGGCCGACGACGGCAAGGTCCGCGACCGGCTGCTCGCCTGGGACGGCGGGCACTTCGTGCGGGTGGCCGAGGAGGGCTACCCGACCGGGTACACCTACAACGCCGAGGGCGTCCTCGTCGGCAACGGCCTGGCGTTCTTCCCCGGCTACCCGATGCTCGTGCGGCTGACGCACTTCGTCACGCGGCTCGACTACCCCACGGCGGCGATCACCGTGTCGTGGATCGCGGGCGGCGCCGCGGCCGTGCTGCTGTGCGCGCTCGGCACCCGGCTCTACGACGAGCGGGCCGGTCTCGCCCTGACCGCCCTGTTCTGCACGCAGCCGATGGCGATGGCCCTGTCGATGGCGTACTCCGAGGCGCTGTTCACCGCGCTGGTCGCCGGCATGCTGCTGTTCGCGCACCGGGGCGACTGGCTGCTCGCCGGCGCGCTCGGGCTCGGGGCGGCATTGACCCGGCCGACCGGTGCCGCGGCCGCGATCGCCCTCGCTGTCGCCGCCGGGATCACGTTGTACCGTGGGCGCGGCACCCTCGGTACCGCCGCATGGAAACCCGTCGCGGCGGCCCTGGTGGCGCTGGCCGGAGTGCCCGCCTATCTGCTGTGGGTGGGCATGCGTGTCGGCGACCTCGGCGCGTGGTTCGACATCCAGACGGCCGGCTGGGGCACGACGTTCGACTACGGCACGTCCAGTTTCAAGTTCGTGCGCGACGCCCTGCGGGCCGGCGACGGCTGGGTCCAGGTGAGCATCGCGTGGATGGTCATCGGTGTCGTGATCCTCGCCGCCGTCGCCCTCACGATGCGCATCTGGCCGCCGCTCACCGTCTACGGCCTGCTCGTCCTCGTGCTGGTCCTGGGGCAGGGCGGCTACTACCACTCCAAGCCTCGGCTGCTCGTGCCCGCGCTGCTCATCCTGGTGCCGCCGGCCGTCGCCCTGGCCCGGGCCCGCCCGCGCACGGCGGCGCTAGTCTTGGCGGGCTGCGGCGCGTTCGGGCTGTGGTACGGCTCGTATCTCATCACCGCCTGGCACTACGCGATCTAGGGGACCACATGCCCGAGCTTCCCGAGGTCGAGACCGTCCGCCGCGGGCTCGACAAATGGGTCTCCGGTCGGCGCATCGCCACCGTCGAGGTGCTGCATCCCCGGGCCGTGCGCCGGCACCTGCCCGGCGCCGCGCACTTCGCCAGCCTGCTCGCCGGTCGGCGGGTGGGCACGGTGATGCGCCGCGGGAAGTACCTCTGGCTCCCCCTCGACGACGAGGACGCCCTCATCGGCCACCTCGGCATGTCCGGCCAGCTGCTCATGCAGCCCGTCGACGCGCCCGACGAGACGCACCTGCGCGTCCGGTTCCAGTTCGACGACGACGGCCCGGAGCTGCGCTTCGTCGACCAGCGCACGTTCGGCGGCCTGGCCGTGTCGTCCGGCGGCGCGGTCCTGCCGGCCGAGCTGGCGCACATCGCCCTCGACCCGGTGGACCCCCTCTTCGCCGACGAGGCGTTCGTGGCGGCCATGCGCCGGCGTCGTACCGAGGTCAAGCGCGCCATCCTGGACCAGACGCTGATCTCGGGCGTCGGCAACATCTACGCCGACGAGGCGCTGTGGCGGGCGTCGCTGCACGGCGCCCGGGACACGTCGCTGCTGACCCGCCCGGCGGTCCGCCGCCTGCTCGGCCACGTCCGCGACGTGCTCCACGAGGCGATCGGCCAGGGCGGCACGAGCTTCGACGCCCTGTACGTGAACGTCAACGGCGAGAGCGGCTACTTCGAACGCTCCCTGAACGCCTACGGCCGCGAGGGCCTGCCGTGCAACCGCTGCGGCACGGCGATCCGCCGCGAGTCGTTCATGAACCGCTCGTCGTTCTCCTGCCCGCGCTGTCAGCCCCGCCCCCGCGTCCGCCTGGCC
>NZ_JAHYSG010000067.1 GCF_022095675.1 Dactylosporangium sp. AC04546 | reverse complement strand
GAGCGGGCGGCCGGCCCGCCCGCTCGCCGGTCCGGCCGCCCGCTCTCGCCCGGCTGCCCGCTTACCTCCTCACACGTGCTCGCTTGCGAAGCCGACGTTGTCCTCCACCATGGCCGAGCCGCACGGTAAGCGCTCCGGCGCGGCGAGCCCAAGATCGGCGAACGTCAGGCGGTCGCGCCAGACCCGCCGCAGCACGTCCTTCATGAACTCGACCGTGAGCAGCTCCGCCGGGCAACGCCGATACCCGAACCCGAACGGCGCATACCCGGCGCTGTCACACACCGGGCCCGCCACGCCCCCGGCCACGCTGTGCACCGCGCCGAACTCCCCGTTGACGAGCACCACGTCCCGGCCGTCACGGACCGCGAACGACGCGGGCTCGAACGGGCACCGCGCCAGCCCCGCCACGCCGCTCCGCGCGTCGGCGCTCGTCGGCGTGCTGTCATACCGGCCGGGGTCGAACTCCGAGGGTCGCTCCCAGTGCCGCGGATCGGTGCTCGCCGCCGCGTGCGAGGTCAGGATGAGGGCAGGGCTGAGCGTGTGCGTCTGGGCATCGCCCTGGCGCCGCAGCGCGGACACGGTGGCCGGGTTGGGTGAGACGGTGCGGAACAGCTCCATCACGAAGCGGTCGAGCGCCGTGAACGGCGCGCCGCTGTCCGGGTCGGCCATCGTCACGCGGAACGCCTCCGCGATCGGCGGCTCGCCGAGCCGCGCCACGAAGCGGTGCAGCGCGAACGACCACTGGCCCATGGCGAGGAGGTCGTGCAGGCACTCCATCACGATGTCCTCGTGCCGCAGGCCGTTGCGGAGCCAGTAGTACGCGAACGTGCTGTCGTCGGCGGCGTCGAGGCGTGCGTCGATCCAGCGCCGCACCGCCGGGCGCAGCTCCCGCACCCGCAGGTAGTTGCGGTACACCAGCGGATCCTTCGGCGGCCCGAGCGCGAGGACGGCGGCGAAGGCGGCGCCGAACTCACGGACGTCGGGCGGGATCGCGTCGCCGGTCGCACCGACGTGGAGGTCCCAGAAGAGGTCGTCGTAGTGCGCGAAGTACTCCCGCAGCAACGGCCGCCCGCCATTGGCCGGAGCGAGGAGCCGGTCGAGGAACGCCAGCACCTTGCCGCGGTAGCGGGAGTCATACAGGTCGGGCGTGGTCGCCGTCATGAAGATGCGCTTGCGCCGGTTGTCCGGGCCCCGCCGCGCGTAGTCCTCCACGAACACGGTCGTGCCCTCGGACTCCGGCGCGGGTCGCCACCCGTCGTAGAAGAGCCCCCACAGGTGCGGGCCGATCGCCTGCTCCTTGCTCAGCGCCAGGTCGATCATCGGCAGCATGGGCGTCTCGCCGACGTATCGCACCGACCGCTCGAACGGCCGGATCACCCCGGCGACGTACGCCAGGTCGAACGCGGGCGCCGTCATGGCACCCACGCTACGGACGGCGCCCGGCGACCGCCTCACCCGGAAGTCACTCAGCCTCCGGTGGAGGCGGTCCGAGCCCGGGGCATCTCCCCCGGCGACCGGGAACCGGCGACCGGGCGGCGCAGCTCCCCCGGCGAACCGAGACCATCTGGAGGGGCCATGCCGGTCTACGACCGAACCACGATCCCGGAGTCCGTCGGCCGCGGGACGCTCGACCCGGAGCTCGCCGACTGGCTGCCGACCGGGCCCACGCTCGGCGCCGATGTGCCGGTCGCCCAGGGGCGGCGCGACCACGCGGTGCTCGGCGAGGGACCGTGGCCGCCCATCGGCGACGTCGACACGCTGGTGCTGCCCGGCCCGCACGGGTCGCTCACCGTCCGGCGGCACACCCCGACGAGGCCGGCGAGCGATCCGATCGGCGCCATGGTCTACGTGCACGGGGGCGGCTTCACCTACGGCACGCTCGACGAGTTCGAGACCGCGATGCGCATCATCGCCGAGCGCGCCGGGATCGCCACATACGTCGTGGACTACCAGCTCGCGCCCGAGGCGAAGTATCCGGTGCAGATCGACGAGATCGAGTTCTTCGTGCGCTGGCTCTTCGACAACGCCGCGCAGGAGGGCGTCGACCCGGGGAAGATCGCGCTCGGCGGCGACTCCGCCGGCGGCAACATGACCTGTGTCGTCGCGCTCAAGCTGCGCGACGAGGGCGGGCCCCGGCTGGCGCTGCAGGTGCCGCTCTTCCCGGAGGCGGCGTTCCCGGGTGACACCGTGGCGGGCAGCGAGAACCGGGCGGGGCTGTACCTGGAGACGAACGGCATCTACGAGATGGTCCGCAACCTGCTGAACAACACGGACGACGGCCGCGATCCATACGTCACCCCGATGTACGCATCCTCGCACGCGGACCTGCCGCCGACGATCCTCGTCACGAACGGCTTCGACCCGCTCCGCGACGTCGGCCATGCCTACGCCCGCAAGCTCGCCGCCGCCGGCAACAACCTGACCTACGTCCACAACCCCGACCTGACCCACGGCTTCCCCCAGTTCACCCGCTACTCCGCGGCATGTCACCGGGCCACGGAGGAGCTCGCCGATCTCATCAACGCCCGGATCGGATGACCGAGTCTCGCAGCCGGCCGGTGTCGGCACGGTGTCGTCCGCTGACACCGTGCTGACACCGCCGACCCGCGAGACTCGACCCCGTGAGACGGGGATCAGGCCTTGGCCGCAGGCACGAAGCGGGGGGCGCCGCTCGGGAATCCGTCACGGAATCCCGGCACTGGGTATGCGCCGGACAGGGTGATGACGAGGAAGTAGAGCAGGCTGGTCGACACGGACCACGGACGGCTGCGCGGGCTGTCGATCTGGATTCCCCAGTGGTCGCTGTGCCAGCGCGGGTCCAGGTCGTAGGACACGACGGCCTCGTCGGTGGTCGTGGCCACCGGCAGCGCGTCCGCCCACGGCTCGGGCGTGGGCAGCTCGTCGGGCGGGATGAGCGTGAGGTAGCCGTCGAAGGTGCCCGGTCCGTAGTGCTCCATCAGCCAGCGGTAGTCGGCGGGCAGGTCGACCAGCATCCGAGCCGACACCTTCTCCCAGTCGACCGTCCCGCCGCCCGGCGGGTCGCCCACGAGCCGCGCGAGCCGGCCCGGCAGATCGGCGCCGTAGGTGACGGCGGCCTCGACGGTGATCGGGAACTCCGGGTCGGGCTGCACCGCGGCCACGGACACCACCCAGTGACCGGTCCGCAGGAGCACCCGCGATCCGTGGTCGGCGTGGACGTCGACGGCGAACGGGCCGGCCGGCTCGAGCCCGAGCGCGCCGGCCACGATCGCGACGACGGCGTCCGCCTCGTGGAATGGCCGGTCGCGAGCGGCGTCGAAGGCATCATCGTCGTCGAAGTCGTCGGGGTCGAGGTCGCGGGGGCGGCCGAAGTCGGCCAGCTCCATGGTCACCGACGCCGTGGCCCAGTCGGATGCGACGAACGCGACGTCCTCGTCCGGCACCGCCGTCGCCACGAGGTCGGCGAACCGCTCAGGCGTCGGCAGGTCGGCGAGCTGGGACAGGGCACGGGCGAGCCGGGCGACCCGGCCCGCCGCCGCGCGGTAGGCCGCCTCGTCGGTCATGCCGTGATCCTAGGCCCGCGGCCGTCCGGGTCAGGGCCAGCCGGCGCCCGGGACGTCGACCTCCACCGCGAGGATCTGGCCGGAGCCGGGGGTCACCATCTCGTCCTCGGTCATGCCCTGCCACTCGGCCGCCGTGATGTACAGCGTGGTGCCGCCCAGGACGCAGGCGAAGGCGCCGCGGTCGAGGGTGATGGTCTGCAGGACCTTGCCGCCCTCGGCGACGCGGACGCAGCGGCGGTTGGGCACGTCGGCGTACCAGACGGCGCCCTCGGCGTCGAGGCAGATGCCGTCGGGGAAGGCCTCGCCGAGGCCGGCCCAGACCCGGCGGTTCGACAGGGTGCCGTCCTCGGCGATGTCGAAGCCCACCAGCGCATGGCGGTAGGAGTCGGCGACGATCAGGGTGGTGTTGTCGGGCGTGACCGCCATGCCGTTGGGGAAGGCGATGTCGCCGGCCGCTCGTTGGACCGAACCGTCGGCCGTGGCCAGGAAGACCTCACCCGGCCGGGCCGCCTCGCCGGCCGTCGGGTCGAAGTCGACCCGGTTCACGTAGACGTTTCCGCGGCCGTCGGCCACCACGTCGTTCCAGCCCGGCCGGCCGAGCTCGGCGTGCGTGACGAGGGTGCCGTCGGTCTCCCGGCGCAGCAGCCGGCCCTCGGTGGACGAGACGATCACCATCCGGCCGTCGGGCAGCCACGCCGTGCACAGCGGCAGCGACGCGACCCGCGCGACCACCTCGGCGACGCCGTCCGGGCCGACCGTGAGGACCTCGCCCGCGGTCCAGTCCGAGAAGTACAGCCGGTCGCCGTGCCATCGCGGTGCCTCCACCAGCCCGCGCCCGCTCACCAGCGTCCGCACCTCATCCATCCGCTCTCACCGTCCTCGCGCACCACCGGCCCGACGCCGGCGTCCCACCACTACACGAACGACGACCGCCCGGATCGACATCGGACGCCAGAATGCCATGTTGAACATGTTCAAGTCGGCGGCTACAGTCGAGTTGAACCCGTTCAAGGAGGCTCGCCGTGCTGCTGAACGCGCTGTTGTGTCTCGGCATGCTCGTGGTCGTGCCGCTGGGGCTCGACCTCGTCGACCGGCCGTGGCCCTGGCACCGGCGGGCGCTGTGGCTGCTCGGGGCCGGCTTGGGCGCACTGTCGCTATGGCTGCCGCGCGGCTGGCCGGCCGCCGCGCTGGCCACGGCGTACCTGCTCGCGACCCTGTGGCTGGCCGGCGCCATCCCCGGGAGGCTGTGGGCGCTGCGGATACCTCCGCCGCGGGAGATCGCCGTGTTGACCGCGCTGGCCTCGCCCGCGGTGGCCGCCAGCGCGCTCGTCGCCGAGCGGGCCGGGTACCGCCTGTTCGGGTTCCGGGTCGAGATCCTGTCGCTCACCGTGGCCCACTTCCACTACGCCGGGTTCGTCGCCGCGCTCGTGGCCGGGCTGGTCTGCCGGCTCAGCGGGGAGACCCTCGCGGGCCGGGCGGCGGCGCTGTCCGTGCCGGGCGGGATCGGGCTGGTGTTCCTCGGATACTTCACCAACGACTGGGTCGAGCTCGCGGGAGCGGTCGTGCTCACCGCCGGCATGTGGCTCACCGGCTGGCTCACCGTGCGCCTGCGCCGCGACGCCGACCGCACCACCCGCGCGCTGCTGGTGACCTCGGCCGTCGTGCTCGTCGCCACCATGGTGCTGGCCGTCGACTGGGCGCTCGGCCGCGCGACCGGTCTGCCGCACCTGTCGCTCTCGTGGATGGTCGCCACCCACGGGCTCGGCAACGCGCTGGGGTTCGCGTTGTGCGGAGTCCTCGCCTGGCGCCGGTTCGTGCTCGCACCTGGCCAGGCTGCCGGGATGCGCCGCGACCGCCAAGCCGCTGGCGAGCTGCGGAGGCGTGAGCCGGAGGCGTGAGGCGGCCGGGACCGGCGGCCGTGCTTGACGGAAGACGGACAGCTCTGGTGGGACCTTGCCGACACCACGACGCCAACGACCGCCCGCCGACCCCGCACCCCCGCTCTGAGCAGCCAAGATGGCTCACGAGCAGGAAGAACGACGGTTGCGGGCGGTGACTAGGCTCCGCGAGGCATGAGCGACATTCGCGTTGCGGCACCACATAGATTGCAAACGATCGGCTGGGTCGTCGTCGCCGCCCTCGCGGCCGTGAGCCTGGCCCACGTCTTCACCGTCGTCCGCGCGTACGACACGCCCGAGCCCGGCACCGGGCGGATCGTGCAGACGCAGACCAACTTCGGCCTCAGCGTGTTCTCCGGCGAGGAACTCGGGGCGGTCGTGCTGAACTCCGCCCGCACACTGGTGCTGGTCGTCTTCATCGTCTGGCTGTACCTCGCCCGCGACAACTTCGACCGGCGCAACGACAACAACGTCGGCTGGCGCAAGGGCTGGACGATCGGCGGCTGGTTCATCCCGCTGGCGAACCTCGTCATCCCGTACCTGGTCGTCAAGGAGATCTTCGCCCGCAGCTCCCCCGACCGAACCTGGACCTCGGATCGCGTCGTCACCGCCTGGTGGCTGGCCCTGATCGTCAGCCTCTTCAGCTACACCGAAGCGACCACCTGGGCCGACGGCACGACCCAGGTCACCACCCCGACGGGCGTCGCGATCGTGACCGCCGCCGCCGGCGCCCTCGCCGCGCTCATGGGGGCCCTCCTCGTCCGCCGCGTCACCACCTGGCAGGACGGCGCCCCGGCCACCGCCTGACCCACGCACCGACAACGACCGCGCGCAGTCCCCGGGGGCTGCGCGCGGTCGTGTTGACGGGGCATAGTCGCGTCCTTATAGTCGGATCCGGCTAATAGGAACCGAGGATGTGACGTGGCGAAGCGGAAGATCTCCAACACCCTCGCGCTGGCGGTGCTCGGCCTCCTCCAGGAGCGCGACATGCACCCCTACGAGATGGCGTCCACGCTGCGCGAACGCAGCAAGGACAGCAGTTTCAAAATCAACTCCGGCTCGCTGTACGACACCGTCGAGGCGCTCGTCCGGCACGAGTGGATCGAGCCGGTCGAGACCATGCGGGACGGGCGGCGGCCGGAGCGGACCGTGTACGGGCTCACCGACCTCGGCCGGCGCGAGTTCGTCGTGTGGATCGACGAGCTCATCCGGGTGCCCGTCGCGGAGTACCCGAAGTTCATCGCCGCCGTCTCCTACCTGGGCGCACTCGGGCCGGACGGCGCCGCCGACGCGCTCGCCGAGCGGGCCGGGCACCTGGTGCAGCGGATCGAGGAGGGCCGGACGGCCCTGGCCGCGACCGTCGGCGCCGGACAGGTGCCGCGGTTGTTCATGATCGAGGTCGAGTACGCGCTGCACGCGTGGGAGTCCGAGCTGGCGTGGACGCAGGGCATCCGCGACGAGATCCGCGCCGGGTCGCTGACGTGGCCGACCGGAGGTACCACATGATCGACGTCATCATCGTCGGAGCCGGGCCAGCCGGACTCCTGCTCGCGTGTGAGCTGCGGCTGGCGGGCGTCGGCACCGTCGTGCTCGAGCGGCACCGGCGGCGGCCGGACTTCTGCCGCGGCTTCAACCTCAACGCCCGCGCGCTCGACCTGCTGGCCCGCCGCGGGCTGGCCGACGCGCTCATCGCCGAGGGCTGGCAGGTGCCGCACGCCGCGTTCTCCGGCCTGCCGGTCACGCTCGGGCTGGCGGGCACGCACACCGACCACCCGTACTCGCTGGGCATCCCGCAGACCCGCGTCGAGGAGGTCCTCGAAGCGCACGCGGTGGCGCGCGGGGCCGACCTGCGGCGCGGGCACGAGGTGCGCGGCCTGCGTCAGGACGACGACGGGGTCGAGGTCACGGTCGCGACCGGCGACGGCGAGTACCGCCTGCGGGCGCGGTACGTCGTGGGCTGCGACGGCAGCCGCAGCACCGTGCGCAAGCAGGCCGGCATCGCCTTCCCCGGCACCCCGGCGACCCGCTGGTCGCTGCTCGGCGACGTCGAGCCGGCCGAGCCGCTGCCGTTCGGCGTGTCGAGCGGTCCGGGCGGCTGGGTGTTCGTGATCCCGCGGCCGGGGTACGTCCGGATCATCACGGCCGACAACGGTGCGGAACGAGCCGCGCCGACGCTCGAGGAGTTCCAGGCCGCGGTCGGGACCGCCCTCGGCCGGCCCGTCCCGATCCGGCAGGTGCGCTGGCTGGCCCGCTTCGGCGACGCCGCCCGGCAGGCCGCCGAGTACGTCCGTGGCCGGGTCGTCCTGGCCGGCGACGCCGCCCACATCCACCCGCCGGCAGGCGCGATCGGGGTCAACGTCGCGCTCGACGACGCGTTCAACCTCGGCTGGAAGCTCGCCGCGACCGTCAAGGGCACCGCACCGGCGCACCTGCTCGGCACGTACCACGACGAGCGCCACGCCGCCGGCGAGCACGTGCTCGCCAACACGCAGGCTCAGGTACTGCTGGGTGAGGCGGACGGCAACGTCACCGACCTGCTGACGCGCGTCGCCCGGCACCCGGACGGCAACCGGGCACTCGCCGAGACCGTGACGGGCCTCGACACCCGCTACCCGATGGTCCCCGCCGCCGACCACCCCTGGCTGGGCCGCCTGGCGCTGTCCGGCGACGGCACGCTCGCGGCGCTGCAGGAGCAGGGCCGCGGCGTGCTGGTCGGCCCGGACGACCTCGCGGAGATCGCGGAGCCCTGGGCCGGCCACGTGGTCGTGACGCCGGGGACGGACCGGCCGGCGATCCTCGTGCGCCCCGACGGCCACACCGCCTGGGTCCAGACCGACGGCGCCGAGGGCCTGCGCGAGGCCCTCGAGCACTGGTTCGGGCCACCGGTCAGTGGTGCGCCTCGGCCGGTGCCGTGCGCGGCATGAGGGTCACGATCGGGACGCTCAGCGCGACCAGGGCCAGCACGACCACCAGGCTGACCGTGGTCGCGTGGTCGAGGCCCGCGGTCGCGGTGTGGAAGAAGATCGACGTGACGGCGGCCGAGCCGAGGCCGGCGGCGAGCTGCTGGATCGAGCTCAGCGAGCCGCTGGCGCTGCCGGCCTCGTCCGCGCCGATGTCGCCGAGGGCCACGTCGAACACGGTGCTGTAGCACAGGCCCATGCCCACGCCGACCACGAACACCGCCGGGGCGAGCGCCCATCCGCTCAGGCCGGTGCCGGATGCGGCGACCAGGGCGAGGACCCAGCCGGCGCCGAGCAGCACGACCACGAGGCCGATGTAGACGAGGCCGCGGCCGAGCCTGGCCACGAGGCCGCCCATCGCGGCGAACGCCGAGGCGATGATGCCGAGGCTCAGCGGCAGCAGGGTCAGCGAGGCGCCGCGCGGCGAGGCGTGCAGGCCGGCCTGGATGAACAGCGACAGGACGTACACCAGGCCGGTCGTCGCCGCGAACACCGCGAGGCCGACGAGCAGGCCCGACGTGAAGCCGCGGTTGCGCAGCAGCGACGGCTTGACGATCGGGTCGGGGGCGGTGCGCTGGCGGTACGCGAACGCGGCGAAGCAGGCGAGCCCCGCGGCGATCGCCCCGGCCGGGCCGGCGGTCCAGCCGTTCGTGGAGCCCTCGATCAGGCCGTACAGCAGGCCGAACATCGTGCCGGCGAGCAGCCCGGCGCCCCAGCCGTCGACGGCCGTGGCGCGGTCGCCCTCGTCACGCGGCAGGATCCGGGCGGCGACGGCCAGCCCGACACCGCCGAGGACCAGGTTGACCAGGAAGATCGGCCGCCAGGACAGCCCGAACAGGTCGGCGTCGATGATGAACCCGGCGAGCACCGGCCCGCCGACGGTGGCCACCCCGAGCAGCGGCCCGAACAGGCCGAACGCCTTCGTCAGCATGTCCCGCGAAAAGGTCCGGGTCATGATCGCCATGCCCTGCGGGATGAGCAGCGCGCCGAACGCGCCCTGGGCGATCCGGCCGGCGATGAGCACCGCCGGGCTGGGCGCGAGGCCGGCGACGGCCGAGGCGGCGGTGAAGCCGGCCATGCCGACGAGGAACAGCCGGCGCCGGCCGAACCGGTCGCCGAGCCGGCCGCCGACGACCAGCAGGACGCCCATGGCCAGCATGTACGCGGTGCCGAGCCACTTGATGAGCGCCTCGCCGCCGCCGAGGTGCCCGGCGATGGTCGGCGCGGCGATGTTCGTGACGGTCGAGTCGATCATGTCGAGCCCGTCGGCAAGCAGCACCAGCCCGAGGATCGCCCACATCATGCGTGTGTTCATGCTTCCGAGCATATGCAGAGTCACTCTAAAGTCAAAGTGACTTCAGTTTCATAGTCGGTGTAGAGTGTGGGCGTGACGACGACGGGGCGGCGCGAGCGGAAGAAGGCGCAGACGCGCCAGGCCCTCGCTGACGCCGCGCTGCGGCTGTTCCTGGAGCACGGCTATGACGGGGTCACCGTCGCGCAGATCGCCGACGCCGCCGACGTGTCCCTGGCCACGCTGTTCAAGCACGTGCCCGACGGCAAAGAGGCGCTGATCTTCGACGACGGCACCGAGCGGCGCGAGGCCCTGGTCGCCGCGGTCAGCGACCGGCCGGCGGGCACGCCGCTGCTCACCGCGCTGCACGAGTTCCTGGCCGGCCGGGGCGCCTTCGCTGCCGACCTGACCCCGGAGCTGCTCCGCAAACGAGACCTCATCGTCGGTACCGCGGCGCTGCGCGACTATCAGCGAAAGCTCTGGATGGCGGCCGAGCCGGCACTGGCCGAGGCGATCGCCGCCGAGTCCGACCGCACGGCGACCGACCCGGCCGTGCGCGCACTGGCCCGCTACGTCCTGCAGATCCCCGACCTGGCGAGCATGGACCCCGACCCGCAGGCTTCCCTGGCCGCGATCATCCGCTTACTCGAAGCCGGCTGGCGGGATTAGCTGTCACATCCCGGGCGCCGACCGTGCGCCGCAACCTCTGACCGCTGCCAGTCAACCTTTCGCGGGGGTGCCGCGTGCATGCTGTGACGGCGTCCGAGCGGGAGGCGGCAGCGCGTGGAGGGCTTCGAGCAGTTCGTGCGGCTGCGGTATACCGAGCTGCTGCACACCGCGTACCTGCTCACGGGGTCGGTCGCGGCGGCCGAGGACCTGGTGCAGACCTGCCTGCTGAAGGTCATGCCGCGGTTCGACCGGATCGCCGACCCGCTGCCGTACCTGCGCCGGGCCCTGGTCAACCAGCGCACCAGCTGGTGGCGGGCGCTGCGCCGGGAACTGCTCAGCGCCGAGCCGCCGGACCGGGCCGGGCCCGACCCCACGGGCGGGTTCGCGGAGCGCACGGTGCTGGTCGCCGAGCTGGCCCGGCTGCCGGAGCGGATGCGGGCGGTGCTCGTGCTGCGGTACTGGGAGGACCTGTCCGAGGCCGAGACCGCCGAGGTGCTCGGCTGCTCGGTCGGCACCGTGAAGAGCCAGGCCTCGCGCGGGCTCGAACGGCTGCGCGGCCTGCTGGAGGCCGGCGAACCCCAGAGGAGGGCGCGATGAGCGGGCTGGAGGAGCGGCTGCGCGAGGAGATGGTGCGCTCGGTCGCCGGGGTGCGGCCGGCGCCCGATCCGCTGGGCCGGCTGCTGCGCCGGCGCCGGGCCCGGGCGCGCCGCTGGGGCGGTTCGGCGCTCGGCGCGGCCGTCGTCGCCGCGGCGCTCGGCGCGCAGGCGCTCGCGGGCACCGGCGGGCCGACACCGCAGCCGGCCCCGACGACCGCAGTGGACGAGCAGCCGTCGCCGGACGGGCCGCTGACCGACTGGACCCGCCGCGTCCTCGACGCGCCCGTGCGCGGCGCCGCCGCGGCCGAGCCTGGAGTCGTCGACGAGCTCACCGCCGGGCTGCTGGCGAACCGGGCCGGCTCGCGCGTCGACCCGGCGCTCGACCGGGTGAAGGTGCTCTTCGTGGTCGACGTGGACGGCCGCCGGTTGTACGGCGCCGCGTTCCACAACGACACGCGTGCCCTGTTCGTCACCGCTGACGGCCCGGCCAGCGCCTCCGGGGCGGCGCTGGCCGGTCTACGGTTCGGCGAGGGACCGCTCGGTCCGTTCACGCTCATCGACTCGGTCGCGATGGCTCCCCCGGGCTGCGTCGCCCAGCCGTCGGCGACGACGCACGTCGGGCCCGGCGGAACGCTGGAGCACACGTGGGCCACGGGCGGCGAGTTCCTCGTCCTGCCCGGCACGGTCGCGTGGTGGCGGGTGACCTGCGACGGCACGGTCCGGGAGATCGCGTACGTGGCGCCGCCGGCCGGGACGTCCGCCGTGGCGCCGGTCGAGCGCGGCGAGGACCTTCCCGACGTCGCCGGGGAGCTGCTGGGGCGCTGGCCGAACCTGCCGGGGCTCGGCGTCCAGCGGTACCGGATCCTCTGGGGCGGCACACCGGAGGGCGAGGACCGGCCGGTCGTCGTCGGCCTGGGCGAGCTGGCCGGCGGCTCGGCGGTGGTGTGCGCGGTCGCCGGCACCGGCGAGCCCCTGCTGATCTGGGACGTGCGCCGCAAGGCCCAGCACCCACCGCGCGCATTGCCGGCCGCGCGCATGGCCACCGCCGTCGCCGCGTCGGACGCGATCGTGACGGTCCGGCTGCCGGACGAGGCGACGCTGGGGTACTCCGACCGCCTCCTCGTGATCGCCCCGCCCACCGCGACCCAACTGCGCGTGACCGGCGCGACGGTGGGAACCGTGCCGCTGACCGGCGGCGTCGGCATCGTCACCGCGCCGGCGCCGGCCACGCTCACGATCGAGGCGCTCGACGCGGACGGCCGCACGCTCGCCACCCAGAGCGTCGCCGAACCGCGGGCGGAGCGGTTCCTGGCCGGGCAGGGGCTCGTCAACGAGTGGGGCTAGTGCTGTGACCCGAGGAAGTTGCGGGCTGTCTGCGGCACCGTTGTCGATCTATGATCCGCGCATGGCCAGCGCCGGGCTCACGACACCGTCCCCTGTCCCCGGGCCACGACGCTCGCGTCGCTGGCTTGCCGCGGGCCTGGTCGCCGCCGTCCTGGCCGTCGTCGTCGCCGTCGCCATCGCCGACCGGTCACGCCCGAACCGCCCCGGTGAGGCGGCCAGCCCGCCCGTCCGGCAGCCCATCGCCACCCTCACGGGTCACACGCAGAACGTGTTCTCGGTGGCGTTCAGCCCCGACGGACGCATCGTGGCGACCGCCAGCTGGGACGGCACGGCGATGCTGTGGAGCGTCACCGACCCGGCCCAGCCCTCGGCCACCCGGTCGCGTTGAACCCCGTCGAGCAGACGGCGGCGCCACTGTCGAGAACTACATCGACGGCCCGATCGGGTAGCGCATACGGTGTCGAGCGTGACGGACTTCCATGAACGGCCGTACCGGGACGGCGACGCCGCCGCCGTGGCGGAGCTGATCAACACCGTCGCCGCGGCCGGCGGCGGCCCCGGTGGGCACGCGCCCTCCGACGTCGACGACGTGGTGCGGCACGAGGTCGCCGAACCGTCCGCCGACACGCTCCTGGTCCTCGACGGCGACGGGCGGCTGGCGGGCGTCGGCCTGGTGCCGCTGCCGCCCGCGGGGGGACATCGACTTGAGCTGATCGGGGGCGTCCATCCCGACCGGCGCGGCGGCGGGCTCGGCCGCCGGGTGCTGGCCTGGCAGCTGGAGCGGGCCGCGGCCCGGCACGCCGAGGTCGCGCCGGAGGCGTCGTGGGCGGGGCAGGTCGTGACCGGCGTCGCCGACGTTCCCGCGCTCCGGTTGTACGAGCGGTTCGGGTTCACCGTCGCGCGCCACTTCCTCGAGATGTCGGCGCCCACCGCACCGCCGCCGACGGTGGCGCCGATCGATGGTTTGAGGATTCAGCAGTACCGCCGGAGCGACGAACGACAGGTGCACGCCCTGCACACGGCGGCGTTCCAGGGCCTGTGGGGCTTCCAGGAGCGCGCCTTCGACGCGTGGGCGGCGCTGACCGTGGCCTCGGCGACGTTCCGCCCCGAGCTGTCGCGGATCGCCGTCGCCGGCGACACGCTCGTCGGCTACCTGCTGGCCTACGGCAGCGACACCCCCAGCCGCCTCTACATCGGCCAGCTCGGCACCGACGCGCCCTGGCGCCGCCGGGGCATCGCGAGCGCCCTGCTCGCCGACGTGCTGGACGCGGCCGGCCGGACCGGCTACACGCACGCCGCCCTGGACGCCGACGCCGACAACCCAACCGGCGCGGTGGCCACCTACGCGCGGTCCGGCTTCACCGTCGACCACCACGTCATCGCGTTCCATCGCCCCGTCTGACCCGCGCGGCCCGGCGGTCACAGGAGTACGCCGCCGGCCCCCGTGGCCCAGGGCCGCACTGGCGCAATTTCCTGTCAGGGCGATCCCGGCCTGCGCACGGGCACGAGACCGTCCCCCGTGCTGTAGAACAGATACGGCCGCAGGTCAGGCGCCGCCTCCAGGGCCATGTGGAGGCGCGCGGGGCTGCCGCCCGGGGCCGCGAGCAGTGGCTGGGTGGCGAGCAGCGCCCGCAGGCCGGACGCCGGCCACGCAGCCCCGACGAGCCGCCCGATCCGCGCCAGGGTCGCGACACCGCCGGCCGGCACCCGGTCCACGTAGATGTCGGCCGTCGCCGGCAGGTCCCAGCGGGCCACGACCGCGCTGCGCCGGCACCCGAGCAGGTGCACACCGGACCGGGTGCCCGTCTGCCCCTTCCACCACTCGAGGTCGACCTTGATCTCGCCGGACTCCCACGCCTCGAACTTGAAGCGGTCGAGGTCCACGGGTGGGGCGACAGCGCGTGCGGCGACGGCGACGACCTCGGCCGGCAGGCGGACGGCGTGCTCCTCGACGTAGTGCGCCAGGCCCGAGGGCCAGAAGAAGTGCGCGCCGTCGGTCAGCTCCTCGTTGCCGTTACCCCGCCCGCACAGCCGGCAGACGGAGAAGCCCATGGCCACGACGACGGAGGTGCCGGACCGGAGGTAGGCCGCGACGGCCCGCTGCTCGGCCGGGTCGGCGGCCGGGTCGACGAAGTCGCACACGTCGGGCAGGCCGTCAGGCGCCCAACGGCCGTCCCAGTGCCCGATCTCCCGGAAGGCCATCAGGCGGCACCGACCGCGTCGGCCACGGCCGGCCCACGGACGCGCACGGCGAGCCGGCAGCCGGCCGCGCCCGGGCCGGAGCGGCGGTCGAGCCCGCTCATGCCCAGCCCTTGCGGGCCGCGTGCCAGCCCAGCTGGATGCGTGTCTCCGCGCCGGCCCGCAGCATGAGCGCGTGGATGCGCCGCTGGACCGTGCGCAGGCTGGTGTCGAGTTGCCCGGCGATCGCCTGGTCGGTCAGGCCGGCCAGCAGGAGCGTGAGGATGCGGCGGTCGAGCGGTTCGAGCTCGGCCGCCGTGTCCGTCCACAGTGGATAGGCGTGCTCCCACAGCTCCTCGAAGAGGGCGATGAGCGCGTCGAGCAGGCCGCTCGCGTGGACCAGCACCGAGGCGGCGGCGGTGTGCCGGCCGGAGAGCAGCGGGAGCATCGCCACCTGGCCGTCCGCGATGATCATCTTGACCGGGGTCTTCTCGATGACCCGGATCTCCTCGCCCTCGGCGATGCTGGCCGCGGCGAGCTGCACGAGGCCGGGCTCGGCGAGGGACGCCCGGTCGACGATGACGCGGTACCGCACGCCGCGGCGCAGCCCGTCGTCCCCCGCGGCGTTGTCCTTGTGCGGCACCACCTCCAGGCCCGGCACGACGAGTGAGCGGACGTCGTGCCGGGCGGCGCGCTGCACCTGGGCGAACCGGTGCCGCACGGCGTCGACGTCGGTGATCACCTCGACGACACCTGCGCCCCGGGCGGCCTCGGTGCGCCGGTGCTCCTCGGCCAGGGCGAGCAGCGCCAGCTCGGCGGCCTGGAGCTGGTCGCGCTGCTGGCGCAGCAGCGCGCCGAGGGCGATGGCCGGCGGTGCGGCGGCGTAGGTGCCCTGCGGCTCGGCCACCGCGAGGCCCCGGGCCACGAGCGCGGCGAGTAGCTCGGCCGTGCGCGGCCCGGGGTCGCGGGCGGTCAGCTCGTCGAGCGTGCCGCCGCCCGCGACCAGGCATCGGTACAGCCGTTCCTCGTCGGGGTCGAGGCCGAGGGGGCCGAGCATCCGCCGATCATAGGGCCGTCAGCGCCAGTCGGGCACCGCGTAGGCCCGGATCACCTCCTGCTCGATCGTGTTGCCCCGGTCGTCGCGCGCGGTGGCGCGCAGCGACACGTAGCCGGCGCCACGGGGCGGGACGAACCGCGCCACGCCATCGACCAGCGTCGTACGCTGCCAATGCCGGCCGTCATCGAAGGAGATCTCCAGAGCGAGCGCGGTGACGGTACCGCCGCCGACCGCGCCCGGCAGGTGCCCCGCCGCGACGCCGACCGCGTTGCGGCCCGGCCGCGCCGTGCCCGACAGGTCCGTCTCGACGGTGTAGTCGAGCTGGAGCAGCGGCAGGATGTCGATCCGGGCCGGGTCGCCGATCGGCTGGGCCTTGACCGTCCACGTGGTGTGGGTGCTGGTCGACAGCCGGTACAGCGCCGGGTCCCGCGACGCTTGGAGGTCGAGCGTGTACGTCAGCGCTCCGTCGGTCGCCGGGTTGAGGTACGCGGCCGGCCACTCGGAGTCGGCCACGAGCCGCCCCTTCTCCCAGACCCGGAACCGCCGCTGGTCGGTGCCGTCCTGCATGTACCCGCCGTGGTCGGTGCCGCTGTCGGTCCACGGCTGCACGTTGAACTCGGCGAAGCCGACCTGCCGCGACGACCACCAGAAGCCGGACCCGTTGCGGGGGTGGGCGACCGGCGCGAACCAGTCGCTGACCTGGCGGCTGCCGGCGCGGTACGCGTGCACGCCCGAGCGCGACTCGACCGCGTAGCCGGGGCCGGTGAGCGACGTCTCGGCCCAGCTCGTGCCGGCGGGCGCCGACACGTAGTCGGTTCGCGTGCCGGGCATCGTGATCGACTGGAGGAAGCCGACCGCGACCGGGCGGTACGGGCGGAACGCCCAGCGGTACTCGCCGCTCGGGGTGGCGGTCGTGCCGTGGAACCGCATGTCGACCCGGGCCAGCTGGTCGGGCCGCGGCCGGTAGGTCAGGTCGGCCGGGATGCGGCCGGGGTACTGCGCGACCAGGTCGTACACGTACGGCGAGTTCGGCACGCCCTCGACCCGCAGCCGGCCGGGCAGCGTCGCGCCGGCCCGCCTGGTCACCGAGACGACCGGGACCGGGCTGGGGGTGCCGTCGTCGGCGCCGACCCATTCGAGCAGCTTGCCGGGGCCGTCGTTGACGACGATCAGCAACCGCGCGCCCGCCGCCGCGGCGTTCGCCGCGCGCTGCGCCGGGCCGACCGCGTCGGAGCGGGTCACCACGACCGCCTTGCCACGAACGCGCTTGCCCGCGTAGTCCTCCGGAGCGCCGATGCCGGCCCGGACGACGTCGAGCTGGTCGCGGCCGTCGTACAGGCTGGAGCCGGGCTGGCCGAGGAACGGCAGGTCGTCGTTGATCGTGAGCAGCGGGTACGCCTGGCGCCAGCGGGTCTCGTACTCGAAGGTGCCCCTGGTGACGCGCTTTGTCGGCAGTACCAACGCCTCGTCGTACTGCGGCGGGAGGATGATCTGCTCGTCGAGCGTCGATGTCGCGCCGTCGCTGCGATACCAGTTCAGTTGCAGCACCCGGTCCTCGACCTTCGGCCGGCCGGGCAGCTCCGCCGTCACCTGCCGGGCCTGGCGGGCGTCGAGCGTGACGGTGCGGTCGCGATCGAGCACGATCTCAGGGTCGCCGAGCAGGGCCATGGCCTGCGAGTCCGGGCCCCGGCTGCCGGTCACCGGGACGAGGGTGAGCGCGCTGTAGACGCCCTGGCGGAGACGCACGTCGAGGTCGCCGTCGAAGGCGTAGACGTACGGGTCGGCCTGGCCGAACGCCTGCAGCTCCAGGTAGCCCTGCACCGGCCGGCCCTGCCGGTCGCGGACCGAGACGTGCAGGTTGTGCCGTTCGTCCTCGGTGTAGAGGCCGAACTGGGTGCGGACCGTGGCGCCGGCGGTGCTGGCGGTGATCTGCCCGAGGTACCGTCGAGCCGTCATCGCCATCGATGGCCTGGCGGTGATGGTCACCGACGCGCTCCCCTGCGCCGGGACGGTGAGCGTGTCGGTGGAGAGGGTGAACATCTCCTCGGGTGCGGCGGTACCGGCATCGGCCCCCGGATCGACGTCGTACGGGCCGCCGGCGATCGCGGCGGTCTCGCTCAGCGCCAGCGTCACCGGGGCGGCGCCGCTGTTGGTGTAGGTGACGGTCTTCTCGATCGGCGCCACGTCGTCGTGCGGCCAGCCGTAGAAGCCGAACCAGAGCGAGCCGGTCGCGGTGACATCGGCACTCAGCGATGCCGGGATGTCGACCCGGCCGGCGCCGACGGCGTAGGCGTCCAGCTGGGGCAGCGCCTTGCTGCTGCCCATGAGCGCGTCCTTGAGCCGCGCGCCGGTCCAGTCGGGGTGCTGCTGGGCCAGGATCGCCGCGGCGCCGGCGACGTGCGGGGTGGCCATCGACGTACCGGACATGGTGGCGTAGCCCCCGCCCGGCGCGGCGGCCGTGATGTCCACGCCCGGGGCGGCGATGTCGGGCTTGAGCCCGTAGTCGCCGTAGCGCGGCCCGCGGCTGGAGAAGTAGGCGAGCTGGTCGTCGCGGTCGACGGCGGCGACGGTGAGCGCCGCGTCGGCGACCCCGGGCGCGCCCATCGCCGCCTCGGCGCCGGTGTTGCCGGCCGCGACCACGAACAGGGTGCCGCTCTGCGCGCTGAGTGTGTTCAGCGCGGTGCTCACCGGGTCGGTGCCGTCGCTCGGCAGCGAGTCGCCGAGGCTCATGCTGACCACCCTGGCGTGCTGGGCGACGGCCCACTCCATGCCCGCGATCACCCACGAGTCCTCGCCGGTGCCCGCGTCGGACAGCACCTTGCCGGCGATGAGGTCGGCGTCCGGCGCCACGCCCGGCTCGGCGCCCTTGCCGCCGACGGTGGAGATGGTGTGGGTGCCGTGGCCGTTGCCGTCCTCGACGCTCTCGCCGGGCACGAAGCTCGCCGTCGTGCCGACCCGGCCGGCGAGGTCGGGATGGTCGAGGTCGACGCCGGTGTCGAGCACGGCGACCTTGACGCCCTTGCCGGTGAGGCCCTGGGCCCAGGCGGCCGGCGCGCCGATCTGTGCGGTGCTCTCGGCGAGGTTGGCCTTGACGGTACCGTCGAGCCACAGCTTGCCGCCGGTGCTCCGCTGGGCGAGCACGCCGTTCCAGGTGTCGCGGATCTTGCGCTTCCCGGCTCGCACGGCGGAGCCCTTGACGCTCGGCAGGTCCCGCACCTTGGCCGTGTTCGGCGGCGCCGCGGCGGCGGTCGTGATCAGCGGCAGCTCGGCCCGCTTCGCGTCGTCGTAGCCGCTGCGCACGAGCAGCGAGACGTTGAACAGCCGCCGGTCGAGGCGGTCGGCGGCGACGAGCGGCAGGGCCTCGTCGGGCCAGACGTAGAGGTCGCCGCCGATGGTCTCGGTCCGCACGCCGCCGGGCGCGCGCTGCGGGCGGCGAACGTCCGCGATCCGCTTCCCGCCAGCGACGTCGATCAATCTCACGACATCGCCGGTGATGAGGGTGACGGTGGTGTCTCGTCCGTGCTGCGCCTGCTTCGCCGGAGCAGGCGCGGCGCCCGCGGGCGTGACCGGGCCGGTCAGCAGCCCGAGCAGGGCGAGGGCGGCGGCCGCGGCACCCGCGCGACGCCTGCGGCGTTCGTCGATGAGCATGCACGGTGTCTACCGGCACCGGTCGATGCGGCGGAACGCCCGCGGCCTGGCAGGAACCCGCCACGGCACGAACCCGCCAGACCTACGAACCCGCCAGGCCTACGAATCCTCGACCAGCATGCAGCCGCGGCACCCGTCGGCGTCGATCAGCGCGATCAGCACCGGGGCGGCGCCGAGGTTGAGGTGGAACGGCGTCCAGTTGGTGGCGAGGCGCAGCAGGAGCCCCCACGGCCCGCCGCCGGGCTCCTCCCGCAGCGTCACCGGCCCGCCCTGGCCGATGCGGTCGTCGTCCTGGTCGTCGGCTGCGTCGTCCTCCTCGACCAGGTACTCCTCGTGGCTCACCGTGGGCCCGGTGGCAGCTTCGACGGTCGTCCCGTCGTAGGCGCCGCCGGGCTGGATGATCACCGCGTTCTCCCCGCCGTCGGGGAAGATGACGTCCGGGTCGAAGTCGTCGGCGTCGTCGGCCGCGGTCACGAAGAGATAGGCGAGCTTCGCTTCCAGGGTGATCTGTCCGACGAACCGCATCGGTGTGCCCCAGGCGGCGCTGAGCGGCCATCGCGGCAATTCCAGCCAGACCGGCTGCCCGCCGAACTTCGTCACCGGCTCGGCGACGGCCCGCTCGGCCGGCCGGTACCCCACGATCCGCCCCACGAGTCGGTCACTCTACCGGCAGGCCGGCTCCCACCCAGTCCTCGATGCCGTCGCGGTACACCCGCACGCCCGTGTAGCCGAGCTCCTCCAGCCGCGTGGCGAGCGCCTCACCCCGGCCGCACATGGCGTTCGTGGAGTAGGTGACGATCGATGCGGCCTTGTCCGGCAGCACCTCGGCGGCCTTCCCGCCGGCGTCCTCGGCGACCAGGTTCAGCGCGCCGGGCAGGTGGCGCTGCCCGTACGGGAAGGCCGGCAGCGCGTCGACCACCGTCACGTCGCCGGCGGCCATCGCGGTCTGGAGCTCATCGCGAGCGATCGAAGCAGTCATGCCCACGATCCTGCCCGCGCCGCGGCGGCGGGGCGTCGGTCATGGAGCGGCCCCGCCACTACGCCGGACGACGTAGGCCGTCGAGCACGATCCCGACGGGATAGGTGCCCGTCTCCGCGGCCAGCCCGGCGCCGCGCAGCAGCGCGAGGATCTCGGGCAGCGCCACGTCCTCGCGCACGGCACCGGCCGCCTGCGCCGCACGGAGAAGGTCGTCGATGGCCCGCCGCATCGCCGCCTGCTGCTCGGTCTGGTGCGCCTTGACGTCGATGCCGGCGCCGCGCAGGGCGTCGGTCAGGGTCCGCTGGCGGGCCGCGCCGTCCACGATCCGGGTGAAGAACGTGAAGAACGCCGCGGCCGGGTCGGCGCCGGCGCGCAGCCGGTCGGCCTCCTCCAGCAGTTGGTCGATGCGGGCGGCGACGATGGCCTGGTACAGCGCCTCCTTCGTGGCGAAGTGGCGGTACAGCGTGCCGACCCCGACGCCGGCGCGCCGGGCGATCTCGTCCATCCGGGCGGAGAGCCCCTGCTCGTCGAGCACGGCCTCGGCCGCCTCCAGCACCTTCGCCCGGTTCCGGGCAGCGTCGGACCGGATCACGCCGCCGCCACGGTTGACAACCGGAATCCAGGTTCCGTATGTTCAAGCGGAATCACGATTCCGATTGTACCGAGGGTGGCATGCAGTACATGACACTGGGCCGGTCGGGCCTGCGCGTCTCCCGCGCCTGCCTGGGCACGATGAACTTCGGCACCGACCCGCGAGCCCCGGCCCCGGAGCCGGAGGCACGCCGGATCGTGGAGGCGTTCCTGGACGCCGGCCACAACCTCGTCGACACCGCCGACACCTACCGGGGCGGCACCAGCGAGGAGGTCGTCGGGCGGGCGATCGCCCACCGGCGCCCGGAGGTGGTGCTGGCGACGAAGGCGGCGGTGCCGCAGGGCCCCGGCCCGAACGACCGCGGCCTGTCCCGCGCCCACCTGACCCGAGCGCTGGAGGCGAGCCTGCGCCGCCTGGGCACGGACTACATCGACCTCTACCAGTGCCACGTGCCGGACGCCGAAACCCCGATCGAGGAGACGATGGCAACCCTCGACACGTTCGTGCGCTCGGGCAAGGTGTTGTACCTCGGCTGCTCCAACTTCTCCGCGGCGAACATCGTCGAGTCCCAATGGGCGGCGTCCCGGCAGGCCGGCACCCCGTTCGTGAGCCTGCAGGCCAACTATTCGCTCATCGCCAGGGCGATCGAGCCGGAGATCATGCCGACCTGCCGCCACCTGGGCCTGGGCGTGCTCGCCTACAGCCCACTGGGCGGCGGGCTCCTGGCCGGGCGCTACCGCCGGGGCGCGCCACCGCAGGAAGGCTCCCGCCTGGCCGAGTGGTCCGCGATGCCGGGCCCGGCGGCCAAGGCATACGTCGACGGCCTCCTGTCTCCCCACCACTTCGACGTGGCCGACGCGGTCGCCGCCGCGGCGGCTTCGCTGGAGACAACGCCGGCCAACGTCGCTCTCGGCTGGCTGGGCAGCCGGCCCGACGTCACGTCGGTGGTCCTGGGCCCACGCTCGGTCGAGCAGCTGACCGCGAACCTGGCCGGCCTGACCTACGAACTGCCGCCGCCGGTGCTCGCCCGCCTGGACGAGGCGAGCCGGTCGACGGTCGGCTCGCCGGTCACCGGCCGGCACTGACCCACGGATCGCCGCCCACTCCGGCGGCGAGGTGGGCCTCGTAGCTGCGCACCTTGGCGTCGATGAGGGCGAGGCAGTCCTGCAGCTGGTCGAGCTGGGCGACGACGTGGTGCCGGTGGGCGCGGAGCAGCTCGAGCCGCTCGCCCTCGTTGCCGCTGCCGTCGCGGACGAGCCGGGCCAGGTGGGCGATCGTGGCGAGCGGCATCCCGGAGGCCCGGAACTTCACGCAGTTGGCCAGCCACTCGACGTCCCAGCCGGTGTACACCCGCCGGCCGGATGAGTCGCGGCGGACCTCGCCGGCGAGCAGCCCCTCGCGCTCGTACAGTCGCAGCGTGTGCACGCTCAACCCGGTCCGCTCGGCGACCTGCCCGATGCTCAGCTGCTCGTCGCTCATGCCGTCGACCGTAACCTTGACCTAGACCGAGGTCTAGCTCATAGCGTCCGCCGGCATGAGCAGCGACACCACCCTTCGCACCGCCGGCGAGGCACTCGCCGGCATCGACCTCATGGGCAAGACGGCCGTCGTCACCGGCGGCTACTCGGGCATCGGCCTGGCCACGACCCGCGCACTGGCGGGCGCCGGCGCCCGCGTGATCGTCCCGGCCCGCCGCCCGGCCGCGGCCGCGGCGGCACTGTCGAACGACGCCGGCGTCGAGGTTCACGCGCTCGACCTCTCGGACCTCGACACGGTGTGGACCTTCGCCGAGGACTTCCTGCGCCGGCACGAGGCGCTGCACATCCTGATCGGCAACGCCGGTGTCATGGCCTGTCCCGAGACACGGGTCGGCCCGGGCTGGGAGGCCCAGTTCGCCACCAACCACCTCGGCCACTACGCCCTGGCCAACCTGCTGTGGCCGGCGCTCAGCGCCGCCGGCGGCGCAAGGGTCGTGGCGGTGGCCTCGGGCCGCAACCCGGACTGGACGATCCGGTGGGACGACGTGCACTTCACGGCCGGCTACGACAAGTGGGCCGCGTACACCCAGTCGAAGTCCGCCAACATCCTCTTCGCCCGCCACCTCGACCGCCTCGGCCGGCGCCACGGCGTCCGCGCGTTCTCGGTCAACCCCGGCTGGATCCGCACACCACTGCAGCGCCACCTGACCACGGACGAGATGGTCGCGGCGGGCTGGATCGACGCGGACGGCGAGTCGCTGCCCGGCCTGTTCCGCACCGCCGAGCAGGGCGCGGCGACCCAGGTCTGGGCAGCAACCGCCCCGGAGCTCGACGCCCACGGGGGCGAATACTGCGCCGACTGCCGCCTCCTCGACAGCCCATCCACCGACGAGGCGGACGCGGCCCGCCTGTGGTCGCTGTCCGCCGAACTCACCGGCCTCGACCGCATCGCCTGAAATCACCGACAGGGGGCTGTCGCCAGCGACGACGACGGTGAGGAGGTACACGGTTTCTCCCTTCGTCACGAGAGGTGACCCAATGACGGCTTTCAACGGCATCGGCTGGTTCGAGGTCGGGACCGACGACCCGGCGTCGGCCGAGCGGTTCTACGGCGACGTCTTCGGCTGGACCGTCGCCGGCGACGACAGCCGGAGCACGGACCCGGCCTACCGGTTCTTCGCCACGGGCGACCCCGACGGGCTGCGGGGCGGGCTCTTCGCGACCGACGGCCGGGTGCCGAACTACGCGATCTTCGCCGTGCGCGTCGCCGACGTCGACGACACCTGCCGCCGGGTCGAGGCCGCCGGTGGCAAGATCCAGCGCCCGGCCCAGACGAACGCGGGCGGCGTGACCTTCGCTCACGTCATCGACCCGTCGGGCAACCTCTTCGGCGTCTTCGCCGTCAACCGCGGCTGAGGCCACCGCCGGGAAGGCCGCCCGGTCAGTCGAGGCTGAGCTGGCGGACCTTGTCGCGCGGGATGTCGAGGTCGGCGCTGCGCAGCGTGCGCGGCGCCGGCACCTCGGCGGTGACGGCGACCGAGCTGATCCGGTCGACACGGAACGCGCGTAAGGAGTCGCGGAGCCGGCACCAGGCCACGACATACCAGTAGGTGGCCCTCCCGACATACCCCATCGGCTCGATCTCCCGCAGCGTGGCCGAGCCCGCCCGGTCCGCATAGCCGATGCGCAGCACCCGGCGGGTCGACACCGCGTCGGCCACGGCGCGGGGCACCGGCAGGGCCGGGGCGGTGTCGCCGACGAGGTGGATGCGGCCGGCCAGGTCGCGGGCCCGCTCGGCGTCGTCGGCCTGCATCGCCGCGACGAGCTTGCGCAGCGCCGAGCCCGCGGCCGCGCGGAACGGCGTGCCGTCGAGGCGCCGCAACGCCACGGCCATCGCGACGGCCTCGTCGGGCGTCAGGTTGACCGGGGGCAGGGTGCGCGCCTTGTCGAGGCAGTAGCCGCCGGTGCGGCCCTGCTCGGCGTAGATCGGTGTGCCGGACTGCTGCAGGGCGCTGATGTCGCGCTCGACGGTGCGCACGCTGACCTCGAAGCGGCCGGCGAGCCACCGGGCGCTGCGCGGCCGCGGCGCGACGGCCCGCAGCTCCTCGACCATGGCATACAGCCGGTCCGTGCGATTCACGAGCCGAACCTACCGGCGGGGTACGACAGAATCCGGCGCATGGAGTTCTTCTGCTACCACCGCGACCGGCCGGGCTCGCTGGAGCTGCGCGGCGAGCTGCTGGAGGCGCACTGGTCGTACATGGACCGGTTCGCGGACGGGATGATCGCGCGCGGCCCGACGTTCGGCGCCGACGGCGAGACGCCGACGGGCAGCGTCCACGTCGTCGACCTGCCGGACGTCACGGCGGCCCGGGCGTTCGCCTTCGACGAGCCGGGATATCAGGCCGGCGTGTACCGCGACGTGCTCCTGCGCCGCTGGCACAACGCACTCGGCCGGACGATGTGGCAGTACCCGGGCGGCCGCGGCGACGGCTTCCTGGTGCTCGGCCTCGGCGCCGGCCCGGCGGCCGACCTGGAGGTCCCGCGGCGGGACGACCTGATCGCGTACGGCCCGCTGCTCGCCGACGACGGCGACGCGTGGCTGGGCACGGCGGCGCTGGTGCGGGTGCCGGACGCGGACACGGCGCGGGCGGTGCTGACCGCCGACCGCTACGCCGCCGTCGAGGTGCACGCCTGGACGTTCGGCGGCCGGAGATGACCCGGAAACAGAAAAAGCGCGGACCGCCGCCGGCCGCGCTACCATGGCTGATTCGGAGGCTCGAATCAGCGCACGCTGAAGTCAGCCCCTCCAGTTGCAAGGATACCAACGGGAGGCACGTTGTCAAGTCTGTCAAGTCCCGGCGCCGCGGAGCTCGCCGAGGAGCAGGGCACGGTGACGATGCTGTACGGCCGGCTCGACCGGCTGCGGGAGCAGGCGGCGCGGCGGCTGTCGGGGCTGCTGCGCGAGGCCGGCGGCACGCCGGAGGCGCGGTCGCAGCGGGACGCGGCGGCGGCGATGTACGCCGAGCGGGTGGCGCGCTACGACGCGGTCGAGCCGGGGCTGTGCTTCGGCCGGCTCGACCTGCGCGACGGCGGGCACCGGCACATCGGCCGGATCGGCATCTTCGACGACGAGGGCGACTTCGAGCCGCTGCTGGTGGACTGGCGGGCGCCGGCGGCCCGGCCGTTCTACGTGGCGACGGCCGCGCACCCGGACGGCGTGGCGCAGCGCCGGCACATCCGCACCCGCGGGCGCACCGTGGTCGGGCTCGACGACGAGGTGCTCGACCTGGACCGGGCGGCGGCCGACAGCCGGGCGGTGACCGGCGAGGCCGCGCTGCTGGCGGCGCTCACCGCCAAGCGGACCGGACGGATGAAGGACATCGTCGAGACCATCCAGGCCGAGCAGGACCGGGTGATCCGGGCCGACCTCGGCGGGTTGCTGGTCGTGCAGGGCGGGCCGGGCACCGGCAAGACCGCCGTCGCGCTGCACCGGGCCGCGTACCTGCTGTACACGTACCGCGAGCAGCTCAGCGCCCGCGGTGTGCTGATCGTCGGGCCGAACGCGGCGTTCCTGCGGTACATCTCGCAGGTGCTGCCGTCGCTCGCGGAGACCGGCGTGCTGCTGGCGACGCTGGGCGACCTCTATCCGGGCATCACCGCGCGGCGCGCCGAGCCGGCCGCCGTGGCCGAGGTGAAGGGGCGGGCATTGATGGCGGACGTGCTCGCCACCGCGGTGCGGGACCGCCAGCGGGTGCCGGCGGAAGCGATCCGCGTCGACGTCTTGCCCGAGGTACTGCTGCTGCATCCGGATGTCGTGGAGGCGGCGCGGAGCCGGGCGCGGCGCTCGGGGCAGCTGCACAACGTGGCGCGACCGATCTTCGTCGATGCGGTGCTCGGCTCGCTCGCCGAGCAGGTGGCGGAGCGGGTGGGGCACGACCCGTTCTGGGACGACCCGCTCGGCGAGGGCGACGCGCTCGACAGCCCCAACCTCCTCGACGCGACCGACCTGGCCGACATCCGCGCGGATCTGGCGGCCGAGCCGGCGGTGCGGGCGGTGCTCGACGAGCTGTGGCCGGTGCTGACCCCGGAGGCGCTGCTCACCGGCCTGTTCGCGTCGGCCGACGCCCTTGCCTCGGCCGCGCCGCAGCTGACCGCCGTCGATCGCGAGCTGCTGCGCCGGGACCCGGCGGGCGGCTGGTCGCCGGCCGACGTGCCGCTGCTCGACGAGGCGGCCGAGCTGCTCGGCGAGGACGACAGCGCGGCCCGGGCGCGGGCGGCGGCCCTGCACCGGGCGAGCCTGGAGTACGCGCAGGGGGTCCTCGACATCACAGCGGGATCGATGTCCTTTGAGCTCGAGGATGATCCTGAGGCAGCGGTACCGAACGTGGCGAGCGTGATGGACGCCGATGCACTGGCGGCCCGGCACGCGACCGGTGAGCGGCTCGGCGCGGCCGCACGAGCGGCGGCCGACCGCCGGTGGGCGTTCGGGCACGTCATCGTCGACGAGGCGCAGGAGCTGCCGGCTATGGCCTGGCGGCTGCTCATGCGCCGCTGCCCGAGCCGGTCGATGACCGTCGTCGGCGACCTCGCCCAGACGGGCGCGCTGTCGGGCCCGGCGTCCTGGGGCGAGATGTTCGCGCCGTACGTCGCCGACCGCTGGCGCGCCGCCGAGCTCACCGTCAGCTACCGCACGCCGGCCGAGATCATGGACGTGGCCGCGCGGGTGCTCGCCGGCATCGACCCCGCCATCGTGCCGCCCCGAGCGGTGCGCTCCAGCGGCGTCGAACCGTGGGACGCGGAGGGTCAGCTGGAGCACCTGGCCGGGCGCGTCGCCGCGCTGGTCGACGAGCTCGGCGACGGCCGTTTCGCGGTGATCTGCCCGGCCGGCCTCGTGCCGGCGTTGTCGGCGGTGCTCACCGACGCGGCCGTCGGCGAGCAGCCCGACCTGGACCGCCCGGTGGTGCTCCTGACCGTCGCCCAGGCGAAAGGCCTCGAGTTCGACGGCGTGGTGGTCGCCGACCCGGACGGCATCGTCGCCGAGTCGCCGCGGGGCGCGAGCGACCTGTACGTGGCACTGACCCGCGCGACCCAGCGGCTCGGCGTGTTCCGTCCTATCCGTCCTATCCGTCCTAACGGAACAGTTCGGACAGGGTGACCGGGCGGAGGCCCTGCGCCTTCAGGCCGTCGAGGATCGGCTGCAGGGCCTCGTCGGTGAACTGCGCGTTCGCCTCGGTGACGTGGAGGATGACGATCGAGCCGGGCTTCACCTTGCTCAGCACCGCGTGCACGATGGGCGGCGCCGCCGTGGCGCCCGGGTCGCCGCTGACGACGTCGCCCTGCACGACCGTCACCCCGAGCGGCGCCAGCGCCCGCAACGCCGTGTCGTCGTAGCAGAGTCCCGGGAATCGGAAGTACCGCGTCTGCCGTCCGCCGTAGGGCGCGATGACGTCGAACGTGTGCGCCACGTCGCCCGTCATCGCGTCCGGCGCGATGGTCGGCAGGTTGTAGCAGGGGGACTTGAACGCCTGGTGCCGGTACGTGTGGTTGGCCAGCTCGAACGACGGGTTCGCGGCGAGCTGCCGGGTCAGGTCGGGGTACGTCTCGACCCACTCCCCCGTCAGGAAGAAGGTGGCCGGGGTGCGGGTCCGCTCCAGGATGTCGATGACCTTGCGGTTGGCGAAGCTGACGGTCGGGTCGTTCGCCAGCCGGCGCAGCATCGAGTCGGTCATGTCGGCGTCGAACGTCAGCGCGACCCGGTTCCCGACCCGCGGCCCGTGCTCCACGACCGGCGGCACCGCGCCCTTGGCGGTCGTGCCGGGCACCCAGCCGTCCGCCGGCCCGGCGCTGCCGGTCACCCCCGCGCTGCCCGACGGCGCCGGGCTGCCGGACGGGCCGTTCGTCGGCGCGCTCGCGGTCGCGGGCTCGACGGTGACGGTCTGGCCGGGCTGAGCGACGTTGGTCGGCGCGGTGCAGGCACCGACCGCGAGGACCAGGCCGGCCGCCAGCGTCATGAGGGGGATTCGCACGCGGGCATGCTGCCAGACGCGCGCAAGTTCCGTTGCCCCGGCCGCTCGGTGTACGCGTCGGACTGCATCCGGTACAGGCCGGCGTACCGGCCCCCGGCGCCGAGCAGCTCGTCATGGCTGCCCTGCTCGACGAGCCGGCCGCTGGTCGACCCCGCCGGTCCGCGACCGGGGCAGCGGCGTGTCCCAGCCGCTCGGCAGCCGCTCCAGCACGTCGGCGAGGCCGGCGTCGCGGGCCGCCGCCGCCAGCGCCCGCTCGTCGCGGGGCACGGCGCCGTTGCCGAGCACGACGTTGTCCGCGAAGGACAGGTGGTATCGCACGAAGTCCTGGAAGACGACGGAGATCCGCTGCCGCCAGGCCCCGGGGTCGACGCCGGCGAGATCGGTCCCGTCGGCGGTGATCCGCCCCGAGGCCGGCTCGTACAGCCCGGCGAGCAGCTTGATGAGCGTCGACTTGCCCGCGCCGTTGAGCCCGACGATCCCGAGCAGCTCGCCGGGCCGGATGTCCAGGTCGAGCCGGTCGAGAACCGCCCGGTCCGCTCCCGGGTACCGGAACCCGACGCCCTCGAACCGGATCAGCGGCGCACGCCCGGCCGGGTCCGTGTGTGACCCGTCAGCGGTGCCGCCTATCGGAGCCGGAAGACCTCCCCGATGGCCGCCGGCCAGCGCCTCGCGCAGGCGGTCGCACGGCCAGCGCCCGCCCGACGAGCCGCCCTGCACGACGGTCAGTCCCAGCGCAGGTGGCGGGCGGCGAGCGCACCCAGCAGTACCGTGAAAGCCACCATCACACCCAGGTGCAACGGCGTCGGCCACGCGCCGGACCAGGCGGACTGCACCGACTGCGAGGCGGCACCCAGCGGCGTGAAGTCGGCGATCCGGCGGATCGTGTCGGGCATCGCCGGGCCGGGCGTCCACACCCCCGCGAAGAACATCATCGGGAAGTACACCAGCGACCCGACCCCCGACGAGGCCCTGGCGCTCGGCGTGACCGCCGCGACGAGCAGCGCCACGGTGCACATCGCACTGGCGCCGAGCGTGAAGGCGAGGATGAATCCGGCGAGGTTGCCCGGCGGCGGGACGTCGAACACGGCGGCCGCGACCGCCCAGGCCAGGGCGCAGCCGGCGAGCAGTGCGCCGACGTTGACCACCAGCTGGGCGCCGAGAAGCGCGACGGGCGAGACCGGCGTGGTGGACAGGCGGCGCAGGACGCCTCGCTCGCGATAGCCGGACAGCACGCCGAGCAGGGTCACCATGGTCACCGTCGCGATGGCCAGCGTCATGGTGATCGGCAGGTAGATGTCGACGGGCCGCTTGCCGCCGAGCTCGTCGGCCGGGTCGCGGAACCCGGGCAGGGCCAGGCCGAGCACCAGGATGAGCACGGCGGGGAAGGCGATGCCGAAGAAGGCGCCGACGGGCTCACGGAGGAACAGCTTCGTCTCGACGCGGATCAGCTTGCGCAGTGCGGTCATCGGGGGCTCCCGGAGGCGGTGAGGGCGAGGACGGCGTCTTCGAGCGTGGGCCGCTCGACGCCGGGGACGTCGGCGGCGGCGATGAGGGCGGCGGGCGTGTCGACGGTGACGACCCGGCCGGCCGCGATCACGGCGAGGCGGTCGCACAGCCGCTCGGCCTCGTCCATGAAGTGGGTGACCAGCACGACCGTGACGCCGCGGGCGCGGACCTGCCGGATCAGCTCCCACGTGTCGCGGCGGGCCTGCGGGTCGAGGCCGGTGGTCAGCTCGTCGAGGATCGCGACCGACGGGTTGCCGACGAGCGCGAGCGCGATCGACAGCCGCTGCTTCTGGCCGCCCGACAGCTTCGCGAACGGGGTGTTGCGCTTCGGGGTGAGGCCGAGCTCGTCCATCAGCGCGCGCCAGTCGGCCGGGTCGGGGTAGAAGGAGCTGTACAGATCGAGGGCCTCCCAGACCCGGATCCGGTCCGGCAGCTGGCTCTCCTGGAGCTGGATGCCCAGCTGCCGGCGCACGGCGTCGCGGTCGCGGATCGGGTCGAGGCCGAGCACCCGCACCGAGCCGCCGTCTGGGGCGCGAAGCCCTTCGATGCACTCGACGGTGGTCGTCTTGCCGGCGCCGTTCGGCCCGACGATGCCGAAGATCTCGCCCGCCTCGACGCTGAAGGAGACGTCGGCGACGGCCACGTGGTCGGCGTAGCGCTTGTGGAGGTTGCTCACGTCGATGACTGCCATGCCGTCGACACTAGAAATCGGCGGCGCTCAGCACAGTGGAGCCAGGTACCGACCTGGGGTGTAGCTAGGTGCACCACCGCCGGGCAGGTCGGGATCGGGCCGCTCAGCGGGCGAGGGCGGCGAGGATGGTCTCGGCCTGCTCGCGGTGCTCGCGGGCGGAGTCGGGGCGGCCGGCAGCGTCCAGGGTGTCGGCCAGGTGGGTCAGGATATCGGCCTCGTTGTACCGGTCGCCGGCCGCGCGGACCAGGGTCAGGGCCTGCTCGTAGCAGGACACGGCCGCGGCCAGGTCGCCCAGGTGGTGGTGGGCGTGGCCCATGCTGTCCAGTGTGTTGGCGGCCCGCGCCCCGGCGCCGATGCGGTGCAGGAGGGCCAGGGCTTCCCGGGTGTACTTCAGGCTCTGCTCGTGCTCGCCCAGCAGGCCGTGCTGCCAGCCCACCGAGTTCAGGGCCTCGGCCTCGCCCAGGGTGTCGCCGGCCAGGCGGTACAGCTCGAGCGCCTGCTGGTCGTGGTGCAGGGCGTCTCGGTAGCGGCCGCGGTGGGTCAGGACGTGGGCCAGGTTCACGTGGGTGTTGGCCTGCCCGATCGGGTTGCCGATCTCCGCGAACAGGGCCAGCGCCCGGTCGGCGTGGCGGTCGGCTTCGGTGTCGCGGGCCAGCCTGCCGTACGCGCGCAGGAGCGCCCGGTGGGCCTCCGCCTCGCGGACCCGGTCGCCCGCCGCCTCGGCCGCGCGCAGGGCCGCATGCTGGGTGGCGGCCCACTCGTGGTGGTGTCCCTGGCGGGCGAAGTACGCGGTCGACGCCCACGCGAGCGGCCACGTGTGCCGGTCCAGGCGGCGGCCGGCGGCGAGCTCCACCGTGGCGACCAGCGTTGCCCGCTCGGCGGCGAACCAGGTCAGCGCCTCGTCCGCCGTTGTCGGCGGCTCCACGTGCGCGCCGGGGACGGGCGGGTCCAGGGCGATCGGCGCGCGGTGCGGCGTGAGCAGTATGGCCGCGGCACACGCGGTGTGCGCGTAGTGGTCCAGGAAGCGTTCCACCGCGGCCGGGTCGTCGTCACTCGCCGCGGCCAGTTCGGCGGCGTAGGCGCGCAGGAGGTCGTGCTGCGTGTAGCGGCCCCGGGCGTGCTCCGTCAGCAGGTTGGCCCTTGTCAGCGTGGTCAGCAGCGACAGCGCCTCCTCCAGTGGTACCCCGGCCAGGCTCGCGGCGGCCGGCTGTGACACCTCCGGGCCCGGGTGGTGGCCCAGCAGGCGGAAGAGGCGGGCGGCCGGTGCGGGCAACTGCTGGTACGACCACGAGAAGAGGGCCCGCACGTCGGTGCCGCGGCCCTCCGCCGTGAGCGCGTCCAGGCCGGCCTCGCGCAGTCCGGCGGCGAAGTCGGCCAGGCTGAACTGCGGGTTCGTCGCGGCCCTGGCGGCCACCACGGCGAGGGCCAGGGGCAGGCCGGCGCAGTCGGCGACGATCTCGTCGATGGCGGCCGGCTCGGCCGACACGCGGTCGGCGCCGATGCGGGCGGCCAGCAGGTGGCGGGCCTCGGCCGGGGCCAGCGCGTCCAGGAGCACGGGCTCGGCGCCCTCCAGGGCCACCAGGTCGGCCAGGCGGCTGCGGCTGGTGACCACGACCAGGCAGCCTGGGCTGCCGGGCAGGAGCGTGCGGACCTGGTCGGCGTCGCGGGCGTTGTCGAGCAGGACCAGCATGCGGCGGCCGGCCATGAGGGTTCGGTACAGCGCGGACTGCGCCGCCAGGCCGTCCGGGACGCGCGGCGCGCGCACGCCCAGCGCGTCGAGGAAGCCGCGGATCGTCTCCGCCGGGCTTGCCGGGGTGCCGGTCGGGTCGTAGCCGCGCAGGTTGACGTACAGCTGGCCGTCGGGGAACCGGGCCGAGCGGCGGTGCGCCCAGTGCAGCGCCAGGGCGGTCTTGCCGACGCCGGCCATGCCGGAGACCGCGGCGATGACGACCGCGGCGGGCTGGGCGGCCGACCGGGCCAGGGCCGCGTCCAGGCGGGCCAGCTCGGCGGACCGGCCGGTGAAGCCCGGCACCCCCAGCGGGAGCTGCGCCGGGACGGGGTGGCGGGCGTGGTCGGGCGCCGGGCGGGGGTCGTGGACGTCGTCGGCCAGCAGGTGCCGGACGGACTGCTCGTCGGCCGCCAGGACCGCCCGGTGCATGGCGCGCAGCCGCGGGCCCGGGTCGACGCCCAGTTGCTCTCCCAGTACCACTCGGGACTGCTCATAGGCGTCGAGCGCAGCCGCCGGGTGTCCCGCGTGCCAGAGGGCCGCCATCAGCAGCAGCCAGCCCGTCTCGCGCAGCGGCTCGGCCAGGGTGTGGCGGCGCAGCTCGGCGACCACCTCGGCGGGCCGGCCGAGCCGCAGCCGGGCCCGAGCGTGCTGTTCGACGACGGCGAGGCGGCGTTCGGTCCAGTCGGCGCGGGCGGCGTCGAGCTCGGGCCCGGTCGGCAGGCCGTCGAGGGCGCGGCCCCGCCAGGTCGCCAGGGCCGCCTCCCAGTGCTGCGCGGCGCCGTGCGGGTCGCCCGCACGCCAGGCCGCGTCGCCGCGCTCGGCCCGGTCGGTGAAGCGGTGCGCGTCCACGGCCTCGGGGCGCACGCGCAGGACGTAGCCGCCGTCGCGGCGCTCCAGGCCGCAGTCGTCGCCGGCCACCGCGCGGCGCAGGCGGCTGAGGTAGGTGGTGACGTTCGCGCCGGCCGAGTTGGGGGCGGTCGCCGGCCAGACCTCCTCCACCAGGCGGGCGGGGGTCACCGTGCGGTTGGCGTGCACCACGAGCAGCGCGAGCACGGTGCGCTGCTTCGGGGTGCCGAGGTCGAGCACGACGTCGTCGCGGCGCAGCTCCAGCGGGCCGAGCACGCTGACGTCGATCTTCACCCACCGACCCTATCTACCAGACGTATCGGTTTTTTATCGAGCCGATTCGTACAGTCCCCGGGGCCTGCGCCTACGGGGAGGCGCCGCGGGCGGACACACCGTGACGCGGCGCCAGGCGCAGGCCTCAGGTCAGGCCGTGCAGGCCACGTACAAATTGCGGGAGGCGAGGATCGCCGAGCGGAGGTCCTGGAGCAGCTCGGTCGTGCTCAGCGGGCGGTGCCAGGCCTCGATCGCCTTCGCGTCGATGCCGATGGTCTCGATGCCGCAGCCGTACCGCGCGCCGAGCAGGCGGACGGCGTCGCAGTGCTGGTGGCGGACGTACGGGTCGTTCGTCACGAGCAGGAGCCGGTCCGACGGCGCCGGCGGGCCGATGTGCTCGGCCCAGCCGATCAGCGTGTCGGCGGTGTTCGCGCGCCGGCCCGGGCGGGTCGAGGCGGCGGCCAGCACGTGCACGTCGCCGACCGGCCGGTCCGACCAGGTGCGGTGCCACCACCCGTCGCCGTGGCGCTCGGCGGTCGGGTCGGGCAGTCGGAGGTACCGCTGAAACCCCGTCATCACCATGTCGGCCTCGGTGTCGACGGTGCCGAGGCCCAGCCGGACGGCCTCGCGGTCCTCACGATCGTCGCGCCGGCGGAGGCTGCCCAGCCCGGCGACCGTGCGTGTGCGGAGGCCCTCGGCGAGCAGGCGGGCCGTGTAGTCGACCCGGCCGAGCGTGATCCGGATGCCGCCGCCGAGCACGACGACGTGGTCGTAGGCGTCGCGCGAGGGCTGGTCGTGGCCGCCGAGGCCGAGCTCGTGGATGAGGGCGCGCAGCCGGCCGTCGAGCTCCGGGCCGTAGTCGACGCGGGCGGTGTCGAAGCGCTCCTTGACGCCGCCGCGGAAGTCCCACACGGCGGAGAAGCCGGCCGCCCACTCCAGCACGTCGGCGGGCGGCGCGTCGGGCAGCTCACCGTCGAAGTGCGCGGCCAGCGCGGCCAGCTCGGGCGAGGTCACCCAGGCGGCGATCGAGGCCGCGACGGCCGCCCGGTCGAGGCCTCCGGGCTCACACGGGGGCAGGGCGAACGGCACCCGAGCAGAGTACTCGATCAGCCACCGAGCGCGACCACGGCGGCCCGGCGCAGGGCGGGCCGCGGCGGGCGCCCCGATCTCGCTGAGCGCCATCGGCACGGCCCACTCGGCCGCAGCGCGTCGGCCGCCGGGCCGCCGACCAGGGACTCGGCAGCCTCGCCGGGCTGGCGAACGCCGCCGCCGCGGGCCCGATCGCCGCGGCGCGCAGCAGCTCTCCGTCGGGGTCGTGCCGGGTGATGCCCAGCAGCAGCGCCGCCCGCGCCGGCGGCTCGTCCCCGACGACCCAGGGCGTCCGTGGCGAGCTGACGGTTCGACGCCGTGGCCCTGGCCCACGATCGCCTGGGACGACGGCCCGCCGCTGGTGGTGTAGCTGAAGTTGGTGACCGCCAGGCCCGCGCCGCCCCGCCACGGCTCGAAGCCGGCCTGGACGCTGGTGAGATACCAGCTCGGCTGGGCGTAGCCGCGCCGCAGCATGTCGTCGTAGAAGTCGTGGACCGCGAAGGAGATCGATCCGGTACCGCTCGTACGAACGTAGGACACGACGTTCCACCCGATGTTGGCGAACCACACGTCCCACGTGCCGCCGGCCAGGCTCAAGGTCGCGACGCGGGACCCGACGGGCTGCGGCGCGCCGACGTGGTTGAGCCACACCATAAGCTCGGCGCCGGTGTTCTGCCCGTCGGTGCGCGGCGTCGGGTCGAACCAGATGTCGTACGCGGCGTCCCACTGCCCGCCCGCGAAGCTCATAGCCACGCTGGTGGCGACGTCGCGGAACCCGGCGGCCGACACGGGCAAAGGCAGGCCGCTGCCGGCGGAGCAGTTGCCGCAGTGGCAGCCGGCGTAGACCGACGGGTACGACCCGGGGGCGCCGTTCGTGGGCTTGTTGTGGTCGGACCGGGTGAGCGTGAAGCCGTTGCCGGTGACGGTGATGCACTGGGTCGTGTCGTCGCCCACATGCCCGAAGTCCGCTCCGCGCGGTGACGGAAACCGGGTGAGCGGTCTGCGGGCGCTGTGTGAGGGGGCACCGGACGCTGTGTGACGCCGGGATGAACCCTTCGCTCGCTGACGGGTTTACGACACAAGGGTGGCGACGCAGCAGTCAACATCGACTACGTGCGGGGGGCGACGCGGCAGACGCGACTCGGGGGCGGGCTGGTCCTGCTGCTGCTTGTCGCGTTGCTCATCGGGGTGCCGTTCGCCGTCGCCCGGGCCGCGCACCTCGCGTTCGCGCACGTCCGGGCGGACGCCGCGGTCCAGGCCCTCATCCACGCCGACGAGGCCCTGCAGGACGGCCGCGAAGGCCGCGCGGTGCCGGCGGAGGCCCGGGCCGCGCAGGTGCGCCACCATCACCGGCACGTCGGCCGCAAGCATCGCCTCATGCACACCGTGGGCTCGCCGGTGCACCAGCAGCAGCCGGTGAGCGCCATGAGCGCCGAGGGGCCTGCCACGTCCGCGCACCCTGTGCTCGCCATCGCCGCCAAGTCCGATAAACCGGACACGCGCGCCGGTGAGCGACCCGGTCGCGCATCGCTGCAGGTGTGGCGTCTGTAGAGGGCTGCCCAGCCCCCTGACCGGACGTCACCCCACAATCGGAGCGCACCCATGTCTACAACCGCCGGCGGGCGGGCGATTCCGCATGCCCGCGAAGTGCCCGCCATCGAGCGGCACCAGCGGTACACCTTGGAAACCGAATGGCACGGCAGGGACAACGGCATCGGCGCGCTGCGGCTGCTGCTGGCCCTCGCCGTCGTCTTCGACCACGCCGGATCGCTCGGCTTCGGCTGGGAGGACCTCGGCACCACCGTGTTCCACGGCCAGACCAACATCGGCACCCTGGCCGTCTACGGCTTCTTCGTCATCTCCGGGCTGCTCATCACCCGGTCCGCCCGCCGCACCGGCGTGGTCCGCTTCGCCTGGCACCGGGCCCTGCGGATCCTGCCGGGACTGTGGGTCTGTCTGCTGGTGACGGCGTTCGTCGTCGCGCCACTTGTCGCGCTGTACGAGCGCGGCACGCTCGCCGGGTTCTGGGGCGGGCCCAAGGGGCCGATGCAGTACGTGACGGGCAACTGGTTCACGGGCGTCCGGCAGTACGGCATCCACGACCTCCTGGCGGACACCCCGTGGGGCCGGCAGATCGGCGGCACCAGCGTCTTCGACGGCGCGCTGTGGTCACTCATCTACGAGACGACCTGCTACGCCGCCGTCGCCGTGCTGGCCGTGACCGCGGTGCTGCGCCGCGCGCGGTGGCTGGTGCCGGCGCTGGCCGGGGTGCTGTTCGGCTTCGTGGTCGCCGACCAGCTGCGCGGGTGGATCCCGACCGGGCCGCCGTCGGAGTACTACAGCGCGGTCGTGCTGCCGCTGCTCGGCACCGTGTCGGTGCAGTGGCTGATCCACCTGGGCGCCCTGTTCCTGATGGGGGCCACCATCGAGTTGTACCGCGAGCGCGTCCCGATCAGCGACGAGCTGGCCGCCGTCTGCACGGTGGCCCTGGCGGCGAGCCTGCTGTTGGGCGGGTTCTTCGTCGCCGGCTTCCCGGCGCTGGCCTACCTGCTGGTCTGGGCCGCGGTGCGGATGCCGCGGCGGCTGCGCCGGATCGGGGCGACCGACGACTACTCCTACGGCATCTACATCTACGGGTTCGTCGTCCAGCAGGTGCTGGCCACGCTCGGGGTCAGCGCGTGGGGCTACGCGGCCTACACCAGCATCAGCCTGGCCCTGACCGTGGCGCTCGCGGCGGTGTCCTGGCACCTGGTCGAGCGCCGGGCGCTGACCCTCAAAGACCTGCGGCTGCCAGATACTTCCCGACGGCGGCGATCTCCGCGTCATCGAGCGGGATCTGTGGCACCGCGGTCGTCGGGTGGGCGATGACCCCACGCAGGTAGAGGGCGGCCTTGAAGGCGCCCAGCGCGGAGGAGCCGTGGCCCATCCGGCCGCGGCCGACGGTGACCAGGTCGAAGAGCCGCACCAGGCGCTCCTGCTCGGTGCGGGCCGCGGCCCAGTCACCGGCGGCCGCGGCCCGGTAGAGGCGCGTGTACCCGTGCGGGTCGACGTTGCCGAGGCCGGGCACCACGCCGTCGGCGCCCATCCACAGCGCCGAGTCGACGGTGAGCTCCGAGCCGGTCAGCACGCTGAAGCCGGCCAGCCCGTCGCGCTCGCGCCGGCCGAGCAGCACGTTGCGGAAGCCGCCCTCGTCGCCGCTGGAGTCCTTCAGCCCGGCCAGGACGCCCTCGCCGGCCAGGTCGAGCAGCAGGTCGCCGGGCAGCTTGGAGTGCACGGAGACCGGCAGGTCGTAGGCGTACAGCGGGAGCCCGGCAGCGGCGGCGATGGTCCGGAAGTGCAGCGCGATCTCGACCGGGTGAGTGCGGGCGTAGAACGGCGCGGTCGCGACGAGCCCGTCGACGCCCGCGTCGACCGCGGCCCGCACGTGGTCGAGCACCCGCAGGGTCGTCATGTCGATGACGCCGGCCAGCACCGGCACCTGCCCGGCGACATGGCCGACGACGGTGTCGAGGACGACCCGGCGGTGCGCGTCGGGCAGGTACGCCACCTCCGACGTCGAGCCGAGGACGAACAGCCCGTCGACCCCGCCGGCCAGCAGGTGGTCGAGCAGCCGGGTCAGCGACGCGGTGTCGACGGCGAAGTCCGGCGTCAGCGGGGTGCACACCGGCGGGATGACGCCGGTCAGTGCGGTGGCGGTGCTCATGTGCGCTCCTGTGCTTGGCTGATCAGTTCACGGTCGGTGGCTCCGTCGCGCACCGGGTGGTAGCAGCGGAAGGCGTGCCCGTCCGCCTCGTGCTCGGCCGGCGGCATCGCGCCGGCGCAGGTCTCGTCCGCCTTCCAGCAGCGGGTCCGGAACGGGCACCCGCTCGGCGGCCGGGTCGCCGACGGCACCGGGCCGACGAGCGGGATCGGGTCGATCGGGTCGAGCAGGCCCGGCGTGGCCGAGAACAGCGCCCGGGTGTACGGATGGCGGGCGCCCGCCGGTACCGCCGTGGCCGGCGCCTGCTCGACGATGCGCCCGAGGTACATCGTGATGACCCGGTCGCTCATGCGCCGGACGGTCTGGATGTCGTGCGACACGAACACCAGCGCCAGGTTCAGCCGTTCCCGCAGGTCGAGCAGCAGGTTGAGGATCTGTGCGCGGACCGACACGTCCAGCGCGCTGGTCGGCTCGTCGGCGATGAGCAGATCCGGGTCCAGGGCGAGGGCCCGCGCGATGGCGACCCGCTGCCGCTGGCCGCCGGACAGCTGGCCCGGCAGCACGTCGGCGGCGCTCGCCGGCAGGCCGACCAGCCGCAGGAGTTCGCGGACGCGCTCGTCGCGTTCCCCGGCGGTACCGCGGCGGTGCACGTCGAGCGGGTCGCGCAGGATCTGCCGGACCGGCAGGCGGCGGTTGAGCGCGGTCGAAGGGTCCTGGAACACCATGCCGGTGCTCGCGCCGATCATCCGGCGGCGCCGGTCGGCGGGCAGGGCCCAGATGTCGTCGCCGCGGAACCGCACGGTGCCGGCGGTGGGCCGCTGGAGCCCGACGAGGACCCGGGCGAGGGTCGACTTGCCGCAGCCGGACTCGCCGACGATGCCGACCGTCTCCCCCGGGCCGACGGTGAGGTCGGCGCCGGTGAGCGCGTACACCCGGTCGCGGCGGAACACCCCGCCGGTGCGGGCCTTGTGCACGACGTGCACGTCGCTGAGGTCCAGGAGCGCGGTCATCGGGACACCTCCGCGAGGTCGAGCGCCGGGTGGTGGCAGGCGACCGCGTGCCCGTCGCCGGTGAGCGCCGGGGCGGTGTCGCGGCACACGTCGGTGGCCATCGGGCAGCGGTCGGCGAACCGGCAGCCGGCCGGGAAGTCGGCCGGTGACGGCACCACGCCGCGGATCTGGGTGAGCCGCTCGGCGCCGGCCTCCAGCGACAGCACCGAGCCGAGCAGCCCGCGGGTGTAGTGGTGGGCGGGCGCGCCGATGAGGGCGGCGGTGACGCCGCGCTCGACGATCTGCCCGCCGTACATGACGACGACCCGGTCGGTGACGTCGGCGACGAGCGCCAGGTCGTGCGAGACGAGCACCAGCGCGAAGCCCAGCTCCTCGCGCAGGCGCAGCAGCAGCTCGATGACCTGGGCCTGCACGGTGACGTCGAGGGCGGTGGTGGGCTCGTCGGCGACGATGAGCTTCGGGTCGCGCGACAGGGCCATCGCGATGAGCACCCGCTGGCGCTGGCCGCCCGAGAGCTCGTGCGGGTACGCGCTCAGCGTGCGCGCCGGGTCGAGCCCGACCAGCTCCAGCAGCTCGGCCGGGCTGCGCCGGCCGCCGCGGCGGACCAGCTGCTTGAGCTGGGCGCGGATCGTCATCGCCGGGTTCAGCGAGGACAGCGCGTCCTGGTAGACCATCGCCATGTCGTGGCCGAGCAGCCGGCGCCGCTCCTTGGCCGGGAGTCTCAGCAGGTCGCGACCGTTGAACTCGATGCGGCCGCCGACCCGGGCGGTGCGCGGCTGCAGGCCCATGACGGTGAGCGCGGTGAGGGACTTGCCGCAGCCGGACTCGCCGACCAGGCCGAGCACCTCACCGGGGTGCACGTCGAAGGAGATGCCGTCGACGATGTCGACGCCGTCCTGGAAGCCGATCACCAGGTTCTGCACGCGCAGCACCGGCTCGCCGCCGGGCAGCGGCCGGGCCCGCTCGCCGATCCGGCGGGCCGCCTCGGCCAGGCCGGGCAGCTCGGTGGGCTCGTTGGGGCCGTGCTCGATGGCGTCGACACCCTTGCGGGCGACCGGCCGGGCGGCCGGCGAGGCCCAGGCGTCGGAGACGCCCTCGGCGAGGATGTTCAGGGCCAGCACGGTGACGAGGATGAGCAGGCCCGGGAACAGCGTCGCCCACCAGCCGCCGAGCAGCACCATCGTGCGGCCGTCGGCGATGACGCTGCCCCACGACGGGTTCGGCGGCCGCACGCCGGCGCCGATGAACGACAGCGACGCCTCGAAGACGATCGCGTCGGCGACCATGACGGTGCAGAAGACGAGCACCGGCGCCGCGCAGTTGACGGCCACGTGCCGGATGAGGATGTGCGGGGTGCGCGCGCCGATGGTGCGCTCGGCGGCGACGTAGTCCTCCTCGTACTGCGCCAGCACGTTGGCCCGCACGACGCGGGCGATCGACGGCATGTACAGGAACGCGATCGCGAGGACGAGCACCTGGATGCCGCCGCCGAACACGGCGACGAGCACGGCCGCGAGCGCGATGCCGGGGAACGCCATGACGACGTCGAGCAGCCGCATGACGGTCTCGTCGACGGCCTTGCGCGCCGTGGCGGCGACGGCGCCGATGACCGCGCCGGCGACGAGCGCGATCGCGGTCGCGCCGAGGCCGATGACGAGCGACCAGCGGGCCCCGTACATCAGCCGGCTGAGGATGTCGCGGTTGCTGCTGTCCAGGCCCATCCAGTGCGACCCGGACGGTCCGCCGCCGGTGGCCTCCTGCACGTACGGCGAGTGCGGGGCGAGCACCGGCGCGAGCAGGGCGGCGAGGATGACGACGGCGAGCACCCCGATGGAGATCCAGGAGGGTGCCTTGAGGCGGCGGAAGCGCAGGCTGGGGTGGGCCTGCCGGGCCAGCCGGGTGGCGAGTCCTCGGCGCATCAGGCGGCGCTCCTGAGTCGGGGGTTGACGATGAGGTACAGCACGTCGACGACGAGGTTCACGACGACGAAGCCGACCGCGATGGTGAGCACGACGCCCTGCACGACGGCCGGGTCGCCGTCCCGCACGGCGTTGATCATGAGCTGGCCCATGCCGGGCAGCGAGTAGATCTGCTCGATGACGACGGCGCCGCCGAGCAGGTAGCCGACCCGCAGGCCGAGCACGGTGAGCGGGGTGATGAGGGCGTTGCGCAGCACGTTGCGGCCGACGACCACGACCGGCGGCAGGCCGCTGCCGATCGCCGTGCGCACGTAGTCCTTGTCCAACTCCTCGACCATCGACGTGCGGATGATCCGGGTCAGCTGGGCGGCGACCGGCAGCGACAGGGACAGCGCGGGCAGCGTCATCGAGCGCAGCCAGCCGCTGAACGAGTCGGCCGGGTTGATGTAGCCGCCGGTGGGGAACCAGCCGCGGCCGACGGCGAGGTACTGAATCATCAGCAACGCCAGCCAGAACGCGGGCGCGGCCACGCCGATCAGCGAGACCAGGCGGATCAGCTGGTCGGGCCACCGGTCCCGGAAGATGGCCGCGGTGACGCCGAACAGCATCGCGAGCACCACGGCGACGAGCAGCCCGAGCAGGGTCAGCTGGACGGTGAGCGGCAGCGCGGTGGACACCGAGTCGAGCACCGGCGCCTTGGTCAGCACGCTGGTGCCCATGTCGCCGTGCAGCAGGTCGCCGACGAACCGCACGTAGCGCACCGGCAGCGGGTCCAGCAGCCCGTTCTCCTCCTGGAACTGCCGGATCTGCTCCGGGGTCGGGTTGGCGCCCTGGAAGTACGCGTACTCCGGCTTGCTGTCGGAGAAGCGCATGATGATGAAGACGAACGCGATGACGCCGAGCAGCAGCGGCACGAGGATGAGCAGCCGGCGCACGAGCATCCGGACGACCATGGCCACCTTGGGTCTCCTTTCCTCCTGCGGCGGCCCGCGCCGGTGATGGCCGGCGCGGGCGCCTGTCCTAGACCCGCTTGGCCTGCAGGAGGTTGATGCCGGGGTAGCCCTGGGCCCGCACCCCGCTGAGCTTCTTGGCGTCCCACGCCGTCATGAGCTCGGTGTGCACGACCGGGTAGAGCACGGCCTGCTCGGCGATGACGTCGAGGTACTGGTGCACGAGGTCGAGCTTCTTCTTCGGGTCCGGCTCGGCGGTGGCCGCGTCCATCTTCGCGAAGAGGTCCTTGGCGGCCGGGCTCGAGTCCCATTTCGTGTACTTCATCCACGTGCCGCCGGACGTGTAGTTGTACCGCATGATCAGGTCGGCGTCGAGGCCGAACTGGTTGGGGTTGGACGCCGCCGCGACGACCTGGTAGCCCTGCGACTGATCCATCTTGGTGAACAGCGCGCTGGTGTCCTGCGGCTGCAGGGTGGTCTTGATGCCGACCGCCTCCCACGAGTTGGCGATGGTCGGCAGGCAGTCGGCGATCCAGCTGACGTTGACCGCCATGAGCGTGATCGTGAGGCCGCTGACGCCGGCCTCGCTGAGCAGCGCCTTGGCCTTGTCGGGGTTGTAGTCGTAGACGGTCGCCGCCTTCTGGTACGACGGGTTGTCCTGGTTGAGGAAGCTCGTCGACGCCGTCCCGTGGCCCTTGAGCGCCACGTCGATCATCTTCTTGGTGTCGATGGCGTACAGCAGGGCCTGGCGGACCCGGACGTCGTCGAACGGCTTGGCCGAGGTGTTGAACATCAGGAACATGTGGTTCATGCCCTTGCCGCCCTCGACGTTCAGCCCCGACTTGGTGAGCTGGTCGATGTTCGCGTAGGGCACGTTGTCGGCGATCTGCGCCTCGGCGGCGCCGCCGGAGATCTTCGCGACGCGGGCGGACGCGTCGACGATGCTGAGCCAGTTCATCTTCTTGACCGTGGCCGGGCGGGGGCCGTTGTAGCCGGCGTACGCCTCGAACGTCGTGTTGGACTTCGGCTGGTGCGAGGCCTGCTTGTACGGCCCGGACCCGACCGCCTTGCCACCCTTGGCGGCGTCCCAGCCGCCGGCCACGCCGAACACGTGCTTCGGCATGATCTTCGCGATCGTGAGCCGCTGCACGGCGTCGGGGAACGGGAACTTGAACACCAGCTCGACGCTGCGGTCGTCGACCTTGCGCACGGTCTCCAGCCAGGAGCGGAAGAACGAGCCGATGAGCACGTTGGCCTTCGGGTCGAGCACCCGCTCGTAGGTGAACAGCACGTCGTCGACGGTGACCGGCTGGTCGTCGTGCCACTTGGCGCCCTCGCGGAGCGTGAACTTCCAGGTCGTGGCGTTGACGTCGGTGGGCAGTGCGGTGGCCAGGGCCGGGTACGGCTGGCGGGTGATCGGGTCGGTGTCGAGCAGGCCCTCGTAGATGTGGACGTTGGCGGCCATCGAGAACGCCGAGGCCGTCATCGTCGGGTCCCAGCTCTGGTCGTTGCCGTAGCCGATGACGGCGGTGATGAGATCCTTGTCGCCGCCACCGCCGGACGAGCTGGTGGAGGCGGGGCCGCCGCAGGCGGCGAGCGTGGAGCTGATCGTCGCGGCCGCGCCGAGCGCGCCGGAGTACCGCAGGAAGTCGCGGCGGCTGAACGCGTGCCGTGGTGCCGGGGTGTGCACGGTGCCTCCTATATTGGCGGGTGAGGTTGGACGTCCCACATCCCATGTCCTGTCGTATTGTGGAGGCTAGGTGCGGATCATGCCCGGGTCAAGGGGCTTCCCTTGGGCCGGCGGATCCGTCGTAGGATGTCCCACCAGATCACGACCCTGGGGAGCCGCATGACCACCGCGCGCAGTTTCACCGGCCGCCGGCGCCGGAGCCGGGCCCTGGAGGTGCAGGATGAGGTCAAGGAGCTGATCGTCCGCCGCCGCCTGACCGCCGGCGACCCACTGCCGACCGAGTCGGAGCTGGTAGAGGAGCTGGGCGTGGGCCGCAACGCGGTCCGCGAGGCGTTGAAGGCCCTTCAGGCCGTGGGCATCGTCGACATCCGCCACGGCTTCGGCATGTTCGTGGGTCGGATGTCGCTCAACGGCCTGGTGGACGAGCTGACCTTCCACGGCCGCATCAGCAGCCATCTGGGCCACCTGATCGAGCTGCGCGAGGCCCTCGAAACGGGTCTGGTGCAGCTGCTGATCGACGGCTACCCGGCCGCGTCGTCGGCGACGGTGGACGAGGTCCTGGCCCGGATGGACGCCGAGTCACAGGTGGGCCTGGTGACCCCGGAGACGGACAAACTGTTCCACGACGTGCTGTACCGCCCACTGGGCAACCCGCTGGTGGGCCAGCTCCTGAGCGCGTTCTGGGACGTGTACCACCAGCTGCACGACGAGCTGGGCGACCCGGACGAGGCCCCGCTGGAGGTGGCCCGCAAGCACCGCGACATCCGCGACGCGGTGGTGGCGGGCGACAAGGAGGCCGCCGCGGCGGCGATGCGAGCCCACTTCGCGGGCGTCCGCTCCCGCCTGGCCCGCCTGGCGTCCAGGGACGCCGACAGCGCCGAACCGGGAGCCTGACGCGTTACGAAGTCGACTGCAGACGGCTCATCTCGTCCCCCGTTCCCCACCGCGCCGCGGCGCGGCGCAGCAGCTCCAGCACGGCGGTCCGGCGCGTCCGATCGAGCCAGTCGAACCAGGCCAACCGATCCGAACTCCACGCGGCCCGGCTGAGTACCAGCGCGGCCGCGGTCGACCGCATGTCAGTCGCATCGCGATCGGAGCGCCGTTCGAGCCGGGTCGCGGTCCTTGTGGCGTTCACGCTCGATGAACCGACGCAGCAGCGACGAGTAGAGCTGGGTGCGAGGCCGGTGAGGCGGGCGCCGGGTGCCGACGCGTACACAGCGAGCATGAGCAGCAGCAGCGGCTGGTCACCACGATCCGCACCGGGCGGCCCTGTAACCGCTCCTCGCGAAGAACCGCACGAGCTCGTTCGCCCGCCGGATCAGGTCCGCCTTCGCGTCGAACAGGCTCAGCAGCGGCAGCGCCGCAGCGCCGGCGCCTGGGAGGAGCGGCGCGACCAGCATCGACACCGACATGAGGCGGTCGACGGCCGCCAGCAAAGGGTGGTCGGCGCCCGCGTCCTGGACCAGCTTGCGGACCTCGGCGTACTTGATCTGCGTGGCGCTCCGGCGCTGCATCCGAACGATCGTGGCAGATGCGGAGCCGGAGCGCGACGCCCGAACGGGTCAGCCCAGGGCTCGGACCGGGACCCGGCGGAAGGTGATCGTCTCGTTGGCGCCCAGGTCGCCCGTCTCGTACAGCACGCCCAGCGTGGCGCCGTCCAGCTGGACCAGGTCGGAGTACGCGGCCGGCAGGCCCGACAACGGAAGCGCCGGCGTGAACGTCACGCCGCCGTCGCGGCTCACGCGCAGCGTCATCGCCGCGCGGGCGGCCGGGTCGGCCGGGCCCGAGTAGACCAGCGGGGCGTTCTTGCCCGACAGCTGCAGCACGCTGCCCTGGACCACCGGGCCCACGATGGTCGCTTGTGGACGGTAGTACCCCGGGGTCAGGGTGGCGCCGCCGTCCAGGGAGATCGCGTCCGCGCGGTTGCCGGGGGCCGTGCCGTTGTGTTCGCGGGTGTTGAAGTACACGCGGCCGTCCGGGAGTTCGGCCGCCGTCGACTCGTTGGAGTTGAGGTAGCCGTCGTACACGCCGTCCACGAAGCCTATCCGCCACGTCTCGCCGCCGTCGTCGCTCAGCAGCGAGTGGGCGCCGTAGTACTTCGCCTCGGTGCCTGCGTCTGTCGAGCCTGCCGGCGGTGCCGACGAGTGGTTGGCCGGGACCACCAAGCGGCCCGTCCGCAGGCGCAGCGCGTGGCCCGGGCCTGTCGCGTACCAGCGCCAAGTGGGCTGCTTGGCCGACGCCGTGAGCTCGGTCGGGGTGCTCCACGTGCGGCCCTCGTCGTCGCTGTGCTGGACGAACACCCGGCGGCTCTGCTCCGGGGTCACCTCGCCGCGCATGATCTGGGCCTCCGTGGCCGTGCCCGCGTTGTACGTCGACAGCAGGACCACCCGGCCCGTGGCGGTCACCACCGGCGCGGGGTTGCCGGACGTGTTCGGGCCGCTGTCGTACACCATCTGCAGCGGGCCCCAGGTGCAGCCGCCGTCCGTCGAGCGTTTGAGCACCAGGTCGATGTCGCCCGCGTCGGACAGGCCGCCCTTGCGGCCCTCGGCGAAGGCCAGCAGCGTGCCGCCGCGGGCCTGCACGACCGCTGGGATGCGGAACGCGGAGTAGCCGTCGGTGCCGGCGCGGTACGGGACGGACGAGTCGCAGCGGGAGGGTTGTGGGGCGGCGCCGGCGGGGACGGCGCCCAGCATCACGAGAACAACGGTGGTGGTGAGGGCGAGCGGGCGGTTCATTCGTTCACCTCTTCCAACTTGACGACGGCGACGCCACGTGGGGCCAGCGTCACCGATTTCGAACCAACAGCGGCCGGGTCGAGCAGGTCGACGCCGGGGGACGGGAGGTCGACGACGGTCGGGGTCGTGCCGTGGTTGAGCAGGAACAGGTGCGAGCCGCGGGCCACCGCCTGTACCGGATCCGGAAGACCCTCGACGACGGGCCTGACGCCGGCATCACGGCGGATCCGGTCGAACAGCTCGCGCATGGTGGCGGGATCGGGACGGGTCGCGAGGTACCAGGCGACCCCGGCGCCGAACTCGTGGCGGGTGATCGCCGGCCGGCCCGCCAGGTCGCCGCCGTCGAACGTGGCCACCGCCGACGCTCCGGACAGCTCCACCCACTCGGCCCAGACCGAGCCGGCGCCCTGCGACAGCGGGACCGCGCCGGACAGCGGCCAGAACTCGTCCACGGTCAGGCCGAGCACCTCGCGCAGCGGCGCGGGGTAGCCGCCGAGGTGCACCCGGTCGCACTCGTCGACGATGCCGCTGAAGAACGACACCACCAGGTGGCCGCCGGAGGCGACGTACTCGGTCAACCGCGCGGCCGTCGAGGACGTCATGAGGTACAGGTTCGGGACCACGACCAGCTTGTAGCGGCTGAAGTCGGCATCGACCGGGACCACGTCCACGGTGACGTGCGCTTCGAAGAGCGGCGCGTAGTGCGCCCGGTGCGTCTCCAGCAGGTCGAGCTCCGCCGGGTGCGCGTCGGACTCCAGTGCCCGCCAGCTGTCCCAGTCGTGGACGACGGCCACGTCCGCGGACACCCGGCCGAGTGACGGCACGAGGGCCAGCTCCCGGCCGAGGGCACGGACGTCGGCGAAGCCGCGGGCGGACGGACCGGCGTGCGGGACCATCGCCGAGTGGAACTTCTCCGCACCGCCCGCGGACTGGCGCCACTGGAAGAACAGCACGGCGTCGGCGCCCTGCGCGACGGCCTGCCAGCTCCACAGCCGCATCACGCCCGGCGGCTTCGGCGCGTTCCGCGGGCGCCAGTTCACGGCGCTCGGGGCCTGCTCCATGAGCAGCCACGGCTGCCCGCCGCGGGCGGAGCGGGCGAGGTCGTACGCGAAGGCGGCGTCGACGTGGGCGCGCGGGTCGTACGGGTCGGGGTAGCTGTCGAGGCTCACGACGTCCTGTTCGCGGGCCCAGCGGTACGAGTCGATGGGTTTGTGGACGAGGCCGATGAAGTTCGTCGTGACCGGGACCGCCGGGGTGTGACGGCGCACGATGTCGCGCTCCATCGTGTAGCAGGCCAGGATCGCGTCGTCGGAGAAGCGCGCGAAGTCCAGCTTCTGCGCGGGGTTGGCGAACGTCGGGGCGGTGCGCGGGGGCAGGATCTCCTCCCAGTCGCCGTACCGCTGCGACCAGAACGTCGTGGACCAGGCCGCGTTGAGGGCGTCGAGGTCCCCGTACCGCTCGCGCAGCCAGCGGCGGAAGTCGGCGGCGGAGACGTCGCACCAGCATGAGCGGACGTGGCAGCCGTACTCGTTGCCGATGTGCCAGATCCGCAACGCGGGGTGGCTGTGGTACCGCGAGGCGAGCGACTCGACGAGGCGGGCCGCGTGGTCGCGATAGACGGGGCTGCTCGGGCAGTACTGCTGGCGCCCGCCCGGCCACAGCCGCACGCCGTCGGCGCGCTGCGGCAGCGTCTCGGGATGCAGCCGGGCCAGCCACGGCGGCGGGGAGGCGGTCATCGTGGCCAGGCTGGCGCCGATGCCGTTGGCGGCGAGCTTGTCGAGGACCCGATCGAACCAGCCGAAGTCGTACTCCCCTGGGCGCGGCTCGACGCTGGCCCACGAGAAGATCCCGACCGACACGAGCGACACGCCCGCCTCGGTCATGAGCCGCATGTCCTCGTCCCAGACGGACTCGGGCCACTGCTCGGGGTTGTAGTCGCCGCCGAACATGACGGTCATCGAGTGCCCTCCTGCGGTCCGGGACATAGGACGTGGGATGTCCTCCTGGACCATAGGAGGGTCCGTGGACAGCCGTCAAGGGGATGGTCTCCGGCCGGCGGACATGGGATGTTCGAGGCGGGTGGAGGGAGATCGGGTGGCCAGGCGCGCAGGTGTGACGGTGCAGGAGCGCATCGTGGAGCTGATCCACGACCGGGAGCTGCCGCCCGGCGCCCCGATGCCGACCGAGCCGCAGCTCATGGACCTGCTCGGGGCGAGCCGCAACAGCGTCCGAGAAGCGATCCGGGCCCTGCAGGCGCTCGGCATCGTCGAGATCCGCCACGGCTACGGCACGTTCGTCGGGCGGGCGTCGATCGACGTGCTGACCCCGTCGCTGACCTTCCGGGTGCGCTCCGGCGGCGGCATCCGCGCGCTGCACGACCTGGTCGAGGTCCGCGAGCTGCTGGAGACGGGCCTCATCGGCGACGTCGTCGGCACGGTCAGCGACGCCCGCTTCGCCGCGCTCGACGCGCTGGTCAGCGCCATGGCGCACGACGCCGGCGCCGACCGCGCGTTCCACGCGCTGCTCTACGAGGGCTGCGGCAACGAGCTGGTGCTGCAGCTCATCGCCCTGTTCTGGGACGTGTACCACGAGGTCGACGGGCAGCTGGCCCCGCCCGCGGGCCGCAGCGCGCAGGTCATCGCCAACCACCGGCGCATCGTCGACGCGCTGCGGGCCCGCGACCGCGGCGCCGCCCGCGAGGCGATGCGCCTGCACTTCCACGACGTGAAGCAGCGCATCATGCAGGCGGAGGCGGGCGTCGCCGCGGCCGGATGAGCGGCCGGGCAGCCGGCCGCCTGGTGACTACCCGACAGCCTCGAACGGCAGCCAGAGGCCGAGCCGGCCGCCGATCGGCAGGTTGCGCTCGCGCAGCAGCGTGAGCTCCTGCTCGGACAGGGCCCGGCGGTACATGCGGACCTCGTCGATCGCGCCGAGGAACCGGTCGGCGCCGTCGACGCGCTGGCCGACGTGGATGCCGTAGACGCCGAACTCCTTGCCGGCGGTGACCGAGCCGGGCGGCGCGGCGGCCTCGGCGGCCGTCACGCCGTCGACGGCGAGCCGGAGCGTCCCGCCCGCGCGTCGCAGCACGACGAAGTGCCACTGGCCGTCGTTGTAAGCGCTGGTCGATGCCACCGTGACGTTGAAGCGATCGACCATGATGAGCGCGCGGATGCGGTTGCTCGCCGGCTCGGCGCGCAGCCACACCTGGGGCGTGGTGCCGGAGCCGGTGCGGTACGCCCACAGGATCGCGTGCGAGCCGGTCGTCGCCGTGTAGTTGATCCAGGCCGCCATCGTGAAGTCCCCGGCGCCGGCGTCGATCGACGGGTCGAACGGTACCTCCACGTAGTCGTCGACCCGGTCCAGCGCGAGCGCGCTGCCGAACCGGCCGGGCACGGTGGCCGCGCCGCCGCGCACGTAGGCGGGGTTGTGCGCCGGTGAGCGGTCCGCGGTCACCGGGCCGGGCGCCGGGGGCGGCGGGATGTTCGGCGGCGTCCCGTTCGGGGTCGCCAGGTACGCCTCGTTGAAGCGGGCCCAGCGGATCGACTCGTACGGCGTGGCGACCCCGTTCTCGTACAGCAGGCCGGCCTCGTCGCCCTCGAGCCGCACCAGGTCGGAGTAGCCGCTGGGGCCCCAGTTGAAGACCTTGGGCTGCCGCCAGGAGCCGCCCTCGTCGAACGACGAGCGGACGGCCATCACCTCGCGGGCCACAGGGTGCAGCGGCGCGGAAAGCAGGATCCGGCTCCCGTCATAGCGCAGCATCGATGCCTCGACATCGGGCATCTCCAGTGCCGGGAGGGCTCGGAACGGTGCCGCGAACGTCTCGCCGCCGTCGCGGCTGACGGCGAAGGCACGGTGGCCCTCGTCGGTGCCCCGCTCGCGGGCGAGCGCGTAGATCGAGCCGTCGGTGCGCTCGACGACCGTGACCTCCTGCGCGATGATCGTACCGTCGGCGCGTGACGTCTCGGCGCCGATGTGCCACGTCTGGCCGGCGTCGTCGCTGTACAGCAGGTGCGTCCCATAGACGTGCGGACTCTCGCCGCCGGCGTAGCTCTCGAAGTTCGCGCCGACGACGAGCCGCCCGGCGTGCGGGCCGCGTTCGAGCTGGATGCCGTGCATGGGGCCGGTGGCGTACCAGAAGTTCCACTCCGGCCGCTTGGCATCGCCCAGTTCCCGCGGCGCGGTCCAGGTGACGCCGTCGTCGTCGCTGCTGAGCACGTACGGGTCGCGGTCGCAGCCGTTCGGGCACGGCGCTGGGCCGTTGCGGGTGCCGACGACCACGACGCGCCCGGTGGTTCGGTCGACGACCGGCGCGGGGTTGCCGATCGTGTCGCCGTTGCCCTCGGCGACCACCTGCACCGGGCCCCAGGTGCGGCCGCCGTCGGTGGAGCGGCGCACCACGAGGTCGATGTCGCCGTCGTCGCCGCAGTCGGCGACGCGGCCCTCGGCGAAGGCGAGCAGTGTGCCGCTGACGGTGCGGACCACGGCCGGGATGCGGAAGCAGGCGTAGCCGCCGGTCCGCTGCTGGTACAGCACCTGCTCGTCGACGAACGGGGCCGGCGCGGCGGCGTCCGACCCGGGAATGAGCGCCGCGGCGGCCGGCGACGGGATGAGTGCCGCGGTCAGCGCGGCGGCCAGGAGCGCGAAAGATGTCCTTCGATAGCGCATGGAGGACATCCTACGTAGAACGTGGGATGTCTTCTAGCCCCCGCGGCCCTGGACAGACGTTGGTCGATCCACCCTCAACCGCCGGCGCCGGGGCGAGGGTGGATCGACCAACGTCTGTGCTACACCGCCGCGGGCTCGGGCGTCGCGGTGCGAGCCGGCGTCGTCGGGCTGCCCGGCGCGATCCGCAGGTGCACGGTCGTGCCCACCTCCAGTCCCAGGCCGAGGAACTCGTTGCGGGTCAGCGTCACGATGACCTCCTGGCCGCCGGCGGTGGTGACGTCGATGCGGATCTCGAAGCCGATCCGGGTGATCCGCCCGACCGTGCCGGTGACGTCGTCCGGGCCGCCCGGCGTGAGGCCGATCTGCAGGTCGTGCGGGCGGACGAGCTGGTCGCCGAGCTGCGTGACCGGGCCGAGGAACTTCATCACGAAGTCGTTGGCCGGCCGGTCGTAGAGGTCGTCGGGCGAGCCGATCTGCTCGATGCGCCCGTCGTTGATCACCACGATCTCGTCGGCGACCTCCAGGGCCTCCTCCTGGTCGTGCGTGACGAAGACGGTGGTGACGTGCACCTCGTCGTGCAGCCGGCGCAGCCAGTCGCGCAGCTCCTTGCGCACCTTGGCGTCGAGGGCGCCGAACGGCTCGTCGAGCAGCAGCACGGTCGGCTTCACCGCGAGCGCGCGGGCCAGCGCCATGCGCTGGCGCTGGCCGCCGGACAGCTGGGCGGGCAGCCGCTCGCCGAACTGCTCCAGGTGTACCAACTTGAGCAGCTCGTCGACCCGTGCACGGATCTCGTCCTTGGGCCGCTTGCGGATCTGCAGGCCGAAGCCGACGTTGCGCCGCACCGACATGTGCTTGAAGGCGGCGTAGTGCTGGAAGACGAAGCCGACGTTGCGCTTCTGCGGCGGCAGGTTCGTGGCGTCGATGCCCTCGATCTCGACCCGGCCGCTGTCGGAGCGCTCCAGCCCGGCGATGATGCGCAGCAGCGTCGACTTGCCGCCGCCGGACGGGCCGAGCAGCGCCGTGAGCCGGCCCGACGGGATGCTGACCGACACGTTGTCGAGCGCGACGAAGTCCCCGAAGCGCTTGCTCACGCCTGCGATCTCGATGCTCATCGGTCTTCTTCTTTCGGGCGGAGGACGGACACGACGATGATGGCGGCGACGGCGACGAGGGCGAGCAGGAACGCGGTGGCGTAGGCGCCGCCCTTGTCGAAGTTGAGGTACTTCTCCTCGACCACCAGCGTGGCGGTGCGGGTGGCGCCGAGCACGTTGCCGGAGACGACCTTCACGGCGCCGAACTCGCCGAGCGAGCGGGCCAGGCTCAGCACGACGCCGTAGGTGATGCCCCACTTGATGGACGGCAGGGTGATGCGCCGGAAGGTCTGCACCGCGTTGGCGCCGAGACTGCGGGCGGCCTGCTCCTGCTCGTCGCCGATCTCCTCGAGCACCGGTACGACCTCGCGGATCACCAGCGGCAGGGCGACGAACACGGTCGCCATCACCATGCCCGGCTCGGCGAAGATGATCTGCAGGCCGGCGCTCTCCAGCGTGGGGCCGAACCAGCCGGTGCGGCCGCCGTAGACGAGCACCAACGCCAGGCCGACGACGATCGGCGACACCGACAGCGGCACGTCGAGCAGGGCGTTCAGCAGGCGCTTGCCCGGGAAGCGGTACCGCACGAGCAGCATCGAGATGCCCACGCCGAAGATCGTGTTGATGATGACCGAGATGATCGCGATCTCCACCGACAGGTGCAGCGCGTGGACGATGTCCGGGTCGGTCAGGATCGCCTGCAGGTCCTCGAAGCCGTCCTTGAAGGCGTTCTGGCCCACGAGGTACACCGGCCAGGCCACCAGGAAGAAGAGGTACGCGACCACGATCAGCCGCAGCACGTACTTCGTCGGCCCGTTGGTTCTACCCACGGCGCACCGTCCTTCGCTGGATGATGTCGAGCACCACGATGACGGCGAACGAGATGACCAGCAGGACCGTCGCCACCGCGGCCGCGCTCTCCAGGTGGTCGTTCTCGATGCTGCTGAGGATCCGCACGGACGTGACCTCGGTGCGCATCGGCAGGTTGCCCGACAGCAGCACCAGCGAGCCGTACTCGCTGACACCGCGGGCGAACGACAGCGCGGCCCCGGCGGTGATCGCCGGGGTGAGGCTGGGCAGGATGATCTTCCAGAAGATCGTGAACCGGCTCGCCCCGAGCGAGGCGGCGGCCTCCTCGGCCTCGCGGTCGAGCTCGGCGAGCACCGGCTGCACCGTGCGCACGACAAACGGCAGGGTCACGAACAGGAACGCGAGGAAGACCGCGATCCGGGTGTTCGCGATGTTGACGCCGAGCGGGCTGGTCGGCCCGTACAGCGACAGCAGCACCAGGCCGGCCACGATCGTCGGCAGCGCGAACGGGATGTCGATGAGGATCTCGAGCACCCGCTTGCCGAAGAAGTTGTCGCGCACCAGCACCCAGGCGATGAGCGTGCCCATCACGACGTTGACCACCGTGACCAGGAAGGCGGTGCCCACGGTGAGCCGGATCGAGGCGAAGGTCTGCTCGTTGGTGACCGCGTCCCAGAACGCGCCGAGGCCGTCCGAGGACGCGGCGGCGACCACGGCCGCCAGCGGGATCAGCACCAGCAGGCTGAACCACAGCATCGCGACCCCGAGCCCCAGCCCGGAGACGCGAGTGAGCGGCTGCCCTGAACGCGCCGACCGGGCCGGCCGGCGGTTGCCCGCCGACCGGCCCGTGGAGACGGTCGCTGACGTCACTTGGCTTTGCCCGACGCAGCGATGATCTTGACGACGATGCCTTCCTTCTCGTCGAAGAACTTCTTGGACAGCGCCGACCAGCTGGTGAAGTCCTTCTCCACGGTCAGCAGCTTCTTCGGCGCCGGGAAGGGATCGTTCGGGTCGACCGCACCCTCGACGCCCTTGGTGTCGACGCCCTGGATGATCGGGCGGAAGCCCTTGAGGGCGAACTGGCGCTGACCGTCCTTGCTCAGGACGAAGTCGAGCCACTCCTTGGCCTTCGGGTTGGCGTTCTTCAGCACCGCGCCCGGGTTCTCGATGAGGATCGTGGTGTCCGGCAGCACCCAGTCGAGCTGCTCGCCGCTCTGGCGGGCCAGGATCGCCTCGTTCTCGTAGGCGAGCAGCACGTCGCCGGTGCCGCCGAGGAACGCGGTGGTGGCGTCACGGCCGCTGTTGGGCAGCGAGACGACGTTGGCGAAGAGCTTGGTGAGGTACTCGGTGGCCTGCGCGTCGGTGCCGCCGTTGCTGGCGATGTGCCCCCACGCGGCCAGCGCGTTCCACCGCGCCGCGCCCGAGGACGCCGGGTTCGGGGTCACGATGCCGATGCCGGGCTTGATCAGGTCGTCCCAGCCCTTGATGTTCTTCGGGTTCCCCTTGCGTACCGCGAGCACGACCACCGACGACGAGACGATGCCCTTGTTCGGCCCGGCGTTCCAGTCCTTCTCCACCAGGCCCGCGTCGACCAGGCGGGTCACGTCGCTGGAGACCGAGAAGTGCACGTAGTCGGCCTTGAGGCCGGCCACCACGGCGCGGCTCTGGTCGCCGGATGCGCCGTAGGAGGTCTGGAACTTCACGCCCTTGCCGGCCGGGGTCTTGTTCCACTCCGCCGCGATCGCCTTGTTCGCGGCCTCGGGCACCGCGTAACCGACGATGTTGAGCGTCACGTCGCTACCGGGGGAATCGGACGACGCGGACGTTCCCGCGCACGCCGACAGCAGTAAGCCGGCGGCGACGGCGAGAGCGGTGGCCGCTCTGATCCGGTACTTCATGGGGGAACCCGTCCTTCTGGGGTAGGCGGTGCGCTATCGGGGGGCTTCGAGCAGGTCGGCGAGCGTGACGCGGTCGACGATGTCGTTCACGGCGCTGTCCACGGAGAGCCAGATGCGGCTCAGCCCGCGGGTGACGCCGGCGTAGCTGGTCTGGTCGGTCGGCAACCCGCGCACGGTGGTCAGCGCGCCGTCCATCGCGCGCAGGACGTCGCCCACGGTGATGGCCGCGGCCGGGCGGGCCAGCCCGTACCCGCGCTCGGCGCTCCGGTGGCTGTGCACCAGGCCCGCACGGCGCAGGTCGAGCAGGATCGCCTGGAGGGACCCGATCGACAGTTGTTCCTTTTCAGCTAGCTGAGGTGCGGTGATGCGGCCCGGCGCCGCAGCGGCGATGACGAGCATCGCGCGCATGGCGTAGTCGGCGCGGACGGACACGTGCACAGCGTCGTGCCCCGGTCAGCTCGACCGCGCCCAGCGACAACCGCCAACCACGGTCACCTCCCGAGTAAGTCGACTTAATCCATCTAGTCCATCTAGTTGGTAGGAAAAGAATAGATGCTGCGGCGCAGTAGTCAAGTGATGACGCTCACGCGGGCGACGCGCCAGACAGAACGACCCCGGCCCTGCGCTGAGCACAGGGCCGGGGTCGTTCTTTTGGTCGGGCGCTAGCCGCCGCTGCAGGAGACGGTGGGCCAGGTCCAGTTGCCGTTGTGCTGGATCGTCACGCCCCAGTTGTTGCCGCTGCCGTTGGGTTTCGCCACGAGCGTCTGGGCGTTGGGGTAGCTCGCGGTGATGTTCCAGGTCGCGATCACCTTCGCCGGCGACGGCACGTTCATGGTCACCGTCCAGTTGCTCGACCCCGACACCGACACGTTGAGGTTGTACCGGTCACTCCACGACGACCCCGCCGAGAGTGTCGCCGTGCAGCTCCCGCCGCCCGGCCCCGGCGTGGTGGGGCCGGTGGTCGGGCCGCCGCCCCCGGTGGGTGCGACCGCCCGGCCGGTCTGCGGCGAGATCATGCCCGCGCACAGGTTGCGGCTGGCCAGACCCTGCGCGATACGCGGGATCGCGGCCACCGTGTTGGCCGGCCAGTCGTGCATCAGGATGACCTGGCCGTTGGTGAGCCGGGCATTCGCCTGCACGATCGCGTCGACGCTGGCGTTGTTCCAGTCCTGCGAGTCGACGTCCCAGATGATCTGGGTCAGCCCGTACCGCGACAGCACCGACTGCAGCGTCGAGTTCGTCTCGCCGTACGGCGGCCGGAACAGCTTCGGCGTCCCGCCGCCCCCGGCCGCGATGGCCTGCTGGGTCCGGGAGACCTCGGAGTCCATCTGGGCCTGGCTCAGCTGGGTCATGTGCGGGTGGGTGTAGCTGTGGTTGGCGACCCACATGCCCGCGTCGACCTGGGCCCGCACGAGCGACGGGTTCGCCGCGGCGTACTGCCCCTGGTTGAACATCGTGGCCCGCAGCCCGTTCTGGCGCAGCGCGGTGAGCAGGCGCTGCGTGTTGCTGGCCGACGGTCCGTCGTCGAAGGTGAGCCCGACGTACCCGTTGCAGGTCGCCGCCTGCGACGGCGTCGCGGCGACGGTCAGGGCGACGGCGGTCGACACCGCCATCCCGGCGACCGCAAGGGCGGTGGCGAGCAGGCGTCTCGGTGTCCGCATCGCTCAGCCCGCGCTGCAGGAGACGGTGGGCCAGGTCCAGTTGCCGTTGTGCTGGATCGTCACGCCCCAGTTGTTGCCGCTGCCGTTGGGTTTCGCCACGAGTGTCTGGGCGTTGGGGTAGCTCGCGGTGATGTTCCAGGTCGCGATCACCTTCGCCGGCGACGGCACGTTCATCGTCACCGTCCAGTTGCTCGACCCCGACACCGACACGTTGAGGTTGTACCGGTCACTCCACGACGACCCCGCCGACAGCGACGCCGTGCACCCGCCGCCGGGGTTCCCGGTCGGGCCGCCCGTCGTCGGGCCGGTCGTCGGGCCGCCGCCGCCGATGGTGATGTTCGAGTTGCCGCTGCTCTGGTAGCCCTCGGTCGCCAGGATCTGGTAGTCGTGGCTGCCCAGGCTCATGCCCGCGCGGGACCAGGCGTCGAAGTGGTTGCCGGTGGTGATGGTGCCGCCGGTCTTCTTCGACTGCCGCACGCTCCAGTACTGGTTGAACGTCTTGTTGCCCTCGATCGACGGCGCGTTGTACCGCGTGGTCTGGTAGATGTCGTACGTGCCGCCGTCGCTGGTCACGGTGCCCTTGAACGTGCCCGTCGGGCGGTAGGTGCCCCAGTTGTCGACGATGTAGTACTCCACGAGCGGGTTGCGGGTCCAGCCGTACAGCGCAAGGTAGGCGTTGCCCGACGGGTTGAAGCTGCCGGAGTAGCTGACGCTGCGGCGCCCGCCGGTGCTCCAGCCCTTGCCGGCGACGAAGTTGCCGGTGTTGCTCCAGCTGGTGCTGTAGTTGCCGCCGGCGCCGAGGTCCATCGACACCGTGCCCTGGCTGTCGGTCCAGAACGAGTAGAAGTAGCCGTTGTTCGTGCCGGTCTGGTTGGTCGTGACGGCCGCGCTGGCGACGCCGGGCAGCGTCGCGACCAGCGCCACCACCACGGCGGCGAGGCCGCCGAACAGCAGCCCGGCGCGGCGACGCCGCGGACGGGCGGGGGCGTCGTTCATGGGCGTGGTCCTCCTCCTGGCGGGGGAATGGGGGGTGTGACGGGTCGTAGCGGCGACCCGACATCGACACTGATCGAGGCCTGCGAGGGTGTCAACGAGTTTCGGAAAAGTTCCGGGAATTGATCTCCATGCTTCGGTACCACCCGGCCGCCGACGTTTCCGTACCGTTCCGGAACTTTCACCGCCGCCCGGTCTGCGGCATGATGCGGGGAGGACCACGCGGTCGCGGAAGGGATGCCCGTGACAGTCGACGACCCGGGCCGGGTCACCATCACCGCGATCGCGCGGCAGGCCGGCGTGTCGGTGCCGACCGTGTCGCGGGTCCTCAACGGCCGCTCCGACGTCTCACCCAGCACCCGCGAACGCGTCGAGGAGCTGCTGCGCGAGCACGGCTACCGCCGCCGCGCGAGCCGCAAACGCCCGTCCGCGGGCCTCATCGACCTCGTGTTCGACGACCTCGACAGCCCCTGGGCGGTCGAGATCATCCGCGGCGTCGAGGAGGTCGCCCACTCCACCGGCATCGGCACCGTCGTCTCGGCCATCCACGGCCAGCCCGCCTCGGCCCGCCAGTGGCTGCAGAACCTGCGGGCCCGCGCCACCGACGGCGTCATCTTCGTCACCTCGGACGTGACCCCGCCCCTGCACGCCGAGTTACGCCGCCTCGCCATCCCGCTGGCCGTCATCGACCCCGCCGGCGTCCCCGCGCTCGACGTGCCGACGGTCGGCGCCACCAACTGGGCCGGCGGCCTCAGCGCCACCGAGCACCTGATCACCCTGGGCCACCGCCGGATCGGCTTCATCGCCGGCCCGACCCGCCTGCTGTGCAGCCGCGCCCGCCTCGACGGCTACGGCGCCGCTCTCGCCGCCGCCGGCCTGCGGATCGAGCCCGAGCTCGTCCAGCCCGGCGACTTCCACCACGAGTCCGGCTGCGCCGGCGCCGACGCCCTCCTGGCCCTCGAAACCCCGCCGACGGCGATCTTCGCCGCGAGCGACCAGATGGCTCTCGGCGCCTTCGAGGCCGTCCGCCGCCGCGGCCTGCGCGTCCCCGACGACGTGTCGGTGGTCGGCTTCGACGACCTGCCGGAGAGCCGCTGGACGTCCCCGCCGCTGACCACGGTCCGCCAGCCCCTGACCGAGATGGGCCTGCTGGCCGCCCGCACCGTCCTGCGCATGGCCGCCGGCGAGGAGATCGAAACCCCTCGCGTCGAGCTCGCCACCGAGCTCGTCGTCCGCCACAGCACCGCGCCGATCTGACACGCGCCTCCGGCGCGGGCGGGGGGGGTTCCCACCGGTCCGCTGAACGTCGCGATTCCTGACCTTCGGCAGTACAGCGGGCCGGGAAACCGTCGTTAGCCTGGGCCGATGAGTGCTTCACGGTGGCGGCGGCTCCTCGACGCCGGGCTGTGGGCGGTGCTGGCCGCGCCGATCGCCGCCAACCAGGCGATGTCGTCGGCGTACGGCGGCCTCGTGCTGGTCCTCGCCGCCATGGCCGTCGCCGTCGGGCTCAGCCGCACCCGGCCCCTCCTCGCCCTCGTCGTCGTGGTCCTCGGCAGCCTCTTCGACGGCAACTTCGTCTTCGCCATCCCGGTCCTGAGCTACCTCGTCGGCCGGCGCACCGCCCGGACCGGACCGGCCCTCGCCGTGTTCACGGCCGTCGCCGCCGGGGGCACCCTCGTCAACCTCGACCTGCTGCGCACCGCCCCGTCGCAGTGGCTGCTCCTCGCGTCGATCCTGCTCATGTGCGGCGTGTTCCCGTGGCTTGCCGGCCGGTACCGCGCCCAGCAGGTCGAGCTGGCCACCGCCGGCTGGGAGCGCGCCGAGCGGCTCGAACGCGAGCGGCAGATGGTCGCCCTGCGGGAGCGGGCCCGCATCGCCCAGGACATGCACGACTCGCTCGGCCACCAGCTCGCGCTCGTGGCGCTGCGCGCCGCGGCCCTGCAGACCGCGCCCGGCCTGGCCCCAGCGCACCGCGCGGCCGCCGACGAGGTCCGCCGCAGCGCCGCCGACGCCACCGACCGCCTGCACGACATCATCGGCGTCCTGCGCGAGGACGCCCAACCCGCCCCCGTCACCACCGAGGACGTCGACGAACTCGTCCGCCGCGCCCGCGCCTCCGGCGTCGCCGTGCAGCTCGCCCGGACCGGCCCCGCCGATTCCCGGCCGGTCATGGTCGACCGGGCCATCCACCGCATCGTCCAGGAGGCGCTGACCAACGCCACCCGCCACGCCCCCGGGGCCGCTGTCACCGTCGAGCTCGCCCACGAACCGGACGCCACCACGATCGCCGTCACCAACGACCCGCCACCGTCCGGCCCGCTCCCCGCGCAGCGGTCGGGCGTGGGGCTCGTCGGCCTGCGCGAGCGGGTCCGGGTCGCCGGCGGCACGTTCACCGCCGGCGAGCACGCGGGCGGGTTCCGCGTCGCGGCAAGGCTGCCCCACCACGCCGCCCCCGCGCAGGACGACACCCCGGTCGCGGCCGAACACCGCCAGGCCCGCCGCCGCGCCCGCCGCAGCCTCGTCGTCGCAGTGGCCGCCCCCGCGGCGATCGCGGCGGTGCTGGCGGCCGGCTACTACCCGATCGTGGCCGCCGACGCGACCCTGCCGCCCCGCGACTACGACCGCATCCCCGTCGGCGCCGCCCGGGCCGACCTCGCCGGACTGCTCCCCCGCCGCCAGGTCGCCGAACGGCCCACCGTGGGCGTGCCGGCGGCCCCGCCCGGCGCGGTGTGCGAGTTCTACACGGACGGCAACTTCCCGCTGGCCAGCGCCACCTACCGGTTGTGCTTCGCCGGCGGCCGCCTCGTCGCGAAGGACGAGCTGCGATGACCATCCGCGTGCTGCTGGCCGACGACGAGACGATGATCCGGGCAGGTGTACGGGCAATCCTGGCCAACGACCCCGGCGTCGAGATCGTCGCCGAGGCCGCCGACGGGCACGAGGCGGTCGAACTGGCCCGCCGGCACCGCCCCGACGTCGCCCTGCTCGACATCCGGATGCCCCGCCTCGACGGCCTCTCGGCCGCCGCCGAACTGCGCCGCCTGCTCCCCACGACCGCGGTCGTCATGCTCACCACGTTCGGCGAGGACGAGTACATCTCCCGCGCCATCGCCGGAGGTGCCAGCGGCTTCCTGCTGAAATCGGGCGACCCGGCGGAGCTGTCGGCCGGCATCCGGGCCGCCGCCGACGGCGCCGCCTACCTCTCGCCGCGCGTCGCCCACCGGGTCATCACCCGGCTGGCCGCCGGCCGCCTCGGCCCCGACACGGACGCCCGCGCCCGGGTCGCCCTCCTGACCGACCGCGAACGCGAGGTCCTCACGCTGGTCGGCGCCGGCCTGTCCAACGCGGAGATCGCCGCCCGGCTGTTCCTGGTCGAGGGAACGGTGAAGGCGTACGTCAGCACCGTCCTGTCCCGCCTGGAGGTCCGCAACCGAGTCCAGGCAGCGATCGTCGCGTACCAGGCCGGCCTGGTGCCTTAGGCGTCACGCCGGCGCAGCACCCGCCACCCGGCCACCAGCGCGGCCACCGCCCACGCGGCGACGACCAGACCCGCCGAGCCGTCGCCGCGCATGAAATCCGTCCCGGCGGGCCCGGGCAGCGCCTCCGCCACGCGGTTGAGCGCGGCGACGTCCGGCAGCTCCAGGATCGGCGGAATCACGACGACCAGCAGGAAGATCGTCACCAACGTGGCGACCGGCCCCCGCAGCGCCGCACCGAGCCCGGTCGCGAACACCGAGATCAGCGCCAGATAGCCACCGATCGCGACCGCGTCCCCCACCACCGCACCGCCCGAGACGACACCGCGATCCCCGAGCAGCGGCGCGGCGACAACCGCCCCGACCAGGCCGAGCACGACACCCACGGCCAACGCGACAACCGCGACCACCAGGCTCTTGGCCAGCAACAGCCGCCCCCGCGACGGAACCCAGGCAAGCGTCGCCCGAATCGTCCCGGCCGAGTACTCGCTGGTCATCACCAGCATCGCCAGCGCGATGACCGCGAACTGCGCAAGGGCGGTGGCAAGCACGGCGATGGTACCGGCGGCAACCCGCCCGTCCCCCAGCAACAACTCCGGCGCCAGGTCATCGTTCGCGGCGTAGAGCGCGTACTGCCCGGCCCCCGCCACCATCAGCACGAATGCGGCCACGAGCGCCCACCAGACCGTCCGCGTCGTCCACAGCTTGGTCCACTCCGCCGCCACCGCGCCCCTCATGACCCGAACTCCACACTGTCGGCGGTCAACGACAGGTACGCGTCCTCGAGCGAGCCCCGCTGCCGGCTGAGCTCATGCAGCCGTACCCCGAGCCGATGCGCGAGGTCACCAACCTCCTCGACACTCAGACCGTCGACCGCGAGCCCGCAGTCCCCGGTGGCCTCGACACCGACGCCCTGGGCGATGAGCGCCGCACGCAGCGAGCCGAGCCCGCCCGGATCGGGGCACCGCACGCTGACCGTCCCCCGGTCGACGACGGACGCCACCGGCGCGTCGAGGATGAGCCGCCCACGCCCGATGACGACGACCTGGTCGGCGGTGAGCTGCATCTCGCTCATGAGATGGCTGGACACGAACACGGTCCGCCCCTCAGCCGCAAGCCCACGCATGAGCTGCCGAACCCACCGCACCCCGTCCGGATCGAGTCCGTTCACCGGCTCGTCGAACAACAACACGGCCGGATCCCCGAGCAGCGCTCCGGCGATCCCGAGCCGCTGCCCCATCCCGAGCGAGTACGTACCGACCCGCTTGCCGCCGGCCCCACTCAGCCCGACCATCCCGAGCACCTCGTCAACCCGGGCGGCGGCGATGCCGTTGCTCCGGGCCATGGCGAGCAGATGGTTGCGCCCGGTCCGCCCCGGGTGCGCGGCTTTGGCGTCGAGCAGCGCACCAACCTCTCGCAGCGGCCGCCGGAAGGAACGGTAGGGCCGCCCGTTGACCAGCGCGGTGCCAGCGGTGGGCCGGTCAAGCCCGAGCACCATGCGCATGGTGGTCGACTTGCCGGCCCCGTTGGGCCCGAGAAACCCGGTGACCCGCCCAGGTACAACGCGAAGATCAAGCCCTTGAACGGCGGCGACATCGCCGAACCGCTTGGTGAGCCCGTCGAGTGTGATCATGCCCAGTGACGGTATGCACCGCACCCGGCCAGCACAGTCCCCGATCGGCAGCCGGGCAACCTGACGATCGTAAGGTCCGTGCGGGGTCAGCCACACCGCGTAGGATGTCCTAGGATGCTAGGAAAGGGCCACCGCCTCGACTCCGGCGGTCGCGTTGGGCGCTGCACTAGGGTGCGAGGGTGACGAGTGCCCCCCGGGAAGCGGAAGCGCGTCTGGGTCCGATCGGCGCGCTGCTGTGCCGGCTGATGTTCCTGGCCATCTGCCTGCCCGGACCGGTCCTGCTCATCGTCGCCGTGAGGCTGGACCCACCACGGTCACCCGCAGACTTCTGGGGCCTGCTCGCCGGTGGCACAGTGACGACGATCGCCGGTGTCGGCTTCGGCGTCTTCGGCTGGCGGCTGGTCACCCGCTCGCGCCGGGACGCGCGTCGGCTGTCCGCCGCTGGTGTCGCCGCGACGGCGGAGATCCTCACGGTGGCGAACCACCTCGGAGAGGATCCTGGCCTGACACTCCGCCTGCGTGTCAGCGGTCCCGGGTTCGCCACGTTCGAGGCGGACACGATCCGCGCCGACGACCCGGCGCTCGTGCCCGGCACGCTGCTGACCGCCGTCGTGGACCCCGCCGACCGCCTCTTCTCGATCACCTAGCGGCCGTGCGTTCAGTATCTGCCCTGGTCGCGTTGTTCGAGGCGGATGACGGAGACGGTGTGCTCGCCGCCCTTCCCGGCCTGTCCGATGCCGTGCGGGCGGAGACCTGGGAGGCACTCCGTCGACGGCTGTGCGCGGTGCCCGGCCCGGAGCAGCGGGAGGGCTTGACCGCGCAGGCCTGGAGCGAACGCAGCCGGGCACACGCCGTCCTGGCCCTGGCCGTGGGTCCCGTCGACGTCGTACGGCGGGTGGGCTCGTTCGTATACCTGCATCCACCGGCGTCCGACGTCGACCGGGTGCTCAGCTCGCGAACGCACGAATGGCGCCAGGCTTTCACGGAGGCCACCTTGCGCGCCGAGGCGGCCGAGACCGAAGTCGGCCTGTTCGGCCCAATCTGGTGGGACATCTGGCGACGCCTGCGACACCTGGAGCTGGCCGAGGTGTTGCGACCCGACAGCACGTCTGCGGACTATCTCGTGCTGATGGTCAGGGGCCTGCTGTTCAGCGACTCCGTCACCGACGCCATAGGTGCGGACCCGGGCCTGGCCGAACGGTCCGTCTGGTCGCTGTTCGAGCCCGCGCCCGGTGTGCAGAAGGCACTGCTGGGATCCGAGCGGTACTGGAACCCGGCGAACACCTGGCGGGTCGCGCTGGTTCGCCTGGCCCTGGCCGGTGTGCTCGATCGTCAGCGGCTCGCTGACGCGGCCGCGGCCGCTGCTGACGACGCGCGGATGGGCCGCAACCACCGCAGCTGGTATCGCAGAATTCCGCAGCTGCTGGCCGACCCGCGCCTCCTCCCGCAGGAAGCCGACCACGGTCCACCGCCGCCCGGCAACCAGCTACGCCGGCCGACCTGACATGCCGGCCGTGCCGGTCACCCAGCCGAAGTAGGCTCGGACGACGCAGACCCAGCGGCGCCGCGTCGTGTACGGCATGGCGGGCGGGGAGGCGGCGTTCACCAACCGGGAGCTCAACTTCGTCCATCCGGTCCACGTCATCGGCCTGCACATCGGCATCCTGAGCCGGACCGAACTCTTCCCGCCGCTGCTCGACGAGCTGCGCGCGGCGGGCGTGCTCACGCCGGGCCGCCCGGCCGTGTACGACCTGGCCGAGGTCCCCGGCTGCTCGCGGCGCTGGAGGCCCGCCGCACCAGCGGCAAGCTCGCGCTGCGCCCCTGACTCCTCACAGGCTCCTCGCAGGTTCGCTGGAGCGGGCGCACAGCGGCCGCGCCCAGCCTTGGGGGCGTGAGGGACATTTCGATGCAACGGTATGAGGGACGGCCACTCGCCCGGCCGGACGAGGAACTGGTGGACCAGGGCCTGGGGTTCGACCTCGGGACGGTGCTGAACCGGCGGCGGCTGCTGTCGGCGTTCGGCCTGGGCGCGGCGGCCGTGAGCCTGGCGGCCTGCGACCCGGCGTCGGACACGCCGTCGGCGTCGGCTGCTTCCAGCGGTACCGCTGAAGGAGAAATTCCCGACGAGACCGCAGGACCCTATCCCGGCGACGGGTCGAACGGGCCCGATGTGCTGGACGACAGCGGGATCGTCCGCGCCGACATCCGCTCCAGCTTCGGCGGGGCCACGGGGACGGCGGAGGGCGTGCCGATGACGCTGGAGCTGACCATCGTCGACATGGCCGGCAACAAGCCGTTCGCGGGGACGGCGGTCTATGTGTGGCACTGCGACCGGGAGGGCCGCTACTCGCTCTACTCGGACGGCGTCACCGACCAGAACTACCTGCGCGGCGTCCAGATCGCCGACGAGCAGGGCAAGGTGCGGTTCACCAGCATCTTCCCCGCCTGCTACACCGGTCGGTGGCCGCATGTGCATTTCGAGGTGTACCGCGATCAGGCCGCCATCACCGACGCCACCAACGCGATCGCGACGTCGCAGGTGGCGCTGCCCAAGGACGTGTGCGACACGGTGTACGCGCAGTCCGGGTACGCGCAGTCGGTGCGGAACCTGGCCCAGGTGACGCTGCAGAGCGACAACGTGTTCGGCGACGACGGCGGGACGTTGCAGCTGGGGACCGTGACCGGGTCGGTGTCGAGCGGGTACACGGTGGCGCTGACCGCGCGGGTGGACACGCGGACGACGCCCACCGGGGGCGGTGCGCCGGGCGGTGGCGGTGGGCCCGGTGGCGGGCCTGGTGGCGGGCCCGGTGGCATGCCGCCGAGCGGGGCGCCAGGCGGCGCGTAGCCATTTTTTGTCATACCCCCCAGGCAAGATCTGTCGCATGGTCGAGTCGAGCGTGGGGTTGCAGGCGGTGGAGGAGGACGGCGACGTCCGGCGGGTGCTCGCGGTGTTGCGGGCGGACGGGCGGCTCACGCTCGACGATGTGCCGTGGCGGCGCTTCCACCATGCCTACGGTCCGGCGGACGACGTGCCCGCGCTGCTGCGCGGGCTCGCCCACCCCGACGCGTGGCGGGCGGCACGACACCTCGACGAGCTGTGGAGCAAGGTCCGCCACCAGGGCGGCAGCGAGCCCCCGGCGGCGCTGGCGGTGCCGTTCCTGATCGCGGCTGCCGCCGATCCCGCGACCCACGGGCGTGACCGGGTGCTGCTGCTCGCGGCCGAGGCCGGTCGCCGCAACCACGACGGCGGCGACCGGCGCGCCGGCCTGCTCCGCGCCGCGGAGCCGCTGATCGACGTCGGCGACTGTCCGCGGGCCTCGACGGTCCAGGCGGCGCGCGAGGCGGTCGCCGCCGACGCGGGCACGCTCGTGGCGCTGCTCGCCGACCGCGACCCGGCGGTGCGCGCCGCTGCCGCCTATGCGCTGGCCGCCGCCTGCAGCCCGCCGTCCTGGGTCCGGCCGGCACTGCGCACCCGGCTGGCGACCGAGGCCGAGCCGCCGGTGCGGATCAGCCTGATCCTGGCCCTGACCCAGCTCGGCGTCGAGCACGACGAGCCGGACGCCGCGGCCCGCGCCGAGCGGTTCTGGCGCGACGCCGCCCGGCCGCCGGACGTGCGCCTCGCTGGTGCCCTGGCCTGGCTGTGCGCGACCCCCGACCCGGCCCCGCCCGCGCTGCTCGACGTGCTCGCCGCGGTCCCACCGGAGGCCGAGCAGTGGCTCAGCCGCGTCCCGTGGCCGGACGACATCCCCCGCCGCGGCGGCCTCGCGGCGTGGCTGGTGGCGTTCCTCGGCGACGACGCCCCCGACACGCAGGTGCTCCTCGCCGAGCGCCTGGCGGCGGCACCCGACCCGGCGGTTGCCGCGTCGGCCCTGCACGCGGCGCACGAGCTGGCCCGCACCTGGCGCACGCACTCCGGCGCCGCCGTCGACCTGCTGAGCCGCCACCTCGAGCATCCCGAGCGCGAGGTGGCCCGCACGGCCGCCCGCCACCTCGCCTCGGCCGGCGAGGTCCCCGCACCGATCGCCGACCGCGTCGCCGCGTCCCTGGCCCACCCCGACCCGGAGGTGCACGCCTGGGCGGCGGTGACCCTGGCCCACCGCGGCGACCCCCGCTCGGTCGCGCCGCTGGCCGCCCTGTTGCGCCGGGAGGACTGGCCCTGGCCCGAGCCCTACCGCCGGGGCACCTACATCGCACCCCCGGAGGCCCTGCTCGACCGCCTCCACCCGTTCGCGGACGCCATCCTCCCCGCCGTCCTGCACCGCCTCGCCACACCGGACCGCGCGGGCTGGCAACACGTCCGCCGCGACCTCCTGGCGGGCCTGGCCGAGTGGCCCACGGCCGACCTCCTGAGCGGCCCGTCCGCACAGTCCAGGGCCGACGTTCGCGGCAGCGCGACCGCACCCACGGCCGGCCTCCTCGCGGGGCGGGCCGCCGCGCCAACGTCCGGCCTCCGCGGCGGACCGGCCGAGCCGACCGCAGCCAACCTCCGCGGCGGGCCGGCCGAGCCGACCGCGGCCGGCCTCCACAGCGGGCCGACCGCGGCGCCGACGGCCGACTGCGCCAGCGGCGCGGGCGAGCAGACCGCGGGCGAGCAGACCACCGGAGGCGCCGGGGCCACCGAGACGCTCCTCGGCCTCCTGCCCCCGCCCGCCGATGTCCCACGCATCCCCCGCCAGCGTGGCGCCGCCGCCGGCCGGGCCGGTGCGGGATCGGGGGCGCGGTCGGCGGTCGCGCATCTGGGCGGCATCGTGACCGTCCTCGGGCGGATCGGGCCGGCGGCCGCCGCGGCGGTTGCGGTGCTGGATCGCCTGACCGCCGACGCGGCGCCGGCGGACCTGGCGGCTCTCGTCTGGGCTCGCTGGCGTATCACCGGCGACCGGGCCGACGCCACGGCCGCGACGCTGGCCGAGCTGGCCTCCGGCAACGGCGAGCGGTCCCCGTCCTGGGACCGGGACCGGGCCGACGCGCTGCGCCGGCTCGCCGACCTCGGCCCGGCCGCCGCGGCGCAGGAAGCGACCCTGCGGGCACTGGCCACGAGCGGGTCGCCGTGGGTGCGGGCACACGCGGCGTATTCGCTGTGGCGGGCCACCGGCGACGCCCCCGCCGCCGTCGCCGTGCTCGTGGAGCTGCTCGCCGCCCGGCCGGAAGCGGCGCGGTTCGATCCCGTGGACGCCGTCGTCGCCGGGCACCTCGCCCGGATCGGTGCGCCGGGCGAGGTCCAGGCACTCACCTCCGCCGACGGGCCGGCTCGGACCGGAGCACCCAGCCAGGCCCAGCCGCTCGCCACTGCCGGCGGGCCGGACCGGGCCGGAGCACCCAGCGAGGTCCAGGCGCTCGCCGCGGTCGCGGTCGACGGGCTGGTCGCGTTCGTGGTTGCCGGGCGGCGGTCGTCGGCGGACATCCGGCGCGACCAGCAGTATCAGGTCGTCGCGCGGGCCGCGTTACGACGCGTCCGGCCCCGTCTGGACGCCGGGGTTCACTGACG
>NZ_JAHYSG010000066.1 GCF_022095675.1 Dactylosporangium sp. AC04546 | reverse complement strand
GTGTCGGCCGGGCCGCGCAGGCTGGTGACGGCCAGACCGATCGTCGGCACCAGCCACCACAGGCCGACCGCGACGAGGACCACCTGGACGGCGCCGCGGCCGACCCGCCGCACGGCCCGCACAGCGGGACCCACCCGGGGCCGCGGGTCGGGCTCGGTACCGGCAGGCTGCAGTTCCGGCACATCGACCGGGGCGAAGATGCTCACCGCTCGCACCTGCGCACGACGGCCGGGCGGCCGGGCGGCTTCGTCACCGGCGGCTCACCACCGGCTCAGGCCACCGGCGCAGCGGGCTGCCGTACCACAGGTTGAGCGTCGGCTCAGCCACGACGTGCGGCTCGGCGTCCCGAACGAGCACACTGCTGACATTCATCGGGCTTCCCTCATCGCATCCGGCGGCGCGTCATTCGAGTGTTGGGGCCCGGCGATGGCTCGCACCAGGGGCAGCCGCCGCGTGTAACCGTGTTGCAAGGCGCCTCACAAGATCACGTCCAAGGCGTCGATGCGGTCGTGAACTTGTCGCCGTCGCCGGGCGTTACAACTGTCGGCATCCGCATGCCGACGGTCGGTGCGCTGTGGCACTGCCCGTGACGGCACTGTAGGGCATACGATCCGGACCCCTGGTCGTTCCGGGAAGGAGACCGTGGCGCCGCAACCGGCGGGCACTGGCAGCACCGGCGACGCTGCGGTCAACCCGACCCTCCTCGCCGGATTCACCATCGCCGTGATCAGCCATCGTCGCCGGCACCGCCTCGCCGACCTGATCGAGCAGCACGGCGCCCGGATCGTGTCGGTACAGGGCGTCCGCGCGGTGCCACAGCCGGACGCGGACGCGCTCCGCCGGGCCACGACCACGTGCCTCGACAGGCCGCTCGACGACGTGGTCGTCTCATCCTCCACCGGCATGCGAGCCTGGCTACACGCAGCACCCGATCCGAGCCGGCTGCTGGCGGCGTTCTCCTCCGCCCGGCTGCTGGCCGCCGACGCCCGCACCGCCGACGCCCTGCGGGCCAACGACCTGCACGACGTCCTCTCGACGGCGACCGGAACCGCCGAGGGGCTGTACCGATACCTGCTGACCCACCAACCTGACGGGCGGCGCATCGCCGCCCAACTCGACACACCGGACCAGGCAGAGCACTGTCAATCGTTACGGCTGCGCGGCGCCGACGTGGTCGAGCTCCCCACGTACGTCACCGAACCGCCGAACGATGTCGTCGGCGTGCGGCGCGTCGTCGAGTTGATGAGTCGCCGCCAGCTCGACGCGGTCGCCTGGACCGATCCGGTCGCAGCCGGTCACATCCTCCGGTTCGCCACCGCCCATGGGCGGCTGCCAGCGGTGGTCGCTCAGCTCGGTGCGCACATCCCGACCGTCTGCCGCGGTCCGCTTGCCGCAGCCGTGCTCCGCGGACACGGCGTGGAGCCGGCGACCTCGCCGATGCCGTTCGACGAGGAAACGGCCGCGCTGTTGGCCAGGTCGGTCCTCGACAGAGCTGTGCACGCCACCGTCGGCGGCCTGGTGCTTGAGGTGCGGGGGCACGCGGCACTGATCGACGGGAGGCTCTACCCCATCCAGCAAGGACCCGTCGGGGTTCTGCGGGCTCTCGCCGCTGAGCCGGGAAAGCTGCTCTCCAGCGCGGACATCCGACGGCTCGTCCCCGGTCTGACCGACGTCGACGACCATGCGATCGAGATGACAGTATCCCGATTACGCCGGGCGATGCCGGATCTCGACCTTGTGCAGACGGTGATCAAGCGCGGGTACCGGCTCGCCGTCTGAGCCGGATGTACCCACGAGACTCCCGTTGTGTTGCCGGATCAACGGACGTGTTCCACGCTGTCGGTCCAGAGGTCACCGGGACGGGCTCGCGGCTACAGGGTGTCGACCAGCGTGCGGCCGGCGGCCCGGTAGGCGTCGACCTGGGCCTGTACGGCGGCCGGCGCGACCACGTGGCCGCCGACGTAGTACACCCAGTCCACCTCCTGCCGGTAGCTGCGGACCGCCCCGGCCGGACCGATCTCGCCGTCGATGTACCAGATGTTGAAGCACAGGAACATCGGCTGCCTCGGGTAGTACTTCCCATCGGTGGCGAACACCGCGACACCGTCGACGAGGTAGGTCACGGTGCCGGCGCCGACCTGCATCACCAGCGTGTGCCAGCCGTCGTAGCTCTGCGCCTTCACGGCGGACCTGGAGTCGCCCTTGCCCGAGCTTTCGCTGAAGGTGTACCACGTGGTCAGGTCGAGCTGCCGGCGGTTGTCGCCCCAGCCGCCGGCGGGCAGGTACTCGAAGTCCATCTCGCTGTAGGACGGGTCGTTGTCCCGGGCGAGCGGCGTGATGGTGAAGAAGGTCTGGTAGACGTGGGCGCCGTTCGGCCCGGCGGGCGCGTCGGTGAAGCGGATGCGGGTCGCGTAGGTGCCGTCGAAGAATCGTTGCCGCGTCGAGTCGATCTCGGCGTGCTCGGTCTTCGCCGCGGTGCCGTCGGTCGACGCGGTCATCAGCATGGTCCGGCTCGCGCCGCCGCCGTTGAACGATATGGCGCTCAGCGACCAGCTCGCGCCCTGCACGCCCGGTCCACCCTTGCCGGTACGCACCGACCACACGCGGGTGAACCTCGAGTCGGACGGCCCGGTGTAGCTGAAGTCGTCGAAGAGCACGGCCGAGCCGATCGGCGCCGGGGCGGGGCCGGTCCGGGTGACGGTTGGACTCGCGGGCCCGGTGGTGCTGGCCGCCACCACAGGCGACGGGCCGGTGGAGGCGGCCGGTGTGCCGGGACTGCCCGATGTGCCTGTGGGAACCCGTCCGGTGCTCATCGCCCCGGTCGTCCCGCTATGTTGCGGGGCGCCGGCGCTGTCAGACGCAACCGCACAGCCGGCCAGGCATGCGACGGCGAGCGCGGTGACGACACTTGCGGTGATGAGCCGGTGCTCGGTACTCAGACGGGACATCGACACTCCAACGACGCAGGACACTCGAGAGAGGCCACGGCCGCACCCCAGGCGGCGACAGTGGCCCGCGCCCTTTGGGGACGAGCGCGGGCCCGCGTCGTTCAGCGCAGGCCGAAACTGTTACAAAAACTCAGTCCGTTGGGGGCGGCAGCCGGGACACCGCGACCGCGATCTCCACCCGCGAGGTGATCCCCAGCTTGGTCAGGATCTCGGAGACGTGGGTCTGGACGGTGCGGCGGGACAGGAACAGCCGGGTCGCGATGGCCGGGTTGGACAGCCCCTCGGCCACGAGCATCGCCACCCGGCGCTCGGTGCCGGTCAGCGCCGCCCATCCGGTGCGCGGGCGCCGGCGCTGACCGCGCACCCCGGGTCGGATGCCGAACGGGCGCAGCGCGGCCAGGGCGCGGGCGGTGTCCCAGCTCGCGTCGAGCATCGCGTAGCCGGACAGGGCCTCGTCCACCGCCAGCCGCGCACCGGTCAGATCACCCTGCCGAGCGAGCAGCAGCGCGACGATCTCGTTGGCATAAGCCTGATAGAGCGTGAATCCGGCGGCACCGTACGCCTCGGCCGCCTGCCGGGCCTTGCCCGCGTCGGCTTCGGCCACGCCCTCGCAGAACAGCAGCGTGCCGCGTTTGCTGGCGATCCGGGTGGACCGGAACGATGCGAGCGCGGCCGTCACGCGCCGGATCCCGGCACGGTCGTCCACGATCGCGCCGAGCCGTGCGACGTCGGGACAGATCCGGTGCAGCGCCTGCTGCGTCAACGGCCCGACGCCGTGCTCCCACGACTCGTACAGCAGCCGGTAGGCCGGCTCGACGCGCCCCTGCGCCTCCCACATGAGCGCCCGGGCCCAGCGCCGCCGGTAGTCGAAGAAGCCCGGGTCGATGGATTCCAGCTCGGCGCGGTACCGGTCGGGAGCGCCACGATGGATGGTGATCAGCGCCGCCGAGCTGATCAGCCCCGGCGCCACGCCCAGGCTGTCGGCGCCCTGGTTCGCCTCGATCTCGGCCAGGGCGTCGTCCCACCGGCCGTCGAGCAGGCGGAGCGTCACCTTGCCGTTCACGTACCAGTGGTAGTAGATCCCGCCCAGTCGCTCGCTGAGGCGCATGCCGGCGTCGAACGCGTCATCGGACGCGGCGATCGCATCCAGTTCCATCAGGCAGTGTGCGCGGGTCAGGTGCGGCGCCATCGTCAGGTCGGCGCGCACCTCCTGGCCCTCCATCAGCGCCACCGCCCGGTCGGCGAGCTCCAGCCCCTCCTCGGTACGGGCCTCGAAGAGCCGCGCGTTGGCGAGCATGTCGAACCCGTGCGCGGCCGCATACTGGTCACCGCTGCGCTGGCCCGCCGCGATGGCCCGCTCGGCCGCCTGCTCGAGCGCCGGAATGTCACCGAGGAAGAACAGGCACTGCGCGGCGAACCCGTACAGCCGTGCCGCATCGACCTCGGACCGCTGCGCGAGTGTCAACGCCGCCTCGGTCTCGGCCAGCGCCTCGTTCAACCGCCCCTGGTTGAACTGGGCGTGGATGGCGAGCCAGCGCAGCTCCACCTGCTCGGGGCTGTCCGGTGCGGTGACCGCGACGGCGGCTCGCACCGCCGCCTGGGCGTCGGCGGCCCGGCCGGTCAGCAGCAGGGCCCGGACCCGCTCGACGCGGAACGCGGTGGCGAGCCGGCCGTCCAGGTCGGGCACCCGCAGGGCACGATCCAGCAGTACCTCGGCCTCGTGCGGCGCTCGGGACACCAGCGTCGGGGCGGCGCCGCGGATCCAGTCGATCATCGAGCCGTCGAGGTCGCCGCCGGCCAGCAGGTGCTGTGCCACCCGTTCGGCGGGCGCCCCCACGTCGGCCAGCGCCTGCGCGGCCCGCAGGTGCAGCGCCTCCGGCACGGTCGCCGGCAGGTCACCGACGAAGGCCTGCCGGATCACGTCGTGCCGGAAGGTCAGCACGCCGGCGGAGTCGGTCAGCACCCCGGTGCCGACCGCCTGCCGCAGCACCGGGAGCAGCTCGACGACCGGTTGCTCAACGACCAGCGACAGTTCCCTGGTGGTGAAGCCGGCGTCGAAGACAGCGGCGACGGCGAGCAGGTCACGCGCGGCAGGGTTGAGGAAGTCCAGCCGGCGCAGCACGGTGTCGCGCAGCGACGAGGGCATGGTGGCACGCGCTTCCTTGGTCGCCTCGGCCACGCCGGCCGCATACCGCACACGTCCCGCACCGCGCAGCGCCTCGGTCAACTCCCCCACGTAGAGCGGGTTGCCGCCCGCCGCCGCCAGCAGCTTGAGCAGTGCGGGGCCCGGCCGGGCGGCCAGGACGTCGCCCGCGAGCCGTGCGACGGCCGCCTCGCTGAGCGGCCCGAGCCGCAGCACTCGCGCGCCGCCCACCGAAAGGCTGTCGGCGAGGCTGGTCAGATCGGCGAGCCCCGCGCCACCACGGTAGGCGAGGACCAGCAGCAGCGGCAGCTGCGCGGCCACCCGGCCGAGCCGGTGCACCATGAGCAGGCTGGATGGGTCGGCCCAATGCAGATCGTCGAGGAACACGGCGACCGGACCCTCCGCGCACCACTCCTCCAGGACGCTCAGCATCTCCTCGACGACCAGGAACTCCCAGTGCGACATCGCCGAAGCGACGGCACCGCGCAGCGCACCGTCGCGGCGCAGCAGCTCCGTGATTCGGCCGGCCGCGGGCGCCGGCGCCAGGTCCCGCACCCCCAGGCAGGCACTGGCCACCCCGAAGGGCAGCCGCTGCTCGAGCCGCTCGGCGGCGGCGCGCAGTATCCGGTGCTGGCCGTCGGCGCACTCCACCGCCAGCCCGTCCAGCAGCGAGGTCTTGCCGGCCCCGGGCTCACCGTCAAGCAAGATCATCTGCCCTTTGCCCGAGGCTGCGTCGACGGCCGCCTTCCGGAGGAGCTCAACCTCAAGATCGCGGCCAATCAGCGCGTCGAGCGACAACCGACCCACCGTCCGCGCACAGAGACCCTCACACCGGGGCGACCGCGGTGAAGCCTCATGCAGAAGATGATGTACGCCGATAGTATGTCTGTCTACAGAAAAGTGAACTCGGAGCGTCCAGTTGGCGGATGTTTCGGCCGGACCACCCCCACACACTGCTGGAATGTCAAGCACCCCTGATATGACGCCTCAGCGCACACCACGTCATCTGGACGGCAAGGTCGCCCTGGTCATCGGCGGCAGCGGAGACATCGGCGCGGCCATCACCGGCGGACTGGCCGCGCAGGGCGCCACCACCGTCGTGGGCTTCGCCCACGACGAGGACACCGCGGCCGCCGTCGTCGCGAGGTCGGAGAACCACGGGGTCAAGGCCGCCGCGATCCGCGCCGACACGACCGACCCGGCCGGTGCCGCCCGCCTCGTCGAGCAGGTGGTCGAGGAGTACGGCTGCCTTGACGTGCTGGTCAACGTGCCCGGCATGGTCAGGAAGCAATGGCTGACCCAGCTGACGGACGAGGAGTTCGACCGGCTGGTCGCGCTCAACCTCCGCACCGCCTTCCACGCGCTGCGGGCGGCCGGGCAGCATCTGGCCGACAACGGTCGCTGCATTCTCCTGTCGACCACGCTGGCGTCCGTGTGGCCGGGGCCGTACGGTGTCTACGCCGCGACCAAAGCGGGTGTGGAGACGATGGTCCGCGCGGCCGCCACCGAGCTCGGCGGGCGCGGCATCACCGTCAACGCGGTCGCGCCCGGACCGATCGACAACGCGTTCTTCCGGGCCGAGGAGACGCCGGAGTCGATCACCGCGGCCGGCGGCTTCAGCCCCCTGGGGAGGCTGGGCCAGGCCGGCGACGTCGCACCGGTGGTCTGCTTCCTGGCCGGCCCCGATGCCGGCTGGATCAGCGGACAGACGATCAAGGTCAACGGCGGCATGGCCTAGGTGGCGGAGGGCGGCATGAGCTACACGGAGGTGCAGCCGGTCCTCACCGGTCGCATGGCGGAACTGGCCGTCGTCGAGCGGCTCGTGCGGCGGCTCGCCGCCGGAGCGGGCAGCCTGCTCTGGGTCGGCGGCGAGCCCGGCATCGGCAAGTCCAGCCTCGTCTCCGCGACGCTCGACACGGCCCGGAGCAGGAACTGCCAGGTCTTCGCCGCGCACGCGGTCGAGACCGGCGGCCGGTTCCCGCTCGGCGTCCTGCTGACCGCGCTGGGGATCCAGCTGCGGTCACCGGACCCGGACCGGGCCGAGATCGCCGCCCTGCTGGTGAACCGGGCGAATACCGCCACGCAGGTCTCGCGAGACGTGACCAGCGCCGTCGCGATGCGGCTCATCGCACTGGTCGAACGAGCATGCAGCACCACGCCGGTCGTGCTGGCCGTCGACGACCTGCAATGGGCGGATCCAGCCACCCTCACGGTCTGGCGCCAGCTGGCGGAACTCACCGGACAACTGCCCCTGCTGCTCATCGGCGCGCTGCGCCCGGCACCCCACGCGGCAGACGTGGACCGGATGATAGCGGAGCCAGCGTCGGGGGCCGAGGTCATCACCCTCGGCCCACTGCCCGAGGACGAGGTGGCTGAGCTGGTGGCCCAGCTGGTCGGTGCGCGTCCGGGGCCGGAACTGCTCCGGCAGACCGGCCGCGCCGACGGCAACCCGCTCTACGTCCGCGAGCTGGTCGATGCGCTGCGCCGGGACGGCGCCCTGCTGCGGACCGGCGAAACGGTGGAGCTCGCCGACGCCGGCACCGACCCCCCGTCCCTCGGGGCCGCCATCGCCGACCGGCTCAGCTTCCTGTCGGCGACGGCCCGCGAGGCGCTGTCGATGGCCGCGATCCTGGGCGCCGAGTTCACCGTCACGCACCTCGAGGCGTTTGTCGGCTGGACCGCCACGGACCTGGAAGCGGCGCTGGACGAGGCGAAGTCGGCCGGGGTGCTGATGGCGTCGGCCGATGGCCTGATGTTCCGGCACATCCTCATCCACGAGGCGCTGTACCTGACGCTCCCGAGCAGCCTGCGCATCGCGCTGCACCACCAGGCGGCGCGCGTGCTGTCGGACGCCGGCGCCGCGCCGGAACGCGTGGCCGAGCACCTGCTCCTCGCCCCCGAGGCGACCGACGCGTGGGTGGTCGCCTGGGTGGACCGCTGGGCGCGGAGCCTCACCGACCGAGCCGCTCCGGTCGCGGTGGAGCTCCTCCGGCGCGCCCGCGAGGCGGCTGCCCCAGGCGCCCAGGCGGAGTCGATCGACGCCAAGCTGTGTGTGGCGCTCTACCAGATCGGCGGCCACGACGACGAAGTCCGCGATCTCGGTCACCCGCTGCTGACCCACGCCGCGGATCCCGAGATCCGGGGCCGGCTGGGCTGGATCGTAGGGTACGCCCGGCTCCGCTCCGGCCGCCACGACGACGCGCTGGCGATCGTCGAACGGGCACTGGCCGACGAGGCGCTGCCCACGACGTGGTCGGCCCGGCTGCAGGCGTTGCGCGCGCTGGTGCAGATCACGATGGGCCGGACGGCGGATGTCGGTACGAGCGTCGAGCGGGCCGCTGACGCCGCCGCCGCGGCCGGGGACGCCTTCGCCCTCGGATATGCGCTGCACACCAGATCGCTCCTGCACTACCAGCACGGCAACCTGGCGGGGGTGCTCGACGCAGCCGACGAAGCACTGGCGATGCTCGACCAGGAGCCGGCCACCGCGGACCTGCGTCTCATGCTGCTCAGCAACCGCGGGCCCATCCTGGACTCGCTGGAGCGGCCCGTCGAAGCCGAGCGGGCGTACGCCGAGATGATCCGGGCCGCCGAGCGGTACGCGAGCCCGCCCCGTCTGGCGCAGCTGCGCCTGACCACCGCCGAGCGCTGGTACGCCAACGGCCATTGGGACGAGGCGCTGGCCGAACTGCACGCCACGGACGCGACCCTGCTCAACCGGGCTCGGCAGATTCTGCGCGACGGGCTGCTCGCACTCATCGCGATCCACCGCGACGACCGCGGCACCGCGAAGCAACTGCTGCGCGACGCGGACGACCTCGTGCTGCTGCCCGGCGAGGAATCGGACATCGGGCGCTACCTGCTGGTCGCTCACGCGCTGGCCGCGGAGCGCGACGGCGACCACAGCGCCGCGTCTCGCCGGATGCGTGCCGCCCTGATCCATGTGCTCGCCGATCCGGACGCCAACGAGCACGAGCTCTTCTTCATGCCCGACCTGGTCCGGCTCGCGCTCGCCGACGGCGACCGCGACACCGCGGCGGCCGCCGCCCGCGCCTGTTCGAGCGGCGGCGACCCCGGGGAGTACACCGCCGGGGTGCGTGCCCTCGTCGACGACTGCCGCGGGCAGTTGGACGCCGACCCCGAGTCGCTCCTCACCAGCGCCGAAACCTACCTGCGGGTCGAACAGCCGTTCCGGCGGGCGCTGGCGTTGGAGGGCGCGGCCGTGCTGCTGGCCGAGCGCGGCGAGGACACCCGCGCCCGCGACGTCGCGGCGTCTGCCCATGACACGTATCAGACCCTCGACGCCGCCTGGGACATCCTGCGGCTGGACGCCCGCCTGCGCGCGCTGGGCATCCGCCGCGGGCCGCGCGGTCGTCGCGCGCGGCAGACCACCGGCTGGGAAGCGTTGACCCGCTCCGAGCTGCGGATCGCCCGCGAGGTGGCGGCCGGGCGGACCAACTCGGAGATCGCGAACGAGCTGTTCCTGTCCAGAGCCACGGTCCAGAGCCACATCTCGCACATCCTGACGAAGCTCGGCGCGAACTCCCGGCTGGAGGTGGCGCGCGAGGTCATGCTGCGCGAGCGCGAAACGGTGTCCCCGCCGGTCGCGGTGCCCGGCACGACCCGACGGACCGCCGGCGACTGAACCTGGGCGCCCGCCGCCCCGGCCGCCTCAGGCGGTCTCGGACCGCCGCCGGCCGAAGAGCAACAACGCGCCGCCGACGGCGAGCAGCGTCCCGCCGATGACCACGTAGACCGCCGGGGACGAGCCGGTCACCGGGAGCGTGGGCCTACTCGACGCGGGCGGCGCCGAAGCAGCGGCGCAGCTCGAACGGCCCTCGGCCGCTCCGTGAAAGCCCTTCGTGTAGCCGTCCGGCCAGGTGCCGACGTACGAGATCGACACACTGCCGTTCTTGGCGGACAACGGGTAGCTGAACGTCACCTCGCCGGGCTTGTCACCGTGCTTGGCGGCGATGGTCTTCGGCGCCCGCACACCGTCGACCTCCGGCGACAGCGTCACCTTGCTGAGCGTCGCCACCTGCGGGTACAGGTTGTGCAGCGTCCAGGTGACGGTCAGGGACCCCGTGCCGATGTCGCACACGACCGCACCCGCGACCTCGGACACGTGGGCGGACGCGGCTGTCCCCGGCACGAGCATCGCCACACAGGCCGCAGCCGCCGCGGCGGCCGCCTTACCAAGCTTCACTGGGGTCCTCCCATCGGTGGTGCCTCGAAATCAGCACTCGGACGACGGGGAACGCGACGGTGAGGTTCACGGCGATCAGGCTGAACCCCGCCGGCGTCCGGCTCGTAAAGCCGGGGACGGAGCGGCAGGCGCCGTGAGTCAGGGAGGCAGGAGACGATGGCGCGCACAACCACGATCACAGCTGTGGTGCGGCCGGCGTGAGCATGCGAAGCTCGCCGGACGACCCGCTCGTGGAGCCGTCCCCGCTGCCCGTCGCCACCGATTCGGTGCTGCGCGACCTCTACGACGCGCACGGTCCAGTGCTGCTGAACTACCTGCTCCGCCTCACCCGGGGCGACCGGCATCTGGCCGAGGACATCCTGCAGGAGACCATGCTGCGCGCCTGGCGCAACCTGGACACCCTCGTCACCGAGGTGCTGGCGGTGCGCGCATGGCTCTATACGGTGGCCCGGCGGATCGCCATCGACCACATCCGGGCGCAGCAGAGCCGGCCGATCGAGCTCGGCGACGACCGTCTCGACCAGCGCGCCGACCCGGACGACGAGGTGGAGCGGCTGCTCAATGCGGAGTCGGTGCGCCAGGCGTTGGCCTCACTGCCGGACCGGCTGCGAATCGCACTGATCGAGTCGTACCTGCGAGAGCGCCCGGTCGCGGAGATCGCCGCGGCGCTCGGCATACCGCAGGGTACCGTCAAATCACGCACGTTCTATGCGCTGCAAGCACTGCGCCGCGCCCTGGAGGGGCGCGGCTTCACGTTCCCCGACTGAGTCTTTCCACGAACCGTGCTCGCCGGGGAGCCGCGGCGTGCCCGCTATGCGCCGGCACCCTCGATCGCCTCCCGCAGCGCACGCAGCGCATAGTAGGTGCGGGACTTGACGGTGCCTTCGGGGATACCGAGAACCGCCGCCGCGTCGGCGGCGGACAGACCGCGCCGGTACACCAGGGCGATGACCGACCGGTGCTGCTCGGACAGCATGGTCATGGCCTGGCGGACGGTCTGCACCGCCACGACCCGCTCCATTTCGTCGTCTCCCGCCGAGAAGGTGGTGAGATCGGTGACGACCACCTCCTGCGGCCGGGCCGCCTTGGCCCGCGCGCTGTCGATGGCGACCCGCCGAGCGACGGTGTAGAGCCACGGCCGCAGCGTCCGCACGTCCTCCGCGAGCACGTCGAGGTTGCGCCAGGCTCGCAGCATCGTCTCCTGCATGAGGTCGAGGGCGGTCTCACGGTCACCGAAGGTCAGCCGCATCAAGAACTGGAACAGCGCATTGGCGTGCGCGTCATACAGCGCCTGCATCTTCGCGTCGTTCGCCTTCGCGGCGGTCACCATGGCGGGCCCTCCTCCTGACGGGTCGGTGTCGACCTGAGCCTCGTCGGTGAGGGGCGCGAAATCATCGGCCAACTCACGGATGTTTCCGCCTTGTTGCGGCAGAGCAGCGCGAGCCGTGCCCGTCCCCGGGTCACCGGCTCGGCACCGGCGGCCGCGGCTGGCTGGTCGTCGATCCCGAGTTGAACGGCACCGTCACCACGACCCCGCCGTCGGCCTTCACCACCGTGAAGAAGCCGAGCCTGTCGGCGGTGACCGGCGCCTCACCACGGACCACCTGGCTGCCGCCGCCGGCGCCGGTGAAGGTCGCCACGGTGAACGTCTGGCCGTCGCCGGTGACCACCAGCAGGTTGTACTGCTGCCCGGCGGTCATGCCGCGCAGGGTGGCCGAGACCGAGACCGAGGCGCTGCGGGGCGTGACCGAGATGGACGCGCTGGTGCCGAGGTTACCGCCGGACGCCTCGGCGATCAGCTTGTGCGGCACGGGCCCCGGCGATTCCTGCCGGCCGACACCGGCCAGCCAGAGTCCTCCCCCGGCGACCACGACCACCGCCGCCGCCACCGCCGACCGCATTGCCCAACGCCGCCGCCTGGTGTCGCGGGCCTGGCGTACCTCGGCGAGGGAAACCGGGTCCGCCGTGCCGGACAGCCTCGGAGGGCTCGGAGGGCTCGGCTCCGCGGACGCCGGCGCCGCCGTGAACGCCGCGGCCAGGTCCGGCGGCAGTAACGCGGCGAAGTCCTCGTCAGAGAGTTGGTCGAGGTAGCGCGGCACACCCTTGACGTAGTCGAACTCCGCCCGGCACTCTGCGCAGACGCTCAGGTGGGCGGTCACGATCGCGTGCTCGTGCTCGTCCAGCGCGTTCAGGGCATGCATCCCGAGCAGCGACGTGACATGGCCGCCGCCATCCACGACGTTCACGTCGTCGCTCCACTCATCCACGGCTACCTGCTTCCCACGAAGAGTCTTCCCGTCCTTACGATCCCCGGGCGGCACAAGTTCACGACAGGCACAGAAAGACCTCAAGAGCTTACGTTCATCCAGGCGGTCCGGTTCGGTACCGGTCGCACTGTTCGGCCGGCGGCGTCAGGCGTCCGGGTTTCCGGCATGGGTGAGCGCGGACCACCGTCGCCCGCCGCACCGGGGACGCCCGGCGGGCTCCGTGCGTTCACGAGGACGAATCCGGTTCGGAGCTGAACCTCGGGCGCGCACCGCACGTAAAGGCTCCGGAATCGACGGAGGGCGAAACGGAGAGCGGCGGCGATGTCGACGAACCTGTCCAAGCACCGTGCCTGGAGGGCCGGGAAAGCCGGCAACCGCGTCATCGGCGGGCTGATCGTCGCGGGGGTTCTGCTGGCCGTCGGCGGTGCGTTCGGCATGGACGATCCGAAGACGCCGGCGACCAGCACCGGCGGCGAACCGGGCACCACCGACCCGGCGAACCTCGCGGCCCCGTCCGGGCCCGACTTGTCCGAGGTCGTGCCGCTGGTGCCCAGTGATGCCGCGCCGAGCGAGTCGCCCCAGCCCGGCGCCTCGCCGAACGGTGGCCCGAGCACGCCGGCCAAGCCGAACCCGACGGCCGCGCCGGCCACCACCGTCCCGACCAGCACCACGCCGGCCACCACTGCGCCGCCGGCCACCGGGAACCTCGCGCTGCACCGACCGGCACAGGCCTCCAGCACCATACGGAGCGCGCACGCGGCCCTCTACGCTAACGACGGCAGCGCCGACACCTACTGGGAGGGCGCGAACCACGGGCTCCCGCAAACACTGACGGTGGACCTCGGCACGGCCGCCCGGATGGGCCGCGTGGTGCTCAGGCTCCCACCGGCGAGCGGCTGGCCCAGCCGCACGCAGACCATCGCGGTGCTCGCCGGCCTCGACGGGTCGACCTTCAGCACCGTGACCGGCCCGGCGCAGTACACCTTCGATGCGGCGAACGGCAACGTCGTCACCCTCACCCTGCCCGCGCCGACCGCGCGGTACCTGAGGCTGAGCTTCACCGCCAACTCGCAATGGGACGCGGGCCAGGTCAGCGAGGTGGAGGTGTACGCGGCCTGACGGCCGCCGGGCAGGGACGGACGCGGGCACCGGCTACCGGCGAAGCAGGCGCCGGCCGACCCGTCGCGCCACCGCCGCAGCACCCGTGCGGTTGCCCGCCGAGCGCCGCCGCAGCCTCACGCTGACCAGGATCGAGCCCAGGAAGCCGGCACCCAGCACGGCCACCAGCAACAGTCCGTACGGGTCGACGCGCGTCGCCGGGGGCGGCGGCGCGTCGCCCGGCGGCGCGGCGTCGAGCGGCGGGTTCAGCGCCGCGGCCGGCTGGAGGATGCCCCAGCCGTACTGCGCATGCGGCGCCTGCCCGGCGGCGTGCTGGGCGCTCTGCTGGACACGGCGGACAACCTCGGCCGCGTGCAGGTCGGGCTCGGACGAGCGCAGCAGCGCCACCACACCGGTCACGAACGGGGCGGCGTAGTCGGTGCCGCTGCACTGCACCTGCCCGGGACCGCCGGTGCCCAGCGTGGTGATGTTCGCTCCCGGTGCGACCACATCGACGGTCCCGGGCACGTATGTGGCGATCGGTTTGTCGTTCGCGTCGATACCGCCCACGTTCAGCAGGCCCGGTTGTGCGATGACGGGCGTGGCAGGGGCGCCCTGGTCGACGGTGCCCGCGTCGGCGGTCGGCGCGGGGGCGACCACCACCACGTCGTGGGCGTAGGCGTCGCTCAACGCGTCGACCACTGCCGGATCGCCGAGATCCAGCGGCCCGGGCACGTTGATCACCTGCACTCCGGCGGAAGTCGCGGTCTGGATGCCGGCCGCCACGTCGTCCGGGCGGGGCCCGGCCAGGGTGGTGGAGATGCGGACCGGCATCACCATGGCATCGGGGGCGATGCCGACCAGACCGGTCCCCGGCTGCGGCTGGGCGGCGATGATGCCGGCCACCGCCGTGCCGTGGCCGAGGCAGTCGGTCCCGCTGGTACCTCGGCCGGAGATGATGTCCGCGCCGGCCACGACGTGTCCCTTCAACTGCGGCACCTGTGCGTCGACACCGGAGTCGAGCACCGCGACCGTGACACCTCGCCCGCGGCTGCTCGCCCACGCCTGGTCCGGCGCCAGTCGCAACTGCGCCCATGGGGCCTGCTCGATAACCACACTCGACGGCGCGGCACAGTCGCCGGCCGGCGGCAACGCCGCCGGCGTGGACGGCGCCGGGCCGGGTGAGCCCTGCGGACTGCCGGCCGGGGCCGCGCCGCCCTGTGCCGGCGGACCGAACTCGACTCCGCTCCCCGTCGCGTCCGGTGGCAGGATCAACAGCCAGCCGGGCTTGATGACGGTGGGGTCGGTGAGCCGCCCTCCGTCGGGCTGCAGCCGCCCCTTGTTGAGATTGTAGATGTCGACGTACCGGCGGCCGTCGCCGAGGAAACGGGCGGCGATCGCGAGCAGGTTCTCCGGCTCGCCGCGATAGGCCGTCTGGACGACGTAGTACTTGACGCTGGCACCCGGGGCGGCGGCCGCACCCCGCGGCCCGCTCAGCGCGCCGGCCGCGCAGCACAGCAGGGCCAGCAGCACGAGCCGTAGCCCCGGCCCGACCCGGCCACCCGATCCTGCGGCCACCGCTTCCTCTTCCACGTGCTGTATCTACCAGTCTCCGGCGCGCCGCACCACGCGGTCCGGCACCGCGCTCCCCGCTCCCGCGGCTGAGCCTCGGCGTATTGGTGTATGACGTAGCCGGCCACCTTGCCGCTCACGCCGGATCGTTGCGATGGGATAACGAACACGAGTCCGCCCGGCCGGTGACGGCCGTCGGCTCGTCGGCTCGTCGGCTCGTCGGCTCGTCGGCTCGTCGATGAACCGAACCGCTCCCCGCACCGTCCACCCGGGCGTCGCAGATCCGCGCCGAAGGGGATGCCTCATGTTTCGCCACCCGCTGCGCTCAAGCACCTCCCGGATCATGGTGACCGCGATCATCACGCTCGGCGGCCTGACCGGGCTCGCCGCCGTAGCCATCAGCCACGTGCTGGGATCGGCTGCCGGCAGAACCCCGGTGGACAACCGCGCGGCGGCCGATCCATCGACGCCGTGGCGGCGCGTGGAGAAGCAGCCTGTGCCGCTCGCCGACGCGGAGCCCAGCGCCACCTCCGGCGGGGCCGGAGACCCGGGACCACCCGGCGCCCCGGTCAGCGTCGACGGCGGGTTCCCCTGGCTGCTGCACTACGGCGGCGACAACTGGCGCACCGGGTGCACCGCGGTACTGATCGGGCCACGTGCCGCACTGACCTCGGCGTCGTGCGGCACGTCCGGCGTGGCGTACCTCGGCGGGCCGCCCGGGCTTCGGCTCACCGTGGTACGGCACAACGTCATCGCGGACAGCAACGTCCAGGTTCTGGTGCTCGACCGGCAGGTGAACGCGCCGCCGGTGCCGCTTGTGCCGGACTCGCCGCCACCGGCCGGCGACATGGTGACCGCCGTCGGCATCGGCTGCGAGCCGGGCGTACCGTGCCCGACGCAACCTCCGCCCCGGCTCGCCACCGGATTCGTCGTCGGGCAGAACGGCTCCACCGACCCGTGCGGCGGGGCACGGGGCGTCGGCGCCGGGCCGGTGATCTGCCTCGGCTTCACCAGTCCACCGGCCGCGCTGACGGCGTCCTCATTGGGCGGTCCTGCCCTGGCCGCGACCGCCTGGGGATGGATCCTGGTCGGGATCCAGCAGGCGACGTCCGGCTCGCCCGCCGCGAGCGGGGGCGAACCGACCGGCCCGCCGGCGCCGTGGTTCGCCGCCTACTCCGACGTGACGCGGCTCGGCCTCGAGCAGTACGTCTCCCTGCGGTGACCCGCCGCCGGGGTCGCTGCGGAGCGCAAATCAGCCGACCGGCTGGCGGTACGTATCGGGCACAGCGCATACGATCACCGCCATGGACGAGTTGGTCTCGCGTGATGCCGAGATCGACCGCCTACGCGGCTGCGTGGCCGACCTCGTCAACGGGGTGAGCGGATGCGTGTGGATCGACGGCGAACCGGGGATCGGCAAGTCCGCCCTGGTGCGGCGGCTCCTCGAGATGGCCGCCGCGGCCGGCTGCCGGTCGCGCACCGGCCGGGCCCGTCCGGCGGACCACACCACCGCCTACCGCTCGCTGGCCCGGTGCCTGTCCGCGCGGCTGCCTGCCGGCGACGCGTCGGTGGCCGCCGAGCAACGGCTGCTCGACCTGGTCGAGCGGCTGTGCGCCGGCGGCCCGGCCGTGGTGGTGCTCGACGATCTGCAATGGGCCGACGACGCGAGCCTGCTGACCTGGCGCAGGCTGGGTGAACGGACCGGGACGGCGCCGTTGCTGCTGGTCGCCGCGTGCCGGCCGGTGCCGAGGCGGCGGGCCGTCACGCTGCTGCGCCAGTACCTGGCCGACCGCCGGGCCATGATCCTGGAACCGGCGGCCCTGGAACCGGTCGCCGCGAACACGCTGGCCACCGCGCTCGCCGGTGCGGCGCCCGGCGGGCGGTTGCGGAGCCTCGTCGACGCGGCCGGCGGCAACCCGCGCTATCTGCGGGAACTGATCGACGGCCTGGTCCGGGAGCATCGGATCCGCATCGCGGACGGCACCGCCGACCTGGTCGACGCGGGTGCCGAAGCCGAGACGACAGCGGCTGCCGTCGCCGCGCACCTCGGCTTCCTCTCCCCCGCCGTACTGGACGCGCTGCGCGCCGCGACCCTCCTCGGCAGCGAGTTCTCCGTGCGTGATCTCAGTTTGGTCATCGGGCAGCCGGCGACCAGCCTCTCCGGCGTGATCCGTGAGGCGTTCACCGCCGGCGTACTGACCGAGCGAGGTCAGCTGCTCACGTTCCGGCACCCGATCCTGATCAACGCGCTGTACGCCACGATCCCCGCCCCCGAGCGGGCCGACCGGCACCGGCGGGCAGCCACCGCGATGGCGGGCGCCGGTCTGCGCCCGGTGCTGATCGCTGCCCAGCTGAGGGCCGCCGGTGCACCGGCCGACGAGTGGGTGCCCGGATGGCTCGGCCGGGTGGCGCCCACGCTGACCGCGCAGGCGCCGGTCGAGGCCGTACCCGTGCTCGAGCATGTCCTGCAGCGGCCGGATCTCGACGGCGCACTGCGGTCGGAGTTGCGCTGGGCGCTGGCCCACGGACTCGTCGCGGCGGGGCGGACGCCCGACGCGCTCGGTGTCGTCGCCGAGACGCTGACCGCCGAAGCCCTGGAGCCGGTCTGGCGGGCACGCTTCGAAGTGCTGCGCGCCGGACTCGCCGGGGCTGCGGAGGTGGAGCCCCCGGACGGTTGCGACGACCCGCTGACGGCCGGCACCGCCCTGCAGTTCACCGCCCTCCGGCAGTTCCAGCGAGGTGCGCTGGACGCGGCTCGGGAGAGCACCGCCCAGGCGCTGCGGCTAGCCGGCGACGACGTGCGGTTGACCGGCGTCCGGGCGGCCGCGCTCGCGGTGCGGATCCACGTGCTGACGGCGCTGGGCCAGATCGGGCCGGCCCGCGAGCTGCTGGCCGAACGTCACCCGGACACCGCGGGCCCGGTCGTCGCGGCCGGGGCCGAGCATGACTTCTGGACCGGCCGCTGGGAACACGCCGCCGTTGCACGCCTGCCGGAGCCGGGCGACGTGCCCTCACGGTTGCAGTGCGCGGGCGTGCGGGCGTTGATCGCGCTGTACCGCGACGAGCCGCTCACCGAACCGCCGCGGCTCGATCCCGGACCGGCGGACGACGACCTGGTGACGATCGCGCCGCGGCACCTGCATGCGCAGGCGCTGTGGGCACAGCGGCGGGGCCGTCCGGACGAGGCGCTGGGCCGGCTCGCGCCGCTGGTTCGCGACCGCACCGCAGCGGCGCTGCGTCAAGCCTTCCTGCCCTGGCTCGTCCGCCTGGCCGGTGAGCACGGGGAGCCGGGCCTGGCCGAGGCGGCCGTCCGGGCCGCCGCCGCGGACGCGGCCGACGCCGCGATGCCGGTCCTGCCTGCCGTCGCGGCGCACTGTCATGGCCTGCTCGGCACCGACCCGGCCGAGGTCGCCCGGGCGGCCGACGACTACGAGCGGCTGAGCATGCCGATCCGGGCCGCGGACGCGCTGCTCGACGTGGCGCTCCTGCACGCACGCCGCGACGAGCGCGATCCGGCGCAGGCGGCGTGGCGCGACGCGGTCACCGCGTACACCGCCGTCGGCGCGGCCGGGGCGATCCGGCACGGCAACGCCCGGCTGGCCGAGCACGGGGTCCGCCTCCCGCCCCTGCGGCGACGCAAGCGACCGGAGACGGGCTGGGCCGCGCTCACCCCGACCGAGGTGACCATCGCCCGGCTGGTCGCCGCCGGCCGGTCGACCCCGGACATCGCGACCGAACTGTTCCTCTCCCGGCGCACCGTCGAGTCGCACCTGTCGCACATCATGAGCAAGCTCGCGGTGCGGTCGCGCATCGAGGTGGCCAGGCTGGTGCCGGCCGAGCCCTAGCCTCACCGCTGCACGGCCACGTTGGTCAGGCCGCTGCCCGCGTTGAGCGCCACGTTGTCGGCGGAGACCGTCGTGGCGCAGCCCGCCTCCGTCTTGACCCAGATGCCGTATCCGGCCGCCCGCACGTCCAGCCGGTTGCCGCGGAACACCGTGCCACAGCCCCACTGCCCTGGTTGCTGGCGCACCTGGTAGCCGTCGGACGGCGAAACCGAGCCCGAGTTGCTGGTCACCTGGTAGCCGTTGCCCCGGATCAGCACCCAGGCGCCGCCCTGGGTGATGCCGGCGCCGTTGAACGAGTTGCCGCTCAGCGTGCCGCCGGCCGTCCCCTCGTACACGGTGATCGCGCCCCGGGCGGTGTCCGGGCCGAACGTGTTGCCGGTGATCGTGTTGCGGTCGCTGCGGTCCGGGTTGCCGCCTGTGTACTGCGGCCACGCCGCCGCGGCGTTGCCGATCACCAGTCCCTGGTCGCCGGTCCGGCCGATCCGGCTGCGTTTCACCACGTTGTCCGTGCTGTTGGTCCGCAGGTGGATACCTTCCTGCCGGATGTCCTGCACGGTCAGCCCGTCGATGACGTTGCGATGCGCGCCGTCCAGCACGAGGCCCTTGGCCGCGCCGGCGATGGTGAAGCCGGTGAGGTTCCAGTGGTCCGCGGTCAAGTGGAAGCCGTACCCGCCCGAGGTGAGCACGGCGCGCGGCGAGCCGCTCAGCGTGATCGGTGCCTGGGCGGTGCCGCTGGTGGCCGCGGTGAACGCCCCGGCATAGGTGCCGTCGGCGAGTTGGATGGTCTGGCCCGGCCGGGCCGCGGCGAGCGCGGTGCGCAGGCCCTCCACGGTGGCGACCTTGACCACGTTCTGCGCCGCGCTCGGCGCGGCGGACTGGGCCGGCGCCGGCGGTGCGGTGCTCGGCGCGGAGGGGCCGGTGGACGCCGCCGGGCTGGTCGCACCGGCCTGGCTGGGCATCGCATCGAGCAGCACCCGGTCGTCCGCGGCGCCGATCGCCAGCGGGAAGATGACGTGGGTGACCCCGTACGGGCTGACCGCGAACGGGGTGTGCAGCTCGAGGTTGCCGCTGTTGAGCAACCCGTTCAAGGCGTCGATCCGGCCGGTCGAGGCGATCCAGCCGGCGGTGCGGCGCGGGTCGTGCGGCTGGCGCAGGCTGGCCGCCCGGGCGTTGAGGAACGCGGTCAGCCAGGCTCGCTCGGTCACGCCGGTGTCCGGGGTGCCGTGCGCGGCGGCCGTTGCGGTAGTGATCAGGGCGTCCACCCCGTCCGTATCGTCCTGCGTGCCGTGCTGGATCACAGCGTCATAGAGCGCCGCGTAGCCCAGCGGGGTGCGAAGCCCCAGCCTGTGCGCACGATCCAGCGCCGGCGACGCGTGCCGCTGCTCGCCGATGTGATCCTGCGCGGCCCGGAACACCGGGTCGGCGGCGGCGTGCCGCCAGGCGTCCTCGAACCCGTCGAGGTCGTTGACGTCGTCGCTGCGCGCCGCGCCCAGTGCCCGGATCGCCGGCAGATATCGAACCAGGGCGCTGGCCGGCCGGGCCCCGGTGAACTCGGCAAGCACCTCGGCGACCGCTCCACCGGCGGTGGTGAAACCGTTGCGGCCGGCGGTGAAGCCGGCACCGTCGCGGCGGTTCTCGACGTAACCGTACTGCAACAACGCGTTGTCGAACTGCAGCACGCTCACCAGCTCGTCGATCACCGCACGCTGCTCGGCGGTGAGGGCCAGCGGAGCCGGGCGGGGCTGCCAGCGCCACAGTGTGAACGCGCCGGCTACCGCCAGGGCCAGCGCCACCAGGCCCAGCACCAGCGAACGTCGGCGCGAAGCCGAGGCGTGCGCCATCCCATGCCCTCCCTCCGTACCGGCCGCACCAGGACCGAGGTGCATTACGTCGCGCGGGCCGTCCCGGTTCACCTGAGCTCGTACTCGATCGCCGCCCGGGAACACCTGCACGGTCCGGCCGGCTCACGCCCGGCCACCGTACGTCCAGGCCGGCTCCTCGGTGGCCGGCTCCTGCAGCGCGGCGAGGGCCCGGTGCACGGCTGCGCCGTCGACCGGGGCCGGCTGGTAGTCGCGGGCGCGGATGTGCTCGACCAGCTCCGGATCGGGCAGCAGTCCGTGCCGCTCGAGATAGTACGTGCTGGCATCGGTCCAGATGAAGACACCGTCGGTGACGAAGTTCATCGGCACCGCCGCTTGGAGCGCGGTGTCGACCACGTCATCCATGCGGGCCGTAGTGACCAGCAGCGGCTCGCCCCGGCGCAGGTACCCGAGCAGCCGCTCCCGCTCCGCTCCGGCCGCCTTCGGGTGGTCCGGATGCATGCGAGGTCCGGCCTGCGGGTCGACGCGGTCGAACAGCACAGCGATCTTGACCCCGGAGTCCGGCACCGTGGCCCACAGCAGGGCACCGTATGCCCGGGCCAGTCGCTGGTAGCCGGGGAGCTCGGCCCGCCTCGGGTACACCTCCACCTGCGGCGCCGCCTCCCCGGCCGCGGCGACGGCGCCCTGCACCCGGTCGGTGATGCCGACCGGGTCGGCCGCCTCGTCGACCTCCACGACGAACACCCGCTTGGGTGGCGGCCACGGTGCGCCGTCGCTGGGGAACCGCCAGCTGCGCCACAGCGCCAGTGCCCCCGGCTCGCCGGCCACGGCGGCCAGCGCCCCGGATTCCACCACGTCCTCGACCTGTTCCTGCCCTTGCCCGGCTGGCATCGCCGGCGGCCCGGCCCCGACGTCACCGCCGAGGATGCCCTCGATCATCGCGCGGCTCGACACGAACCCGTACCTCGGTACCTGGTCCAGGCTCGCCACGTCGACCATGGACAATGCGGAGGCGTCCATACCGGCCTCGACCAGCAGTTCGGCCAGCAGTCCCAGATCCGGCCCGGTGAGCGGGGTGCGCTGGGCGAGCACGGCACGGGCGACCGCCCGCCCCAGATCCAGCTCCCTCCCCCGCGCGAGCCAGGCCCGGCACTGCGTGGCAAGGTCGTCGGGTAGCTCTCCGGACAGCCGCAACAGCATCCAGTGGCATGCGATGGCCCGGCTCTCGTCGTCCGGCACGATGACTCCCCTCACGGTGCGCTGCCCCGCTTGACGGATGCGGGGACCAAAGGTTCACAGATCACCGCGGCGTAACGATTCGCGCGGTCGCCGCCCGCCGCGGTGAACTCCGGCTCGCTCCCGATCGTCAGTCACCAGGACGGGTGCCTGTCCCGCGGAAGTGGAGGAACGGCATGAGCCGACTGGCGCCGGCGGCGACCGGATGAGAGCGGCACCCTTACCCCGATGGGCGGCGACCGCGACCGCCGCGGTGGTCCTCGCCCTCGGTCCCGCGCTGCCCGGATACGCGCAGCCATCGCCGGGCCCGTCCACCGCCGTCACGAAGTACTACGTGGTCGGTCCGCCGGTCGACGGACACCGCGAGTACCTCTTCGACATCGCCGCGAGGACGCTGGGCAACGGCCGGCGCGCCGCGGAGATCTTCAACCTCAACCAGCACCGGCCGCAGCCCGACGGCGGCCGGTTACAGGACCCGACGGTGCTGCAAGAAGGCTGGATCCTGCTGCTGCCGCCGGACGCGGACGGCCCCGGGGTGCACGAGGGCGAGCCGCCGGCGATGCCGACGAGCGCCGAGGCCGGCAACGCCCGCCAGGTGGCGGAAGCGACGCGGCCGACGAGCTCCGTCTCCGAGGTGAACGCGCGGGTCACGACCATTCGCATCGGGCTGCTGATGGCTACCGTCGGACTGCTCGCGGCGAGCGTGCGCCTGCTGCGCGGCGGCCGTCGCAGGCCGGACGGTGCCGCGGCCGGCCGGACCTCCGCCGGGCCCGCGCGGGTCTCCCCGCCGGTCGTGGCCGAGACCGTTTCCGTCCCCGCCGCCAGGCCGGCCGACGCCGGTATGGCCGTGCCCGCCGATGTCGGCTGGGAGGACGTACCGCACCGACCCATGGTGCCCCCCGGGGCGACCGCCGGCCGGCCACCAGCGGTCCCCGAATGGACGCAACTGGTGCCGATGGTCGTGCAACCGGCTGCGGCACCGTGGACGGAGACGGCCGACCGGCGCGCCCCGAACCGTGCTGCCGAACGTGCCGGCCGGCGCGCGATGGAGCCGCCGGTCCTGAGCCGGCCGGGCCGTCCGCCGCTGACGTCGACCGGATCGGCGCCCGCCGGAGACCCCCCGGCCACGCCGCGCCGCCCCGCCGGACAGCCTCGGCCCCACACTCCGGCCGCCGCGCCGGCCGACATACCGGCCGACATACCGGCCGAGATGCTGGCCGAGATGCCGGCCGAGATGCTGGCCGGGGTGCGGGCCGAGACCGGCAGGCCCGGCTCCGGCGCCCGCGCGGACGGGATCGACGCCGAGCTCAGCCTCGGCGACGACGTCATCCGGGTACGGTTGGCCGGCGGCCGTGGAACGGCACCGGCGATCACCTGGAGCACCGCCGGCGAGGAACCGGCCGACGCCGTAGTACCCGTCTACCTCGGCCAGGCCGAGGGCCGCTGCCTGTACCTCGACCTGGCCCAGTGCCCGGACGTGGTCGCCGTGACCGGTGAGTCGCACTCCCGCGAGCGCCTGGCGCTGGCCATGGTCGACCAGCTGTCGGCCGGCATTCGCGCCTTCCGGGTGACCGTGGTGGGCCGGGCGATCGGCGGCCAGCCGGCGATGCACCCGTCCGGGTACCGGAAGGTGCGCCGGCTGGCCGACGTGCGCACGGAGACAGCCGGATCGATCGCAGCCCATGTGGTGTTCTGTGACCTCGCCGAGCCGGGCGACGCCAAACTGCTGCGCGACCTGATGGCCGGCTGCAGCGGCGTGATGGTGCCGGTGATCGTCGGCGACGTACCGCGAGCGCGATGGTCGCTGTCCGCCGCCCCGTACGACCGGAACATGCCAGGAATCTCCGCCAGTTAGCCGAATCTCCGCCGGCCGCCTTGCCCTGACCGGGACCGCCCCTCGATCGTCCTGGTCATGCAGGAACCGTCACCGTTCGAAGCGACCACCTCCGCCGAGCGCCACGCCCGCTACGCCCAGATCCGCGACGCCGCTCCGGTCCGGCGGATCAGCCTGCCCGGAGGTGCCGAAGGCTGGCTGGTCACGTCCCACGACCTGGTGCATCGCGCACTGACCGATCCCCGGCTCGCCAAAGGCGGCATGGTGCGCGCGGACATCCCCGCCGGCCGGCTCTCGCCCGCCACGCTGGCGGCCATCAACACCCACATGCTCAACGTGGACCCGCCCGAGCACACCCGGCTCCGCCGCCTGGTGTCCCGGGTGTTCACCGCGCGCCGGGTGGAGGCGCTGCGTCCGCAGGTACAGCAGATCGCCGACCGGCTCCTCGACGACCTGTCCCGGCACGAGACGGTCGACCTGCTCGACGCCTACGCGGTGCCACTGCCGGTCGAGGTGATCTGCCAGCTGCTCGGTATCGGCAACGAGCACCGCGACCAGCTCCGGTCCTGGGCCACGGTGGTGATGACGGGGGCGTACGCGCCGGACGACTACGTGCGGGCGATCACCGAGTGGAGCGACTTCATCCGCGACCTGCTGGCGCAGAAGCGCCGCATGCCCGGCGACGACCTGCTGTCCGACCTGGTCGAGGCCCGGTACGAGCAGGACGCGCTCAGCGACGACGAGCTGACCTCCACTGCATACCTCATGATGATCGCGGGATTCGACACCACCACGAACCTCATCGCCAACGGTGCCTGGTTGCTGCTGACCCATCCCGATCAGCGCGCGCTGCTGGCCAGGGAACCGCGGTTGCTCGACGGCGCGGTCGAGGAGTTCCTGCGGTACGAGAGCCCGGTCCAGAACTCCTCCATCCGTACCGCCCGGGAACCGATCGAGCTCGACGGCCATCGCGTCGCGGCCGGTGACATCGTGCTGCTGTCGCTGCTGGCCGCCAACCGCGACCCGGTCGCCTTCGCCGACGCGAACGGGCTGGACATCGCCCGGCCCCGCAACCCGCACGTGGCCTTCGGCCACGGACCGCACTTCTGTCTCGGCGCCCCGCTGGCCCGGATCGAGGGACAGATCGCCCTGCGGGTGCTGTTCGGCCGGTACCCGGATCTCCGGCTCGCGGTGGACCCGGCGGAGCTGCGATGGCGGGTTGGCTTCGCGGCCCACGCCCTCGCGGCGCTGCCGGTACGACCGGGCACCCCGGCCGCCGCGAACCTCGTCGCCGTCACTCCCGAGACCGGTTCTCATCCATGACCATCGCCCTGGGCCAGCCAACCGGCATCCGGGTGCAGCAGCGTCGGCTGCCACACCGGCGTGTGCGCGACCGGCGGAGCACCGGCGGTCGCCGGGAAGCGCCGCATGGAGGTGGTGGGCCGACCGTTCAGCAGCCGGGGGCGCGGCACGCCGTACGAGTTGAACTCGACCGCGCTGAACATGCTCGTCCCGTCGCGCAGGTTCAGCCAGTACGCCCCGGGGCTGGCGAGGACCTCATCGCCGAGGCGGTCGCGCAGCGCGGGCGCGAAGGCATGCCCGACCGACGCACCCGCCTCGCCCATGAACAGCTGGACGGCGGGGAACCGGCCCAGCTTGACCCGGAGCACGTACGCCAGGTCGGCCGGGTCGACCCGGATCCCGTCCAGGCCGTCCACGAAGCCGGTACCGCCGTGGCCTTCCAGGTGTACGCCGACCTTGCCCCGGCCCGGTTCAAGCCCGGCCAGCGGCAGCCCGGCGAGGTCGTGCGTGACCACCTCGACCGGGCCGCCGACGAGCCACACCCCCAGACGACCGACCAGCCGGGCCACCACCCCGTCAGGCACCGACAACCCGGGCACGCCCACGGTGAGCAGCGGCGACCGGGAGTACTGCCGGGGCTGCGGGGCCTGCGACCCGTGCGGGAGCAGGCGCGGCCGGACCCACAGGTTGTTCTCCCCGACCACCGACAGCACCCAGTCCTCGCCCAGGTCGTACCAGCCGGGCCGGTGTTCGACCTCGACGAGCCCGTCGGCGAGCAGCCACCCGGGCGGCTGCGGCGCCGGGTAGAAGTGGAACTCCGTGGCGACGGCCTCCGGCATCGGCCGGCCCTGCCCGTCCACGGCGTGCACCCGCGTATCGGCGGCAGGGCGCCGGGTGAGGCCGGCGACCGGCACCGCGACCGGCCCGGCACCGTGCTCCCGGCCGCGCCGCTCGGCGAGGGCGGCCGCCTGCTTCGGGGTGATCGGCGTGGTCGGGCGCAGGTCGAGGATGGCGTGGTCGCGGACGAACGCCGGGAGCTGGGCGAGCACCGTGAGCGCGTCCTCGGCGCTCACCCCGACCGCGGTCAGCCGCAGCCGCGACGGGTGCGGCGCCGGTACCGCCGGCACCGGTGCGCCGTCGGCGACCAGCAGCAGCCCGGACCGGTGTAGGGACAGGGTCGTCCCGCCCGGCGCGGACACCGACCCGCCCGTGACGATCCGTTCCCATCCGGGCGCCAGCGGGCCGGCCACCAGCAGCCGGCGCACGAGTGCGTGCGCGTCGGCGGCCCGGACGTCCACGGAGGACAGCGCTTCGCGGGCGGCCCGGCGCTCGCGAAGCGCGCCTTGCAGGTTCGCCTCCGCCGCGGTGTCCGGGCTCTCCGCGGCTTCCGTGGTGTCCAGGGTGGACATCAGCCGGTCGACCCGGTCCTGTGCCGTGGCCAGCCGCCGGACGGCCTGGCTCACGGCCCTCCCCGCGCCGGTCCCGGACGGCGCCGCCGCCCACCAGTCGACCGCGGCGGCGTACCCGGGCGCGCCACCGTACAGCGGTGCGGCGAACGCGGCGCGGACCACCGCGCGAGTGGCGGGCGACCCGTCGCCCCACCCGGCGAGTGCGGCCAGCTCGGCCGGGCTGCCCGCCCAGCCCGCGAGCAGGCGCAGCACGGCGAACCGCTGCTCGGCCTGGCGCAGCGCGAAGAGCAGCTCGGTGACCAGCGCGCCCGCGTCGACGCCGCCCGGCCGGTCGGGCCGGGCCGACAGCACCAGCTCCCAGTGCTCCTCGTCGAAGGCCACGGTCCGGTCGCCGAGTCCTCCGGCCCGGACCGCGGGCGCCGGGATCCCGGCCAGTGCGGCGGTCTGCGCCGTCAGCGCCCGCACGGTCGCGATGCGATCCGCGTCCGGCGACCGGTGCAGCGCGTCGAGCGTCTCCTGGGCGAGCTGCCGGTACCAGGCCAGGGCCTGGTCGCTGCCGAGCCCGACGGCCCGGCCGTGGTCGCCGCCGGGCGCCGGAGCCTGCGGCGCGACAGTCACCTGGTAGCCAGCGTGTCCGAGCCGCTGGATCAGCCAGGACTGCCAGTCGACGGGTGCGGTATCCGTACCGGTCCGTACCGGGTTGGCCAGTGGCGGGTCGAGCACCAGCCGGGACCGGCCGTGCGCGTCGGGCGAGCCGACCTCCCGGACCACGAACGCGCCGTCGATCCGCTCGGCGGGCTGCGCGGCCCCGGTCAGCGCGTCCGCGACCGGCGGCTCCGGCGGCAGGTCCGCTTCCCGCTCGGCCAGGTCGCGCCGGGTCAGCCGGCCGTCAAGGGCCCCTTGCGGACGGCCCACGTACAGCACGTCGCCCGGAGCCAGCACGGGCAGCGGCATCCGCCAGTACCAGTTGAGCAGGCCGGTCCGCGGGGTCGCCGCGGGTCCGGCGCGCAGATGCCCGGCCAGGTCGGCGTCCGGCTTGCCGCGCAGGCCGGCCTGGAACGCCACCCGCGGATCGGTGCGGCTGATGTGCAGCATCAGCCCGAGGTCGGGGCCCAGCCGACGGGACGGCCGGTCCGGTGTCGCCGTCCCGGCGGTCGCCGGCCGGTGCAGCTCGTCCAGGGCGCTGCCGATCAGCGGGTGTTCGGACAGCAGTTCGTCGGAGCTGCCCGGCTGGTACACCTCGGTGATCCTGACCTGGCCCAGGGCGGCGCGCGGCACCAGCAGGTCCTGCCCGGCGCGCCGGGCGCTGGCCAGGTCGGCCCGGGTGTGCTTGGCGGGGCCGGTCCGCGCCGCCGGCCCGAGCGGGTCGGCCGCGCCGGGCTCGACCCGCACCTCGTACAGGTGCCACGGCCCGTCGCCGGTCATCCGCTGTACCGGCTTGGTGGAGTACAGCGGCAGGGCGTCGGTGTCCGTGCGGAACCTGGTCCAGTCGTCGATCGGCGCCCGCAGCAGCAGGAACGCCCGCTCCGTGCGGGCGGAGCCATCCCGGGCGCCGGCCCGTCCGGGGAAGACCCGGTGGGCACGCTGGTTCGACGTCGACGTGCCGCGCAGGGTCCAGCGCAGCCCGGCGTCGATCGACGCGGTGTGCGGGTAGATGCCTTTGTACCGGCGGACCGGCGCGCCCGGCCGGGCGGGAAGGTCGACGAACCCGCCGGACGGTTCGCCGTTGCTCAGCCTGGGCCGCAGCGTACGGCCGATCACATCGTACCCGGTGACCAGGGTGACGCCGCTACCCTCCGCGATGAGCGTGATGCCGTCGGCGGCGACCACCCGCCGGCCGAGCGCGTTGAGCTGCTCGGCGAACGACGGCCCACCGCCCGGCGGCGGCGTGGCGATCTCGCACACCGGCAGGAAGATGTCCTCGGTGATCCCGAGCTCGGCCAGGAACCGGTGCACCACCTCGGCCGGCAGCGGCCGCCCGGCCAGTGACGCCGCGCCGTCGCCGCCGTCCATGTGCACCGCGACGAAACCGGCCGGGACGTGCGCGCCGGACGCCGCGCCCAGCGCCCGCTCGTACTCGACCGGGTCCTCCGCCCGGGCCAGCCGGAGCCAGACCGCGCGCACCGAACCGTCCGGGTGGAGGAACGCCTCGTACGCGCTGTGCAGCTCGCGTGCCGTCCACGGCGCCGCGCCCGGCTGGGCGGGAACCGGTCCGGTTGCCGGCGTCGTCCGGCTCGACCGGCCGGCCTGGCGGGCCAGCCGGTCCAGCCCGTGGAGCGCCCGACCCAGGATGGTCCATTGTGGATAATGGAACACCTTGGCCCGGGGTTTGCCGGACGTGCCGACGGAAACCGACGTACCGATGGCAGCCTGTGGCACTGCGGTGCCGGCCGCCCGGTGCGGCCGCTCGATGGTCGGCGCCGGCACCCGGCCGCCGCGCGGGTAGACCGAGCCGGCCGGCACCGACGGCGCGTCGTGCCCCGCCGGGTAGTAGTCGAAACCACCGGTGAGCCAGCCGTCGCGCTGCTCCCACCGCACTGGGAGCAGCGGCTTGCCGGAACCGTCGAACTGGACCCTTGCCGAGCCGTGGCCCCGGCCGCCGGCGAACCCCCACGAGTCCCACCTGGTCGCGAGGGTCGGCTCCCCGACCCGGTTGCGGAACCGCGCCGCGAAGGAGGTCGGCCCGCCGCCGACCCCGCACATGTCGAGCAGGTATCCGGCCGGATTCAGCCGCAGATCGTGGCGCAGGTAGTCGGCGAGGAGCTCCGGCGACACCTCGCGCCCCTGGATGACCGCCTTCCCGTGTCCAGCGTGCCCGGTGACGACCAGGACGCCGGGCAACCCCGCGGTCGCCACCAGCGAAGACGACCGCTCGGCCTGCCTGACCGCCTCGGCCGGGCTGCGCAGCCACACTCCGGTGACCTTGCCGGTACGGTCCCGGATCAGCTCGACGAGGCGGGACATCTCCGCCCGGGTCCACGGAGAGCGGCGCACCTCCCGCCAGGTGGCGATCCCACCGGTCCCGGTCGCCACCAGCGTGCCGGCCGGCACGTGCGCCACGGCGCCGGTGGTGACGTGCACCGGACCGTCGGCAGCCAGGACCGGCCAGCTGGCGGCGTGCGGGTAGTGGCTCATGAACGAGTCAGGCCCGCCGGCCCACAGGGAACCGCCCAGCCCGGCCAGCCGGACCCGGGCCACCGGCTCAGGCGTCGCCGCGGCGAGCCGGTCGATGACCCGCTGGAGCACGTCCGGGGTGACCGCCCGCCCGCCGAGCAGCGGCGCGGTGGTGCCGTCCGGCAGGGTGGTCACCGGGAAGATCAAGGTCAGCGTCTGGGACTCCTTGCGGACCTGGCGTACCGCGGCCCGCTGCGCGTCGACCTCCGCCGCCGGCTGGCCGGGCCGCCAGAACCAGCGGCCGGCGCCGATCGGTTCACTCGCCGGCGCCAGCAGTTCCTCGACCTCGCGGTCGGTCAGCGCCCATCCCGGTGGCAGTGGCGGCCGGTCCTGCCGGCGGGGCGCACCGGCCACATAGTCCGCCAGCATCCCGCTGTACCGGGTGGCGGTGCCGGTCAGGTCGCGCAGCAGCAGCGCCGACACCGACCGGTCGGTCGAGTTCACCGCGATGCGCCACAGTGCGTTGGCCGGCAGCAGGACCGCCGCGTCGTCGCCGTCCGGCAGGATCGCCGCGCCCGGTGGCACCGCGACCTTCAACAGGATCCCCGGCCGGAGCCGGGCGGCCACCGGCGGGCGCAGCGAGCCGCGGACGTACCCGCCCGGCGGCAGGTCGAGCCGGCGCCCCCGGCGCACGCCGTCCGCCGACAGGCCGGGCAGGAACACGTACACCTCGGGCAGCGTCCGGCCGTTGACGCTCACCTCGCGGGGCAGCCGGGCGCCGTGGTCGAACTCGACCGTACGGCGGGCCGGCTGGATGGTTTTGGCCCACCACGGCAGCTGCGGCGGGGCCTGGTGCTGCGGCAGCGCGGCCGGCGCGGCGGCGGACTGCACCCCGGTGATCGCGAAGTTGCCGTTGACCAGGTGCAGCGCGGCTGCCTCGGTGGCCGCGTCCGACTGTCCGGCGACCATGATCTCCAGCGCTCCGGTCGCCTCCGGATCGAGTTGCATGAGGAGGCGATAGGCGTGCTGCCAGGTATCCCACGGCACGGGCTCCCCCGGGGTGCCGATCACGATCGTCGCGCCCTCGGCCCGCGCCGGCAGTTCGGTGATCCGCTCCCGGGCCGCCGGATCGGGGTCCGGTTCGTGGATCCAGATGCCCGCTCCGACCAGCTCTGCCACCGTCGCCGGCGCGTCCGGTTCGTCGGCCAAACGCACCATCGACGGGTCGGCCGCATCGACGCTCGCCCCGGAGAACAGCCAGGTCGACTGCGGCAGCGTGACCGCCACCGCGCCGCTGTCGTCCCGGTACTGTACGTAAGGCTGCCAGGGCGGTTGCGGCTCGCCGCCCAGATCCTGTCGCAGCCGCTCACGGGTCGACCGTTCGGCCTGCTCCGCCGCCAGCCGGGCCACGTCGGCCACGCCGCGCGGCTCGCCGTCCACGGCGATGCGGGCGCGGTCGCGCGCGTCGGTCAGCACCGCGTCGTGTACGCGGATCGCGTCGGCTCGGGCCTCCGCGTCCACCCGGTCCCGGGCCGCCTCGGCGGCCTGGACCTGGCCGACGAACCCGGCCACCATGAGGAGGTCGCGCTGGCCGCCGGGGTCGGTGGGGACCACGCGCAGCGCGTCCTGGCGCACCCGGTCGAGCCAGGACCGCGCCCGGCGCAGCGCGGCCCGCGCCCGGCCCAGGTACCCGCCGCCGGCCGCGACCAGCGCCTGTTCCGCCTGTTCAACCGCGAGCTGGGCGAGTCGCAGCCGCTCGCGTACCGCGCTGGTCGTTTCCCGCCCTGTGTGCCTGAGCCAGGCCAGGTGCAGGATGAGGTCCTCGTCGCGGGCGGCGGCGGCCAGCGCTGCCGCGTCGCCGCCGCCGGCCAGCGCGGCCAGCTGCTGGGCCTCGCGGGCGGCATCCCGCATTTCCGTGGTCTCGCCGCCGGCGAGCACCCGCCGGGCGACGGTTGTCACGTCCGCGGTGAGCACCGTGAGCCGGACGAGTTCGGCCAGGTCCTCCCAGGATGCGGTGCGCCCGCGCGGGCCGGTGACCCGGGTCAGCAGGGCGGCGACCCGTTGCCGCTCCCGGGCGCCGGCGAGGACCGGCCGGCCCCCGCGCCAGTTCACCGCGTCCTTGATGCCGTCCAGATAGGCAACCCGCTGCACGGCCTCGGCCAGCGGCCGGACGGGGCGGTACACCGACTCCAGGACCGCCGCTTCGGCGTCGGCGCGGCGCTGCCGTACCAGCACCTCGGCCGAGCCCTGACCGGACGGGCCGTCGTCGCCGGTCGGGGCGCGCAGCACGGCCGCCTGGTCGGCGCTGCGCTGCGCGGTCTGCAACCGCAGCCGCACCGCCGGATCAGTCTCCGCGTCGTCGAGCACCCGCCGGTACGCCTCGTGCCAGGCGACGGCGGCCTCGCCGGCCGCCGCCTGGAAGGCGTACCACCGGGATAGTGCGGCCGTCACCAGGGCGACCGCGTCGAGGTGCGCGGCCGCCCCACCGGTCAGCCGCCGCTTGACCTCGGCCAGCTCCCGGGCGGCTTCGGCCCGCACCGGTGGCGTGCTGTCCGGCGTGGTCTGCCGCCGCCGCAGGTCGACGAGGTGCTGCCAGACCTCCAGGACGTCGGGGGTGAGCACCAGCCGGAGCAGCGCCAGGTCGATCGCGCCCCGTTCGGCGTGCGCTACGGTGGTGCCGGCCGCGCCGGACATGGCGGCCAGCTCGGCGACCTCGTTGTGTGCCTGTTGCACGAGCCGCTGGTACCCGCCGTCGGCCAGCGCTTCGCGGACGGCGTCCACCTGGAGCGTGGCGGCGAGCGCCTCGACCAGGTCGGCGGGCAGCCCGTCGGCCAGCGGCTGCTGGGCGAGGATCGCGGCGTACTCCGCCGCCGCGTGCTCGGCCGCCCGCGCGCCGGTGTCGTCGGGCCGATCGGCGGTCAGGTCGCGCAGCGTACCGTCGAGCAACACCTTGACCAGCCGGTGCGGCAGCGGGCCGCGCTGCAGGCCGCGGACCACGAACACCTCGTCCAGCCGGTCCAGCGGCAGCCGCACGCCGTGGCGCTGCGGTTGCGGATCGGACACCGCGAGCCCGCCCGGCACCCGTACCTCCAGGACGGTGTCGAACCGGCCAACCGTCTCCGGCTTGACGAAGCGAACCGGCACCCCATCCGGATCCGCCGGGACCTGTACCGCCCGGTGCCGCAGGTTGTCCACCGTGGACGGGAGGCGTCGGTCGCCGGATACCACCACGTACCCGGTGAGGTACCCGCTGCGGGTGGGCGTCTCGGCGCCGTCCCGTCGCAGGGTGACGGTGAAGCCGTACCCGTTGGCGGCGGCGAGCTCGGCCAGCTCGGCCGCGGCCCGTTCGGCCCGCTCGCGACCGAGCGCCGGGTGCAGCCGGGCGAGCCGGGCCTTGGCCGCGTACGGGCGGGTGTGCCAGTCGATCGTCACTTCGGCGACCCGGTGCCAGTCGCCGTCCGGCGCCGGTACCGGGAAGGCACCCGCCGGGGCACCGCCGCCGGCGGCGGCGAAGACCGCGCCGAGCAGCTGCGGGGTCCCGGTGGCCAGCAGCTCCAGGCCCCGCTCGCGCAGGACGCTCGCCGACCAGCGGACCTGGTGCCCGCTCGGCAGGCCGGTGGACTGGGTCCGGTGCCGCAGCACGGTACGGCCGGGCCGCAGCCCGGTGCCGGCCTCGATCGAGCTGGTCAGCTCCCACTGGTCCGCCACGTGGGCGAGCACGTCGTCGATCAGCTGGTTCAATGCCCAGCCGTCCAGCCCGGCGTACGCGGCCGCCCACGGCTCGGTCCGCAGCCGGGCGACCAGCGCGCCCCGGTGCTCCGGCCGCTCGGCGGTGCCGGCGGCCGGGGTGGGCGCGGCCGTCGCCGAGTGCGGCTTGTCCGTCGCGACCGGCACCGCGCCGGACGGTCCGGGCGCGAGGTCGAGCTGCCGGCCGTACGCCCGGTGCAGCGCCGCCAACTGGTCGAGCCGTCCGAGCGCCCGCGCGATCGGCTCGGTGGCCGCTCGGACCGGGGCGAGCACTCGCTGCTTCGCCGCCTGCGTCGCGGTCCACGCCTGCTCCGCTGCCGGGTACGAGTCCGCGAGCGTCTCCTCCGCGGCGGCAGCGGCCGCGCGCAGGTCCGCGTCGGTGGCGGCGGACAGGGCGAGCTTCGGGTGCGTTCGCAGGTACTGCGCGCGGGCCAGGTCGGCGGCGGCCCGGGCGGCGTCCTGGTGCCGGGCCAGGAATTCGTCGATCTGCTCGCCCAGCGCGCTCTGGCTGACCAGCCAGGCGGTCGACCGCAGCGCGGATCCGGTCAGCGCCTCGGCCGGCAGCATCTCGTCGCGCAGCGCGAGGTACGCCGCGCGGGCCTGCTGCTCCGCCGCCGCGGCGGCCAGGTTCTCGGTCGCCCGTGCGGTCGCCGCGGTCCAGGTGTCGTGCTTCGCGGTCAGCTGCGCCGCGGCCAGTTCCGCGTCACGCCGGGCGTCCCGCTTGACCTTCGCCAGGTCCTCGCCGAGCGCGAGCGTGGTGGCCGCCGAGGTCAGCTCGTCCAGGTCGCCGTACCCGGCCCGGGCCAGGTCCTGCGCCTCGACGCGGGCCTGCGCCATGGCCGGCGAGTCGGCGCCGAGGTACGCCCCGGCCAGCGGCTGCACCGGAGCGCTCAACGCGCGCAGCCGGACCATCTCGGCCACCTGCGCGGCGTCGTCCACGTCGAACGCGGACAGCCAGGCGAGGGCGTCGCGGTAGAGCTGCTGCAGGACGGACGGTCCGGCGAGGTCGGAGAGAAGGGGCCCGAGGTACGTCAGGTACGCGGCCCGGGCGACCTTGTCCGCCGCAGCGTCCCGGCGCTGGTCGAGGATCCGCCGCAGCGCATGGCGGGCGGCCGGATCGGCGTCGGCAACCCCGAGATCGCTCTCGGTCGAGCTGGTGTCCGAGCTGGTGTCCGAGCCTGTACTACGGCCGAAGAACACGTCACCCAACGCGGACATCGCCGCGACCGCTCCGCTCGCGACCGATGCGAACGTCGCCCTCCACCCCCGGCGCTGCCATGGGCCGGGGTGGCCCGCGGCGCGGGCGGCGCTGAGTCCCTGGAGGGGCGGCTGGGCCTGCTGGTCGGCGTCCGGTTGACCGCCGCCGGGCAGGTACAGGCGGAGGGTGCCGGTCGCCTGCGGTACCAGCCGCAGGCCCTGGGTCACGGCGGCCTGGCCGAAGTACATCGCACCGTCGTGCGGGCTGACGAACAGCGGTTCGCTGGAGGCCCAGGTCGGGATGGCGTGCGCGTCGGCGAACGCCTGCGCGGCGGACTGCTCGCACGCCAGCAGGACGGCCGTCGTGGCACCGCCGGCCCGGGCCTGCGCGATCGCGCTGTCCAGCTCCGCCCCGCCCAGGGCGACGCCGCCGTCGGCCCCGTGGCCGTGCACCACGACCACGCGGCTCGCGTCGGGCGTGGAGACGGCGAGCCGACGCTGCACCGCGGCGGCGATCATCGGGTCCGGCGACATGCCGACCCACAGCTGCACGGCCTCACCCGGCCCGCCGGTGCGGGTCACCGCCGTCTGGGTGGTGGTGCCGACGGCAGCGACCGTGACCGCGTCCAGCAGTGACTCGATCCGTTGGTGCAGCTCGCTGAGGCGATCCAGGTCGGGCGCCGCGAACCCGGACTGCCCGAGCCGGTCGGTCATGTCGTCGACGAGGCCGCGCATGCGAGTGGTGAAGGCCCGGACGAGGTCGGCGCTCAGTCCCCCCGACAGATCCTGGAAGCGGCCCAGCTGCCGATCGAACACGGCCTGATGGGCGGCGACCAGCGCATCGATCTCCGGCAGGGACAGCTGCGCGGCGGGTGCCTCGCCCGGCATCAACAGCTGAGCCACCGACCGGGGCGTGTCACCCGTCCGCAGCGGCAGCACCATGTAGTGCGTGCCGGTGTAGAACACGTACCCCACCGGTTGCCGCGAGGGGCCGATATGGTTCGGAGCATCCGGCCCCAGCACCGTCAGCGGCAGGTCCCACAACCACGCTGCCAGCATCGGCACGCGGTCGCCGGTTTCGCTGTTCCACGCACCCAGCCGCCGGATCAACGCCAGGTGGGCCACCTGCCGTTGCCGGCGCAGCCCGGGAGTCGCCGCGTCGACGACGTCCGGGAAGAATTGCGCCAGCGAGGCGTCCCCGTGCCCGGGGTCCACGTCGAACGCTTCGAAGGCCCGCTCGAGCGCGCCGGCCAGCGCGTCGCGGGCACGTTGAATGTCGTCGGCCGACGGGGCTGAGAAGTCGCTGATGCCGGTCAACGGCAGCTGCGCCCCGAAGCCGACGAGCATCGTGCGGAAGAAGCAGTCACCATCGGCGCGAACGTCGACGGTATCGGCCCGGTACCGCTGCCGGAACGTCCGGTACGCCCGCAGGTTCGCCTCCCGCGCCATGGCGTGACGCCGCAACCGGCCGGCCCGCTCGGCGGCGAAGGTGGCCACGAGCGCCGCGGCGGTCCGGCCGGCCTCGTCCGCGGGCCCGCCCGGCTGGCCGGCCAAAGCTGACTGCGCGGACGACGACGGCAACGCAGACGACGACGGCGGGGACGGTGGTGGCGGCGGCGACGTGGTCGGTTCGGTCACTGTCGGGAGCGGCCTGATGCGCGCGGGCTGCGAGAGCTCGCCGAGCCACCATCGACCGCCGCTGTCGTCGATGCTGAGCAGGGCGGCCGCCTCGGGCGGCAGGTTGACGACGTGGCTGGTGACCGCGTTGCCGTCGCGCTCGCGGCGGAGACTGGTCACCGTGGTGACGCGCCGGACGAACTCGGGATCGGCGGCGATGTGCCGCAGCACCGCGTTCCACACCGCCGCCGGGTTCTTCTGCCGGCGCACGACCGGATCGACGAGGTTCAGGTAGAGGTCGCCCTTGCGGTTGTGCAACTGCCCGAAGAGCGTGTTCACGATCTGCTTGACGACGAGGAGGGTCTGCTGCCGGGTCGGCGTCGGGCGGACGAGGGTGTGCCCGGGATTGCCGATCCAGCTCTGCGCATTGAGCGACGTGATCCGCAACATCGGCAGGTGCGCCAAGCTCGGCAGGCCCAGGACGGACGCCAGCGTCCGGAACACGGCCGGGCCGGTGCGGACGATGGTCTCGTAACGATGGGCGGCGTTCTTGGCCGTGAACGTGGCGGCCTGCGCGTCGGTGTACCTGTTCGGAGTGGCGTCGACGTCGACCCAGACGTACTTGTAGAGGTCCCGCTGCGGCAGGCCGTAGTGCCGGCGCAACTGGTGGAGGGCCAGGCGCGCGACGGGGTGACCGGGCGGGAACACCAGCACCCCGTTGTTGACGATGGGGTGGGCGTTGTCGCCGCGGTTCTGGGCCGCCCAGCCCTGCTCGGAGTTACCGACCTGCTGCAGGTAGTGGGCGAACCGGCGCAAGAAGACGTTGTCGCCGTCGGTGTAGATGCCACCGAACACGAACATGATGGCCTTGCGGAGGATGTCGCTCGCCGCGGCGAAGGCCGGCCCGTCATTCTTGTCCATCTCGAACCAGAACAGCTCCCGCAGCCACGGCTCGGCCATCAGCGGCAGGAGCTCGTGCACGCTGACCAGCAGTACCCCGCTCCGGTCCGCCCAGGTGACCATGTCCCTGATCTCGGCCCAGCGGTCGACCCCGTTCGCGGGAGCCCCGCTCGACCTGGCAGCCTCGATCTCTTCGGCCGTCACGTCCGTCCACAGCGCGACGCGGCCCCAGCCCCGGACCCGCCGGGCCCAGGCGGCCAGCGACGCCCGGAAGGCACCCATCCTGCCGCGCCCGGTCAGGGGACCGCCGAGCCAGATGCTGTGCACGAGGTGCGGGTACGTCAGGTTGTCGGGCAGTTGGGTCGACGCGAACCCGGTCACCGGGTTGTCGGCCCAGCGCCGATTGCGGCGGGTGGCCACGGTGACGGTACTGTCGTCCGCCATGAGCGCGTCGGGTGTGATCCGGCCGGGGCGCCGCCGGCCGTGGTTCACCGCGACCGCGTCGAAGAAGGCGACCGACTTCTGCGGTGGCAGCGCCCCCAGGTTCACGCCCGTCAGGTGGTCCGGCACCCGGTCGCGGCCCCGCAGCCCGAACAGGTCGCGCCCGACGGACGCCTGCCGCTCGGCCCCGGTGAGCGAGTCCGGCCCGCCGGGCTGCTCGGGCACCCGGGCGCGGGTCAGTTCGGTGCCGAGCCAGTCGGCGGTGGCCGGGGTCGTGTCGGGCGCCGGCAGGGTCTCCGTGACGTCGGTGACCTGCGGGCCGACGACGGTGAACGCGGTCCACAACCGTGTGTCGGACCCGTTGGCGGGTTCGACACGCGGGTACCCGCCGGCGCCCGGCCGCACCCGGCCGACCGCGCCGATGACCGTCTCCGTCCCGCCGGTGAGGTGGGCCAGCTCGCGCCCGACCTGCGCCGCGTGGGCGTCGACCCCGCCGACGCCGGCGTTCGTCGTCGTCAGCAGCACCGGCCGGCCGGGCGTGAAGGCCCGCGCGGCGACGACCGCCAGCGCCACATCGCGGGGCGTCAGGTTCTCGGCCTCGACCACCATCGGCGGCGACGCCGTGCCGGCCAGTCCGGCGCTGGCCAGGTCGAACTTCAGGGGGGTGGTGAAGCGGGACCGCTCGACCAGGACCAGCGGCGCCGAGGTGGCCGGGACGGTCAGCCTGGTCCCATTGACCACTATGCACGGTGACAAGTGGTCGGGCAGCGGGTCCAGCAGCCGGTCGACGTGGTCGCGCAGGGAATTAGGTAGCTCCGCGCCGGCGGTAGTCGCGCTGGTCGTCAGCAGGATTCGCGGCGAGTGCGAGCGCGCAGGCAGGGTCGCGGCGACGGCCCGGTCCGGCGCACGGTCCGGGCCCGTGGTCGGGTGCAGCCACAACCCGTCCTGCAGCTGGGCCGCCGCCCAGCCTGGGGCGATCTCGAACTCGCCACCAGCGACGCCGCTGATGTTGCGGGCGGGCGGCAGGCCCAGCGGGGTCTGCTGTTCGGGCGGGACGTAGGAGCCTCGCTGGAAGTGGAACCAGACCGCCAGCTCGGGGAAGGTGGGCGTGTCGAGGCTTCCCCCGGCACCGACCGCGAACGCCTCGGAGTTGGCGGGCAACGTCGCCATGGCGGTCCGGGGCACCGAGACCACCGGCCCGCCGGGGCCCAGGTCCGGCCAGATGGCCTCGCCCCGCTCGCCCGTCCACCCGGCCAGCGCGGTGGCCCAGCGCTCGGCCTCGGCGACGCTCACGGTCCCGGTCGTCGGGTGCAGTTCGAGCGTGATCGCCCGGGCCAGCCACGCCGGCACGCTGGCGTACAGCTGCCGCACGGTGTCCAGCCCGACGGCCGGATCGACCGTCAGCAGCAGCCGGGCCGGATGGCGGGCGTCGGACGCGTCGACCGTCGCCGGCACGGCGCCGCTGTCCGCGGTGAGGTGCCAGCCCAGCGGGGTCTCCGACAGCGCATACCCGGCCGGCGCGGACAGGGTGGGCAGGACCCGCTCCGCGCGCAGCAGCCCGGCCGGCAGCGGCGGCAGCGGCAGGGAGCGCTTGCGGGCGATCAGCGTCCGCGCCCGTACCTCGGCCTCCACCGGGTTCACGGACAGCCCTTCGACGAGCGCCGTGATGTCGGCGTCGGACGCCCGGTGCAGGCGCTGCGCCTCCCGCCACCACATCACGGCGGGCATCTTGTTGAGCATCTTGGCCAGGTCGTCGCTCCTGCTGACCGTCGTCCAGTCCGCCGGTTGGCGCAACCGTGGTCCGAGGGTCAGCGTGTCGCGTGGCTGCGGAACCCGGACGGCGCCGTTGGACGACGTGACAAAGGCGCTCGGCCCCACCACCACGCCCGCGTCCAGCAACAGATCGACGCCGATGCCGTCGTACAGCGACCGCAGCAGGGCGGGATCGTTCTGCAGCTCGTCGACGTCCAGGTCCGCGTGGCCCGGCTCGGCCCGCATGGCCAACGCCACCCGGTGGTCCGGTGCAGGACCCTTGCCGTCGAGGTCCACACCGCCCGCGCGGACGGCCTGGGCCTGCAGCACCGGCACTCCCGTGAGCGCGTACAGTCCCGCGGCGACGAGGGCGTCCACGACGAACTCGCGGTGCGGCGACGCGACGACGTCCCAGCGCCGCAACTGCTCGTCCTGAAAGGTGCCGTCGGGCCGGGGAGTCATCTGCTGGGACAGCTGAACCAGGCCGCCGTCGTAGTCGGAGAGCTGGCCGTTCAGCGACGTGTCCAGCCCCTCGCCGGGCGCTTGGCCGCCCTCGACCACCACCTTCGACCAGTGCTCGTGCGGCAACCAGACGCGGGCGCCGTCCGGGTCCTCCGTGCCGGCTCCGACCGGCACCGAGACCATCAGCCAGTACTCGGGCTGTGCCGGATCCGGTTGCTGGAGCTGGGCGTACACGCCGTTGCCTTGGATCGTCTGCTCGCCGCGCAGCAGCCCGCCCGCGGTGACCGGCGTCGCGGCGTTCCCGGCGACGCGCACCCACACGTGCGGGTACGCGTACCGGCGCAGCGGCCGGTCGCCGACCCGGTGCAGCTCCACCGGAAAGTCGAAGCTGTTGTCCTGCTTGAACTTCTCGGCAAGGGCGCGGCGCTGCCGGGCCGCGGTGAGGTCGAGCGCGTCCCGCGTCGCGACCTTGTGCCAGTTGATGACGAGCCGCTCGACGTCCTGCCAGGAGCGTTTGTGGTGCTGCTGCACCTCCATCACCATGTCGGTGTTCGTCTCCTGGCCCTTGACGGCGGCCGCGCGGCGGTCGATGCCGTGCCGGTGCCCGGTCACCGCGGCCACGCCCAGCCCGACCAGCTCGGGGTTGCCCTGCGCCACCAGCCAGAAGAGGTTGGTGGCCGCCCGCACCGGGCCCTTGTCCATCCCGGACTTCGGCGCGTAGGTGGCATAAACCCTGGACCCGGGCTTCCAGTGCACGACGTAGTCGCCGTAGTGGGCATCGGACCCGCGCTGCTGGAACGGCGAGATCAGCGCCGCGTAGCCCGGCAGCATGTCCGGATGCTCCGGTACGTACGTCAGCCCCGTCGTGACGGCCTGTCCCTTGGGCGTGAGGGCCGATGGGTAGCCGAGCCGCCACTCGGCCTTGCCCCGGTGCCGTTGCAGGTAGTTTTCGCCAGGGGCGTCCGCCAGCTGCCACCTGTTGATGAAGCTAGCCTGCGGCAGCATCGCGGCGAGCTGCCACCCCGTGAGCTGTACCTCGTCCTGTTCCCGGGAGTGCTCCGGCGGCAGGACGTCGCGGACCCGGATCACCTGGTTGCCGTCGCGGACCAGCACCTCGTCCAGCCGGAACCGGATCGGCTGGTCGAACTGGAAGTTGCTGACGAGCAGCGTCGAATTGCGCAGGTAGTGGACCGTGTCGTCGACGATCTCCTCGATCCGGTCGTCGTCGAGTTCGGAGAGTGCGGGCGACATCCCTTCGACCTGCCGGACCGCGGCCTCGTGCGCCTTGGCGTAGTCGTCCACCCCCTGCCAGAACGCGTACGTCATCGCCCACAGCTGATCGGGCGTCAGGCTCGCCGGGTCGGGCACGCCGTAGCCGAACGCACTCAGCCAGTGCAGCGCCCGGCGGGCCCGTGTGAGCTGTCCCGGGACGACGTCCTGGAGCGAACGCCGACCGGGGACGGTCACGCGTGGCCGCGTGGGCAGACGGAACCAGGTGGCGGGCGTGCGGCCGTCGTCGAGCCGTGTCACCGCGGTCCCCACGGCGAGCTCGGCCAGGGTCTCGATCATGTCCTGCAGCGCCCGCCGTGCGGCCATCGGCCCGCGGGTCGACAGCATCCCCAGCACCTCCACCTCGAAGGCGCCCGGGACCGGCGCCAGGTCCTTGGCCGGCTGCTGCGCGCCGACCCGCGCCCAACGGTGACCGACGTACCGAACGACCGCGTACGCCATCGCGATGCCGGCGGCGGTCACGACCGCGACCGGCACGTAGATCTGGAGCGGCACCGACTTGTTGGGCTCCGGCGACTGTTGCATCGCGCTCCAGATCGCGTTCGCCCACTGCGACGCGTCGGGATACGCACCGATGAACTGCCAGCCGGCGATGCCGCGCAGCGCGGGAAGGCTCCGACGCAGTTCCGCGACGTGGCGGTCCGCCGAGTCGGTGGTGACCGGCCGGAGGCTGGTGCTCTCGATGCTGGTGGAGCCGACGGTGATCAGCGTCTTCTCCGGGGCGGTGATGCTGGCGTTGAACGGAAGAAGGCCCACGTCCCAGATGACGTGCACGAAGTCGACGTCCGCGCTGACCTGCTCGAGCTCATCCGTCACCGCCGGCTGCTCGATGCGCGGCCGGTGCGTCACGCTGATGGTGAAGTTCGGGCCGAAGGAACCGCGAAGCGCGGGCACCAGCTGCCGGTACCGGAGGGCGGGCGGACGTGCGGCGCCGTTGCGGAAGACGTCGAGGCCGCCGAAGGCGCGTTGCCGCAGGAAGCCTGCGAGTAGCTGGTACAGGGCGGGAAAGATCTCCTCCGCCAACCGCTCGTCGATCGGCGCGTACAAGTAGGCCGCGCCCGGACCGGTGAGCGGACCGGTCGTCATCCCGCCCAGCATGGCGCGGACGTTGAGCCGCCCGCTGAGCGCGGCGAGATCCGTCCACAGCTGCTCGAGCTCCGGCGCGTCGGCCGGGCTGTCACCCAACCAGAGGCTGGGGCTGAGGAACTGCGGCTGGTTGGCGCGGAGCGCGGTCTCGTTCACCTCGAACCGCAGCGGCCCCACGAGCAGGTCGGTGACCTTCGTCTGAGCCGGCAGGACGCTCGGCGACACGTAGCTGTGGGTGCCGTTACGGAGCCAGGGGTGCACCCAGGAGTCGGTGGCGTTGTGGCGGGCCTCGTAGTACATGACCAGCCGGTCCCACGACGGCGTGGCGCCCGTGCCGGTGTCCCGTGCGCCCAACGCCCGCCGGTGCGCCCCGACCGGCAGTGGCGCGCCGCTGGTGGCGGAGAGCGCCGCAAGGCCCAGCGACGCGATGCCGAACAGCCGGGTGCGCCAGCCGACCGTCCGTCGCCGGCCGTTGCCGGACGCGCGACCCGGTCCCGGCACAGCGGCGGGACCGGGTGTCGGGCCGAGGGTCACCCGGGCGAGCCACGAAACGCCGCTGACGACGTTGCTCCACATGAGCGCCGGCGACGACGCGACCTGGGGCGTGGGCGGCGGCGCGCTCGTTGCCTGCCCGGTGACGAAGTCCGCGAGGACGCCGTCGACCGGGCGCTGCCCGCCGGAGCCGGGCCAGCGCCACACCGCCGCCGAGACCTTCACCCGGCCGAGAGCGGTCACCGGCAGCAGGGCGTCACCGCGCCGGTCCAGCAGTGCCGCTCCGGCGGGGACGGTGACCCGCCAGGCGTACTGGCCGGGCTTCAGGCCCGCCGGCACGCCCCGGGTGACCCGCACGTACGCCGATCCGGGTGCGGAGAGCACGCCGTGGCGCAGCACGTCCGACCAGCTCGCGGCCCGTACCGGCGCGACCACGTACCGGTGTTGCAGTGGTTTGGTGTTCACCACGTTGAACCGCCGTTGGTCCGGCTGTCCACGATGGATGGTGGCCCTGACATCGGTCGCGTGGGCCGGGGCCGGGGCGAAGCGCGGCAGCCACCGGGCCGCGGTGTCGGGCGTCGCGCCCGCCGGGAAGACCGACCCGCCCGCGACGGGCTCCTCGCCGGGCCGCCCGGCGTAGACGAGGAACGGCGTGGGCTCGGCGAGCCGCGGCGTAAGGCCGACCAGGCTGAGCGGCGCACTGACCACCTGGCCGTTGTGGGCGTCGACCCAGACCAGTGACGGGGACGCCGAGACCTCCTCCAGCGTGCGGCTGCGCAGGTCCGTCGGGAAGCTTCCCAGCGCCGCCTCGCACACCAGGAGGCGCAGCCGGCCGGTCACGCCGTACGCCTGGAGCACCTGATGCAGCGCCTGGGCGCTCGCCAACCCCGGCCCGACGCCGACCCGCCCGCCCCGGCCGTGCGCGTGCACCGCCACCACGCCGGGCTCCGGTCGGTACCGGGTGACCGCGAGCCGCTGGGTCAGGCTGCGCGACTCGGCCTCGGTCCGCAGCCAGACCGCGTAGACCCCGTGCTCATCGGCGAAGACCTCGGTCATGAGCGCGAGGTCGTTGGCCGACCAGTGGGCGGCCTCGGGGGCGGCAACGGTGGGGTGCGGTGGTCCGGCGCGGTGCCGCAGCGACACCAGCGCCGCGTCCGCGTGGCCGTCGGTGCCGACCGGGTGCCGCAGGACCTGGTCGACCACGAGGTCGGACGCGGCCGCACCGGCCGGGAACTCGACAATGACCGCGTTCGCCGGGACCTCCGGCAACACCGGCACGGCGCCGTCGCCGGGCGGCAGGCTCGTGCCGAGCCCGGCCAGCCAGGCGGTCACCTGGTCCCGGGCCGGGACCCCGTCCTGGAGGGCGAAGACGGCGTACCGCGGGCCGCCCTCGGCCGAAGTGCCGTCCGCCACGGATACCGGCTGAGACTGCTGGAAGAGTGGCGCGTAGTGGCCGCGTCGCTGCCGCCCGATCCGGGTCTCGTCGTAGTGGATGAGCAGGATCGGGCCGCGGTCCTGGCCGAGGGCGGGGTCCTGCCCGTAGCCGCCGGCCACGCCGGGCGTGCTGCGCACCACCGCGAACCGCACACCGAAGTGCTGGCCGACGAGGCCGAGGAAGAAGTCGTCGTTCGCGTCCTGGGGCCGGCTCCGGTCGAGGTCGTGCAGTACCCGGTTGGTGGGAAATCGTCGTCGCAGGTGGGTGACCAGGTCGGCGGTGCTGCGCAGCGAGTAGCCGGGTTGGCCCTGCAGCAGCTGATGCATGGTGTCGAGCAGGCACCTGGCCGCCCCGAGCCCGCTGGACCTGCCGAGCGTCAGCCAACTGGGCAGCCGCGGTACCGCCAGGCCCGGCTCGACCAACCGCAGACCTTCGCCTTCGTCCCACTCCCACAGGGCGTCGGCCGCGCGCTGCTGCTCCTGCTCCTGCCGGCTGGCCAGCGTGCCCACGTCGCTCGGCCGCGCCAGGCCCTGCGGGGTCGGCCCGCTCGTCTGGGCCGCGCCGCCGCCCCTCCTCGGCCGCGGCACGGGTGCGGCGTGGCCTCGCCCGAGGCTCGCCAGCGTCATTTCGCCGAGCAGGTACTCGACGTCGCGGTACACGTCGCTCGCGAGATCCAGTTCGGCCGCCGGATCCCGGGCGTCGACCGGGTCGAGGGCGGCCCGCACCGATTCCAGGCGCGTGGTCAGGCTGCGCACCAGCTCGGCCATCCGGCGGTCGAACGCGCGTGCCCGTCCCGGGCCGAGGGCGCCGACCAGGTTCTCGTACCGTTGTCGTTGCCAGGTCAGGGTCGCCTCGAAGTCGGCGGCGAGCTGCACGACCTGTTGCTGGGTGAGTGTGGCGGGTTCGGCACCGTCCGCCCGCAGCAACTGGGTGTACGTCTGCACCTGCTCGGTCGCCGCCGGCGCGACGGCCAGGTAGTGGGTTCCGGTGTAGAAGACGTACCCGACCGGTGCGCTGCCGTCGGGCCCGATGTGGGTGGGGGCGTCCACACCGAGCAGGGTCACCGGCAACCGCCACAGCCGGGCGGCGACGGCCGGGATGTAGTCGCCGGTGCCGGACTGCCAGTGCCCCAGCTGCCTGATCCGGGCGACGTGCCGGTCCTGGATCTCGCGCCGCGCCTGCGGTGTCGCGGCGTTCACTACGTCGGTGAAGAACCGCGCGAGCTCGGCGTCGGCGCTGTCCGGGTCGAGGTTGTACGCGTCGAACGCCGCCTGTACCGCGTCGGCGACGTTGTCGCGCGCGGCCTGCAGGTCCGCGTCGGTCGGCCGGTCGAAGCTCGTGATCCCGGCGAGCGGGAGCCGCGCGCCGAAGCCCAGGAACATCGTCCGGAAGAAGCAGTCGCCGTCGGCGCGCACGTCGCGGGTCCGCTGCTCGAACTGCCGCCGCACGCGCCGGTAGCGGGTGACCTCCGCCTCGCGCGCTTCCTGGTGGGCCAGCAGCCGTTCGTCACGCTGCCGTTCGAAGCCGGCCACCCGCGCGGCCACGTCCGGGTCGAGCGTGGGCAGTCCCGTCTGGTCGGTGCTCGGTGTCGAGGCCGGTTCGAGCGCTCCGAGCGGTCCCGATCCAGCGGTCGTCGACGACGGTGCGGCGCCGACGGGGCCGCTCGTCGACCGGTACCGTGAGGCCCGGCTCCCGGTGCCCGGGTGGCTGCCGGTCCGCCGGGGCCCGCTCGTCGCGACCACCGGGACGAGGCCGCCGGCCGGCGTCGCCGAGTCGGGCACCGTCACCGCGGCCGCCAGGATGCCCACCGCGTCACCCGGGCCGAGCGCCCGCCCGTCGCGGGTCGAGACGAACGCCGAGACGTCGCGGGCGAGCAAGTTCGGAAACTCGACGATCACCGCGCCGTCGGGCAGGCTGTCGGGGTCGGGCGGTGTGCTCGTCACGCCGACGATGCCGGCACCGTGCCGGCCGAGCCAGTCGCGGACCTGCTGCACCGGGTCGGAGCCCGGTGGCGCATGGACGACCGCGTATGCCGGTCCGGGGACCCGGGGCAGCGCATCCATCAGGTCGTCCAGCCCGGCCAGCGCCTCGGTGTCCACGGCGGCCCGGTTGAGGTGCAGGTACGCCGCGCCGATCAGCCCGTCCGGCACGTGTACCGGCAGGCCGAGCCGCGCCCGGAGGTCCGCCACCAGGCCTGTCATCGCGGCGACCGCCCGGTTGCGCAGCGCGCGCAGCCCGACCGGCGCGGCCCCGGTCGACGGCGGGTAGGCGGCGACCGGCCGGCTCGCGCCCGGCGCGAACCGGATCAGCGGTACCCGGTCGGACTGGTGGGTCGCGGCCAGCACCTCCAGCGCCTCGGCGCCGAGGCCGTCCGCGGGTGCGTAGGTCGCCGGGCCGTACGTGATCCCGGCCTGCGCCAGGTGACCCATGACCTCGGCGTACCGGGCGCCGGTGAGCCGCCGGCCGGTGGCCGCGTCGCGCAGGTCGAACAGCGCCGGCTCGGGCGGCGTCGGGACCGCCTCGCCGGTGTGCTCGACGTCGTAGCGAACACCGTCGACGACCTCGACCGCGTGCGGATCGGCGGCCAGCCCGCGCAGCGCCCGGACGAACTCCTCGGCCGTGCTTGACGGTGCGGGCGGCAGCGGGCGGCGGTGCCGGTCCGCCCACGCACCGCCGGGCGGCAGCGGCACCGGTCCGGTGGTGGTGGGTGCCGTCGTCGGCGCCGGCATGACCTCGATCACGACGCCGAACCGGTCGGCGGCCTCGGCGAGCACGGCCTGCTCGTGGGCGCCGATGCCGTAGTACAGCTCGACGGCTTCGGGGCGCAGCGGCGCGTCGGCATCCGGCGGCGTCGGCGCGCCGGCGTCCATGAACGAGGGCGCCTCGTCGACCGTGTCGGCGGCCGGATTGCTCTGGGCCGGCAGCGGCTCGGCGGTGGCGCGGCGCGACGGCGCACGCGACGTCGTCGCGCTGTCCGGCGGGGTCGGACGGAACCGCACCGAATCGCGGCGGCCCGATGAGGATGGTCGTGATCCGGTCGGGCTGCCATGCTGGCCGTTCCCCGTGGCGGCGGGGACCGGCGGCGCCGGTTCGGTGGCCTCGGGCGGCGCAGCCGCCTCGATCGCCGACTGGTCGGACGGGGCGTCGAGCTGGGGCAGGCCGGGTTCGTCCGGGCCGAGGAGGATCCGTTCGGCGTCGTCCGGGAACATGTGGAACAGGACGCGCATCGTGATGGTCTGTCCACCGGGCTGCGGCTGCCAGGTCCCGGGCATGAGCCAGTTCTGGCGCCGCTCGACGCTGCCGAGTTCGACCTTGAGGTCCGCGGCGACCAGGACCGTGAGGGGGGTGGTCGCCTCGTCGCTGCCCGGCTCGGGCGCCCGGAAGCCCTGCTTGATGTGTGACTCCATCCGGGCGTCCAGGAACGTCGAGGACGGACCGTGCCCCATGCCGCTGCCGAAGCCCATCGACTGGGTCGAGCCGGCGGTCAACGGCGAATCGGAGATGCCGGTCTGCTCGCCGAGCCCGGGCTTGAAGTACTGACCGGCCTCCGTGGACGAGACCGCGGCGGTCGAGCGTTGCTGCTTGCGGTAGAGCCCGAGGTGCATCCCGCGCACGAACCGCACGAACGTCGGGTCGGACAGTTCGCCGCGGACCCGCAGACCGCCGATCACATCCTGCCAGACGCCGGGCTCGAGCAGACCGGAGAACTCGTATCCGTCCTCGGAGAGGATGGTGTCGATGTTGTTGCGGATCGAGTGCGCGCCGATGAACCACGTGACGACCTCGCCGTCAGTCGCCGCGGCGTCGACCCGATCGTGGTCCGCGGTCTGTTGCGCGGCGGTGGACAGCTGTTCGAGGCCGAGGACGACCTCGACGTAGTACATCTGCGGGAGCTGGAATGTCCCTCTCCGGGAGAGGTTGAGCGTGAGGCCGGGCGGGACGACCAGTTCCCGGGCCGTGCGCCAGGTGAGGAACCCATCGACCGTGAGCTGCTCGACCATCGGCCGTGGGGCACGTACCGGCGTGGTGACGGAGTCGAGTGCGCGGACGTATGCGTTGTTGACGTGGCGCCGGCGCATCGGGATGCGCTCGACCCGGACGGACATCCGCAGGTCGATCCGGAACTCCGCGTTGCCGCTCCAGTTCTGGACCGTCATCGTCTTGGTCACCGTGTCGACGACCTGGGTCAGGTTCTGGCCGCCCCGGTTCGATCCGGCTTCCAGCACGCCGGTGGTCGCGCGGGGCTGGGGGCCGCCACCGACGCCCACGGACCCACCCCTCGCATTGATCCAGGCTTGGAGCGCGGAGCTGCTGTACGTGATGTTGTTGTACGCCTGGTTCTCGATGCCGCCCCTGTCGAGCGCGCCGAGCGGGGTGAACCCCAGGATGTCGGACAGCTTGATGGTGATCTTGATGATCTCCGCGCCGGCCAGGTACCGGGTGTTGACGAAGCGGAACTCGAGACCACCGGCGGCCAGGCTGTCCACCAGCGCGCGGACGCCGGCGGTCGTCGTCGTGTCGGCCACGGACCGGATCAGGTTGAGCTGCTTCGCGACCCGTCGCACCCCGGCGAGCTCGGGGGCGACGTGCGACAGCGCCGCCTTCACCACGTCGATCAGCAGCGTCTCCAGCTCGAACCGCTCGACCGTGCCGAACCCGAAGGCCCGGTGCGTCAGCACGTAGTCGGGCAGCCGCCACTCGCTCATGGGGGTCGGCCGGTTCCTGGGCAGTACCGAGAGCAGACCGTGCCGGCGGACCTGCTCCTCGGCGAAGCCGCGCACGTCGAGCTGGAGCTCGGCCGGCTCAGCGGTGATCTCCTCGACGGGCGTGGCCCCGCGCGGGTGCCCGCCGTCCGCACCGGCCGGCGCTGCCTTGGCCAGGTCCGCCGGGGTCGGCCGGGGGAGCCGGCGCCGGAGCAACAGGTCCGCGAAGGCCTGGGGCAGGTCGACGGTGCCCTGCAGGTACGCCGTGGTGAGCAGGTCGGCCAGGCCGGCCGGCATCGTCCAGGCGGGACCGCCGCCCAGCACACCCGCGAGTGCGCCGAGGACATCCGGTGCGGTGAAGGCGGGCGGGAGGGAACCGCTCACTATCTGCGAGTGCATCGCGGCCGCGGTCGGCGCGTCGATCGGCACGCCGTCGCCGAGGCCGAGATCCCGGCCCCGCGAGATCAGCCGCGCCGTCACCGCAGTCGTCAGGGTGAGCCGCCCGGCCTCGTACTCGGCGATCGCGGCCCGGTGCTGTGCCGCGTTCAGATCGAACTCGCGCCGGCCGTAGGCCAGCACGAGCGCCTGCACGACGTCGTCGGCGAGCCGGACCTCGGGGGCGGCGAGGCCCAGACCCGCCACGTGGCCGGCGAACAGCGTCGCGACGGTGTCCGGGTCCAGCAGGCGCTCGCCGTCGTTCATCGGCGTATTGCGGGCGAGGTGGTCGCGCAGCGTCGCGTTGATCTCATGGGCCGTCACCGTAGTGAGATCGCCCGCGGCGACGGCGGCGGTGACCTCGGCCGACCGCAGCCGTGCCGCTTCGGGGGTGAGGTGCCGGTCTTCGGCCGCGGCGACCGTGGCCAGGGAGAGCCGCAGGCCATCGCGGGCCGTGGCGTGGAACTGGAGGATCCGGTCGACCGTCTCGTCTGAGAGCTGACGGCGATCGGGCGGGCGCATCATCTCCCGCCAGAGCGCGTCGTCGACGACGTCGTCGGGCATGTCGAGGTGGTCGAAGGCGTAGAGACGCAGCGCATCGGGTTCCCGCAGCCAGAACCAGTACCCGTCGGCCGACGAGATCTGTTGCACCGTGACCGGCTGCTGTCCCTGGTAGATCCAGATGCGGGTGGCGGCCAGGGCCCTGGCCCAGAAGTGCGCGTCCGCGCTGAACCAGTAGCCGATGTCGAAGTAGAGCGAGATCCGCTCGAGCGCGGAGGCCATGGTCCGCCCGGTCGACGATCCCTGCCTCGTACCCGTGACCTTCGAGATGGCGGCGCTGGGCTTGACGTTGTCCTCGACGGCCGCGCCCTCGAAGGACGCCTCGAAGCCGACGCCCTGTTCGTTCGTGAACGCCTTGCCCGCGCGCCGACCGGCCCGGTTCATACCGAAGCTGATGCCACCGCCGACGAACTCGCGGCCGCTGCGCGCGCGGAACCGGGGCCGACCGAGGCCGAGCCGCAGCCCGAGGGTCGCGACCGCGTCCAGGAAGATGCCCGCGTCGAAGATGTCGAGCTCGTAGAACTCACGCATCTGCTCGGCGTGCGAGCGGACGTTCTCGAGGTGGACGAACGCCTGCAGCATGTTCCAGGCCGCGGTCGACCGCCGGGTCAGCCGGCCGGGCAGCATCTCGCGGAAGACCAGGTCCAGGCCCTGCACGTCGATGGTGTCGGTCATCACGAAACCGACCTGCGAGAACACGTCCGGATCGCCGACGACCGCCGGCTCAGCCGCCCCCTGGGGCAGTGACTGCGGGTGGTCAGTCGTGGTGTGCGTGGGGAACCAGATCGAGACCGCGCGATCGCTGAGCACGTACTGCGCCGTCGGGGTGTCGGCGCCGCGCGGGAACACGTCGACCGCCAACGTGACCGCGAAGACGAAGTTGTCGGCCGGGTCGTGCGTCTCCAGGAGGCCCACATTGTTGGTGGTCGCGCCACCGGAGACCGAGTTGGTCGTGGACCAGGTCCACTTGCCGGTCCAGCCGGGAAGGGTGAAGTTGAGCGCCCGCCCGAGGAAGAGGAACTTCAGGATGAGGCCCAGGCTCAGGCTCACCTGCCGGGAGGTGGCGAGTTCGCGGCCACGGTCGGACGAGTCGGAGGAGATCGGCAGGTACACCAGGTTGAACCCGGTCGAGCCCCACCGGTAGCGCCACCGGTCGCGATCGAGCGCGACGCGCACCACCAGCTCGATCTCCTCCCCCGTCGGGCTGGTCAGCACGATCGGCACACCGTGCTGCATGGCCGGTTCGAACTGGGCGATCAGCCCGACCCTGGACAACGTCGACTGGAGCTTGAAGAGATTGTCGAAGCGGCGGGCCTGGTCGCGCCGCTCCACGTCGGTCGACGGCCGGACGAACCGCCCGTCCGGATGCCGGCGCGGCAGGAATCCCCGCGGTTCGAGGTCCGCCCGGACCATCTCGAGCAGCTCGTCAGCGCCGGAAATGTCGTCGACGTTGGTGAAACCACCGAGTCCCTTGCCGGAAGTGACCAGCACCGGCGGGTAGCGCCGGGACCACAGCGGCGCATGGGACGGCGCGTCCAGCGCCTCGACGTCCTCCCAGTCGAGCACCGACGACCCCGACGCGTTCGACGGGGCGGTCGCGTCCACGGCATCAATCGGCGGTGCCGCCAGGGCCGACTGCCGCTGGTGGTACTCGAGGAAGATCGCCGCGCGTTCGGAGTTCACGCGCTCTGCCCGCAACCGGGCGGACGCCGTGACGGGATAGCCGAGCCGGACCGCGTCGAGCTCGCGCACCCGTAGCTGCGCGCCGCCCGGGATGGGCGCGGTGTGGCGGCGGATCCAACCCTCTCCCGTGAACGGCTGGAACTCCAGCGTGCTCGTGTAGCTGACCTGGTAGCCGGCCGAGAAGTTGGCCCACCGCCCCACTTTCACGCCCAGCCCGATGCCCCCGGCGGCGTAGGAGATCGTGTCGTCGCGCTGCAGTTGTCCGCCGACCCGCGCGCCCACGCCGACGTCGAACCCGAGCCCGGCCAGCGCCTCGAGGGCCGGCGCGAAGAGGCCGCCGCCGAACACGAGGCCGGCCTTGATGGAGTTCGTCCGCGAGGACGACGCCGACGCCTGGGCCGAGTCGACGAACACCTCTTCCAGCAGGCCCTTGTTGCTCGATGTCCCCCGCGGCCGCAGCCCGGTGATGGTCGTGTGCTGGCGCAGGATGCCGAGGACCGTACCGGTCTCGTCGATGACCGGGGTCCAGAAGCCGTGCGGTCGCACGGCGTGTGCCAGGCCCGCGGCCTGCGCGGCGCCGGTGAAGGCGCGCAGGATGGCCCGGACCGGGCTGCCCAGCTTGGCGCGCTCGGCGCCGACGAGGTCGACCGCCGCGGCGAACAGCTCCTCACTGCCGAAAACGCGCTCGACCGAGATGTTGTGGGGCAGGTCGTACTTCGGCCGCGTCGATGTGTCGTGCTGCGGCGACGCCTCCGCGTAGTAGAGCGGCGTCCACAGCGACAGCCCGTTCGGGATCGGCGTCGCGGGCAGGGGCAGCGTCTGGATCGAACCGTCGTTCCCGGTGCGGATCACCTCCGTCCGCCACACCACGTCCCAGTCGACCAGGACCGAGCGGCCGCGGTTGTCCGTCACCTGACTCGTGAACGCGGTCGAGTCGGACGTCTGACCCATCGCCGGCTTGTTGGCGCTCAGCACGACGCTGGGCACCACGGACACGCCCGGTAGCACGGCGAACGGCAGCGCGATCGGGATCGGCCCACCGAGGCCGATCTCCATCGAGGACTGCGTGTTGCGCGAGGCCGGATGCCAGGTCCCGTCATGCGTCCCGGTGATCACCTGCTGCCCGTGCCGGCCCGAGCCCCGGTGCGGTCGGGGGTTGCTCACCACCAGCGAGAGTCGCACCTCGACCGCGCTCGGACCCTCGCCGAGATCCAGCACGAGCGACGTCGGCGGCAGCGACGGTTCATTGGCCAGCCGCGAGTACCCGATCATCAGGCGGGTCTCGAACTCGACCTCCGACGGCACGAGCTCGGCAGGCAGCACGCTGAGCAGCTGCCGGCGGATCTCCGGCGCACCCTGCAGGAGCTCCGGGATGCCCAACGGGACGAATCGTTCGGGCTCGGTGTCGGTGAGCCATCCGACGATCTGGTCGAGGTCGCGCCCGCCGGTCTCCTCCGGCAGGACCAGCACCACGTCGGTGACCGTGGTGACGACGTCCCGCAACGCCTTGCCGGCGATGCGAACCGCGTCCTCCGCGGTCCACTGCGTGCCCTCCAGGGCGAGCAACGGCATGGCGATCGACGTGACCGGGGCGCCGGCCGCGGCGAGAACGTCCGGCTCTCCCTGTGCGATCGCGGCGAACACGCCCACGTACGCGTCGTAGAGCGCGTCCTGCCGGCGCCGGACCGGCGTGGGCACCTGGACGACGAGACCGGTGCCGCTGTGGTCAAGTCCCCGCTCGGCGAAGAGCGCGGCGCCGCCCGGGGGCTCCCAAGTCGGGTAGGGCACGGCCTCGACGACCGCGTTGACGTTCTGCCGCCGCACGTCGCCCCGGACCAGCGTGACCGTGAACGGCGACAGCGACCCGGGCAACCGCAGCGGTGGCGGCATCGCCTCGCGGGGGCGGGACGTGGTGCGTGCCTGACCGTGGGGGCGCCGCCCTGGCGGTCCGGCGCTGGGCTGCCCGGTCGACGTCGGCGGCGCGACCGAGACGAGGTCGGCCGCGGCCAGGATCGTCGGCTTGCCGTCCAGCGTGAGACCGACGACCCGGGGATTCGACGCGTGGTTCCCGATCCGCAGGTCCGGCACGGCCGACCGGCGCGTGACCACGTGCGCTCCGGCCCGGTCCGAGGCGTCCAGCAGCGAGCCGAGCGGCGACGCCGGCACGGGACCGCTCGACGGCGCGAGCGGGAACAGCCGCAGGCGCGACCGGGCCCGCGCCGACAGGCCGGCGACGACGTCGACCTGCGCGCCGTCGAGGTCGCCGATGTAGACGTTGACCGCGTCCGCGGGGGCCGGGACCGACGGCGGTTCCACTGTGCCGGCCGTGCCGCCGTCCACGTCCAGCACGATGCCGGAGCGCACGGTGGTCAGCACGAACCCCGGCGGCGCAGTGGGGTACGCCTCGTCGGGCCGGCCGGACACGTGTCGCCGGTGCACTCCGCTGGCGTACCGGCCGAGCACCCGGAACTCGCCCACCGGGGCGATCAGCTCGAGCTGCTCGCGCTCCGCGAGGTGCTGGGCGAGCGACAGCTGGCCGCCGTCGCCGGCGCCCGCCCGATGCAGCCACACCCGCCCGCGCCGGGCGCCGAGCAGCACCGACAGCGGCTCGAACGCCTGCAGCAACAAGTCGTCGGTCACGTCGGGCGTCGTCACCAGGCGGATCAGGTCTTCGCCGGCGGAGGCGACCTGGTCCACCACACTGCGCGCGTACCGCAGCGCGCGCGACGTGTCCGCCGTGGACGCCCCGGCGGAGGTCCCGTCGGCCCGGCGGATCAGCACGGTGTTGTCGACGACCTCGGCCACGAGGTTGCCCGGCAGGTAATACACGCCGGTCTCGGGGTCCAGCCGCGCCCGCACGCTCGGACGCGCCCCTGCCCAGAGGTACCCGCCGGTGGGCGGCGCGACGCCGACCGGGGCGGCCCGCATCGGCAACGCCGCGACGCCCGCCTCCGGCAGCTCCACCGTGAGCGCCGAGACGAGGTCGGAGCCGAGCACGGTCGACGAGTGCTCACCCAGGAACACGATCCAGTTGCCGAGCCGGAGCCCGCCCGGCTCGCGCCGATCCAGGGCGGTGGCACCGCCGGTGCGGGCGGCGACGATCCGCAGCGCGCGGGGGTCGCCCGGGAGCTGCACGGCATCGTCCGCGGTCGCGACGACCCGGATCGGCCGGCCCTCCAGCCGGCTCAGCTCGGCCGCGAGCCGGGCCGCGTAGGCGCTGCCGGTCGCGGTGGGGTCGGTCGGGTCGGGTGGGCGCCCCTGCCCCGCGCCGCCCACGACCAGGACGACCACCTCCTGCCCGGCCCACGTCGGCGACCCTACGATGCGTTCGGCCGCCCGCTGGACGTCAAGCAGGTCCTCGCCCAGTCGCAGCGCGTCGAGCGTCTGGTCGTAGTGACCGGCCACCGTGTACGCGCCCGAGAACTCGGGGAGCGCCTCGGCCGCCGCGAACGCCTCGACGGAACCCTCCGGGCCCGGCAGGTACGCCCCGGACCGCAGCGGCACGCCGTGGGGGGTGAGCGACTCGTGCCGCTCGCGGACGAAGCTGTCCGCCTTCGCCAACGCCGTCTGCGGATCCACGAGCAGCTCGGCCGCCCCGTCGAGCCGGAAGGCCAGCTCCATCTTGCCGTCCGCGACCGGCTTCGCCAGTACGCCGAGGGCGGCGAGGTCGAGCTCACCGCGGACCCGGTGCGCGTCCACGGTGAGATGGACGACCATGCCCGAGTCCACCAGCAGGTACGGCAGCTCGCGGTCGGTGACCTGACCGACGCGGGACCGCGTGGTCGCCGAGTGGCGCGTGGTGCGGCGCTGCTCGACGCCGAGCGCGGCGTTCGTGCGCAGGACCGACGTGGTGAGCGGATGACCGTCGGTCGCCGGACCGTCTCCGAGGAGGTCGCCGAGCAGGCCGAACGCCGCGGCCGAACTGAGCTCCAGCCCGTCGGCGTGCCCGCTGGACTGCTCGGTGGTCGAGCGCTGCTCGCCGAAGCTGTGCGCCTTGATCCGGGAGGGTACGAAGTCCCGGGCCTTCGCGTCGTAGAACGAGTAGCGGATCGCCACCTCGCCCTGCAGGTCGGTGAACGCGCCGTCGCCGGAGAGCAGCGCCGGCGGGTCGTAGCCTTCGGACCGTACGGCGCGGTGCGCGTGGCCGGACAGCGACGGCCCGGACAGCACGCGTCGCAGCGCGTCGATCGGCCGGCCGCCCCAGCCGAACAGCTTGGCGACGGCCAGGCTCCGTTTGCCGTTGCTGGCCGGCTGCTCGCCGGAGAGCACGGACATGACGTTGTCGAACAACGCCCGCGCGGCCAGCGGGTCGACCGCGGCGAGCAGCACCTTCCGGTCGGCCAGGTCCTGCGGGGTCACCTCGAACGGCTTGCCGTCGGGCGGTGGCGGTGGCCGGTCGGCGTCGGTCAGGGCCGCGTCGACCTGGCCGATCGGGAACGGCGACGAGGAGAACTCCGGAGCCGCGCCGGCGACAGCCGCGGCGGCCTCCTGTACGCCCGGGAGTGCCGCGGACGGGATCATCACGACCTCGGTCAGGTCGGCCTCGCCCAGTCCCGGACCGGTGCCGGCCTCGGGGATGCCGCCGTCGGGCGGTTGGTGGCGGTACGGGCGCCACAGCAGCGTGCCCAGCAACCCGAGCGTCAGCGTGTTGAACAGCGTGGACGGTTTGGTCGTCCGGACCACCTCGACGGTGATCCTGGTCGTGCCGGCGTACCGGTGCCCGAACCCGGTCAGCTCGACGAGGTCCTGCCGGCCCGCGGACTCCTCGACCGCACTGTGCTCCACATGGGACAGTCCGAGGTGGGTGGCGGTGGCGCCGCCCGATGCGAACGCGGCCGGGCCGCCGGGCTGGGGTGCGTTGACGCCGAGGCCGGCCTGGTTGCCGGCCTCGCGACCCCGGCCGGACGCGCGCATTCGATTGCGGATGGCGGTGCGCAGCCGGCCGACCGACATGTCCGGGACGTCGTCGACGTACCGGTAGCCGGACTGACGGGTGGCCCGGACCACGAGCTGAACCCGTTCGCTGCGGTTGGCCGCGTCGGCCGACGGGTGCAGCACGATGCCCGGCCCCAGGAGCTGTTCGGACATCGACTCGAGCGAGCCGAGCTGCAGGAGCGCGTTCAGGTCGGCCGGCATCCGGCTGTCGGACAGTTCGTTGTGGACGCCGCCGGCGCCGTCGGAGGCGAGCACCCACTGCGAGGTGAGCAGCTCGGGCGCCCGCCGGCGCAGCAGTTGCTGCGCGGCCGCCTGGACCGGGCCCAGCCCTTCGGCGGAGTGTTGGTCCGGTGCGGCAAGGAGGCGTTCGGTCACGGCCACGCCTGGCAGCCGGCCCGGCGCGATCGTGGCGGGCACACCCGGCGGTGGGTCGGCCGGCGGCGCCGGCTCCGGCCGCAGGAGCGACAACCCCTGGTCCACCACGACGAACCGGGTGCTGCTCCGCGGTCTGCCTCGATGCACCGCGTTCTCGCCGTTGATCTCCGCGGTCAGCCGGAAGACGAGGTTCGCGCGGTGCTCGGTGTGGACCGCCTCCGGCTGACTGAGCCAGCGACCGGCGCCGACCTCGTCCACATCGGACACCGAGACGCTGCGGGTGTTCTCCGTGACGCGGCCGTAGCCGAACCAGGCCACCTGCACGGGAGTGCCCGGCGACTGGGTCTCGCTTGCCTGGTCGACGTCACCGATGCGGATGACCACCTTCCGGGCGGCGTGCCGGGCCGAGCCGGACTCCACCTCACTCCGGGAGTCGACCAGGTCCTCACGGCGCAGCCTGACCTGGCCGGCGCCCGGCGCCAGCCCGAAGGCCTGCGCCTGCACCGTGATGCGGGCCCGGGTGTCCACGAACCCGCCCGGCGTCAGCGTCTCGAACTCCAGCGCCGCCTCCGTGCCCCGCATCCACTGCCCGGCGAGCTGGTCGGGGTTGGTGAGCAGCTCGGCGGCTGCCTGGATGGAGCTCTCCGACACACCGGTACCGGCGAGCATGTCGGCCAGCTCACGGGCGAGCGCGGCGGTGCCCAGGACGTCGGTGACGATGTCCTCGCCGGTGACGCCGGCGCGCTCGCCGAGCGCCTGCTGGACGTCGTTCGGCAGTACCGGCCGGGGTGCGCGCCGGGGCGGGGTCGGTGCGGGCGGGCCGTACCGCGGCGCCGGCGCACGCACGGCCGGCGCCGGTGTGGTCTGCACCGCCGGCACCGAACGGGCGGCGCCGATGGAGCGGATCTCGGCCGTCGAGACGGGTACCGTGGGCGCGAGCGACTCCGGCATCACGAACCGCACGCGGCCGTCCCGGACGACGTCCCGCATGCGTCTGGTCCGCGGGCTCGGCCGGGTCTCGTCGGCCGGCACGGCGGCCCGGAACTGGTTGCGCAGGCTGTTCAACAGCGCTACCAGCAGCCCGCCCGACGTCGTGCGCGGCGTGAACGTGACCTCCACCTCGACGATGTAGTCCAGGTCGTAGTCGAACGTGGAGAGCGGCCCCTCGTAGGTGCCGCCGCGGCGCCCGGTGCCCTGGAGGCCGACCCGGCCGGTCCGCGACCGGGTCCACAGCCGGCTGCGCAGGCCACCCAGGCCGATGCTGCGCAGCCAGCGCGCCACCCGGCCGAACGGGATCGCGGCGACGGCACCCACCGCGTAGCCGAATCCGCCGGCGAGCGTGTCGGCGCCGGCGCTGCCGGCCGAGTGTCCCGGCAGCAGCCGGAGCGTGCCCCGCTCCTGGCGGCCGATCCGGGGGTCCCCGCGCCGCACCGGGAACACCCGGACGGTGACCACTTCGTCACCGCCCGGCACCGACCGCGTCCGGCGGTAGCGCGCCCCGGCACCCGTGAGCGCCCGATCCTCCGACGGCGCCGCCCCGGCGGCGGACCCGTCCGGGTCGGCCTCGGCGAAGAAGGCGTTCTGGTTGCCGAGCAGCGCGTCGGTCGAGAAGTCGGCGGCCAGCTCGCGGCGCAGCTGATGCCGGTCGAGCGCGGTCGGTGGCGACAGCCAGGGTGCGCCGCGTCGCAGCGACTCGACGGAGTCGAGAATCTTGTCGACCAACAGCTCCGACCCGGACATCAGGTCCGCCGTCGCCGAGCCGAGGCCACGGCCGGTGGCGAGCCCGATGGGTTCGAACCGGCCGGTCGGCTCGCCGTCACCGTCCACGGCGGGAGACTGGGACGGTTCCGGATCGGCCAACCCGTGGACCATGGCCTCGAACCGGGCCGCCTCCGGCTCCGGAATGTGCAGGATGAGCACCCCGTCGGCGAGCACCGGCGCTCCGGGGACCGAGGCCGCGGTGGCGGCGATCTCCGCACTCAGGTCGGCCGTGACGCGGTACACGGCCACCGGGCCCTCGTACTCGGACCGGTTCCATCTTCCTGCGCCGATGGTTGCCTGGGCCTCGACCTCGCCGCTCGTGCGGACGGTGAGCGCGGCATGGGCGTTGAAGCCGGCGAGGTCCCCGGCGGAGTCCGACTCGGCGCCGAACAGCGGCCCGCCCTTGACGTACGGGTTGGCCGATACCGACGTACCGTACGCGTCGGTCGTGAGGGCCGACGCGTGCCCTCGGGAATCGGTGACGAGCGGGTGCTCCCGGGTGTCGATCCGCTGGATGCTGCGGGGCAGTGCCGTGACGTGGAACGCGGCCTCCTCGCGGTGCCGCCCCGACGGGAAGACCGGCGTCGGCACGCCACCACCGAGGAGCTGGGTCCCGTTCGCCACCATGGTCCGCTCGCTGAGCGCGTCGGTCACGCTCTCCTCGAAGCTCTCGCCGGCGCCCTCGAAGTTGCCGAGGACGTTGCTGGCGAGCCGGTCCAGGCCGGACACCGACTCGACGGCGGCGGACACCGACCCCAACAGCCGGCGCAGCCGTTCCCGGGCCGCCGGACCGGTCGGGGCGGGCACCGGGATGACCTCGCCGGCGTCGGCCGGCTGCCGGACGGTGTGCTCCACGGGCACGCTGAGCACCACGCCCGCGTCGCCGACCGGCTGGTTCGCCGTCAACGCCTCGGCGGGCGAGTCCGCCGGCGGCTCGATTGTGACCTGCCACTCGGCGCCGGTCAGGCGGAACCGAGACTCCTCGCCGGAGTACCCGATCGACCGGGTCGCGCTCGCGGACACCGACCGGCCCGCCTCGTGGGTACGCCTGGCCTCGGCCTCGATCGCCAGGCCGGCGCCGACGTTGCCGGGGGCCGAGCCGCCGGCGAGCGCGATCTGTACGCCGTCGATCGGCAGGACGCCGCCCGTGATGTCGGTCGAGGTCGAGGCGTGCGCGGCGCCTGTCTCGTGGGTCGCCTCGACGGCCACGCCGGGCGCGCCGCCGGGCGCGCCGCCGGGCGCGCCGCCGGGCGCGCCGCCGGGCGCGGTGGGCGGGCCCGGTTCGGCGAGCTGCGATGCTGGCAACGGATCGACGGAGGCGGGGTCGCCGAGCTGGAGCGCGACGGTGACCCGGTAGGCGAGGCCATGCCGGTCGCGCACCGTCAGTCGGAGCCCCCGCGCGCCGGCCAGCCGCTTGGCCGCCTCCTCGCTGCCCAGCGCCGTGAACCGCCGCACAAACCCGGCGCGGAGCTGCGCGTCGATCGCACCCTGCTCATCGTCGCCCAGCCGACCCCGCCCGGGCAGGCCCGCCGGTCGCGCGGCGACAGCCTCGTCGGCCAACCCGTCCGTGTCTCCGCCGTCGAGGCGGTGCCGGCCGATGCGCTCGATCCGTCCCCGCTCGCCCCAGCCGTGACCAGCACGGGCCGCCCCGCCACCATCGGTGGACGTGAGGCCGGCGGGCAGCCGTCGCGCCGAAGCGGCGGCCGGCTGCACGGCGGCGGCCGTGCGAAGCTCGGCGATACGCCGTTGCCTGGCGAGACGGCCGGCCGCGGCGACGAGCATGGCCTCGGTGGCCGCGTTCTCACCCGTGACCCGGCGGCCGGCCCGGGTCGCCGCCATCTCGGCCCGCATCCGAACGGCCTGTACCCGCTGGCGCTGGAGCTCGGCCAGGCGCACCTCACGCAAGGTGTCGGCGACGGCGGTCCAGTAGCCCGCGGGGTCCGTACCCACCGGTGCCGTGAACGCGTCGACGAGCACGCTGAGGTCCCACGTGAGCGACTCCGCCTCCGCAAGCTCGGCGTCGATCTCCGCCAGCGCGGCCGCGTGCTCAGCGACCAGAGCGTCGGCGGTCCCGGCCCGATGGGCCGCTTCGGCGAGATCCTCGATCCGCATCGAGGCGGCCGCAGACCCGGGCCGGACGAGCTGGTGCCAGTTCGGGTCGTGGGCGGCGGCGGTTCGCGCCGCCTGCTCGACCTGTTCCCGCGCGGCCCGGCCGGCCTGGGCGTACCGGCGTCGGGCCTGCGGCTCGCGGAGGCGTTCGTGCAGCCGCTTGGCCTGCGCGAGCCAAGCGGTGTCCTCCGTGGATGGGGTATGGCCGTCGGCGACGAGGGCCACGATCGCGGCGACCCGCCCCGGAGCTTCCTCGGCCTGGGCGGCGTCGATGCGGGCCAACTCCCGTCGGCGGGTCTGTGTCTCGGCGAGCAGCCCCACCGCGGCCGCGATGCCGCGCAGCCGCTGGGGCTCCTCGGCCTCGGCCTGGACACCCGCCCGCTCGACCTCGGCCCATTGGTCGGGGGTCAGCGCCGGCGGCCGGGCCGCGTCGAGCGGCTGCGCGTCGTGGCTGCCGTACCGCACCCGCTGCGCCAACGCGCGCTGGTAGGCGCGGTTCCCGGCGGTCTGCGCCGCCGCGCGGACCGGGACCAGCTGGCCGTCGAGCTCCGCCGTGCCGCTCTCCAGGGCCTCGCGGAGGACGTCGTCGTGTGCCCGCCCGGCCCGTTCCCGCGCTTCGTCGAGGACCGCGTCGCGGGCGCCCAGCGCCGCCTGGACGCGGGCCCAGAACTCCGCGGTGGCGCGGAGTTCGTCGGCGTACGCCCGGTCGCCCTCCACGCCGAGCACGAGCCGCTGCTGGGCCGCCACGAAGTCGCGCCACGCCTGCGGTCCGGCCGCCGTCGCCTGCTCGTGGTCCCGCCGGAGCTGCTCGCGGGCCCGGTCGATCTCGGGCTGTCGCCGGCGGACGGCCGCGGCCACCTCGTCGAGGAGCGCGTTGGTCGTGGTGGCGTTCTCCAGCCCGAACCGGTCCGGCGGTTGCTGGGCGAGCCCGGCGAGGACCCGCTCGAGCTCCTGCTGGGCGGCGAGCTGTGCGGGTGTCCAGCGCCGGCTGGTCCAGGCCATGTCGGCGCCGGGTTGGTCCGAGGGGCCCGGGCGCAGCTCGTCTCCGCGAAGGTGGTGGCGGATCGGGGTGAGCACCTCGCGCAGCACGTTGAGCTCCGCCAGGTCGCCGAGCACCTGATGGGTCGGTTGGCCCTCGCCGTCCTGGTACGGCGCGGCGAGCTTCGCGTCGACGGCGGCGCGGGCCGAGGCGCCCGCGTCGTTGGCCTCCGTCGAGGTCAACGCGACCGCCGCGGAGATGGTCCGCAGGAACTCGACCAGGTGAGCGGCCCGCGCCCGGCCGCGAGCCGGGGCCAGAACCGTTTCGGTGACGGCGTTGTACGCGCGGCGCCGCTCCCGGTGTGCCTGGGCCCGCAGGGCGTCGGTCGCCGGTGCGGGGGTCGGCGGCGGCGCCAGGAGCTCGTCGATGGTGGCGCGCTCGGCGCTCGCCCGGGCGTCGTCGATCTCTTGCGCGTGGTCGTCGAGGTATGCCCGTACGGATTCCCGGTACACCGCGTGGTAGGCCTGTGCCGCGCGGGCCCGGGCACCCCGGTACACGCCGTCCAGCCGTACCGCCCGTGCGAGCCCGGACGCGGCGTCGCCCATCGCAAGGATCTCGCCCGGCGTCGCGTCATTGGTCAGTCCGAGCGGCAAGGCGGCGATCGCGGCCAGGTGACTCGCGACATCGTCGCCGTTGAGGTCGTCGAGCACGTCGAGCACGTCCGGCACGTGCGCGTCCGGCAGCATCACGTCCGTACCGGCAACCACGCCGAGCCCGCCGCCGGCCTGCCCGAACGCCTCGGCCAGCGCGGCGCGGGCCGCCTGGGCGGCGAGGGCGAGGGCGGCGGGCCGGGCGCGGCGCACGATCTGCTCCCGCGTCGCCTGCGCCGCCGCCTCGCCGGCCTCGCGGACCAGCTCCGCCTGCTCCGGAGTGGCGACCTGGAAGCGCGCATCGTGCGCGGCACGGCGCAGCTCCCCGGGATCCGTCATCATCCGCCGATAGGTCTCACCGGCCAGCCGGGTGGCGTCGGCGACGTCGTCGTTCTGGCGCCGTTCCCAGGCCCAGAACACCTCGCGCAACGCGAGCTGCTGCGCCGCCGACGGCCAGGCCGCGGCCAGCACCGCGTCGCGGAGGGCGAGGTACGCTGCCCGGTCCGCGTCCGACTCCTGCGCGCGGTCGTACGCGTCCAGGACGTCTTGGCGGGCCTGCGCCGCCCGTGCCTCGAGCCCGCCGCCCCGGACGAACCGCTGCTCGTACACGGCCTCCCACAGCATCGCGCGTACGGCGGCGTCGCGCTCGGCATTGTCGCCGCCGAACGCCTCGGCGGCCTCCCGCCGGGCCTCCGCCATGAGGGGCGTGTCGCCGCCCGCGGCCAGGGCGTCGATCAGCGGTTGGTGGTGCGCCGTCAGCTCGTTCATCAGGGCGAGGGCGGCGACCTCGTTGGCGGACAACGCGTCGGGGTCACTCAGCCCGGCCGCCGCCCTCGCCTGCGCCGCGGTGAAGTACTCGTGCGGGGTGACCCCGGTGAGCGCGGACTGACCCAGCCGCCGCAGGTACGCCTTCGCGCCCTCCGTCCGGGCGCGCTCGTCCAGCACGCGGTGGGCCAGCACGGCCGACTGCGCCTCGGACAGTTGCGGTGGGCGGTTGTCGAGCAGCCGCCGGTGCGTCGCCGCCGCCCGGGCCCGAGCCTCGTTGGCCGCCGCGACCTCGGCGGCCGACGGGACGGAGAAGCCATCGCTCGACGTCGACCCGGTGGCGCCGCCCGATCCCGTCGCGTCCGCGGTCACGGGTGGGCGGGCCAGCCCCCGGGCCTGCGCGACCAGTGTCACGGCCTCGGCGAGGGCCGCGGCCCGCGCGGGGGTCAGCCGGGCACCGCCGAGATGGTGCCGCGTCAGCTCGTCGTAGCGCTCCTGGGCGGTGCGCACCTGCGCCGCGACCGCCGGTACCCGCTCGATGCCGTATCCGGGGATGAACGAGGCCCAGAGCGCCACCTGCCGCTGGGCGCGCCTGGCCCGGCGCAGCGCGACCTGCGCGGCCCGGAACTCCGCGGCTGCGGCCCGCGCGGCGGCCTCGGCGGCGTCGCGGGCCGTCAGGACCTCGCGGGCGAACGCGAGCTGGGCGGCCGTGTCGGCGAGGTCCGGCACCTCGTCGGCGGCGGTCCCGGCCCGCTCGGCCCAGTCGGCGACCTGTTCACGCGCGGCCAGCATCGCCGGGGTGAGCCGACCGTACTGCACGCCGTCGAACCGCGCGAGGGGCCGCAGCCGCTCGATCGTGTAGACCAGCGTCACCAGCTGGTCGGCGTTCTCCGGGGCGACCGCGAGCGCGTCGCGGTACGCCTCCCGGGCGATCAGGTTCAGCTCGGCCTGCGGTTGCGGCCGCGGGCGGGCGCGACGCAGCTCGTCGAGGCCGGCCATCGCCTCGGCCCGGCGCTGCGCCGATTCCGTCAAGCTCCGCTGGAAGGCCAGCTCGCCCGCCAGCTCGACCGCGCGGTCGTCGTCGAGCGCCTGCTGCGCATCGGGCGGCGAAGCCGGACCGGTGTCGCCGTGCGCGGCGGCCGCCACCGGTACGGGTACGGGTACCGGCGCGGGATCGGCCGGCACCGGCGCGGGATCGGCGAACTGCTGCTGTCCCGGCTGCGCCACCGCGACGAACCCGCCGAGCGCGGCGTCGTGGTGCAGCACCGTGATCGCTGGGCTACCGGTCCGGCCGGCCGACCAGAGGTGGCCGTTCTCGCGGACCACGTCGAGCCGCACCTCGAGCGCGTGGGCGGCGAACTGGGCGATGAGGTCCGCCTCGCGGCCGCCTGGCCACCACCCGGCCTGCCGCAGATTGTCGGCGAGCCGCTGCGCACCGGCGGCATCGAGGCCGTGATGCCGCCAGAACGGCTGGTTGCGCCGATGCAGCGGGGGAATCTGGTCGGCCACGAAAGCGCGCAACGCCGCGAGCGTCGGCGGCCGGAACGGCTGCGGGCTCCACGGTGGACGGACCGCCTGGTCCGCCGCGCGGCGGCTCATCACCCGATACACGTGGGGCGCGGCCACCGCGACGATCGACTCGAACAGGGAGTCCGCGCCGGCGGCCACGTCGACGAGCGAGTCGGCCTGCGGTTGGAGCCGGTCCAGTGCGTCCTGCTGGGCCGGTGAGATCCGGGCCTCGACGGGGATCGGCGTGGCGGACGCCTTCCGCAGGCTCTGCAGGAGAGCCGGTGCGCGGAGCTGGGCGATCCGGGCCGCCGTGGGTGGTGCGCCGGAGGGCCGGTGGACCGGTGGCGCCTCTGCCGATGGCACGACCTGCGACGGAGTGACGGGGACACTGCCGTACGGCACGTCGTGGACGACGGGGCCTGACGCTGACACCGCCTCGATGAGGTGCAGGTAGCGTTCGGGCAGCGGGGCGTCGAGTGCGATGTCCGCGCCCATCAACCCGCCGCCGTGCACGGCCCGGCTGTCGGCGGAGCGGCGGAACACGGTATCCGGGTCGGCGTGCTCGTCGGGCAGGCCGACGTAGTGCAGCACCTCGTGGACGAGGACGCCCGGCGCCTCGTCGAGGTGCAGCCGCCGCTGGTTGGCCGGCAGCCCGTCGGCGACGGTGCGGTGCAGATCGACCGCGTACGGGTGGGTGGCGTCCTCGGTGAGCTCGACCCGGACGTGCAGCTGGTCGCCCGACCCGGGGAGCCGGTAGCGCCGGTTGACGTGGTCGTCCAGCAGCGCCTGCAGGTCGGCCTCGAAGCTCGTGACGTCTGTGCCGGTGACGTCGGCCATGGGCCGGATCGGCAGCGGGACGGTGAGCTCCCGTACCCACAGCCCGCGGCGCGGCTGCATGCGCCGGATGTCGGCCCGGATGTACGTCGCGGCGCCGGCGAGGCGGCCGGGGCGTCGGCCGCTCTGGTCCAGGTCCGGGTCGAACCGTTCGGTGCGCAGCCGCGCCCCCTGCTGCGGGCGCAACGGTGCCCACTCGCTGTCGTCGGCGAAGATCCGCGACGCGTCCCGCTCGGCGTGCAGGACCCGTTGCTCGAACTGATGGAGTACAGCCGCACGCAACGCCTCGGACCGCTCGGGGACGTCGGCGTCCAGGAAGGCCAGCAGGGCCTGTACGGCCGAGGCCGGCGCTTCGCCGGTGGCCGACAGCGGCGTCTCGGCGGCCGGCTGGTCGAGCGCGGTGATGGCCGCGCGGGCGCGGCGGCGCAGGCCGACCAGCCTGGCATGGCTGTCCTCGGCCTCGCTCGGCGTGGGCGCGACGACGGCCCGCCAGGACGTGGTGGCGGCCTCCAGCCGGGACAGCGCGTCGTAGTGCCGGTCGAGCCACGCGTCGTCCAACTGTTCGGGCGCGGTGGCCGGCAGACCGGTATCGTCCGCGTGGGTACGGGCGGCCTCCCACTCCTGCCTGGCCGGGGCGAGCCGGTGCCGCAGCGCCTCGGCGTCGGCCTCGGGCAGTCCGGCTGTGGCCGCGGCGTCGCCGATCTCGGCGTCCAGACGGTCGTGCCGTTGGGCGAGATCATCGGTGTCGACGCCGTGCAGCCTCGTGTACAGCCCGACGACCCACACGTGGTCGATCCCGCGCCACGCCTGCTGCAGTTCCGTCAGCGCGTCGTGTACCGCGTCGGCCGCACCCCACACCCGGTCGCCCACGGTGGAACCGATGGATGTGGCGGCCAACGCGGCGAGCGCGCGCCGGCCCTGGTCGAACGCGGATTCGAGCCGGGTCGCGTGCGCCGGCGGCGCCCCCTCGCCGGCCTGCTGGAGCAGTTCGACCGCCTCGGCGTGGTACTCCTCGAGGTCGCGTAGGGCTTCGAAGCGACTGGCACGCAGCGCGTTGATGCCCGCCCGGACGGCCGGGGCGGACTGATCGAGGGTGCTGACGAAGTGACGACGGGCAGCCAGGACCGCCTGCTGATCGGGTCGGATGGCGTGCTGGTCGAGGCTGCGCCGGTACCGGGTCAGGGCGCGGTCCAGCGCGGCGGCCGCGGCGCCGGTGTCGGCGTCCGCGCCGGCCGCGAGCACGCGGCGGACCGCCGTGACCCGGGTGTCGGCCCGGTCGAGGTCGGCCCGCGCGGCCGCGGTCCAGGCGGCGTCCATGGTGGACGCGACGTGCGCCTGCCAGGCGTCCCAGGCGAGCATGGCGGTGAGCGGGTAGGCCGCGGCCGCGGCCGCGGTGAGATCGGCACCGAGCTCGTCGAACAGCTCCCGTGCGGCGCGTTCGTGCGCTGACCACAGCGCGCCCGGGTCGGTCTGGTCGGCGTGGCCGGCACTGCCCTGGTCGGAGTGGTCGACGAGCCAACGGCGTAGGCCTTCCTCGAACCGCCAACGCAGTGCGTGCAGCTCCAGTCCCCAGCGCCGCTCGTCGTCGCGGTCGTCGTCGGTGTCGTAGTCCTTGAGCGTCGCCGTGTCACGGTCGTCGAGGATCTGTTTCTCGGGCTCGGCGCCGACGAGAGTGTCCGAGCCGCTCGAACTCGCGAGGCTGGCCGTGTCGCCATCCGGGTCACCACCCGGGTCGCCATCCGAGCGATCGTCCGAGCCGCCGTCCGAACGTTCGTCCGGGTCGGCCTTCGCCGTCGCGTCGGCGTCGGGTCCGCGGCCAGGGTAGGGGTCGGTGTCGTCGGAAGCGTCGATGACGGTGTAGCCGGCGGCCTCGAGCTGCCGCCGCGTGGTGTCCGCGGCATCGACCGGGTGGCCGAGCATGGCGGCGCCGGCGAACTGGTGGTTGGGAACCCAGTCGTCCACGATCAGGGTGTCGCCGCGCACGGCCAGGATCGGCAACCCACCCGCGAGGAACCGGCTGGGCACCTCGGCCGGGGTTCGCACCGGTGGGGTCGCCTGCGTGCTGCGCTCCTCCAGCGCACCCGGCAGGTACGCCGCGTAGACCACCTGCATGGGGCGCGGCCGATCCAACCGGCCGCCGGGCTGCGCCCACCGCAGCGACCGCGAACCCCGCAGCCCCCGCGCGAAGGCCGCCCCGGCGGAGGTGGCGTCGACCCGCAGCAGCGGCGCGGTGGTCCAGTCCTGGCGCTCGTAGTAGGTCAGATGCTCGCCGGACCGGGGCGACTGCACGCCGTACACCAGCGGCAGACTCCCGGTGCGGGGCCGGTACCGGCCGGTCAGGCGCTGCCCCACCCAGTGGTGCCCGGCCAGTCCGGGCGCCAGGTTCTGCACGGCGGAGTTGAAGTTGGCCAGCGCCCGCCGGCGTCCCTTCACGTCCCAGTACGCCCCGAAGAATCCCCGGGTCCCACCCAGCAACCCGGACCGCGCCCGGTACACCGTGGAGATCACCACGCGATCCAACGCGTCCGGCGTGACCATGAGGTCGTACCCGCCGGCCAGTGCGTGCCGGACGGCCTTGCCCAGGGTCGAGTCGCCGACCCGGCGCGCCGCCCGGGCCACGTCCCGCGGGTTCGTCAGGTCGATGACCGCGTCGGCCGGCACCTCCACCTTGGCCAACGTCTGATATCCACCGACGACCGGCGGCTTCTCGCGATACAACCCGAGGCTGCCCAGCGTGAACGCGTCGTGCGGCGTGCCCGACAACGGCCGCTCCAGCAGCACGTACAGCGACACGGACCCCGTCGCGGCCGGGCTCGTCGTCGCGGCGGACGGCTTCGTTCCCGCCTTGCCGGCCAAGGACATCGCGGTCGACGGGTCGTCCGCGGTGTGCCCTTCGCGTCGGTGCGCCTCCGCGTGCCAGGCGACCGCCTCCCACAACCGGCCCTCCGACAGGTCGGCCACGTCCGTGCGGAACATCTCGGCCGAGCGCACATCGAACCGGTTGGCCTCGAACGACCCGGAGGTGGACGACCGGACGACCTCGATCCCGTCACGCGCCGCCGCCGACAACCGCGCATGCGCCGCCTCGAACTCCAGCCTCGCCGACCGCACCTGCGCCGCGACCTGCGGGTCCAGCGTCACCGACCCTGACGGGGTAAGCGAGCCTCGGTTGGAGTCCACCAGTCCGGTCAGCACGCCCCAGCTACGGTCCGCCTCACGGACGACCGCCGCGTCCACGCTGGGCAGCCCGCTCACCTGCGCCCAGGTACCGGAGAAGGGCTTCACCCGGTCGACGAACGCCACATCCGCCCGGAATCCGGACCCGTTTCCGGCCGCCGGCGCCGCGACGGTCGCAGAACCGCCGCCCGGCGACGTCGTCAGCGCCGCCGGCGTCGACACGGCCGACGTGATCGGCGGCGTCGGCGCGGTCGGCGGCGTCACGGGCGACGTCACCGGCACGGCCACCTGCTGAGCAGCCGGCGCCAGCGGATCCGAGGTGACCCCACCC
>NZ_JAHYSG010000065.1 GCF_022095675.1 Dactylosporangium sp. AC04546 | reverse complement strand
AGCAAGGCCGACCAGGACGCCCACCGCAAGGCCAAGGGATCCAAAGGCGGGCGGCCGCCCGCCTTTGACCCGGCCGTCTACCGGCTGCGTCACGCCGTCGAGTGCGGCATCAACCAGCTCAAACAACACCGCGCAATGGCCACCCGCTACGACAAACTCGCCGTCCGCTTCGAAGCCACCATCACCGTAGCCATCATCAACCAATGGCTCCGAGCCTTACGAAACACGGCCTAGTACACCAGGCGCAGCCGCCTGGTCGTGTGGCGCGGGTGTACTAGTCGTCGCGCCCATCGAGTCGCCGGCAGCCTAGCTTCGACCGCATGCGAGTGCTCATTTCCGGTGCCGGCATCGCCGGACCTGCCCTGGCCCACTGGCTGCAGCTCGGCGGTGTCGACGTCACCGTCGTCGAACGGGCTCAACAGCCCCGCGTCGGTGGGCAGGCGGTGGACATCCGTGGGGCGGCCAAACGGGTCGTGGAGCGGATGGGGCTCATGCCCGACGTCATGGCCCTGCGGCTCGACGAGCGCGGGGTCGCCACCGTCGACGATCGGGGGCGGCGGACGTCCGAGATGCCCGCCGACGCGTTCGGTGGCGAAGGGTTCGTGGCCGAGATCGAGATCATGCGGGGGGATCTCGGTCGGGTGCTGTACGAGGCCACGCGTGACCGCGTGGAGTACCGCTTCGGGACCCGGGTGACCGCGATCGACCAGTCGGGTGACGGAGTGGTCGTTCGATTTGCCGACGAGGAAGACGGGGGACAGGAGCGGTTCGACGTCGTGGTCGGGGCCGACGGGGTGCACTCCGGGGTGCGGGCCATCGCGTTCGGGCCGGAGGCCGACTATGTGCGGCCGCTCGGCGCCTACATGGCGTGGTTCAGCGTGCCCGACCCGGGCGACCTCGACCACTGGATGTACATGTACAACGCGCCCGGCGGGCTCGTCGCCGGGCTGCGGCCCGAGCGCGACGGTATCGCCAAGGCATACCTCAGCTTCACCTCGGCCGAGCCCGGTCTTGAGCGGGCGCCGGTGCGCGAGCAGCAGCGGCGGCTGGCCGAGCGGTTCGCGCGGGCGCGGTGGCGGGTGCCGGAGCTGCTCGCCGCGGTGCCGGAGGCGCCCGACTTCGTGCTCGACTCGATCAGCCAGGTGCGCGTGGACGACTGGTCGCGCGGGAGGGTGGTGCTGCTCGGCGACGCCGGGTACTGCGGGTCGCCGCTCGCCGGGCTCGGAACCAGCCTGGCCCTCGTCGGCGCGTACGTCCTCGCGGGCGAGCTGACGCAGGCGCGCGGGGTCGGGGCGTTCGCCGCCGACCAGGAGCGGCTGCGCGAGTACGTGGCCACGGCCACCGAGCTGCCACCCGGCGGGATCGGCGCGTTCGCGCCGCAGGGGCGGGCGATGATCCGGATGCGGGCGATGTCGATGCGGATGATGCTGCGCTGGCCCATGAAGCAGATCCTGGCCGGGCAGTTCGCCAAGGCGGGCGCGTTCGACCTGCCCGACTACGAAATGGTGAGGTCGTAAGGGAAAGACGGCGCTAGCCTGCGGCGGTGGAGCACCTCGCGTACCCGAAGATCCTCAGCGGGCAGCCCGTCGCCATCCAGGGGCCGTGGATCGCGACCGAGAAGCTCCACGGCGCCAATCTGGTCATCGCCGGTACCGAGGCAGCGATCACAGTGGGCAAGCGCAAGGCATGGCTGCGGCCCGACGAGGCGTTCTTCGGCTGGCAGCTGCTCCGCCCCGCGTTCGAGCGGGCCGTCGCCGTCGCGCTCGAGCACACCGGGAAACAGACGGTACGGCTCTACGGAGAGCTGTACGGCGGCCACTACCCGCACGCAGACGTCCCGGCCGTGCCCGGCGCGAGCCCGGTCCAGACCGGCGTCTGGTACGCCCCCGACATACGCTTCGCCCTGTTCGACGTCCTCGCCGAGGAGGTGTTCGTCCGCTATGACGACGTTGCCGCGATCGCCGGGAGCAGTGGCCTCGACGTGGTCCCGCTGCTCGCCCGCGGCCCACGGTCCACAGTGGACGCGACACCGGCACGGTTCCAGACCCGGATGCCGGCCGTCCATCACCTGCCCGCCATCGACGGCAACCTCGCCGAAGGCATCGTCCTGCGGCCCGATGCCGCCGTCCCGTTCGGCCAGCGACCGTCACTCAAGGTCAAGATCGCCGAGTTCGACGAGGTGCGGTATGGCGGGAGCCAGCCCTGGGATCCCCATGCCTTCATCGGCCCGGAAGAGCTGCGCCGGCTCGCGGAGCGCCTGGTGAACCCGCCCCGGCTGGCCGGCGCCCGGTCCAAGGTCGGCCCCGGCGATCCCGGGGCGCTGGCGGACGAGGTCGTCCTCGACGTGCTCGTCGACCTCACCGACGCGTTCCCGGCCGCGATGGCCGCGCTGTCGGAGGCCGACCAGCACCGGCTGGAGACCGCACTGCGGGCCCGAATAGCGCCATGACGTCCGTCCGGACCGCGTTCCAGGGGTTCTACCGGGTCGGGCGGGTGGCCTGTTCGGGGGATACCAGGTCGCGGAGCGCAACGTAACGTCGGTCACAGCACCCGAGCCCGCATCCGAGGGAGACCATCACCATGAGCGACTACGACCCCGGCTTCGAGTACGGTCACGCGGAGGCCGGCGCGGAGCACGCCGAGCTCGACCAGCTCCACCAGGCCGAGGGCAGCGAGGCCGACTACAACTCGCAGTTCAACGTCTACGAGCAGGACACCGTGTCGGCCGAGTCCACCGACTTCCAGCAGGGCAACTCCGTGGAGTTCGACAGCCCGGACGGTGCGCACTACGAAGAGCAGAACTTCACGAACTACAGCCACGACTCGTACGACTCGAACCACGTCTTCGCGGCCGAGGGCTCCGAGGAGTCGCACCAGGCCCAGTTCTCCGAGCTCGACGCCCTGCGCCAGCAGCTGGACTCGTCGTTCCAGGAGGCGACGCACATCGAGGGCGGCGACGGCGGCCACTCGATCACGTCCAACTAGGCACCAGGCCATGCGGTCCACCGGAAACGGATTGGACCGCACGGCCGCCACCCGGCGCGCCTAGCGTCGAGGCATGGAGATTCTGCGGTACAGCGCGTTCAGCACCGATCCGGCCGGCGGCAACCCGGCCGGGGTCGTGCTCGACGCGACCGGCCTCGACGACGCCAAGATGCAGGCGATCGCGGCCGAGGTCGGCTACTCGGAGACGGCGTTCCTCTTCCCCGAGGGGCAGGCCGGCGGCCGGATCCGCTACTTCAGCCCGCTGGCCGAGGTCCCGTTCTGCGGGCACGCGACGATCGCGACCGCGGTGGCGTACGCCGAGCGCTTCGGCCCCGGCCCGCTCGACCTCCGCGCGAACGCCGGCGACATCCACGTCGACACCACGCCCGGCACGGCGACACTGCGCAGCGTCCCGCCGGCGACCCGCGAGATCCCGGCCGACGTCCGCGCCGCACTGCTGCGTGCCCTGCGCTGGGACACGACCGACGAGGCGCTCCCGCTGCGGGCCGCGTACGCCGGCGCCTGGCACCCGGTCGTCGCCGCGCCGACCCGCGAGCGCCTGGCCGACCTCGACTACGACGTGCCCGCGCTGCGCGACCTGATGGCGGCCCAGGACTGGACGACCGTCGCCCTGGTCTGGCGCGAGTCGCCCACGGTCTTCCACGCCCGCAACCCGTTCCCGCCCGGCGGCGTCTACGAGGACCCGGCCACGGGTGCCGCGGCCGCCGCGTTCGGCGGCTACCTGCGCGAGCTGTCCCTGGTCGAGACCCCGACCACGCTGACGATCCACCAGGGCGCCGACATGGGCCGCCCCAGCCTGCTCACGGTCGCCCTGGACGCCGACCCGGCCACCGGCATCGCCGTCACCGGCACCGCGGTCCGGATGCCCGACTGAAAGAGCGAAGAGCGTTGGCCGTTGTACCTCGGGAGGGCTGATCCCGCGGGATACATCGGCCAACGCTCGCAGACGCTTCGGGGCAGGCGGTGCCCCGTGGTCAGGTTGTCAGCAGCTCTGGGAGATGCCGATCACGGCCACCGAGTTGCACGACACGTTGATCGGGACCTGGACGGTGGTCGAGGTCTGGTTGCCGTTGAAGAGGCCGACGTTGTAGCCGCTCGTCCAGTCGCCGTTGTTGCTGTACGCGTTCGCCCCGCCGCCACCGTTCGAGTACGCGCCGCCGTTGCCGTTGCTCGAGGAGTAGGCGTTGTTGCTGTACTTCTTCTTCTTTTTCTTGTGCGAGCTGGCGTTCGCGTTGCCGGCGCCGCTGGAGTTGCCGCCGTTGCCGGAGTAGGCGTTTGCGCCGCCGTTGCAGTTTGCGCTGGCGATGCCGAGGATCGCCAGGGAGTTGCCGCAGATGTTCACCGGCACCTGGACGGTGGTCGAGGTCTGGTTCCCGTTGAAGAAACCGACGTTCGGACCGCTGTGCCAGTCGGCGTGCGCCGCCGTGCCGGTGAGCGCGAGGCCACCCAGCGACAGCGCGGCTACCTGCACCGACCGGATGAGCCAGCGTTTCATGATGACGACCTTTCGACGAGTGATCGACGGGGAACGTCCGTCGCGACCTCCACCTAACCCGAAATGCGAAGGCAAGAAGGATATTTCACGAAATTTCGTCACCGGATGCACCCGTGCGGTGACATAACGTAGTCGCCATGTGTGTCCATGCGCGGACAGCGGTAGCGCGGCCGGCAGTCCATGATCGCCTCCATGCTCCGTAGAGGCGCCTCGATCGCACTGCTCGCCGTGGCCGCGTCCACGCTCGCGGCCTGCCCGCAGCCGACCCTGCCGCTGCTCGCGCTCGGCCGCACCGCCGACGGCCGGCCCGTCGTCCACCTCCGGCTGTGCAAGGAGTACCAGCCCGGCCTGCAGCTGCGTACCGACCCGCCGGACCGGTTCGGTGACATCCTGTGGCGCGTCAACCGCACCGTGCCGAGCCGCGCCCCGGAGACGATCGAGCTCGGTGTCGTCCCGCAAGGCTGGGCGGCCGAGGCCCTGTTCAACGTATCGGCAGCAGCCGAGCCGTCGCAGCCAGCGGCGCCGCAGCCGTCGCCGACCGGGCCGCTGGAGCTGCAGGAAGGCGTCGTGTACCGCATCGACGTGTTCGCGCAGCCGCCCCCGACCCCGCTGCACTTCACGCTCGCCGAACTCGAGCAGCTCGGCCCCGACCAGGTACGCACCGACACGGTCATGACCCGCGCCGAGTTCGACCGGAAGGCCGCCGACGCCTGCTGAGGCGTCCGGCGGGTGTGACGCCCGCCACCACGCTTCACGCCCGGCCCGCGGCGATCCGTCTCGTGTTCGTCAAAGAACGACACGGGAAGGACAACGGACATGCACAAGATCGTGGTTCTGGGCGCCGGCTACGCCGGCCTGACCGCCGCCGTCAGCCTCGCCGGCCGCACCCGCAAGCAGGACGTGCGCGTCACGGTCGTCTCGGCGAGCGAGCGCTTCACCGAGCGCCTGCGGCTGCACCAGGTCGCCTCCGGGCAGGAGCTCAAGGACCTGCGCATCCCCGACCTGCTGCGCGGTACCGGCATCGAGCTGGTGACCGGCTGGGTGACCGGGATCGACCCCGAAACGCGCACGGTGCGCGTCGACGATGAGCGAATCGTGCGGTACGACACCCTCGTCTACGCACTGGGGAGCGTGACCGACACGCGGGCGGTGCCCGGCGCCGACGACCACGCGTTCACGCTCGACGGGCCGGCCGAGGCCACGGTACTGGCGAATCGCCTGGCCGGCGGCGAGCACCGGACGGTCGCGGTGTGCGGCGGCGGGCTCACCGGCATCGAGGCGGCGGCCGAGCTCGCCGAGCGGCACCCCGGGCTGGACGTCGTGCTGCTCGCCCGCGAGGAACCGGGCGCCGCGTTCGGCCCGGCCGCCCGGCGGCACCTCGACCACGCACTGCGCCGGCTCGGCGTGCGCGTTCGCGCGGACAGCGACATCGTCAAGGTGCTGCCGCACGGCGTCGAACTGGCCGGCGGCGAGACCGTCGCCGCCGACGTCGTGCTCTGGGTCGGCGGGGTCCGGGTCGCGCCGCTCGCCGCCGCCGCGGGGCTCACCGTCGACGACCGCGGCCGCATCGTGACGGACGCGTTCCTGCGATCGGTGTCGCACCCGGACGTCTACGCGATCGGCGACGCGGCCGCGATCCGCCAGCGGTACGGCATGATGCACGGCACGTGTCAGAGCGGCATGCCGACCGGCGTCCACGCCGCCGCCACGATCGTCCGCGCGCTCGCCGGCAAGGCGCCGCGGCCGTTCCGCTTCGGCTACTTCCACACGCCGGTCAGCCTGGGGCGGGGCGACGCGGTGGTGCAGTTCACCCACCCCGACGGGAGCCCGCGGCGGATGTACCTCACGGGCCGCCGCGCGGCCTGGTACAAGGAGACGGTGAGCGCGTCACCGTGGCCCGGGTTCGCCCGCACCTACAAGCTGCCCGCGTCGGGAATGTTCGCCTGGCGCCGCGGCGGGAAGTACACCCGGTGAGTGTCTTCGATGAGCACCGGAACCTGCTGTTCTCGGTGGCGTACCGCGTCCTCGGCTCGGCGGCCGACGCCGAGGACGCGGTGCAGGACGCCTGGCTGCGCTGGTCGTCGGCGGACCGCTCGCAGGTCGCCGACCCGCGCTCGTACCTGGTGCGGATCGTGTCGAACCTGGCCATGGACCGGCTGCGCTCGGCGCAGGCGCGGCGGGAGACCTACGTCGGCCCGTGGCTGCCGGAGCCGGTGCCGACCACGGAGGCCGTCGACGCGGACTCGGTGTCGATGGCCCTGCTCGTGGTACTGGAGCAGCTCAGCCCGCTGGAGCGGGCGGTCTTCGTGCTGAAGGAGGCGTTCGGGTTCGGCTACGGCGAGATCGCGTCGGCCGTCGAGCGCTCCGAGGACACCGTCCGCCAGGCGGCCCACCGGGCCCGCGAGCACGTGCGGACCCGCCGGCCCCGGTACCCGGCGACGCGTACCCGCCACCGCGAGGTGACCGAGCGGTTCTTCGCCGCGTCGACGGGCGGCGATCTCAACGCGTTGATGGAGCTGCTCGCCCCGGACGTGACACTGTGGACGGACGGCGGCGGCAAGGTCCGCCAGGCCCTGCGCCCGGTGGTCGGCGCCGAGCACGTGGCGACCTGGTTCGCGGCGGTCGCCACCCGCCCGTACGAGGGCGTCGACCCCGCCGACATGCGCGCCGACCTGGTCGAGCTGAACGGCGCCCCGGGCATCGTCTTCACGGGCGCGGGCCGCGTGATCGCCACGGTGACCTTCGACCTCGACGACGAGGGCCGCATCCGCGAGATCCACAACGTGGCCAACCCCGACAAGCTCGGCGCGGTCGCGACCGGCACGACGCTGGAGCGCTGACGCTGGCACGCTTCCGGGATTCGCCGCCGCGGCGGCGGCCGTAATTTCGTTGTCAACACACGAGATTCCCAGGAGGAAGACATGAGCGACATCGAATACGGCCAGTACGCGACCGGCGCCGAGAGCGGCGAGGTCGAGCAGCTGCACGAGGCCTCCGCCAGCGAGGCCGACTACAACAGCGACTTCGCCGTCTACGAGCAGGACCACACCTCGGCCGAGTCCACCGACTTCGAGCAGGGCCGCCACGTCGAGTACACCGACCCGAACGGCGCCCACTACGAGTCCACCGACTACGTCAGCTACAGCCACGACGAGTACGCCACCGAGCACGTCTTCGCCGCCGAGGGCAGCGAGTCGGCGCACGTCGCCGACTGGAGCGAGTTCGACGCCCTGCGCGCCCAGTTCGACAGTGCGTTCGCCACCGGCACCGAGTACTCGGTCAAGTAGCCCTGTGCAGCCGCTCGCGGAGCCACTCCAGCATGACCACCGACTGGTCGTGCTGGAAGCGGCGCAGGGTCGGCAGGGCAGGGGGAGCGGGCAGGCGGGCCCGGTCGGTGAAGAACGCGGCCAGGCCCGCCACACAGCCGGTCACGTCGTCAGGGTCCGGTGCGAACGAGTCCAGCACGGAGTCCGGGAGTGTGCCGCCGTAGAGGCGGACGTTGAGGATCAGCGACAGCGTGTCGAACCACGGCGGGCCGGCCGAGCCGAACGGCCAGTCGACCACCACCACCGAGCCGTCGGCCCGGATGAGCAGGTTGTCGGAGCGCAGGTCGCCGTGCACGAGCGAGGTGCCGGCCAGGGCCGCCGTCCCGCGGTCGGCCCAGGCGGCCAGCTCGTCCAGCCGTGCCGCCGCCCAGGGGTCCAGGCCGCGCGCCCGGTCGGCTTTGAGGTTGCGCCAGCCGTCGAAGGCGATCTGTGACGCCAGCGGCGGCAGGCCGGTCACCGGCACCGGCAGGCGGCGCAGTGCCTCCAGGGCCGCTTCCAGCTCGTCGGGCCGCCACGGCACGTGCGGCGGCCGGCCGTCGACGTCCTCGAAGACCAGCGCCACCCAGTCGCCGTCGTCGTAGAAGCCGAGCAGTCGCGGGGTCGGCGTCGACGCGGGCAGCGCCGCCGTCACCCGGGCCTCGGCCCGATGCATCACCGGGCTCACCTCGTTGAGGGCGGCGCCGACGGCCTTCACGAAGGCGCGGGAGCCGGCCCGTGTTGTCACGCGGTCAGCGGTACCGGGGGAGAAGCCGCCCGGCTGGGAGACCGCGGACGCCACCGGGGCGCCGAGGATGTCCTCGACGCCGTGCCGGACCTGGTCGGGAAGGTCGTCCCAGCCGATGCGCGCCATCGGCCGATTACAGCAGCCCTACCGAGCTGTGACCAGCCCATATCCGGCCGGGCTGACGCCCGGGAACACCTGCGCGAGCGAGCCGACGCCGCGGTCGCGAACGCCTCGAGCGCCAGGGCCAGCTCGTTGAGGTGGTCGTTCAGGTGCGCGTTCCAGCGGATCAGGAAGCCCGACAGGGCCGCCCACGCCGCGGCGACGTCCGGGTAGCCGTTCGGCGGCGACCAGCGCATCGGGGCGTGGCCGGCGTCGCTCTTGGTTCGGCGTGCCGGGCGTCACCCTGACCGCTCGCACCGCCCCGCTCCGACCCGGCACCCGGACCGCACCCGCAGTAAAAGTACTGATGTCGCGCGCATGTCCGGTCAGTAGCGTGCGCCGCATGCGCTTTGTCTGCCGATCTTCGCAGGACGGGTGGCGGGACCTGGCGGCCTGCCGCGGCCTGGACGTGACCTGGTTCTACCCGGACCCGGACGACCGCCTGGCGGTGACCCGGGCCCAGTCCTTCTGGGCGACCTGCCCGGTGCGCCGCCCCTGCGCGCGCCACGCCATCACGGCCGGCGAACGCCACGGCATCTGGGGCGGCAGCACCGAACAGGAACGCGCAGCCTTCCGCCGCGCGACGACACGACGAACGGCTTCCCCGCACGGAGGCCGGCGATGAGGCCGCGCCCGCGCCGGCGTCACCCCGAAGGCGCGCAGGTTTCGAGAAGCGGGCGGGCCTGACGCGCGCCTAGCGTGGCTTCCGAACGTTCCGCCCGGCAGGTCGCCGGGGGGTACCGAGGGAGGTCAGCCATGAACTGGAGCAAGGGCATCAGGCAGTTCCACCGCTGGACGTCGATCGCGTTCACGCTGAGCGTCGTGCTCGTCACCGCCGTCGTGGTCGTGCAGGAGGAGCCGGCGATCTGGCTCACGCTCACGCCGCTGCTGCCGCTCGGGCTGCTGCTCGGCACCGGGCTGTACATGTTCGCGCTGCCGTACGTGCGGCGCCGGCGTGCCGCTCTCGAAGGGTGAGCGCCGAGCGGGCGGAGCGCATACGGTAAGGCTATGGCGCGCATCGACCGGGTGGTCACGTCGGGGACGTTCTCGCTCGACGGGGAGACCTTCGACGTCGACAACAACGTGTGGATCGTCGGCGACGACGACGAGGTGGTCGTGATCGACGCCGCCCACGACGCGGACGCGATCCTGCACGCCGTCGGCCACCGGCGGGTCGTGGCGATCGCCTGCACGCACGGCCACGACGACCACATCGACGCGGCCCCCGACCTCGCCCTGCGCACCGGCGCGCCGATCCTGCTGCACGCCGACGACCTGGTGCTGTGGCACATGAAGTACCCGGACCTGGAGCCGGACACGCACCTCACGGACGGTCAGGAGCTCACCGCGGGCGGGGTGGTCCTGACGGTACTGCACACGCCCGGCCACAGCCCCGGAGCCGTCTGCTTCTACGCGCCGTCGCTCCGCGTGGTCTTCACCGGCGACACCCTGTTCCAGGGCGGGCCGGGCGCGACAGGCCGATCATTTTCGGACAAGCCCACGATTCTCAACTCGATCCGCACCCGGCTGCTGACGCTGCCCGCGGACACGGTCGTGCACACCGGCCACGGCACCGACACGACGATCGGCGCCGAGGCGCGCTCACTCTGAGTCGGCCAGCCGCTCCAGTACCGTAGCCGCCGCCGCGATCAGCTCGCGCTCCGCGTCGCTCAGCCCGGCGCGCATGGCCGCGGCCAGCCACTCGTCGCGCCACCGCATGTCCTCGCGCAGCGCCGCCCGCCCGGCGGCGCTGATCGAAAACACCCGCTGCCGCCGGTCGGCCGGGTTGGCGACGCGCTCGATGTGCCCGGCCTGCTCCAGTTCGGCGAGCACGCGGGTGACGGACTGTGGCTGCAGCCGGTCAGCCGCGGCAAGCGCCCCGGCGGCCATGGGCCCGCGCCGCGCGAGGTGCCCGAGCAGGCTGATCTTGGTCAGGCTGAGCCCTTCGGGGGCGCGCTGCGCCTGAAGCCGCCGCGAGAGCCGCTGCGTGGCCCGCCGCACGGCCCGGGCGGCCGCCAGCTCGGGATCGTCGATCGCCTCACTATACGGACCCCTTGACCGCCGTCCGGGCCGAGCGGATTATTCAGCAGGTGCGTAGTATCTTCCCGGCGACGACTGGTCCGCGCGCGAGGCGGGCGGCTGTCGGGTTGCTGCCCGTGGTGGCGACGGTCGCGACGCTGGCGCCGTTCGCGAGCCTCGGAGTGGTGGTCCTGGGCGCGGCGGTGGCCCTCATGGGTGGCCGGTCACCCCACACCGACGCGCGGCGGTTGCTGCTGGTTCCGGCCGGATCGCTGACGGTGGCGGTGTTCGCCGTGCTGTTCGGGGCGTCGCACCTGGCCGGGGACTGCTTCTTCGTGCTGGCCGTGGCGCTGGCGACGGCGGCCCGGGCGCTGGGGCGGGCGGCGGCGACGGTGGGCCGGGCGCTGGTCCTGCCGCTGATCGGGATGCTGATCGCGCCCGTTGCGCCGGGCGCCCACCCGCTGCGGACGCTGCTGTGGGCGACCCTGGCGGTCCTGGTCGCGGACGCGTACGTGCTGACGGTTGGGCTGATGGTTCGCAGAGATCGGCCCGTCCGGCAGGAGCCCGCCGCTGGAGTGCCGGCGCGGGTGCACCTCGCGCGCGGGGTGCAGGCCGGTGTCGCGCTCGCGGCCGCCTTCCTCGTCGGGCAATCGGTCTTCGGCGATCACTGGGCGTGGACCGTCATCAGTGCCTACACCGTCGGGGCCGCCGCCCGGTCGCGCGGTGACGCGATCCTCAAGGGCATCCACCGGACGGTCGGGGCCGTGGGCGGTACCGTCGCCGCCACGCTCCTCGCCGGCGCCGTCGGCGCGAACCGGACCCTCACCGTCGGGCTGCTGCTCGCGGTCCTCGCTGCCGGCGCCGTGCTGCGCGACTACGGCTACGCCTGGTGGGCCGCGAGTGTCACCGCCGCGCTCGCGCTGCTGTACCAGCTGCTCGGGGTCGCCGATCCGCACGCGCTGCTCGCCGGGCGGCTCGCCGCGGTCGTCGCCGGGGCGCTCTGCGCGGTCCTTCCGGCGGCGCTGCTCGTGCCCGTCCGCACCGGAGCGGTCGTGCGGAAGCGGGCCGCCGAGGCGCTGCGGGCGATCAAGGGCAACGATCCCGGCCTCGCCGCCGAGCGGGTCGGCGCGCTGCGGGAGGCCGCCAAGCCGCTCCAGGCGGTCCGGCGCTGGCATGTGCGGCCCGAGCTCGCCTGGGTCGACGCGTTGACCGCGGTGCTGCCCGACCTGCGCCGGGCCGAGGTCACGGACGCCGCCAGGCACGCGGCGGCCGAGGTCGGCCGAAGCCTGCGGGCCACCGGAGGAGACCGGGCCGGACAGGAGCGACCGCGTCCGGCATGAGCCTCCGGGAAGCTGGAGTGCACCAGGGGCGGACAGAAGCGGGCGCGTCCGGCATGATGTGGCGCGTGGTGCGCCTCTACGGACTACTCTTCCTGGTCAACCTCGCGCTGCTCGTCGTCGCGCTCATCGACTGCCTGTCGACGGACGAGGACGAGATCCGCAACCTGCCCAAGATCGCCTGGGTGTTCATCATCCTGCTGTTCTCGCCGGTCGGCGCGATCGTCTGGTTCGTCGCGGGCCGCCCCCAGCGCGCCGTGGCACGGCGCGGCGCCGAGTGGCGGGCGGGCGGCGGGTTCCCCGAGGCGACCCGGCCCAGCCGCTCGGTCGCGCCGGACGACGACCCCGAGTTCCTGCGGGGCCTCGCCAAGGGCCGGCGCGACGACGAGGAGATGTTCAGCAAGTGGGAGGCCGACCTGCGCCGGCGCGAGGAGGAGCTGCGCCGCCGCGAGGAGGAGGGCCAGGACGGCGAAGGCCGGTCACCGCGCGGGTGACCGGCCGTACGCCAGGGGTGGGATGCTGCTGGGAGAGCCCTACTTGGCCGCGATCTCGTAGCCGCCGCCGTGGTACTCGGTGCCCTCGACGAAGGCCGAGTCGAAGCGGGCCTTGAGCGCGTCGAGCTCGTCGTACTGCTCCGCGTGGTAGGACTCGGAGCCCTCGGCCGCGAAGACGTGGTTCGAGTCGTACGAGTCGTTGCTGTAGTTGGTGAAGTCCTGCTCCTCGTAGTGCGTGCCGTCCGGGCTGTCGTACTGCACGGCGTGGCCCTGCTGGAAGTCGGTGGACTCGGCGGACTCGGTGTCCTGCTCGTAGACGTTGAAGTTGCTGGCGTAGTCCTGCTCGGCCGCGTGCTCCTGGTGCAGCTGGTCGAGCGCCTGGTGGTCCTCGCCGGCCTCGTAGTGCTCGTAGTCGGCGCCGCCGTCGTAGTGGTCGCTCATCTCGTCCCCCTGGACTTGGTTGGTGTATCGCTCCCTGCGATGACACCAACGTTAGGAGCGGCCGGGCCGGTTCAAATCCCGGAAACGTGCCACTGCCGCGAGTGCCTCCGGCGAGGCCGGCAGCAGCGGCAGGCGCACCGCCGGCGACGCGATCCGCCCCTCCGCGTGCAGCACCGCCTTGATCACGGCCGGGTTCGGCTCGGCGAAGAGCGCGCGGGACAGCCCGGCCAGCCGGCGCCCGAGCGGCCGCGCGCGGGCGACGTCGCCGGCGCTCCAGGCGGCATACAGCTCGACGAATGCCGCGGTATCGATGTGCGCCGACGCCAGGATCCCGCCGGCGGCGCCCAGCGCCAGCAGCGGCGAGATCACCGCGTCGTCCCCGCCCAGCACCGGGAAGCCGGCGGGGACCGCGCCGAGCAGCTCGACGGTGTCGCCGGAGATCGGGCCGTCGGACAGTTTCATGCCGGCCACGCCGGGGATCGCGGCGATCTCGAGCAGCGTCGACAGGTCCAGGGCCTGCCCGGTGCGGTACGGCACGTGATAGACGACGACCGGCACCGGCGACGCCGCCGCGACCGCGCGGAAGTGGGCCAGCACGCCCGCGGGGCCGGGCCTGAGGTACGGCGGCACCATCACCATCGCCGTGACGCCGGACGGCAGCCGCCGGAGCGCCTCGACCGTCGCGGCGGTGCCGGACCCGCCGGCCCCGACGATCAGCGGCGCCCCCAGCTTCGCGCAGACGGCCACCACCTCGTCGCGCTCGGCCTCGGACAGCGTGGCCGGCTCGCCGGTCGTGCCCAGCGCGACGAACCCGGCGACGCCGTCCGCGAGCAGCGAGCCGGCGAGCTCGTGCAGGGCATCGAGATCGACCGAACCGGAAGTATCGAAGGGCGTGATCAACGGGACATAGATGCCATCCATGCCACCAGCCTGCCGGGCGCCGAGCGTCAATTCCATTTCACGTTGGTACCGTCGAGCATAAGCTGAACTGATGCTCGACGTCCGGAAGCTCCGCCTGCTGCGCGAGCTTGCCCACCGCGGCACGATCGCCGCCGTCGCCACCGCCAACGCCTACACGCCGTCCGCCGTTTCGCAGCAGCTCGCGGCGCTGGAGCGCGAGGCCGGCGCGGCCCTGCTGGCCCGGACCGGCCGGCGCGTCGAGCTGACCCCGGCCGGCCGCGTGCTGGTGGCGCACGCCGAGGAGGTCCTGGCCGCGCTGGAGCGGGCGACCGCGGCTGTGGCCGCCACCCGCACCGGCCTCACCGGCCCCCTGCGGATCGGCGCGTTCCCGACCGCGATGCGCACCCTGCTGCCGCCGGCCCTGGTCGCCGTGGCGTCGGCGCATCCGGGCCTGGAGCTGTCTGTCGAAGAGCTTGATCCGGCAGCGGTACCGCCGAAGCTGCGCGACGGCACGCTGGACGTCGCCCTGGTGCACGACTACGACCTGGTGCCCATCGAGCCGGACCCGTCGCTGGAGACCGCACCGCTGCGCGACGAGACCATCTTCGTCGCCGCGCTGGCGCCGCTGACCCTGCCGGCGTGCCGCGACCACCAGTGGATCCTGTCGACCCCCGGCACGCTGTGCCACGCGATGACGATCCGGGTCTGCGAGGCGGCCGGCTTCACGCCCCGGGCCCGGCACCACGCCGACGATTTCGCGACGGTCCTGGCGTTCGTCGCCGCGGGGCAGGGCGTGGCGCTCGTGCCCGAGCTGGCGGCGGACCCACTCCCGGCGGGCGTGGTGCTCACGCCGCTGCCGACCCGCCGCCGAACCCGCCTGGCGTACCGCGCCGGAACCGCGACCCACCCGGCGGTGGCCGCCTTCGCCGGCGCGCTCGCTAGCGATTGACGCTCAGCCACTCGTCGCGGGTCAGCGCGTAGTGGACCTCGCCGTGCTCGGCGCCGGCGATGGCCTCCGGCCAGTCCGGGAAGAACGTCTCGACGTGCCGGAGCCAGGACTTCTCCAGCACCCGGCGGGAGGCCGCGTTGACCGCCATCGTCTCGGCGTAGACCCGCTGCACCCCCAGCTCGGTGAAGCCCTTGCGGATGAGCGCCCGGCAGGCCTCGGTCGCGTACCCCTGGCCCCAGGTCTCGCGGCGCAGCCGGTACCCGACCTCGATCCCGCTGCGGTCGACCTCGGCGGCCGGCCCGTAGCCGCGGTCCGGGCGGAACGCGACCCAGCCGAGGAAGTCCTCCTGGCGGGCCACGGCCCAGTACCCGAAGTCGTCGCCGCGGTCGTAGTACGCGAGCATGCTCGGCAGGCCCACGTCGCGCAGCCGCTCGCGCGGTGTCGGCGCGCCGCCGCTCAGGTACCGCATGACCTCCGGGTCGCTGTCGAGCTCGACCAGATTGTCCAGATCATCCGTTGTCAAGCGCCGCAGCAGCAGCCGATCCGTCTCGAGGTACACCACCATGGAGGGCATTCTGCCTGGCCAAGTGTGAATCACGCCTCCCGGCGTGCATGACAATGCAGGGGTCTGCATATACTCTCACCATGTCCAAGGTGCTCACCTCCCTGCCTGTCGGTGAACGTGTCGGCATCGCCTTCTCCGGCGGCCTCGACACCTCGGTCGCGGTCGCGTGGATGCGCGAAAAGGGTGCGGTGCCCTGCACCTACACCGCGGACATCGGGCAGTACGACGAGCCCGACATCGCCTCCGTCCCCGGCCGGGCCGGTGCGTACGGTGCGGAGATCGCCCGCCTGGTCGACTGCCGGGCCGCGCTGGTCGAGGAGGGCTTCGCGGCCCTGGCCTGCGGCGCCTTCCACATCCGCTCCGGCGGCCGCGCCTACTTCAACACCACGCCGCTCGGCCGCGCCGTCACCGGCACGCTGCTGGTGCACGCGATGCTCGAGGACGGCGTGCAGGTCTGGGGCGACGGCTCGACGTTCAAGGGCAACGACATCGAGCGGTTCTACCGCTACGGGCTGCTCGCCAACCCGTCGCTGCGCATCTACAAGCCGTGGCTGGACGCCGCGTTCGTCGGCGAGCTCGGCGGCCGCAAGGAGATGTCCGAGTGGCTGCTGGCCCACGGCCTGCCCTACCGGGACAGCACCGAGAAGGCGTACTCCACCGACGCCAACATCTGGGGCGCGACCCACGAGGCCAAGAAGCTGGAGCGCCTCGACGCCGGCATCGAGCTGGTCGACCCGATCATGGGCGTGCGGTTCTGGGACCCGGCGGTCGAGATCCTCACCGAGGACGTGACGATCGGCTTCGAGCAGGGCCGGCCCGTCACCGTCAACGGCAAGGAGTTCGAGTCCGCCGTCGACCTGGTCATGGAGGCCAACGCGATCGGCGGCCGGCACGGCCTGGGCATGTCCGACCAGATCGAGAACCGGATCATCGAGGCCAAGAGCCGCGGCATCTACGAGGCGCCGGGCATGGCGCTGCTGCACGCGGCGTACGAGCGGCTGGTCAACGCGATCCACAACGAGGACACGGTCGCGGCCTACCACAACGAGGGCCGTCGCCTGGGCCGCCTGCTGTACGAGGGCCGCTGGCTCGACCCGCAGTCGCTCATGCTGCGCGAGTCGCTCCAGCGCTGGGTCGGCGCCGCGATCACCGGCGAGGTGACCCTGCGGCTGCGCCGCGGCGAGGACTACTCGGTGCTCGACACCACGGGCCCGGCGCTCAGCTACCACCCGGACAAGCTGTCGATGGAGCGCACCGAGGACTCCGCGTTCGGCCCGCTCGACCGCATCGGCCAGCTGACCATGCGCAACCTGGACATCGCCGACTCCCGCGCCAAGCTGGAGCAGTACGCCCGCCTGGGCATCGTCGGCGGCAGCCCGCACCAGCAGCTGATCGCCGCCACCCAGCGCCCCACCCGCCTGATCGGCACCATGCCTGAGGGCGGCGCCGAGGCGATCGCGTCCCGCGGCGAGGTCACGAGCGGCGACGAGCTCCTCGACAACGCGGCCATGGAGGCCGGCACCGACTGACCGCCCGGGTCCTTCATGATCGTGGGAAACATCTGGCTGTCAGGGCAACCGGATGTTTCCCACGATCATGGGCGGGCCCTACAGGCCCGGGAGCTTTCCGTTGCGGAACAGGTCGACGAAGATCTGGTGGTCCGCGCGGGCGCGGGCGCCGTACTCGTGTGCGAACTCCACCAGCGACGCCGTGAAGGCGGGCTCGTCGCGGTCGATGGCGGCCACGATCGCCTCCTCCGTCGAGAAGTCGACCAGGTCGTGGCTCGACTCGTCGTCGGCGACCGAGTGCATGCGGGCCGTCGCGCGGCCCAGGTAGTTCGTCACGCTCGAGAGGTCCGGGAGCTCGTTGACGTCGCTCCAGTCCAGGTCCGCCGCGTACGGCGAGACCTCCGCCACCACCTGGCCCACCCCGCGAAGGACGGTGTGACCGGCCCAGATGTCCGCGTGGGCCTGCAGGGCACGCTGCGACTCGCTGGTGCGGTGGCCCTGGTGCTTGAAGTATCCCTTGACCTGCGGGTCGTCGATCCAGCGTGACACCGCCGGGGTCTGGCCCTGCTTCATGTAGATGATGACGTCGTTCTCCAGGGCCTGGGTGTGGCCCTCCAGCAGGACGTTGTAGGAGGGCAGGCCGGCCGAGCCGATGCCGACGCCCTTCCGCATGACGATGTCCTTGATCTTGTACTGCTCGGGGCGCGCGGCGTCCAGGGTCGGCAGCGTCGGGAGGTAGTCGGCGAACGCGGCCTCGACGTCGGCGCGCATCGCCTCGTCGACCTGGTAGACGCCGTCGGACATCATGAACCGGCGGTCGTAGTCCTCGATCACCGTCTGCTCGTCGAGCAGGCCGACCCGGGTGTTCAGGCGGGCCCGCTGCAGCACGTCGCGCAGCACCCCGTCGGTGGTGTCCAGGGTCAGCGAGCCGATCGCCTCTTCACCGCCGGCGGCGATCGCGCGCAGCTCCTGCACGTATGTGCGCGCATAGCCCGTCACGAGGTCACCGATGACGGCGTCGGAGAGCGCCTTCGCGTAGCCGATGAGCGCGATGCTCGCCGCGAACCGCTTGAGGTCCCAGGTGAACGGGCCGACGTACGCCTCGTCGAAGTCGTTGACGTTGAAGACGAGGATGCCGGCCGAGTTCAGGTAGGTGCCGAAGTTCTCGGCGTGCAGGTCGCCGTGGATCCACACCCGCGACGTCCGCTCGTCGAGGAACGGGTCGGCCTGGGTGTGCAGGTCGGCGTAGTACACGCACGCGCTGCCGCGGTAGAACGCGAACGGAGAGGCGGCCATCTTGCGGAACTTCCGGCGGAACGCGGCCGGGTCGAGGGCCATGAGGTCGCCGAACTCGGTGACCAGGACGTCGACGAGCTCGTCCGCCCGCTGCTGGGTGTCAACCACTGATCAAACCTAGGCATCCGGCGCTCGGAACGGACCGCCGTTGCCCGAAACCTGACCGAATCCCGCGCGGCTCTGCCATGAACGTGCGCGGGCTTGCTACCCTCGGCGGCCAGATTGGATCTCCCGAGCCTGTGAGGACCCCCTGTGACCGGCCTGGTAATCCTCGTCGTCGTGCTGCTCGCCGTCGTCGCGGTGCTCGTCGTCGTGCTGCTGCGCAACCGCAAACCGGCGGCGCCCGCACCGGCGGGACCGCAGGACCCGTTCCGCGACGCCGGCGAGGACGTGCTGCGCGGCGACCCCCGCAAACTCAAGGCGGGCGACCTCGTCGAGATTCGCGGCACGACGTACACGGTGCGTGGCACCCTGCACTACACGGAGCAGTCGTGGGGCTGGGCAGAGCACCTGCTCGACGACTCGACCGGCGGCCGCAAGGTGTGGCTGAGCGTCGAGGAAGACCCCGACCTGGAGCTGTCGCTGTGGCACGAGGTGCCCTCGGCGACCGTGACGCCGGGCCCGGCGACCATCGACTTCGACGGCCGGCGCTACTCGAAGGACGAGTCCGGAAAAGCCAAATTCGCCTCCAGTGGTACCACCGGGCTGGCGGCCACGGGCACCGCGAAGTACGCGGACTACGAGTCGAGCGACGGCGCGCTGCTGTCGTTCGAGTCCTACGCCGGCCCGGGCGAGGCCGACAAGTGGGAGGTCGGCCGGGGCGAGACGCTGCTGCGCTCGGAGGTCCGCGTGTGGGCGCAGGGCGGCTGACGTGCTCGTCACGCTCGACACGCCGTACATCGACACGACCGCGGCCGACCTGCGCTTCGCGCTCGGCCTGCCGCCGCAGCCCGCGCTGCGCACGCTGACCGTGCCGCTGCCGGGCGGCGAGGCGGTCGTGCTGCGGCTGCTCGGCGCGTCGCACCAGGTGCGGTTCCGCGACGTCGACGAGACGGTCGCCTGCCTGCCCGCGCTGCCGGCCGGCCTGCCCGCGTCGTTCGCGCGCCCCGGGTACACCTTCAGCGCCTCGGTCTGCACGCTTGACGCCGGTGACTTCGCGAGTGCGTGCGCGGATCTGCGCCGCCGGGCCGAGGACGAGGCGCACGCGCTCGCCGGTGCCTTCCCGGGGGCCCGCGACGCGCTGACCGTGCTCGCCGCGCGGGCCGTGCCGGGCGGCGCCGCCTGGTGGACGGCCCACGCCTACCCGCAGACCGGGGAGCTCGTGACGACGGAGACGGTGGTGACGTCAGCGTGAGACGGATCTGGTACGTCATGGCGGCCTGCCTGGGCGCCGTGGGCCTGCTCATCGGCGGCATCACGGTGTTCTCCGGCAGCTTCTCGCCGCGCGCGTACGTGTCGAACCACTACCAGCGGGCGACCACCCGCGACATCGGCACGGACGCCCGCGCGTACACCAGCGGCAAGTCCCCGACGCGCGTCGCCAACGAGATCACGGGCGCCTGGTCGCCCGCCGGGCAGTACGCCGACGCGACCGGGATCTACCTGCGGTACTCCAAGGACTCCGTCGTCCTGAAGCCGAACGGCACCGGGACGCTGATCCTGGTCGAGGCTCTGCGCACGTCGTACAGCCGCTACGCCGGCACCGTCGGCGGGAGCGGCTGGGTCGGGCGCGGCGACGGCAACAGCGGCCGCGGTGGCGGCCCCGGCAGCGGAAAGTAGTCGACATGCTCGAACTCGTCACCGACCTCGCGATCACCCTCGGCTACGCCGCGATCGGCATCGTGCTCATGGCCATCGGTGCGGTGCTCGTCGACGTCGCGACGCCCGGCTCGCTGCGCCAGCTCATCTGGACCGACCGCAACGCCAACGCGGCGATCCTGCTGGCATCGAACCTGGTCGCCGTCGGCGCGATCACCGTGACCGCGATCGTGGCCAGCGACGGCGACTTCGTGAAGGGCATCGCCTCCACGGTCGGCTACGGGCTGGTCGGCCTGCTGGTGATGACCGTCGCGTTCATCGTCGTCGACATGGCCACGCCCGGGAAGCTCGGCGCGCTGCTGGTCCACCCGGAGTCCCATCCGGCCGTGTGGATCACCGCCGCCGTCCACCTGGCCGTCGGTGCCATCATCGCCGCGGCGATCCTCTGATGGCTGCCGCCGCGAAGACCGACAACAGCAAGGTCATCAACGCCGTCTGGGTGGTCGGCGTGGTCGTCGTCGGCATCTGCGTGGCCGCGTTCTTCTCCTCGTCGGGCGACGACGAGGCGGTGACGCCGCCGTCGAGCATCGACGCGGCCTCCGTGGTCGCCGGCCTCGACCGGGCCGCGAAGGCCCACGGCGTGTGCTACGGCTGGCAGCTCTACGCCTCGTCGACCGAGATCAGCGCCGGCTCCAACCTCGGCGCCGGCAAGCGCGCCAACGAGGACCCGACGAGCTGCGCGAAGTACATCGTGGTCCGCGGGACGTATTACTACTACTCGGACAGCAGCGACTCCGAGGACTACGCGTACTACACGTTCGTCACCAACGTCGACGCTCCGACGCGCCTCGACAGCGCGGCGCTCGACCAGGTCGGCGTCGGGACCAAGCAGCTACTCGACGACCCGAGCCAGGCGATCCTCGGCGCGGCCGAGGCTTTGCCGCTCATCGCGCAGCAGGCCGGCATCGTGAGCGGCGCCGTGCCGGAGCCCACCGCGACCGGCTCCGTGGCGCCGCTGCCGAGCACCGGCAGCGACTTCTGGCGCGACCGCTGGGTGCTGGTGCTCGTGTCGAGCGTGCTGCTGCTCGGGGCGCTGGTCACGCTGATCTTCGGGATCCGCTCGTCGCGGCGGTTCAAGCGCGGCGAGGAGACCGACCCGTTCGCCACGCCGGCCGCCAAGACGACGCCGGCCGCCGCCGCGAAGGTGGCGCCGACCGGGAAGGCGGCCCGGCCGGGCAAGGGCGGTCCGCCCCGCAAGCGCGGATCGAGCGCGGCGGCGGCCCAGCGGGCCAAGGCGGCGTCGGCCCAGGCCGCGGCGGCGCAGGCAGCCGCCGCCCAGACCGTGGCCGAGGCCGCGTCGGCTTCCACTTCCACGGACGCGGCGGGAACGGTTGCGGCGGGAACGGTTGCGGCGGGAACGGACGCGGCGGCTTCGGCCGCGGCGGGAACGACTGCGGCGGCTACGGGCGCGGCGGGCGCGGGCGCGGAGGCTTCGACTGAGGCTGCGCCGGCATGGGCCGCAGCGGACGACGCGCCGACCGTGGCGATCGTGGCGACCGACGCCACCGCGACCGAAGCCGCCGGGGAGACGCCACCGAAACCGCAGGCGCCGCAGCCGTGACGCGGTTCCGGCGGACGGCGGTCCTGCTGGCGGTGTTCGTGTGCGCGGCCTGCGGCCTGGTGTACGAGCTCGCCCTGGTCGCCCTCGGCAGCTACCTCATCGGCGACACCGCCGCGCAGGCGTCGATCGTGCTCGGCGTGATGGTCTTCGCGATGGGCATCGGCGCGCTCGCCGCGAAGCCGCTGCAGAAGCACGCCCTCGTCGCGTTCGCCGCGATCGAGCTGCTGCTGGCCCTGTTCGGCGGCCTGTCGGTGCTCGTGCTGTACGCCGCGTTCGCCTGGCTGGACCTGTACGCCCCGGCGCTGGTCGCCATGGCGCTGCTGCTCGGCATGCTCATCGGCGCCGAGATTCCGCTGCTCATGGTCCTGCTGCAGCGCATCCGGCAGCAGGACGCCGGCAGCGCCGTCGCCGACCTGTTCGCCGCCGACTACATCGGCGCCCTGCTGGGCGGCCTGGCGTTCCCGTTCCTGCTGCTGCCGGTCTTCGGCCAGCTGCGCGGCGCGCTCGTCGTCGGCGTGGTGAACGCGGTCGTCGGCCTGCTCGTCGTGTTCACCGTGTTCCGCCGCGACCTGGTGCGCCGCTCGACGGTGTCGCTGAGCGCCGCCGCGCTCGCGGTGCTGGCCGTGCTCGGGGCGTCGTTCGCGCTGTCGCAGCGCTTCGAGGTGACCGCCCGCCAGGAGCTGTACGCCGACCCGGTCGTCTTCGCCACCCACAGCCGGTACCAGGAGATCGTCCTGACCCAGTCGCTGGACGGGTCCGACGTGCGGCTGTTCCTCAACGGCGATCTCCAGTTCGCCTCGCGCGACGAGTACCGCTACCACGAGGCCCTGGTGCACCCGGTGCTCGCCGGCCCCCGGCGGTCCGTGCTCATCCTCGGCGGCGGTGACGGGTTGGCGCTGCGGGAGGTGTTGAAGTACCCCGACGTCGCCACCGTCACCGAGGTTGAGCTGGACCCGGCCGTCATCGATCTCGCCCGCACCGACCCCCGTCTGCACAAGCTCAACGCCGATGCGTTCGCTGACCCCCGGGTACGCCTGCTGAACACGGACGCGTTCGCGTGGCTGCGGGACGAGACGCCCCAGTTCGACGCGATCATCGTGGACATGCCCGACCCGGACGAGACCGCCACCGCGAAGCTGTACTCGGTCGAGTTCTACGCGATGGTGCGCAAGGCGCTGGCGCCCGGCGGCCGGATCGTCGTGCAGTCCGGCTCGCCGTACTTCGCCCAGCGCTCCTACTGGTGTGTGGGCGCGTCGCTCGCGGAGGCGGGCTTCGCGACGGTCCCGTACCACGTGGACGTGCCGTCGTTCGGCGACTGGGGCTTCTTCCTGGCCTCGGCGTCGCCGAACCCGCCCGCGATGAGCGTGGACCCGCCCGCCCCGCTGCGCTTCCTGGACCCGGACGTGCTGCGCGCCGCTCAGGTCTTCCCGGCCGACCGCCGCCGCGTGGACGTCCCGCCGTCGACCCTCATGGACCCGCGGATTCTGCAGTACGCCCGGGAGGAGTGGAAGGGCTACTGAGCGACGCGCCCGTCGGTCACGTCCAGTCGCTGATGTCGACCTGCTCCGGGTACGGGCGGCCGCGGCCCTGCTCGGTCAGCTCCTTCAGGCTCAGCAGGAACGTCGCCCACCTGGTGCTGCAGTGGTGCATGAACTCGACCGGCTCACGCCAGCCCTCGTGCTTGAACAGCACGATCGTGTACTCGCCGCGCCGCTCCAGGCGCCAGTCGATCTCGGTGCCGATCCACTCCGCCGGACCGTCGGTGACCCGCCAGCGCACGTGGCCCGCCGGGTCGAGGTCCAGGATCTCCATGTCGAAGCCGCCGGCCTCCCCGAAGCGGAACGCCAGCTGTCCTCCGACCTCGCTCTTGCCGACCGTGTCCGTGGTCCACCACCCGGCGAGCCCCTCGATCGTCGTCACCGCCCGGTACACGTCGTCCAGCGGGGCGACGCAACCGACCCGATGCAGGATGTCGACCATGTTCTGACTCCTTCGTTATGCAACCTTCGGTTGCGCAAAACCTACAACGCCCGCCGGGCAATGTGCAACCACTGGTTGCGTGAACGGGTCGAACTGGCCGTTCGGGGGCGGGCGGTGGGCGGGAACGTGGGCTAGGCTGCCGAGCTTGTGGCGAACCCATGCGTGCGGTGCGGAGCTACTGGATACCCGGCCCCACTGGGCACGGACGGTCCGCTCTGTGTGACGCACGGTGGGGTGCCGTCGGCCGCGGCCGTCGCGGCGCTCGTCGAAGGACCCCCGCCGGCGCAGCGCTCGCCGTGGTGGTGGCAGGCGTTCACCTGGCTGCTCGTCGTGGCGACCGTCGGGCACATGGCGACGCTGGTCGTGCAGATCGTCGCGCTGCGGCGGGAGAGCGCGCTCGTCGCCCGCTACCCGGACGATCCCGACGCGCTCGACGGCCCCGACGCCGACCGGGTGTTCGAGCTCGTCCACGAGCTGGGGGAGGGCCTGCGCACCGGGCTCTGGGCGTTCCTCATCGTGCTCATCCTCTGGATCAGCACGATCGGGCGGGTGGCCGGCCGGCTCGGTCACGACCGGCGGGTGATCCTGCGCCACTGGACGTACCTGGCCTGGCGGGTCGCGCTCGTCCCGCTGCTGGTCTTCGTGCTCATCGACATGCGCCACGACCTGCCCGATCCGTCCGACCGGGCCGCGTTCAGCGCCGCGGTACTGGACGCGAACAGCGCGTCGGTGGCGTTCGCCGCGTTCCGGATCGCGGCGCTGGCGCTGCTGCTCGCCTACGTGCTCATCGTGTGGCTCCGGCTGCGCGGGCCGGACCACGCGGTCACGAGTGCGGCATCCACCACTCGGTGAACTCGCGGCACTGCCCGACCCCGTCCAGCCGGATCAGCCACAGGTTGCTGTAGGTCTCGGTGGGGTACACCGTCGTGCCCTGCACGATGCTCAGGTCCGGGCCGACGATCATCGGGAACCAGGCGAACGACGCCTCGCCCGGCCGGTCGCGGTGGGCGAGCCAGCCGGCCACGATCGCCTCCCGGCCGCGCCACGGGTCCTGGAACGGCGCCGTGTAGTAGGCCGCGTCCTCGGCGAACAGGTCGCCGATCTCCACCGGGTCGTTGCTGTTCCAGGCGCGGACGTAGCCGTCCACCCACTGGGTCACCGCCTCCAGATCCGTCATGGGCTATTCCTACACGTAGGCTGGTGCGGTGGCCAGGTACCTCGACGTTCACCCCGACAACCCCCAGTCGCGGCTGCTGCAGCAGATCGTCGCGCTGCTGCGGGACGACGGGCTGATCGCCTACCCGACGGACTCCTGCTACGCGCTCGGCTGCCAGCTGGGCAGCCGGCCCGGGCTGGATCGCATCCGGGACATCCGCAAGCTGGACGACCGGCACCACTTCACCCTCATGTGCGCGGACTTCGCCCAGATGGGCCAGTTCGTGCAGATCAGCAACTCGGTGTTCCGCCTGGTGAAGGCGTCCACGCCGGGCAGCTACACGTTCATCCTGCCGGCCAGCCCCGAGGTGCCACGGCGGCTGTTGCACCCCAAGAAGCGCACCGTCGGGGTCCGGATCCCGCAGCACACGGTCACCCAGGCGCTGCTCGCCGAGCTGGGCGAGCCCCTGCTGTCGAGCACGCTGATGCTGCCCGGCCAGGACGAGCCGATGACCCAGGGCTGGGAGATCAAGGAGCTGCTCGACCATCAGGTCGACGCGGTCGTCGACGGCGAGTGCGGCGTGGAGCCCACCACCGTCGTCGACCTGTCCGGCGACGAGCCGGAGATCCTGCGCGTGGGCGCCGGCGACCCGGCCCGCTTCGAGTAGCGGGCGGTGCTGCACCACGTCGAGCTCTGGGTGCCCGACCTGGAGCGTGCCGTCGCGTCCTGGGGCTGGCTGCTGACCGAGCTGGGCTACGAGCCGTTCCAGGACTGGCCCGCCGGCCGCAGCTGGCGGCACGGCCCCACGTACGTCGTCCTGGAGCGCTCACCCGCGCTCTCGGCCGACGCGCACGACCGCATGCGCCCAGGCCTGAACCACCTGGCGTTCTGGGTTGCCGATCGCCCCAGGCTCGACGCGCTCGTCGCGGAGGCGCCCGCGCACGGCTGGCGGCTGCTCTTCGCCGACAAGCACCCGTTCGCGGGCGGCCCGGAGCACTGCGCCGGCTATCTCGAGGACCGCGACGGCTTCGAGGTCGAGCTGGTGGCCACCGACGTCACGCGTCGAAGCGGATCAGCACCGGCTCCTCAGTAAGGGCCAGCTCGCCGCCCTGGCGCAGCGCGGTGGTCGTGCCGTCGAGGCGGAGCAGCTCGACGACGCCCGCGTCGGCGGTCATCGTCGCGGTGCCGGCGTGCGTCCAGCGGATGACCGCCCGGCGCCGGCCCAGGGGAGTGTCGACGGTGAACTCGCACTGCCAGGCGTTGACCGGCAGCCCGACGGCGGGCCCGTGCCCGCAGGCCCGGATCTCGGCCGTGGCCAGCCACCGCTGCAGCTGCGCCACCGCGAGCCCGGCGGCGGTCGGCGCCCCGCCGTCCGCCTGGAGCACAATGGGGATCTTGGTGCCGCCCCAGTTGTAGAAGTACATCCGGTCGAGGTGCACGTTGCGCGCGAACAGGCCGACGAGGAAGAACCGCACGGCGTAGTTGCGCGCCTTCGGCTCGGCGAGCGACCCTTGCAGCGGGATGGCGTACGTCGTGCCGGTGTTCCACAGCGGCGGGTTGATCCCGGCATCGTCGAAGATCCGGTCGACGTTCCCGGTGAGCTCGAGCATCGTCTCCGGCGGGTCCTCGGCCGTGCGCTGGTGCAGCTTGATCCCGGCGACGTTGCAGTGCCGATACCCGCCGAGCTGCGCGAAGCGCCGCATCACCTGCTGCGCCTCGGGACTCCACAGGTTGCCCATCCCCGGGCAGACCACGGTGGCGAGCGGGTCGGCGGCCCGGATGATCGCGCTGGCCCGCTCGGTCATCTCGACGAGCGTCTCGACGGAGCCGGAGAATAGGCGGGCATCATTGGCGAAGGCCCAGATCTCATAGGCCTCGATTCTTCCCCGGTACCGCTGGGTGAGCGCCCGCACGAACGCGTCCCAGTCGCCGAGGTCGTCGGGCGGCGCCGACCGCGCGTTCTCCGGGTACACGGACCGCTTCCCCTCGGGCGCCGCCCAGCTGGGCGTGCCCCCGGCCACGAAGAGCACGGGCAGCCCGGCGGCCTCGGCCCCGCCGACGAGCCGGTCGAGCGTGGCCCAGTCGAACTCGCCCCTGGCCGGCTGGATCTGCGCCCACCGGGTCTCGCTGTCCCAGAGCCGTAACGCCCCGATCGGGAAGCCCGGCATGTGCCCCGTGGGGGTGTTGATGGTGACCCCGAAGAACGCGCTGGACACCCGGGTAGGCGGCAACGTCCAACTGGGCCCGCTGATCCACTGCGGCTCCCCGGTGGCCCCGGCGCTTCCCTGCTGCCCGGGCGCCTGCCCGACCAGCACGGCCGTGACCACGGCGGCGGCGAGCACCACGAGCCCGGCGGCCGCCGCGGTGTACGCCCGCCACGACCACCGCCACCCTCGGCCGCCCGCGGCGGAGCGCTTCCGGTCGCCAATTGAACCGGGCATTTCCGAAATGTCGCTGCTGGGGGATAAATCCGGTGCGAGGCGAGCGGGGGTGGTTGAGGAAGCGGCCGGCGCGGGCGAGGTCGGTGCGGGAGTCGCGGTGGCCGAGGCAGGTGTGGGAGCGGCCGGTGCGGGAGTCGCGGTGGCCGCCGCGGTGAGTAGTGCGGCCTGGCCGGTCTCGGTGCCTGGTGGGGACGAGGTGCGCTCCGTGGGGACGGCCGGGTCGCGGAGGGCGGCGGTCCACAGGGCGTACAGGCGGTCCAGCTCGGCCGGGGTCGCGCCGCAGGCCTTCGCCAGGCGCTCCACCGTGCCGAAGTCGTGGGGGACGGCCTGGCCGGCGATGTAGCGGTGCACCGCCGACTTGCTCGCGTTGATTTTGCGGCCCAGCCACGCGTAGCTGTAGCCGCTGCGGTCCTTCAATGCGGTCAGGAGCGCGGCGAGGTCTCCGTGTGGGTGGTGCATCGCCGTCTTCTCTCCCGGGGTCGCGGCGTGGCCGGGACCGCATCGTACCGGCACGGCATGAACGTCGTCCCGTCCCACCCGTGTTTGCCCTGGTGGGGATGGCTGGGACGTCCCAGCGTCCCGGATGGCCCCGCGGCTCTAGCCGCCGCGACGAGCGCGTTGACAGACTTTCGGCACGTGACCGGAGGCAAGTTCAACGGGGGCCGCCGGTCAGTGCGTGGCGACGTACGCGAGGAGGAAGTCGGCGGCGGGCACAGCGAACGCCGCCGACACCACCGCCATCCGGGCGATCGACGGGCGGGAGGCGAGCACCGTGTACAGCACCAGCAGTACCGGAGCCGCCGCATCCTGCAGTGGCCACGCGTCCCGGACGGTCAGGACGCCCAGGTGGCAGCAGGCCAGCCACAGGAGCACCGCCGCCGTCCACAGCGCGACGCCGAAGCGGTGGCAGGCGGGCGGGCTCCAGCGGACCGCCGACGTCACGTCGCCGGCCGCCCGGTCGGCCTCGACGTCGATCACCGTGGTCGGCAGGTACAGCGCCGCGCCGAGCAGCAGGCCGAGCGCGACCATGACGAGCGGGTACTCGGTGAACGGGCGGTACAGCGACCAGCCCGACAGCGGGCCGAGCACCCCGACGGCCAGGGCGTTGACCGTCACGTCCCACCCGGCGCGGCCCTTCAGGCGCCAGGGCGGGGCGCTGTACAGCCAGCCGAGCAGCAGCACGAGCGCCGTCCCGGTGAAGAGCTGCCAGCCGCCGAGGGCGGCACCCGCGAGGGCCGCGATCGTGAGCCGGCGCGCCCAGCGGGTCAGCGCCGCCGCGTCGAGGGCCCCGGTGACCAGCGGTGCGGTGGCCTTGCGCGGGTTGCGACGGTCGGTCTCCAGGTCGTACCGGTCGTTGACCGCGAGCACCGCCCCCCACACGAGCGGCCCGAGCACGAACGCGAGGGCGACGGCGCCGGGCGTGACGGGCGGGAAGAGGGTGCCGGTGGCGAGCACGGCGCCGAGGTAGGCGCCGCCCCAGCCGAGCGGCCAGAACCACGGCCGCATGAGGTGGACGACCGCTACGACGTCGGTCGATCCACCCGCACGCAGCACGATCGAACTGAGGGTGGATCGACCAACGTCTGTCCAGGAGCGGGAGTGCGGGAGGCGAACCTCGGTAGCCATGCTGCCGACGCTATGGGCCATCGATCCTCAGCGGTTCCCGCGCGCGAGCCACCCGCCTCCCCCGTGCGAGGGAGGGCTCAGAGCTCGTCGGCGTGCAGGAGCCACCGCAGGCCGAGCTCGCCGGCCGCCGGGGCGCCGGCCGGGAGGTCGCTCACCACGCACGCGGTGCCGAGCCACGCCGCGCCGATCGAGGTCACCAGCGAGCGGGCGGCGAGGGCCTGGGCGCCCGTCTCGATCCAGTCGTCGACGCAGAGGACGCGGTCGGCCGGGCGGATCAGCGCGCGGCGGAAGCTCAGCCGGGCGCCGCCCTCGTGGTACGACCGCGGCAGCTGGTGGGTCAGGAACTCCGGGGCGTGCTCGGCCACGCGGTCGTTCTTGCGCAGCTCGACCAGGCCGACGCCGAGGTGGGCGGCGACGAGCGCGCCGAGCAGGGTGCCGCGGCTCGCCGGGCCGATGACGACCGTGGGCTCGCCGGGCACCAGGGCGGCCAGGGCGGGCGGGAGGTCGCGCAGGACGACCGGGTCGCGCCACCACTCGGTGACGTCGGCGAAGGCCACCTCGCCGTCGCCGCGCCAGTGGAAGCCGATCTTCAGCCGGTCGATGAGCGAGGCCATGCGGTTCAGAACGACCCGAGCACCGGGACCGGCTGCCAGCGCCAGCGTGCCGCGCAGTCCGGGTCGTTCGCCGAGAGCACCGCGCGCAGGACGCCGTCGGGGTCGCAGCTGTACAGGCCCGAGCTCCACACGTTGTTGACCTCGAGGACGGCGAACCGGCCGTCGTCGGTGCGCCCGACGTCGATGACCGCGGTCGGCGGCACGTCGTCGTCGGGCAGCTCGGCGAGCATCATCGCGACGAACGCGGCCGCCTCGTCGTGCCACGACGCCCGGTGGGTGCGCAGCGACGGGCTCCACTCCTCGCCCTCGACCAGGTACGGCGACCAGCCGACCGGCTGCCGGCCGAGGGTGAAGACGCGGTACTCCGAGGCCAGGTCCAGCCAGTGATCCATGATGATGAGCGTGCTGTCGGCCGGCAGCCGGGCCGTGCGCAGCCGGTTGCGCAGGTCGTCGGCGTTGCGCACCCAGGCCGCCGAGAACGCCGGGTGCTTCTCGTCGGCCAGCTTCGCCACCGCCGGCCGCGAGCCGACCAGGTCGGGCGCCTCGCCCACGCTGACCAGGCGGACGTCCCGGCCGGTGACGTCGCGCGGCAGGTTGGCGAACCACTGCGGGCTCGCGCCGTAGAGCCGGATGTCGGCGCCGGCGGCGATGAGCGTGGTGAGATACCCGCCGGCGGCCCGCCAGGCGACGCCGTCGGCGGAGCGTAACCCGGTCACCTCGGCCGGGTCGCCGGGCAGCTGCGCCACCGGCAGGCCGATCCGCTCGGCGGCGTGCGCCAGCGCCGCGCTCGCCTCGGGAGAGCGAACGCGCATGGCCAACGTCCGGAACTGACGCACCCTCACATCCTGCCAGCGACCCTCGTCAGTGTCGTTCCCGGCCGCCCGAGACGGCACATCCCCCACTCCTGTGGTTGACGGACAGGATTCGCGGTGACACGTAGGGGGACATTGATGCCGACTTTCCGCGTGAAAGGGTATGGATCGGGCACGGTAGCGACATGGCAATCGAGGTCCGCACGCGTCCCGTCGTCCCGCCGGTCGTGCGCCGGGCGCGGGCGCGGCGCCGGCGGCGCCTGGTGATCGCCGTCACGCTGCTCGTCGTCATCCCGGGCCTGGCCGCCGTCAGCACGTACGCCGCCGACGTCGACCGGGGCGTCCACGTGCTCGGCGTCGACCTCGGCGGGATGTCCCGCGAGGAGGCGGCGGCCCGGCTGCGCGCCATGGACACCGACGGTCCGGTCGACGTCCGCGTCGGTACCGAACAGGCGATCATCGAACCGGCCGCGGTCGGGCTGGCCCTCGACGTCGACGCCACCGTCGAGCGGGCCGCCGAGGCCTCGCCCGGGCCGTTCCGGTGGCTGCGCGGCGGCGTCAGCGTCGAGCCGGTGATCCGCGTCGACGGGCCGAGGCTCTACGACGCGCTCATGGTGCACCTCGGCGCGCAGGGCGACGCCCCGGTCATGCCGGCCGTGCGGTTCGAACGCCAGCACCCCGTCGCGGTGTACCCGGTCAGCGGCCGCGGCCTCGACCGCGCCGCCGTCGCGGGCATCGCCGAGCGGGGCTGGCTGCGCGGCCGGCCGATCGAGTTCCCGGTCGTCGACCTGGTGCCGCGCTCCAGCCGCGCCGACGTCGACCGGCTCGTCGCCGAACTCGCCACGCCCGCGGTCGCCGCGCCGCTCGTGCTCGTCACGCCCCGCGGCGACGTGACCGTCCCGGCCACCGCGATCGCCGCCGCCCTGCGCATGGAGTCCGACGACGAGGGCCGCATCGAGGCGACCGTCGACGCGGCCGCCCTGCGGCAGGCGATGCGGACGAACCTGGGCAAGGTCGAGGTTCCGGCCACCGACGCGACGTTCCAGATCGCCGACGGCAAGCCCGTCATCAAGCGCGAGCAGGACGGCCGGCAGGTCGACCTCAGCCCCGGCCCGATCCTCGCCGCGCTGCGCGGCACGGCGACGCCCCGGCGGGTGCAGACGAACCTCGTCCCGGCCACCGCCAGGACCACCGCGGCCGAGCTCGGCCGGCTCGGGATCGCCGAGCAGGTCTCGGCGTTCACCACGAAGTTCGCCGCCGGGCAGCCGCGCGTGGTGAACATCCGCACGATGGCCGAGGCGCTGCGCGGCGCGCTGGTCCGGCCGGGCGAGACGTTCAGCCTCAACGACCACGTCGGCGAGCGCAGCCGGGCCAAGGGCTACGTCGACGCACCCGGCATCGAAGACGGGAAGATCAAGAACTCGCCGGGCGGCGGGGTCTCCCAGGTCGCGACGACGCTGTTCAACGCCGCCTACTACGCCGGGCTGCAGGACGTCGAGCACCATCCGCACAGCTACTACTTCGACCGCTACCCGGCGGTCATCGAGGCGACCGTCGTCTACAAGCAGCTCGACCTGCGGTTCCGCAACGACGGCCCGACCGGGATCCTGGTCGACACGGCGACGACCGACACCTCGGTCACCGTGACGCTCTACGGCACCCGGCGCTACGAGGTCACCACCGAGTACGGCCCACGCACCAAGGTGGTCCAGCCGCAGACGGTGTACCTCCAGGAGCCCGACTGCAACCCGACCGACGGTCTGCCCGGCTTCCACCAGGAGGCGTTCCGGATCGTCAAGCAGGGCGGCAGGGAGGTCCGGCGGGATCGGTTCGCCTGGCGCTACGACCCGGAGCCGCACTTCGTCTGCGGGCCGCCGCCGGCGGCGACCCCGTGACAGCATGGGGGATATGGCTGTGAACCCGACGATCATCGAACGCGAATCCCAGCCCTACGTCGGCATCGGCGGTGCCGTCCCGATGCACGAGCTGGGCAAGGTGGCCGACCGCATGAGCGACGTGTTCGCCTTTCTCACCGTCCGGGGCGCCGAGCCCGCCGGTGCGCCGTTCTTCAAGTACGACGTCATCGACATGGACAACCTGCTGGAGGTCGAGGTCGGCGTGCCGCTCGCCGTGCCGGTGCCCGGGGAGGGGCCGGTGCACGCCGGCGTGCTGCCCGCCGGGCGGTACCTCACGGTGACGCACGTCGGGCACCCCGACGAGCTGCTCGGCGTGACCGGCGAGCTGCTGGCCTGGGCCGACGCGCAGGGCCTGGTGTTCGACAAGGTCGACACCCCGAGCGGCGAGCGGTGGGCGTGCCGGCTGGAGCTCTACGAGACCGACCCGGCCGTCGAGCCCGACATGCACAGGTGGTCGACGACCCTGGCGTTCAAGCTCCTCGGCTGAGCGGCGAAACGGGGGCCGCGTCAGGCGCGGACCCTCGCGCTGGTGGGGTCGTAGAGCGGCCGCAGCGAGGCCCGGGCCGGGTACACGGAGCCGGCCACCTCGACGGTCAGCTCGCCGCCGTCGAGCCACTCCTGGTCGAGCGGCTCGCCGCCGGTGGCCAGCATCGCCAGGCCGACCGCGCCGCCGAGCGTGTGCCCGTAGGACGCGGCCCGCACGTAGCCCACGTCGCGGCCGTCCCGGCGGACGACCTCCCCGTGGTACAGCAGCGCCTTGGGGTCGGTGACCAGCACCTGGACCAGCCGCTGGGTGAGCGGGCCGGCGGCCTTGCGGGCGAGCACGGCGTCGCGGCCGACGAACGCCGGCTTGTCCAGCGCCACCGCGAACCCCAGGCCGGCCTCCAGCACGCCGTCGGTGTTGTCGATGTCGTGGCCGTAGTCGCGGTACCCCTTCTCCATCCGCAGGCTGGCGAGCGCCTTGAGCCCGGCGTGGCGCAGACCTGCGGACGCCCCGGCCTCGACGAGCGTGTCGTAGACGTGGACGGCCTGCTCGGCCGGCACATACAGCTCGTAGCCCAGCTCGCCCACGTAGGTGATGCGCAGGCACAGCACCCGCGCGTAGCCGATCTCGATCTCCGCCGCGCCGCGGAACGGGAACGACAGGTCGGACGGCGAGACGGCCGCGAGCAGGTCGCGCGACCCGGGGCCCTGCACGTTGAGCTGGGCCCAGCCGGAGGTGACGTCGGTGACGAACGCGTGCCGGGCGCCCGCGTGCCGGCGCAGCCGGGCCTCGACGTGCCGGTGCGCGGTGTCGGACGCGACGACCCAGAAGCGGTCCTCGTCGAGGCGGGTCACGGTCAGGTCGGCCTCGATCGTGCCGCCCTCGTTGAGCCACTGGGTGTAGGTGACCGTGCCCATCGTGCCGACCCGGTTCGCCGACAGCTCCTCCAGCACGCCGGCGGCGTCGCGGCCCTGGACCAGGAACTTCGCCATGAAGGACATGTCCATGAGGATCACGCCCTCGCGCGCGGCCCGGTGCTCGGCGGCCCACTGCTCGAAGTACTCCGGGCGCCCCCACGTCGGGGTGAGCGGCCCGGTGAAGCCGTACACGTCCGGCATCTCCCAGCCGGAGACGTCGCGCAGGTAGGGCCGGTGGACCGCGAGGCGGTCGTGCAGCGGCGACCGCTTGGCGTCACGGGCCGAGCGCATCGCCCGGTTCGGGTAGTGGGCCTGGTACACCATGCCGAGCGCCTCGACCGTCCGCTCCGCCCGGTAGCGGCGGTTGCCCTGGTAGGGCCGGAGGCGGTCGATGTGCATGCCGGTGACGTCGACGTCGGGCCGGCCCTCGGCGATCCAGTGCGCCAGGGCCCGGCCGATCCCGCCGCCGGTCAGGATGCCGATCGAGTTGAGGCCGGCGGCGACGAAGTAGTTGCGCAGCTCGGGGGACTCGCCGAAGATCGGCGCGAGGTCCGGGGTGAAGCTCTCCGGGCCGCAGAAGAACGTGCGGACGCCGGCCGTGGCGGTCACCGGGATGCGGGCCATCGCCGCCTCCAGGTAGGGCGCCATCCGGTCCCAGTCCGGCGGGAGCGTGCCGAAGGAGAAGTCGTCGGGCACCCGGTCGACGCTCCACGGCGCGGCCGCGCCCTCGAACAGGCCGACCATGAGGCCGCCGGTCTCCTCCCGGAAGTACCCGTACGCGCCCGGGTCCTCCAGCACCGGCAGGTCGGCGCTCACCCCGTCGATCGGCTCGGTGATGAGGTAGTAGTGCTCGGCGGCCTGCAGCGGGATGCTCACCCCGGCCTGCTCGCCGAGCTGCCGGGCCCACATGCCGGCGCAGTTGACGACGGTCTCGGCCTCGATGTCACCGAACGGGGTGCGCACCCCGGTGACCGTGTCGCCTTTACGCAGGACGCCGGTGACCGGCACCCCCTCCAGGACCCGCACGCCGCGCATCCGGGCGCCCTTGGCCAGCGACATCGTCACGTCGACCGGGTTGGCCCGGCCGTCCTCGGCGACGTAGAAGCCGGCCAGCACGTCGTCGGTCCGGGCGAGGGGGAACAGGGCGCGGACCTCGGCGGGGGAGATCTCGTGCACGTCGACGCCGCAGTGGCGGTTGAACGCGGCCACCCGGCGGTACTCCTCCAGCCGGTCCTCGTCGGTCGCCAGCTCGATGAACCCGCACTGGCGTAGCCCGGTCGAGAGACCGGTCTCGGATTCCAGACCGGCGTACAGGTCGCGCGTGTACTGTCGCATCCGCGTCGAGGTCTCCGACAGCGAGCCGAACGTGACCATCAGGCCCGCCGCGTGCCAGGTGGTGCCGGCCGTGAGCCGGTCGCGCTCCAGCAGCACCACGTCGGAGACGCCCTGCCGCGCCAGGTGGTAGGCGACCGAGGTGCCGATCACCCCGCCGCCGACGACAACGACGCGAGCCCGTTCGGGGAGGTTCATGACGAGCAGCGTAGTGGTGGTCGGAGCCGGGATCGCGGGGCTCGCCTGTGCGCGTGTCCTGATCGACCGCGGCGTGGACGTCCGCGTGCTGGAGCGCGGCGCGGTCCCGGGTGGCCGCCTGGCCAGCCCGGCGGCCGACGGCCGGCCGGTCGACCTCGGCGCCGCCTACTTCACCGTGAGCGACCCCGCCTTCCGTGCCGTGGTGGACGGCTGGCAGCGGCGGGGCCTCGTCCGGCCGTGGACGGGGCATTTCGAGGTGTACGGCGAGAGCCCGCACGCCCCGGAGGCCCCCGGGCCGGTGCGCTGGTGCGCCCCCGGCGGGCTGGGCTCGCTCGCCGCGGACCTGGCCGCCGACCTGCCGGTCCGCTACGGGGTCGCCGTCCGCGACCTCGCTCATTCCGGTCGGGGCCTGTCGGCTCTGGACCTACCAGCCGGGCTGGGCGACCGGGTGGTGCTGGCGATGCCGGCACCGCAGGCCGCCGCCGTCCACCCGCCGGCCCGGGCGGTCGCCGAGGCGCAGGACTGGCGGCCGTGCCTCGCGGTCGCGCTGCGCTACCCGTCCCGCAGCTGGCCCGACTTCGCCGGCGCCTTCGTCAACGACCACCCGGTGCTGGTGACCGTCTGCGACGACGGGGACCGCCGCGGGGACCGGGCGCCGGTCCTGGTCGCCCACAGCACCCCGGCCTACGCGCGGGAGGACGCGGTCGCTGACGTCGAGGCGGCCGTCCGGGAGGTGCTGCACCTGCCGGACCCCGCGGCGCCGGTCGCCGTGCGGTGCTGGCCCGAGTCGCGGCCGGCCCGGCCGTCGGACGCCCAGTTTGCCCTGGTGGACGGGGTACTCCTGGCCGGCGACGGGTTCGGCCGGCCCCGCGTGGAGGCCGCCTTCCTGTCCGGCCGGGCGGCGGCGGACAGACTGTGCGACACCGGGTTTTCGAAAAGTCCGCGAAGCGGGGACGGCGCGAGGTAGCCTCGTTGGCGCCAACGCTGTTGATATGTCCACAGTAGACAAAATCGGCGCTGCGTGACGTGAGCTGGACCACATGCAATTCATTCATGTCGGTCGGGAACACATCCGGGCCCGACGGCGTTCGTTACACAACCAAGTCACCGAGAGAGGGTGAACGCCATGGCCATCAGTACCGACTACGACGCGCCTCGCCACCCGGCCGGCGATCTCGCCGAGGACAGCCTCGAAGAGCTCACCGCCCGCCGGGCTACAGCGCAGTCGCCGCTCGTCGACGTCGACGACAACGACTCAGGCTTCGAGCTACCGGGCGCGGAGCTGCCCGACGAAGAGCTGACCGTGCCCGTCGTGCCGATGCGCGGCGACGAGTTCCGCTGCTCCAGCTGTTTCCTGGTTCACCACCGCAGCCAGCTGGCCCGGGAGAAGAACGGCGCGCCGATCTGCCGGGAATGCGACTGATTCGGGCGGCGAGGTTCCTGGTCGGATGATCAGGGACGGCGGGCCGGCACGCGCACGCGGGTCAGGTCCTCCGCCACCACGACCTCGCCGTCGAACCGCGCCTCGGCCTCCCGGCGGAACGCGTCCGGGTCGTCGTAGCGCTGCGAGAAGTGGGTGAGCACGAGCGTGCGCACCCCGCACTCCGCGGCCACGGCCGCCGCCTGCCCGGCGGTGAGGTGGCCGTGCGCCTCGGCCAGGTCCCGCTCCGCGTCGAGGTACGTGGACTCGATCACCAGCAGGTCGGCCCCGTCGGCCAGCTCGGCGACGGCTGCGCACAGCCGGGTGTCCATCACGAACGCGAACCGCTGCCCGGGGCGCGGCTCGCTCACCTCCTCCAGCGTCACCATCCTGCCGTCACGCTCCAGACGGCCGGTCCGCCGCAGCTCGCCGACCGCGGGCCCCGCGATGCCGTGCTCGCGCAGCCGGTCGGGGAGCATGCGCCGGCCGTCGGGCTCGACCAGCCGGTAGCCGTACGTCGGTATGCCGTGGTCCAGCCGCCGCGCCTCCAGCTGTACTTTGTCCGCTTTCATGGCGACATACTCATCGGTGAGCGGATCGGGCCGCAGGTCCACGGCGTCGTAGAAGCTCGACGCGTGGCGGAGGCGCTCGAAGTACTGCAGACCCTCGAACGGAAAGTGCACCGGCACCGGCTGGGGCGCGCGGTCCAGGGACAGTCGCTGGATCACCCCCGGCAGCCCCAGGCAGTGGTCGCCGTGGAAGTGCGTGATGCAGATCCGGGTGACGTCGGAGGCCGCCACCCCAGCGTGCGCCATCTGCCGCTGGGTGCCGTCGCCCGGGTCGAACAGGATCCCCTCGCCGTCCCACGCCAGGAAGTACCCGTTGTGGTTGCGGGTCCGGGTCGGGACCTGGCTGGCGGTGCCCAGTACCACAAGTTCGCGCACCCCGATATCTTCTCGCGCATGGCAACGGCTTTAGTGCTCGGCGGTGGCGGCGTGGTCGGCGTCGCGTGGGAGACGGGCGTCCTCACCGGGCTGGCCGAGGCCGGCCTCGACCTGCGCGACGCCGGGCTCGTCGTCGGCACCTCAGCGGGCGCGGTGGTCGGCGCCCAGATCACCTCCGGCCTTTCGTTGCAGGAGTTGTACTCCAGGCAGCTCGCGCCGCCGACCGGCGAGCTGGCGGCGGCGATGGGCCCCGGAGTGCTCCTGCGCTACGCCGCGGCGGCCGTCCACCGCTCCGACCGCGCCGCCCTCGCCCACCTGGGTCACCTGGCCCTGCGCGCCACAACGGTTCCCGAGCAGGAGCGGCGCGCGGTCATCGCCGGCCGGCTGCCCGTGCACGCCTGGCCCGACCCGCCCCGGCTGCGGGTCACCGCCGTCGACGCGGAGACCGGCGAGGAGGTGGTCTTCGACGCCGCCTCGGGCGTCGACCTCGTCTCGGCCGTCGCGGCGAGCTGCGCCGTGCCGATCGTCTGGCCGGCGGTCACCATCGACGGGCGGCGGTACATGGACGGCGGCGTCCGCTCGCCCGCCCACGTCCACCTCGCCGCCGGCTACGACCGGGTGATCGTGCTGGCCCCGATCACCGGCGGCATCCGCCGCTCCGGCCGCGTCGCCGTGGAGATCGCCGCGCTGGGCCCCGACGTCCGGTCCCTCGTCGTCACCCCCGACCCCGGGTCGCGCGCCGCGATGGGCCGCAACGCGCTCGACCCGGCCCGCCGGGCGGCCTCGGCCCGGGCCGGCCACCGCCAGGCGGCGACGCTCGTGGACGCGGTGACTCGTACTTTGGACTGATCTGAGCCGCCCGCCGGAGTCATACCATCGATCCATGTTTCTCCGGGCGGTCTGGAGCGAGCCGCGGGCCGGCGGCGCGCCGCCGCGCGGGCGGCCGGACTGGGCGCTCGTCGCCGGGTTCGCGCTCTTCGCGGTGCTCGAGGCGGCCTTCCGCCCGGGCGTGCCGTGGCGGTGGGTGAGCCTCGGCCTCGCGCTGGGCCTGGTGCCCCTGCTGCTGGTGCGGCGCTCGCACCCCCTGCTGCCGGTCGCCGTGGCGTTCCCGGCCTGCGGGGTGGCGGCCCTGCTGACCAGCGGGTCCCCACCGGACATGCTGGCGCTGTCGTTCCTGGTGCTGCTGCCCTACGCGTTGTTCCGCTGGGGCTCCGGCGCGGAGGCCGTGACCGGCTCGGCGATCATCACGGCCAAGATCATTGCGACGGTGCTCGTCGGCGACGTGGGCGGCGGCGAGGTGCTGGAGGGCTTCGCCGTCCTGGGGGCGGCCTCGGCACTCGGCCTGGCGCTGCGGTTCCGCGCCCGGGCCCGCCACCGGGAGTTCGAGCAGGTCCGGCTGCTGGAGCGGGAGCGCCTGGCGCGCGACCTGCACGACACGGTGGCCCACCACGTCTCGGCGATGCGCATCCGGGCCCAGGCGGGCATCGTCACCGAGGAGCTCACCCCGGGCGCGGCGGTGGACGCCCTGAAGGTGATCGAGGCGGAGGCGGCGAAGGCACTCGACGAGATGCGGGCCATCGTGCGGCTCCTGCGCGGCGTGGAGCCGGACGCTCCGCCGGCCGGCGCCACGGACGGATTCTCGTCCGGCGCGTCGGTTGGCGCGTCGGTTGGCGCGTCCGTTGGCGCTTCGGTCGGCGCTTCGGCCGGAGCTCTTGCCGGGGGTATCGCCGACATCGAGCGGCTCGCCGACCCGGCGCCGGTCGTGGCGCCGGCCGTGGAGGTGCGGATCGACGGCGCGGTCGGGCAGGTGCCGGCGGCGGTCGGCAGCGCGGTGTACCGGCTGGCCCAGGAGTCGGTCACCAACGCCCGGCGGCACGCGCGGCACGCCACCCGGATCGAGGTGCGGGTCGCCGCCGACGACAGGGCGGTCCGGCTGCGCGTGACCGACGACGGCGAGGCCCGGCCGGGCGAGGGGGAGGGCGGCACGATGATCCGGCCTGGTTACGGCCTCATCGGGATGCGGGAGCGGGCCGTGCTGCTCGGGGGAACCTGCGAGGCCGGACCGGCCCCCGGCCGGGGCTGGACGGTGGCCGCGGTGCTGCCGTTCGACGGCCGGCTCACCGGCGCGACGGCCGACGTGGCCGGGGTGCTGCCGTTCGACGGCCGGGTTGCGGGCGCGACCGTGACCGCGGCCAGCAGTCACCCCGACCGCGCTGCCGGTGCGCCGGCTGCGGCCTTGCCGCTCGATGGGCGGGTCGCTGGCGCGACGGCCGAGGTGGCCGGGGTGTTGCCGTTCCACGGGCGGGTTGCCGGCGCGACCGCTGAGGTGGCCGCGGCGCCGCCGTTCGGCGGGCGGGTTGCCAGCGGTGGCGGGGCGGTCGCGTGACGGTGCGCGTGCTCGTGGCCGACGACCAGGAGATCGTCCGGACCGGGCTTACCATGATCCTCAACGCGCAGCCGGGCATCGAGGTCGTCGCCGAGGCCGGTGACGGGCGGCGGGCGGTTGAGCTGGCCCGGCGGGAGCGGCCCGATGTGTGCCTGCTCGACATCCGCATGCCCGGTCTCGACGGCATCGAGGCGACCCGGGCGCTCGCCGGGCCGCAGGTCGCCGACCCGCTCGCGGTCGTCGTCATCACCACGTTCGACCTCGACGAGTACGTGTACGCGGCGCTGCGGGCCGGGGCGCGCGGGTTCCTGCTCAAGGATGCCGGGCCCGCCCTGCTCGTGCAGGCCGTGCACGCGGCGGCCGGCGGCGACGCGCTCATCGCGCCCAGCGTCACCACCCGGCTGCTGCGGGCGTTCGCCGCGGCCGGACCGGTGCAGCCGACCCGGCAGCCGATCGAGCCGCTCACCGACCGGGAGGAGCAGGTCGTGGGGGCGCTCGCCCAGGGGCGCACCAACGCCGAGATCGCCCAGGAGCTGCGCATCACGCTCAGTACCGTCAAGACCCACGTCGCCAGCCTGATGAACAAGATCGGGGCGCGGAACCGGGTCGAGATCGCGATGTGGGCCTACGAGACCGACCGTGTGCGGCCGCAAAAGTACAGTGGCGGCTCGTTCTGAGGGCCTAGTTTCCCGCCGCTCGCGGGCCGATGTGGTACCGCCGGAACCCCCGAATCATCATGAGCATGACGACAGCAGTGAGGAGACGCCCGGACTGGCTCGTCCCCGCGGGACTGCTCGCGCTCGCGGCGATCCCGGTCATCGCCGGGGCGTTCCGGGTGGGCACGCTCGCCGCCGGGACCGAGGTCACCCCGGACAACGCGCGGTTCCACGACATGCCGGTGCCGGTCGTGGTGCACATCGTGGGCGCCACGCTCTACAGCATCCTGGGCGCGTTCCAGTTCCATCCGGGGCTGCGCCGGCGCCGCCCGCGCTGGCACCGGCTCACCGGCCGGGTGCTCGTGCCGGCCGGGCTGGCCGTCGCGCTGTCCGGGATCTGGATGACGCTCTTCTATCAGCTGCCGGACTCCGACAACACGTTCACGAACATCCAGCGGCTGGTCGTCGGCGGAGTGATGGCCGGTGCGATCGTCGCCGGCTTCGCCGCGATCCGGCGGCGTGACGTGCGCACGCACCGGGCGTGGATGATCCGTGCGTACGCGCTCGCCATGGGCGCCGGCACGCAGGCGTTCACGCACGGCTTCTACACGGCCTTCGCCGGCGCGCCGGACGCCGACGCGCGGGCCTGGTGCATGTTCGCCGGCTGGTTCATCAACATCGTCGTCGCGGAGCTATCAATTAAGCGTCGACTTATATAAGCTGCGACTTGTGCACGCGTTCGACGTCCTCGGGGACCCCGTGCGGCGGCGCATCCTGGAGCTGCTCGCCGACGGCGAGCAGGCCTCCGGGGCGATCAGCGCCGTCGTGCAGGAGGAGTTCCGGATCTCCCAGCCCGCCGTCTCACAGCACCTCAAGGTGCTCCGCGAGCACGGCTTCGCCACGGTGCGGGTGGACGGGGCCCGGCGGCTCTACGCCGTCGACGCCGCGCCGCTGCGCGAGGTGGACGCGTGGCTGGACCGGTTCCGCCGGACCTGGGACCAGCACCTCGACGCCCTGGCCACCGAGCTGGCCCGGGGCAGGCGTGCGCGCCGGATCCGTGGCAACGAGACGAGGGGAGACGACCCATGATGGACATCGCCGGGCACCTGAAGGCCATTCACCGCGAGGTCAGCCGGCTGCCGTCGGCGAGCGGGGAGACGGTCGCGGTGCGGCTGCGCCGCTCGTACGACGCCGACGTTCCCGACGTGTGGGACGCGATCACCGACCCGTCCCGCATCGCACGCTGGCTGATGCCGATCAGCGGGGACCTGCGGGCCGGGGGCAGCTTCCAGCTGGAGGGCAACGCGGGCGGCGACATCCTGGAGTGCTCGCCGCCTTCGCGGCTGAAGGTCACGTTCGGCGGCCCGACGAGCATCGTGACGGTCCGCCTCAGTGCCGACGGCGACCGCGCGCTGCTGGAGCTGGAGCACACGGTCCCGATCGAGATCGCCGGCGGCGGCGCCGGGGCGCTCTACGTCGGGCCCGGGTGGGACGGGGCGCTCATGGCCCTGGCCCGGCACCTCCACGGCGAGTTCGACGGCGACCCCCTCGCCTTCGCCGCCACGGCGGAGGGCCAGGAGTTCGCCCGCCAGTCGGTGCACGCCTGGGCGGCTGTGGCCCGCGAGTCGGGCACGGCGACGGAGGCCGAGGTGGAGGCGGCCGTGGAGGCGTCGATGGGCCAGTTCGCCCCGGACGCAGCGTCCTGAACGCGTCGATCTTGGAGTTGTGGTGCCTGACAGAGTCGGGCAAGCCGGGAGATTGCCGGCGCCACAACTCCAAGATCGACGCGGACTTGGCGGTCCTAGGACAGCACGCGGAGCTGGACCGTCGTGGCCATGCCGCTGAGCTGGGCCAGGATCTCGTCCGGGTAGTCGATCGCGATGTCGGCGAGCAGGTAGCCGTACTCGCCGCGGGTGGCCAGGATCTGGCCCTCCACGTTGACCTTGTGGCCGGCCAGGATGCTGTTGACGTCGGCGAGCACACCCGGCACGTTGTGGTGCAGCAGGGCGATGCGGTGCGTGCCGGGGGCCTGCTGCAGGTTGAGCGACGGCAGGTTGACGCTGAGCGTCGTGGAGCCCTCCGCCACGTACTTGTGCAGCTTCTCGGCGACGAACGAGCCGATGTCGGACTGGGCCTCCTCCGTCGACCCGCCGATGTGCGGGGTCAGGATGACGTTGGGCAGGCCGCGCAGGGCCGACTGGAACTCGTCGCCCTTGCCCTTCGGCTCCTTCGGGAACACGTCGACGGCCGCACCGGCGAGGTGCCCGTTGTCGAGGTGGCGGCGCAGCGCGTCGTGGTCGATCACGAAGCCGCGGCTCAGGTTGAGGAAGATGCTGCGCGGGCGCATCCTGGCGAACTGCTCCTCGCCGAAGAAGCCGCTGTTGCCCGGGCGCCCGTCGACGTGCAGGGTGACGATGTCGGAGCGCTCCAGCAGCTCGTCGAGGCTGTCGCAGCGCTGGGCGTTGCCGAGCGCGAGCTTGTCGGCGGTGTCGTAGAAGTACACCCGCAGACCCAGGTTCTCGGCGAGCACGGACAGCTGCGTGCCGATGTTGCCGTAGCCGACGATGCCGATGGACCGGCCGCGCACCTCGTGGCTGCCCTCGGCGTCCTTGTCCCAGACGCCGTTGTGCATGCCGGCGTTCTTCTCGGTGAGCCGGCGGGTGAGCGCGATGATCTCGGCGACGGCGAGCTCGACGACACTGCGCGTGTTGGAGAAGGGCGCGTTGAACACCGCGATGCCGGTCTCGGCCGCGGAGCGCAGGTCGATCTGGTCGGTGCCGATGCAGAACGCGCCGATCGCGCGCAGCTGCGGCGCCTGAGCCAGCGCGGCCGCGGTGACCTGCGTCTTGGACCGGATGCCCAGCAGGTGGACCCCGTCGAGCTTGGCGATCAGCTCGTCCTCGTCGAGCGCGCGCCCGATGGTCTCAACCTGGTATCCCTCGGATCGCATCCGCTCGACCGCGACCGGGTGGATGTTTTCGAGGAACAGGACCCGCACGGGGTCGGCCTGGGATGTCAGTGACTGCACATTACCTACCCTAAGTGACCATCGGGATCACTGGTACGTGAGCCGCGACTCGTCCCGCTCTGTGCGATGCTGTGCCGCTCCTGCAGCCTGGCGCGGATCTCCTCGGGCGTGTACGCCCGGCGCCGCCGCTCCGCCCGCACCACCAGCGCCCCGGTCGCCGCCACGCCGACGACACCCGCCAGGCCGAGCACCTTCCACCACTTCGCCTTCATGAGCACCTAGGCTAACGGCGGTGAGCGTCGATCTCGACGAAGCCGTGCGGATGACCCGCACCGGTGACCTGTGGGTGTTCCGCGGCCGTTCGACCGCCGACCGCGCGATCCAGACCCTGACGAACAGTCCGGTCAACCATGTCGGCATGGCCGTGGTACTCGATGACATGCCACCGCTCATGTGGCACGCGGAGCTGGGCAAGTCGCTGCCCGACCGGTGGACGGGGACCCATCACCGCGGTGTGCAGCTGCACGACCTGCGTGACGCCGTGCTGGTCTGGGGCCGCCGCTACGGCCAGCGCGCCTGGCTGCGCCAGCTGCACTTCGAGGTGAATCCGGCGATGGAGGATGCGGTACTGCGGACGGTCGCGCGCCTCGACGGCACGCCGTTCCCCTCCACCGCGCGGCTCGCCGGCCGGTGGTTCCAGGGCCGGCTGCCCAACCTGCGGCAGCACAGCGACGCCTCGCTGGAGACCGCCTACTGCGCCGAGGTGGTGGCCGTCACCTACGAGGCGATGGGCCTGCTGCCCGGCGGCAAACGGGCGAACTGGTACGACCCGGGCAAGTTCTGGAGCGGCGACGACCTGCCGCTGCAGCTCGGCGCCACGCTCGGTGAGGAGATCGCGGTGAACCTGCCCCCGGCTTAACCTCAGACTTTCCTGGGCGGGTCCGATGGGTGTGGGCGAGAACCGTCGCACGGGGGGCCTTGCCACGATGAGCACAGCAACGATGCCGAGCCGCCGTTCCTTCACCTCCGCCTTCCGGGACCTGTCCGTCGCGTGGAAGCTGCGGGTGGTCGCCATCGTGGTGTGCGTGCTGCTCGCGGCCGTCGGAGCGATCGGGCTGCTGTACCTCGGCAACAGCCAGGACCGGCTGTCCCAGCTGTACCACCAGAATCTGCGCTCGGTGCAGCTGCTCGACGACGTCGCGCTGGACTACAAGGAGATCCGCTTCCAGATGCGCGGCCTCGCCCTGGCGCAGAGCGACGCCGACGCGACCCGGTCGACCCAGCTCGTCCAGGACGCGATCGCCGGCCTGGAGCAGAGCTGGAAGAGCTTCACCGGCCTCAGCACCGACGCCACCGGCAAGGCCGACCGCGACGCGTTCTCCACCGCGTTCGCGTCCTACCAGCGGATCCTCACCGGCAAGTCGATCCCGGCGGCGACCGCGCGCGACTACGCGGAGTACAACCGGATCAGCCGCGACGAGGTCGACCCGGTCGCCGAACAGATCTCCGGCGCGCTGGCCAAGCTGGTCGACCGGGAGAACGGCGAGGCTCGCAACGCGCTGGACGCGTCGGCATCGGAGTACAACACCGCGCAGGTGCTGCTGCTCGGCCTGACCCTGCTGGCCGTCCTCATCACGTTCTCCATGGTCACCGTGGTCGTGCGGGCGGTGTCGCGCCCGCTGAAGGAGACGGTCACCGTGCTCTCCGGCCTCGCCGACGGCCGCCTCGATCAGCGCCTCGGCGTGACGAGCCGCGACGAGGTCGGCCGGATGGGCATCGCGCTGAACAGCGCCCTGGACCGCCTGACCGAGACGGTCCGCACGGTGATCGAGGCGGCACACCAGCTCGCCAACGCCTCGAACCAGATCAGCGGCGCGTCGCAGAGCCTCTCCCAGGCCGCCACCGAGCAGGCGGCGAGCGTGGAGGAGACCACCGCGTCGATGGAGCAGATGACCGCGAGTATCAGCCAGAACAGCGACAACGCGACGACGACGGAGGGCATCGCCGGCCAGGCCGCCACGGAGGCCCACGAGGGCGGTGCCGCCGTCCAGCGCACCGTCGACGCGATGAAGCAGATCACGAGCAAGATCGGGATCATCGACGACATCGCCTTCCAGACGAACATGCTGGCGCTCAACGCGACGATCGAGGCGGCCCGGGCCGGCGAGCACGGCAAGGGCTTCGCGGTCGTGGCGACGGAGGTCGGCAAACTCGCCGAACGCAGCCAGATCGCCGCCCAGGAGATCAGCGAGCTGGCCGCGGGCAGCGTCCAGACGGCCGAGCGCGCCGGCGACCTGCTGGGGAAGATCATTCCGAGCATCACGCGTACCTCGGACCTGGTGCAGGAGATCGCCGCCTCCAGCAACGAACAGGCGACCGGGGTCCGCCAGATCAACATCGCGATGACCCAGATCGGCAAGGTGACCGAGCAGACGGCCTCCTCTAGCGAGGAACTGGCGGCGACTGCCGAGGAGATGGCCGCTCAGACGCACCAGCTGCAGGATCTGATGACGTTCTTCAACACGGGCGACTCGGGCCTGCGGCGCCCGTCGAACCGCAGCGCCTTCGGCGAGGTGTCCCGCGGCGGCCAGTCGCGCAGCTCGGCTGGGCGCGGCGGCCGTCGTCCGGCCCCGGCGTACGCCGGCACCGCCCGCACAGCGGAGGTATCGGTTCCTGACATCGACGAGTCGAAGTTCGACCGCTTCTGACCGCGCTGCCCGCCTACGGTGGAACGGCACGGTGGCTGTAGACGTTGGTCGATCTACCTTTCAGTTGATCGCGCGGAACGCGGGTAGATCGACCAACGTCTTGCTAGATGGCCGCGCGCACGGCTGGCGGGCGGCGGGGGTGTGAACCGTCGGTCGGTCGACCGACCTAAAGCTGCCCGCGCCTTCGTTCGTCCGGTCGACGCGTTGGCCGAGGCCGGGCCGGCGGAGGGCGCGCGAGCACGTTATGTGGTTCGCGATCCGGGTCGTCGGCGCCCGGCGGTTTGCCGACACCGCCGACTGCCTGCGTCTGGGCTGGCTTCGAGGGTGCGGTCGTCTGCGCGAAGCGTCGATCGTGCGGTCGGTCGATCGACCGAACGCGGCCGACTGCCTGCGCATGGCTGGCTTCGAGGCCGGCTGACTGCGCGAAGCGTCGATCGTGCGGTCGGTCGGTCGGTCGATCGACCGACTGCGGCGACTGCCTGCGCCTGGCTGGCTTCGAGGCGCTGCTGAATGCCCGAAGCGTCGATCGCGCGGTCGGTCGACCGACCGACCGACGCGTGCTCGCGTTTGCTCGATCGATCGGCCGGCCGGCCGAAGCGTGCTCACGTATGTCCGGTCGATCGACCGACCGAGCGAAGTTCGGTCGATCGACCGACCGAGTTGCCTGCCGGGCTTCGCGCCACCGCAGCCCGGCCAGCCCCCGCAGCCGATGCCCGCGGCGGGCGCCTTGGTCGGTCGACCGACCGACCGGCGTCGCCACGCAGGCGTCGTCGGCCGGCCCATGATCGATGGTGAGTTCTGGCTGCCATGACAACCAGAACTCGCCATCGATCATGGCGTCGTAGCCCGAGACACCGACCAGGCGGCGCCCACAGGAGAGTGGCCGGCCCAGGCTCATGATCCAGGGAAACTTGTGGCTGCCATGACAGCCACAAGCTTCCCTGGATCATGGCGCGGCCGGGGAAACCGACCAGCCGACGAGCACGGCGCCTAAGCCGGGACCAGCCTGCGCTGGCGGTCCCGGGCGATGTACTGAGCCATCAACGCATCGATGTCCAGGATCAGGGCCACATCCCCGCTGCCGAGGATCGTAGAGCCGCTCACCCACCGGACGTCCTTGAAGAGCGGACCCAGCGGCTTGATCACCGTCTGCGACTGCCCAAGGAGGTGATCCACCACGATGCCCGCGCGCTGCCCTGAGTGCTCGATCACCACGACACTCTGGCGGCGGCTCGGAGCCCCAGGGATACCGAAGGCCTGACGCAGGCGGACGAACGGCAGCGCCTCGTCCCGCAGGTGCAGCAACGACCGGCCCGCGGCCGACGGCGGGAGCTCGACGCACTCCGTCACCCGGTCCAGCGGAATGATGAAGCACGAGTCCCCGGCCCCGACCAGGAAGCCGTCGATGATGGCCAGCGTCAGCGGCAACCGGATCTGGATCGTCGTGCCCGCGCCCGGCGCCGTCTGCACGTCGATGCTGCCCCGCAGCGCCGTGATCGCGCCGCGGACCACATCCATGCCCACGCCGCGGCCGGACAGGTTCGAGACCGCGTCGGCCGTGGAGAAGCCAGGCTCGAAGATCAGGGCGTACACCTCGGGGTCGCCCAGCGTCGCCGACGGCGCCACCAGGCCGCGGTCGACGGCCTTGGCCAGGATCCTGTCGCGGTTCAGGCCCCGGCCGTCGTCCGAGACCTCGATGACGATGCTGCCGGCGTCGTGGAACGCATGGAGGCGCAGGCTGCCGCGGGCCGGCTTGCCGAGCCGCTCGCGTTCGGCGCGAGGCTCGATGCCATGGTCGAGGGCGTTGCGGACCAGGTGCATCAGCGGGTCGCCGATGCGCTCGACCAGGGCCTTGTCCATCTCCGCCTCGCCGCCCGTGATGACCAGGTCGACCTCCTTGTCCAGGTCCAGGCACACGTCGCGGACCACCCGCTCGAAGCGGCGCAGCGTGGTGCCGATCGGGACCATGCGCAGCGACAGGGCCGTATGGCGGACCTCCTCGACCAGGCGCAGCACGTGCTGCTGCACCTCCGACAGGCCGTCGGCCGAGCCGACGCCGGCCTGCGCGATGACCAGCTCCCCGACGAGGTCGATGAGCTTGTCCAGGCGCGAGGCGAACACCCGGATCGTCTGGTTGTCCTGCGGGCGGCCGTCGGCGACCTTGCGCTGCCGGCCCAGCGCCGCCTCTACCACCGGCTGCTGCACCATCTGCTCGGCGACCAGGATCTCGCCCAGCGGCTTGCCGAGCGGACCCGCCTCGTGCTGGATCCGCAGCGCCCGCGCCAGCTCCAGGTCGGTGACCACGCCGCCGCGGCGCAGCAGGTCGCCGATGCGGTCGTTCTCCGGCAGCGACTCGATCAACGCGATCGCGTCGTCGGCCGGCAGGATGCGGATCGTGCTCTCGTCACGGACGAACTCGAAGACGCTCTCGATGTCGGCCTTCGAGGCCTCGCTGACGTACTCCACCTCGAAGCCCAGGTAGCAGGACTCCGGATCCGCCTCGTCGGCCGGCGGCAGCGCGTCGGGGACCGTGATGACCCGCACGACCGTGCCCAGCGTTGTGAGGTACCGCAGAAACGACAACGGATCCATGCCGTTGCGCAGGCAGTCGGGCCCGAACCAGAGGCTGAGCAGCCAGGTGCGGGGATTGCCTGAAACGGCAATCTCCGGGGGGCCCCCAGAATCGACCATACCTGACGAGAAGGGTGCTAGGAGGCGCGCGCTCACCTCGTCCTCGGCAGGCGTGGGCGACATGCGACCCGTCGCCACACCGTCGACCAGCGCCGTGATGTGGTCGGCGCAGGGCAGCAGCGCGCTCACCAGCGCGGGCGTCACGTGCAGCGTGCCCGCCCGCAGCTGGTCGAGAACCGACTCCAGCACGTGCGTGAACGACACCAGGTGGCGCAGCCCGAACAGGCCGGCCGAGCCCTTCAGCGTGTGCATCGCCCGGAACAGCGAGTTGATCGCCTCCGGGTCGTCGGGCGCCGACTCCAGCTCGAGCAGCCCCTCCTCGAAGTCCTGGGTCAGCTCGCGCGCCTCGGTGATGAACGTTTCGAGCGCGTCGCGGATGTCATCGTCGTTCACGTGTCCACCTCGAGCGAAGGCGAGAGGCCGACGAGACGCAGCACCTCCAGTACCGCCGGGCTGTGGCCGGCGAAGGACACCGGGACGGATCGCCGCGCGGCCTCGCGGGACAAGAACAGCAGCACCTGCAGCCCCGCCGTGTCGAGGTCGGTGACACCCGCCAGGCTGACGTCCAACCGGGAGCCGTCGAGGGCCCGCAGGAGGCGCTCGTGCTGCTCGGCGGCGTTGATGACGGTGAGCTCCCCGTCCAGGGACAGCGAGACGGCGGTCACGGCGCGATCAGCTTCGACACGGCGGCGAGCATCTGCGCCGGCTGGAACGGCTTCGTCACCCACGCCTTCGCGCCCGCCGCCTGGGCCTGCCGCTTCTTCTCCTCCTGCGACTCGGTGGTCAGCATGATGATCGGCGTGAACCGGTACGCGGCCTGCTTGCGGATCTCGCCCACCAGCGTGATGCCGTCCATGTTCGGCATGTTGACGTCGGAGATGACCAGGTGGACCCGCTGGCCGTCGAGCTTGCGCAGCGCGTCCTGGCCGTCGACGGCGTCGATGACGTCGTAGCCGGCGCCCTTCAGCGCGATCGCGACGACCTGCCGGACGGAGGCCGAGTCGTCGACGACGAGAACGGTCTTGGACATGCTGCCCTCCAGTGACTAGAAGAAAGTGATCTCCGACGACGGCGGCGCGGCGACGGTGCCGCCGTGGTGCGCGTCGCGCTCGCCGTGCATCGTGTACGTCTGCTCGAGCTCGTCGAGCAGCGGCCGCGCCTGCGGCCCGGACGCCGGCGCCGAGGCCACGTGCGCGGGCATCCGCTGGATGTTGTCCTCCAGGTGCTGCAGGACCTGCCCGACCCGGTCCTGGAACTGCAGGTTCACGATGGCGTCGGAGATGCCCGACCGGATGCTCACCGCCGCCGTCTCCAGCCGCCGCGACGACTCACGCGACCGGTCGACGATCGCCACCAGCTCGTCGATGACCTCCTGCACGTCGGTGTTCGCCCGGGCCACCGCCACGCTCTCGCGTTCGGCGTCGCCCGCGGCGCCGGCCAGCACCGACTCGATCGCCGAGCCGATCCCGCCCACCTTGTCGGCCATCTGCACGCTCGTCTCCAGCGAACGGTCCGCGAGCTGGCGCACCTCCAGCGCGACCACGCCGAAGCCGGCGCCCGCCTTGCCGACCCGGGCCGCCTCGATCGACGCGTTCAGGGCGAGCAGGTTGGTCTGCGCGGCGATCTGCGCGACCTCGCCCGTCATCTGCTTCAGGTCATCGTTCAGCCCGGCGAGCCGGGTGAGGTCGTGCACCGCCTGGTGCTTGGCCCGCAGCGCGTTGTCGAGCGTCGTCACCACGTTGCCGAGGCGTTCCCGGCCCTCCGAGAAGGATCCGGTACCCCCGGTCACCGACGCCGACGACCGCAGCACGTCGTCGAGATCGGTGACGATGTCGCTGAACTTGCGGGTGACAGCGCCGATCGCCGACTCCATCTGGGCCCGCGACGACCCGATCTGCGCCGACCACACCGGCGCCACCGCCCCGGCGAACTCCCCGACGCCCCGCCGGAAGTCGTCGGAGGACGGCCGCAGATCCTCGACGGCAGCGGCAGGACGCCGCCGGCCGAGCAGATAACCGCCGGCCACACCGGCCAGCAGCGCGACGACGATGGACAACACCTCAGCCATGACCGCGGATCACCTCTGCTATCGCTGGGAGCGGCACCTCACGCTCGACCGCGCCGAGCTTCACCGCCTCCTTCGGCATGCCGTGCACGACGCACGTCGCCTCGTCCTGCGCCACCGTCGCGGCCCCCGCCTGCCGCATCTCCAGCAGGCCCCGGGCGCCGTCGTCGCCCATCCCGGTCATGATGATGCCGAGCGCCCGCTTCCCGGCCACCTTCGCGACCGACCGGAACAGCACGTCCACCGACGGGCGGTGCCGGTTCACCGGCGGGCCGTCGAAGACCCGCACGCGGTACCCCGGCCCGTCGCGCGCCACCTCCAGGTGCCGCCCGCCCGGGGCGACCAGGACCAGGCCGTCGGCGAGCCGGTCGCCGTCGGCGGCCTCCCGCACCGTCACCGCGCACAGCCGGTCCATCCGCTCGGCGAACGCGGCCGTGAACCGCTCCGGCATGTGCTGCACGACGACCATGGCGGGAGCCCCGCCGGGCAGCGCGGTCAGCACCCGCTCCAGGGCCTGCGTGCCGCCTGTGGACGTGCCGATCGCCACGAGCCGCCGCTCACAGGATCCCGCGACAACGGGAGCCAGCCGGGGCGGCGGCGGTTCGCTGCGCCGGGCCCGCCCCGACGCCGCCGCCCGCACCGCGGCCACGATGTTGCCGGTGTCGTCCTCGAGGTACTGCTTCAGCCCGGTCGTCGGCTTCGGCACCGCGCTCACCGCACCCGCGGCGAGCGCGTCCATGGTGGCCCGCGCGCCCGGGCCGACCAGCGTGGAGCAGACGACGATCGGCGTCGGCCGGATCGCCATCACCTGCCTGACGAACGTGATGCCGTCCATGCGGGGCATCTCGATGTCGACCACGAGCACGTCCGGCCACTCCCGCTGCATCAGCCGCATCGCGAAGATCGGGTCGGACGCGGCGCCGGTCACCGCGATGCCCGGCTCCGCCGACAGCCGCGCGGTCAGCACCTGCCGCACCACGGCGGAGTCGTCGACGACGATGGTCCGGATCATGAGGCCGCGTCCTCGACCATCGACGAGCGGACCCAGACCTCGCCCGTGGCCAGGTCGAACCACAGCCGCCGCGCGCCCGTCCCGGCCACGTCGTGGGCCACCAGTGCGAAGCCGTGCCGGTCGAGCAGCCGCAGCCCGGCCGCCACGTTGGCCCGGCCCACCCCGTCGCCGGCCAGCTGCGCGCCGCCGCCGAAGAGCTTCGCCTGGTACTGCGCCGGCCGCGTCCCGGTCCGCGCCAGCTCACTTAGGAACAGCTCGAACGCGCCGCCGGCATAGCGCCCGTCCGGCCCCGGGCCCGGCAGCAGGTAGTGGCACATCCCGCCGATGCGCAACCCCGGGTGCCACAGCGTGACCGTGACACACGAGCCGAGCAGCGTCGCGATCCGGGTGCCGGCGCCGGCGAAATGGAACCCGCCCGGGTGCAGGAACACGTCAGCCATCGGCGCCGTCCACGGAAGGCAGCCGGTAGATGGACGGGCGCACCATGCGCAGCCGCGACGGGACGGCGTTGAGCGACTCCGACAGGCTGACGATGAGGTGCCCCCCGGGGTACAACATGTCCTGGAGCCGGCGGATGAGCGACGCCTTCGTGGGCTGGTCGAAGTAGATCATCACGTTGCGCAGCAGGATCACGTCGAACCGGCCCAGGTCGGCCAGGTCGTCGAGCAGGTTCGCGTGCAGGAAGCTGACCCGCTCCCGCAGCGTGCTGCCCGCCGCCATCAGCCCGGCGTACTCGTCGCGGCCCTTCAGCCAGTACTTGCGCAGCAGCGGCATCGGGATCCGCGCCGCCGCCTCGATCGGGTACAGCCCGCGCCGCGCACCGGCGACGATCCGCGTCGAGACGTCGGTGCCGACGATCTCGAACGACCCCGCGGGCGGGGTCTCGGCCAGCACCATCGCCGCCGTGTAGGCCTCCTCGCCGCTGGAGCTGGCGGCGCTCCACAGCCGGAAGATCCGGTGCGCCGACGCGTGCCCCGGCACGATGACCTCCCGCAGGTAGTCGAAGTGCGGCGGCTCCCGGAAGAACGACGTCTCGTTCGTGGTCAGCAGGTCGATCGCCTGGCGTACCTCCTCGCCGCCGGGCCGGAGCAGCAGCCGCACGTAGTCGGCGTAGGTGTCCACCCCGAGCTGGCGTAGCCGCCGGCCCAGGCGGCCCATGACGAGCGTCTCCTTACCGGCCGCCAGCCGGATGCCGGTGCGCTGGTACAGCAGGGTCGAGATCGCCGCGAACTCCTGTCCGCTGATCTCCGGCGGGGCGTCGAGCGAGCCCGTCACTGGCTCTCGTCGGACGGCTCGGCCGACCCGGCGGGTCGGGACAGCTCGGCGACGTCGACCGGGGACAGGACCCGCTCCAGGTCGAGCACGATGATGAAGTCGTTCTCCCGCCGCGCCATGCCGCTGATGAACTCGGGCTGGATGCCGGTGCCGAAGCTCGGTGTCGGCTCCACGTCCGCGGCGCCGAACCCGACGACCTTGTTGACGATGTCGACCAGGATGCCGATGTCCGAGTCGCCGTTGTGCACGATGATGATGCTGGTCCGCCGCCCCACCACGGTCGGGCCCTGGCCGAAGCGGATCCCCAGGTCGATCACGGGCACCGCGCGCCCCCGCAGGTTGATCACCCCGCGCACGAAGTCCGGGGCCATCGGGACGGCCGTCAGCTGGCGGTACTCGATGATCTCGGTGACGTGGAAGATGTCGAGCGCGTACGCCTCGCCGTTGAGCGAGAAGGTCAGGAAGCGGCCCGCCTCAGTGCTGATGCTCACCGGTCATGCCTGCCTCTGGGAGAGACCCTGAGAGAAACCTCGGACAACAGGCTGATCGGCGCCGGCGCCCGGCACTGTAGGTTTCTACGGCAGGGTCGCCAGCGCGGCCGCCGGGTGCGGCGGGTTCGCCACCAGCCAGTCGTCGAACGGGACCGGCACACCGGTGCCGAACCCCTGGGCGTAGTCGACCCCGATCACCCGCAGCTCGTCGAGCACCGCGGCGTCCTCGACGAACTCGGCGACCGTCCGCAGGCCCATCTCGTGGCTGATCCGGTTCACCGACTCGACCATCGCGCGGTCGACCGAGTCGGTCGTGATCCCCCGCACGAACGCGCCGTCGATCTTCACCAGGTCGACCGGGAGCTGCTTGAGGTACGTGAACCCCGACAGGCCGCTGCCGAAGTCGTCCAGCGCGAACCGGCAGCCCAGCCCGCGCAGCTCGGTGATGAACGCGACCGCCTGCCCGAGATCGCCGATCGCGACCGTCTCGGTGACCTCGAAGCACAACGCGCGCGGCGGGATGCGGTACCGCGTCAGCCGCTCCCGGATGAACGCCAGCAGCGCCTCGTCGCCGAGCGACCCGCCCGAGACGTTGATCGAGAACGTCTCGTCGCCGGGCGCGCCGGCCCGGTACCGCTCGGCCAGGCGCCGGATCGCGGCACCGATGACCCAGCGGTCGATCGAGGTGACCAGGTTGTACCGCTCCGCCGCCGGCAGGAACGCACCCGGCCCGATGAGCTGGCCGTCGTCGCCGCGCATCCGCACCAGCAGCTCCCCGAACGTGCTCCCGCCGTGCGCGGCGATCGGGACGATCGGCTGGTAGTACAGCACCAGGTTGTCGTCGTGGACCGCGCTCATCACCCGCTCGGCCCACTGCGCCTGGTCCCGCTGCCGGTCCAGCCGCTCGTCGCCCGCCGACACGACGTGCACCCGGTTGCGGCCCTGGTTCTTCGCCGCGTAACAGGCCAGGTCGGCCGCGCGCATCGCGTCCGGTCCGCCGGTGCCGTCCGTCGTGATCGGCACCACGCCGATGCTCAGCCCCACCGAGAACACCCGCCCGTTGCGCGGGAACCGGTGCGCGGCCACCCGCTGGCGGATCCGCTCGGCGACCGCGGTGGCCTCCTCGACGGCGCGGTTCGTCTGCAGTACCACGAACTCGTCCCCGCCCACCCGGGCGAACACGTCGCCGTCGGTGAGCTCGGCGGCGATCAGCTCGGTCACCTGGCACAGCAGCGCGTCGCCCGCGGCGTGGCCGCAGCTGTCGTTCACGATCTTGAACCGGTCCAGGTCCAGGAAGCACAGCGCGTGCCCCTCCGGCGGGATCGGCCGGGCCAGCGTCGCGGCCAGGCGGCGGTCGAACTCGCGCCGGTTCAGCACGCCGGTCAGCGCGTCGTGCCCGGCCTCGTACGCGAGCCGCTCGGCGATCTCCCGCTCCGCGTTCTGCGCCCGGTCCGCGAACCGCCAGTTGACGATCGCGGCCACCGCCGCCCCGCTCACGAACAGCGCGTGGATGAGCGCGAAGCGCACCGGGTGCGCCCACGCGTCGGCGTGGTTGTAGACGACCTGCGGCGCGATCACGCCGACCACCGCGTGCTCGACCAGCACGAACGCGGCCGCCAGCAAGAACGTGTGCCAGTCCATGTAGAACGTGATGACCACGAGCATCACGAAGAAGTGGAAGTGCATCTCGGTCATCCCGTGCCCCAGGTGCACCAGGATGGCCGAGGACGCCATCAGCCCCAGCGTCGCCGCGGCGGCCCGGACCTTGCGGGAGAACGTCGCCGGCCCGGCCACGGCCAGGGCGCCGACCAGCGGCAGCACGTCGGCGAGCGCATGGGTCACCGGGTAGCCGCGCGCCAGCCCGTACAGGAACAGGCCCAGCGCATGGGCGGCGACGATCCACAGGATGGCGCCGTGCCGCACGCGCCAGTCGCGCTCGGGCAGCGGCCGGCCGCTCGGCAGCATCCGCAGGAGTCGTCGCACACCGCATTCATCGTGGCGGCGACGCCCGACCTGAGCGGTATGACCGGAGCAGAATGTATCGAAGGACAACGATGTCTCGTACGGTACGGCCATGGTCAGACGTAGACTCGCCGCCGCCCTGCTCGCCGTCGCCGCACTGCTGGGCGTCCAGCTCACCACCGCCGGCCCGGCGTTCGCCGCCACCCGCACCCTCTACTACGACGCGAGCCAGGCCCAGGAGTTCGTGTCCGTGGTCAACCAGGCCGCCACCCTGTGGAACGGCCGCGTCACGAACGTCCGGCTGGTCCCCGTCCCGGCCGGGCGCACCCCGAACATCCGGGTCACCGCCGACAACGGCTGGCCCCGCACCTACCCGACCTCGCTCGGCAACGGCCGCTGGGTGATGGGCCGGGAGGCGGTGAACGACGGCTACTCCGTCCTGCGCATCGCGACCCACGAGTTCGGGCACATCCTCGGCCTGCCGGACAACCGCACCGGCCTCTGCAGTGACCTGATGTCGGGCAGCAGTGCGCCGGTCTCCTGTGCCAACGCCACCCCCAGCGCCGCGGAGGCCTCCGCCGTCCAGCGCAACTTCGCCTCGGCGGCCGCGGCCGCTCCCGTCCCCGCAACCGTCTTCTAGCCGCGCATTCCGTGTCACTTTCCGTGCCGATCTTGCGGTTGCGGCGCCGATATGATCCGTGTTTGCCCGGATTTGTCGGCGCCGCGGCCGCGATACCTTTCGAAACCGCGCGGCTAGGATCGACGGGTGCTGGAGTCGTTTCTGCGGACGTGGCTCGGGAGCTGGCCCTCGCCCCGCGGTCTGGTCGTGGTCGGGCACGCGGCCCGGGAGAAGCCGCGCTGGGACGGCGGCGAGCAGCTCGCCATCGGGGTGACCGACGCCGCCGGAAACGGCGTGCTGTCCGTCCCGCCCGGGCGGGTCGAGGCCGTGTCCGAGCTGATCGCCACGGCCGGCGCCGGGGCGCTGGCCGACCGGCTGCCCGCCCTGCTCGACCGGCCCGGGCACCGCTTCTTCACCGGCGTCTTCCGCTGGTCCGACGCGCCCACTGCCGGGCTGCCCGACGCGGGGGAGTGGGAGCCCTCCGACGGCCCGGGCCTGCCCGACTGGCTGCGGCCCTTCCCGGGCGAGGTCCTGGTGGCCCGCGACGAGGACGGCAGCTACCTGGCCGGTGTCGGGCTCAAGCCGCACGACCCGACCGGCGTGGAGATCTCGGTCGGCACCGAGGAGCGTGCCCGCGGCCGGGGCCTGGCCCGCCGCCTGGTCGCCCGGGCCGCCCGGCGGATCGTGGCGGGCGACGCCGTCGCCCTGTACCTGCACGACCCGGCCAACGTCGCCAGCGCGCACGTCGCCGTCGCGGCCGGCTTCCCCGACCTCGGCTGGAAGATCCACGCGCTCGCCGGTACCGCATAGAATTGCTCATTGTCGCGACCGCCGAGTCGATGAGTGCGGTATGTTGCCCCCTTCCGGCGCCGTCCACGTCGGCCGCCAGCCGATCTTCGACCGGCTCGGCGGCGTCCACGGCTACGAGCTGCTGTTCCGCGGTGACGCCGGCGCGGTGGAGGCCGACAAGCGCGGTGCGTACGCCACCAGCCGGGTGCTGATCACCGCCTTCACCGAGATCGGCATCGAGCCGCTGTGCGGCCGCCACCTGTGCTTCGTCAACCTGACCCGCGAGTTCCTGGTGGGCGAGCTCCCCCTGCCGTTCGACCACGAGCAGGTCGTCCTGGAGATCCTCGAGACCGTCGACCTCGACGAGGAGGTCGTGGCCGCCGTCGCCCGCCTGGTCGCCCAGGGGTACCGCATCGCCCTCGACGACTACGTCTTCGGCCTCGGCCACGAGCCGCTGCTCGAACTCGCCGCCTACGTCAAGATCGACGTGCTCGACACCCCGCTCGCCGAGCTCGCCGAGACCGTCGCGCGGTGCCGCAAGTACGACAACCTCCAGCTCGTCGCCGAACGCCTGGAGACCCCCGGCCAGCTCGACCAGGCGCGCGAGCTGGGCTTCGACTACTTCCAGGGGTACGTGCTGGGCCGTCCGCAGGTGGTGAGCGCCGCCGCCCTGTCACCGTCCCGCCTGGCCCGCGTCGAGCTGCTCAGCCTGCTCGTCGGCCCGAGCATCCCCCTGGCCCGAGTGGTCGGCCTGGTCACCAGCGACCCGGCGCTCGCCCTGCGCCTCACGGCCGCGGCGAACGCCGACGCGCTCGGCCTGCCGGTCAAGGTGTCCTCGGTCCACGAGGCGGTCCTGCTCCTCGGCGTCGACCGCCTCCGCGACTGGGCCACCCTCATGCTCGTCAGCGACCTCGACGACCCCGGCACCCACCAGCTCTCCGCCGCGATCACCCGCGCCCGCATGTGCCAGAACATCGCCGCGCGTATGGCGCTCCCCCCGGAGGCCGCGTTCACGGTCGGCCTGGTGAGCTCGGTCGCCGAGCTGCTCGGCCAGCCCGCGGCGGCGCTGACCGTCCGCCTGTCCCTGAGCCAGGACGTCACCGAGGCCCTGGTCGCCGGCGCCGGCCCGCTGGGCGAGCTGCTGTCCCTGGTCGCCGCCTACGAGGCGTCCGACCTGCCGATGCTGCTGGCCGCCCCGCTCCCGGTCGAGGACACGGCCCGCGCCTACCTGGACGCGGTGGCGTACACGGGCCAGATCATCGCCCCCCGCCCCGCCGAGCCCTGACGGTAGGTTGGCCCGATGGACATCATCCTGGTCCCGGGCCTGTGGCTGGACGGCACCGTGTGGGAGCGGGTGACCCCCGCCCTGGAGAAGGCCGGCCACCACCCCGTCCCGCTCACGCTCCCCGGCATGACCCACGACGCCGACCGCACGGCCATCACCCTGCACGACCACGTCGAGGCCGTGGTGTCAGCGATCGACGCCGCTTCGTCCTCGGTGGTCCTGGTCGGCCACTCGGCCGGCGCGGGCATCGCCCACGCCGCACTGGACGCCCGCCCCTCCCGCGTCGCCCACGCCGTCTACGTCGGGGGCTTCCCGACCCCGCACGGCGAGCCGATCGCGGACGACTTCCCGTCGGAGGCGGGCAACGTCCCGATGCCGGACTGGTCCGCGTTCGACGAGTCGGAGCTGGCGGGCCTGACCCCGCAGCTGCGGGAGACCCTGCGCGCCCTGGCGATCCCGTCCCCGGCCGGCGTCCTGAGCGACCGCCAGCACCTGCACGACCCGGCCCGCTACGACGTCCCGGTGACGGCGGTGTCGACCGACTTCACCAGCGCCACGCTGCGCGGCTGGATCGAGCAGGGGCTGCCCCCGGTCCGCGAGTACGCCCACATCCGCACCGTCCACCACGTCGACCTCCCGGCCGGCCACTGGCCCCAGCTCACCCGCCCGGAGGACCTGGCCGCCGTCATCGCCGCCGCCGCCGCAAGCTAGGCCGCGGCCCGCACGGCTCCGTATCTCCCAGGACCCGGGTCCGTGGAACTTCGCCCGCGCCCGGCGCCCGCGAGTGGTCGGGCCAGTAGTCGACGTTGGTCGATCTGCCCTCGGTGCGCGGGTAGATCGACCAACGTCACACCGCAACCCAACGATCACAGTGCGGCTTCAGCCGGCAGCCGCGACGTCGCTGCTGAGGAGTTCGTGGAGCTGTTCGGCGGTGCCGTCGAGCGTTGGCCAGGCTGGCACACCACTCGAGCCGCCGGTTTCACAACCAACTAGTTGTGCAACACGGCGGTTGTGGATAGGGTTCGACGTGTGGTTGTGGTTGAGGACGAACTCAGTCTTGTGTTCGCGGCGCTCGCGGACCCCACTCGGCGGGCCATCCTCGAGCGGCTCGCCGACGGGGATGCCACCGTGCAGCAGCTCGCCGAGCCGTTCGCCATGTCGCAGCAGGCCGTCTCCAAGCATCTCAAGGTGCTCGAACGGGCGCGGCTCATCTCGCGGTCGCGCAGTGCGCAGGCGCGGCCCTGCGCGCTCGACGGGGAGCGGCTCGAAGCCGCCGTGTCGTGGATCGAGCGGCATCGGCAGGTCTGGGCCGAGCGGCACGACCGGCTCGAGGCCCACCTTGAACGGCTCAACAAGGCGCGAGGTGCGACAGCATGAGTGAGCTCATCTTCCGGCGCGTGCACCGCGCGTCACCGGACCTGCTCTTCGACTGCATGACGACGCCCGAGCACCTCGCGGAGTTCTGGGGGCCCGTCGGCACCACCACGCCCGTCGAGAACATTGTCGTCGAGCTGCGGCCCGGCGGCCGGTTCGAGACCACGATGGTCAGCGACAGCGACGGCGGCACGTACACCATGAGGGCCGTCTACACCGAGATCAGCCGGCCCGACCGGCTCGCGTGGGTGGAGCCCGACGTCGAGGGCGGGATGACCACGACGATCACGTTCGTCGACCTCGAGGACGGGCGGACCGAGGTCGTCACCCACCAGACCAACGTCCCCGAACAATACCGCTCCCCAGCGGCCCGCGCCGGCTTCCAGACCAGCCTCGACCGCTTCGACGTCTACCTGCAGCGACTCACGAACGGAGCGTGACCACCATGCCGACCGTCACCTCGGCCGACGGAACGAACATCGCGTACGAGCGCGGCGGCAGCGGGCCCGCGCTCGTCCTCGTCGACGGCGCCATGTGCTACCGGGCCGGCGGGCCGATGCGGCCGCTCGCGGCCCGGCTCACCGACCACTTCACCGTGTACGCCTACGACCGGCGCGGGCGGGGCGAGAGCGGCGACACCCTGCCGTACAGCCCGCGCCGTGAAATCGAGGACCTCCACGCGATCGTCGACGCGGCCGGTGGGGAGGCCTACCTGTTCGGCCTCTCGTCGGGCGCCGCGCTCGTGATGCTCGCCGCGGAGAAGGCCAAGGCGATCGTGCTGTACGAGCCGCCGCTGCACGCCACCCACGACGACGACTACACCAAACGGCTCACCGAGCTGCTCGACGACAACCGCAGGGGCGACGCCGTCGCGCTGTTCATGACGCTGGTCGGCATGCCGGCCGAGGTCGTCGCCGGGTTCCGGGGCTCGCCCGGGTGGGCGCCGCTGGAGGCGATCGCGCACACGCTCGCGTACGACGACGCCGTGCTGCGCGACTGGCGCCCGGCGGACGTGCGCGCGCTGGTGGTCAGCGGCGGCGCCAGCCCGCAGGGCCTGCGCGACGGGGCACACCGGGCCGCCCAGGCCATCCCGGGCGCGCGGGAACTGGTGCTCGACGGGCAGACGCACGACGTCGACCCGGCCGCGCTGGCCCCGGTGCTGGCCGAGTTCCTGCTGGCAGACACAAAATAGGGCCTGGCCCGCGCCAGCTAGACTCGGTCGGCATGACGACCCTGACCCGCCGCATCGCCGGCAAAGCCACCGTGGTCACCGCCGCCATCGTTCTTGGCCTGGGCGGGCTGACCGCCTGCTCCACTGACAACGTCGAGTGCTCGACGAGCGCCTGCACGGTCACCTTCGACCGCGGCGTCGAGGCCGAGTCCTCGGTCCTCGGCGTCGACGTGAAGCTCGTGGGGGTGGACAACGGCGTCGTCAAGCTCGATGTGGCCGGCACCACCGTGAGTGTCCCGGTCGACGGCACGGCGCAGGCCGAGGGCTTCGACATCACGGTCCAGGAGGTCACCGACAAGAACGTCGTGATCCGCATCCAGACCAGCTGATCGCGCGGGCGGCGCCGAAGGCCCTACGCTGTCGCGGTGTCTGTTGTCGCCGGGGTCCTCGTCGGGCTCGTCGCCGCCCTCCACCTCTACTTCCTCGTGCTGGAGATGTTCCTGTGGACGGCGCCGCGCACCCGCGCGGCGTTCGGCACCACGGCGGAGTTCGCCGAGGCGAGCAAGACCCTCGCCGCCAACCAGGGCCTCTACAACGGCTTCCTCGCCGCCGGCCTCGTGTGGGGCCTGATCGACCGGTCCGTGCCGTTCCAGGCCTTCTTCCTCGGGTGCGTCATCGTCGCCGGGATCTACGGGGCCGCGACCGCCAGCCGGCGCATCCTGTTCGTCCAGGCCGTCCCCGGTGCTCTGGCCCTGGCAGCGGTACTCCTGGCGCGATAACGGCACCTGGGACGTCACCGCGCTCGGCGGGTCAGAGCGGCGCGTGCCCGATCCCGCGCACAGAGGCGCTGAGCACCTTGGGCTCGTCGGCGGCGACGGCCAGGCAGCCGACGTGGTCGGCGTCGATCTCCAGCCACCGCACCCGCAGGTCGGTACGGGTGCGCAGCACCTCCGGCGTGAGCCCGACGTACTCGGCCACCAGCCGGGCGCAGGTGACCTCGGGCTGCCCGCCGTCGACGGCCGAGCCGGTGTACTCGGCGTTGTGCGGGCTCGCGCAGTCCTGGTACACGAAGCGCTCCTTGTCGGCCGTGTCGCAGGTGATCGCCATCGGCCGGTCGCCGCGCATCGCGTCGCGCAGGCTGCCGCCGTGCTGCTCGGTGGTACCGGCGGAGTCGGACGTCACGACGAGTGCGCAGCGATCTTCAAACGCACCGGCGGAGCGTATAGCGGTAGGGTCGCGGCGTGAATCCGCTCCTCGGTGTCGATCGAGCCGGCTGGGAGGGGCTGCACCACGCCTACGGGACGGCGCAGGACGTGCCGGGGCACCTGCGGTCGCTGCTGAGTGCCGACGCCGGCGAGCGCCTGCACGCGCGGCAGGCGCTGGCCACGAGCGTCTACCACCAGGGCACCCGGTGGGAGGCCAGCCAGGCCGTCGTGCCGTGGCTGGTCGCGCTCGTCGACGACGCGGCGACGCCCGAGCGGGGCAGCGTGCTCGCGCTGCTCGACGCCGTCGCGATCGGCGACCGGCGCGACGACCAGCTGCCGTTCGACGCCGCCGCGGCCTTCGCGCGCGAGGCCACCGCCGGGGAGGCGCGCTGGTTCGCCGGGCTCGACGAGTGGTCGGACGAGGACATCGAGATCGGCGACCGGGCGGCCGTGCGGTGGGCGGCCGACAGCTACCGGCGCACGGCCGAGCACCTCGACGCGGTCGTGCGGTGGGTGGCCGACCCCGACGACGACGTCGCCGCGCGGGCGGCCGCGCTGCTGGCCTGGTTCCCGCCGACGGCCGCCGCGACCCGGGCCCTCGTTCAGGTGCCCGCCGGGCGGGTGGACGTGCGGCGCAGCGCGGACCTGGCGCTCGCGCACTCGACCGACCCCGACCCGGCCGTCGACGCGCGGCTGCGGGAGCTGTTGCCCGGCTTCACGGCGGCGGTCGCGCTCGCCTACCGGCGCGGTGACGCGCTGCCCGACGCGGCACTCGCGGTGCTCGTCGACGACGCCGACGCCGCGCTGCCGGCGGCCGTGTGCGGATGGGAGCGGGCGCCGCGCGGCTTCGTCATGCTGGCCCTGCAGCGCCTCGGGCTCGGGTAGCCACCGGGTCCGCCCACGCGTCGGGGTCGGCGGGCGCGGCGCCGGCGAGACAATAGCCGCATGAACAGTGGGAGGGCCGAGATGCAGGAGTTCACGATCGCCGCGCCGGGCGAGGGGCCGTACGGGATCGCGGCCGGCCCCGACGGCGCCCTCTGGTGCACGCTCGTGCACGCCGGCGCCGTCTGCCGGGTGACCGTCGAAGGCGCGGTGACCCGCTTCCCCGCCGGCCGGGCCGCCGTCATCACGCCCGGGCCCGACGGCGCGCTGTGGTTCACGCGGTATAGCGACGGGCACATCGGCCGGATCACCGTCGACGGCGCGGTCTCGGCTTTCGCGGTACCCCAGGCGTACGGCATCGCGACCGGGCCGGACGGCGCGCTCTGGTTCACGGCGCTGCAGGACGGGGCGGTCGGGCGGCTCGGCACCGACGGGTCGGTGACCACGTTCCAGGTGCCGGTGCCCGGGAGCATGCCGTCGATGATCACGGCCGGGGCGGACGGCGCGCTGTGGTGCACGCTCAACCAGGCCGACGCGGTCGCCCGGGTCACCACGGACGGCGCGGTCACGGTGTTCCCGCTGCCGACGGCCGGTGCGGCCCCGGTGGGCATCACGCTCGGCGCCGACGGGGCGGTGTGGTTCGTGGAGATCGGCGCGGGGCAGGTCGGGCGGATCACGCCGGACGGGAAGGTCAGCGAGTACCCGCTCGCCGACCGGGCCGCGCGGCCGCACGCGATCGTCGCCGACCCGAGCGGCGGCTGCTGGTTCACCGAGTGGGCCGGCAACCGCATCGGGCACGTCACGGCGGACGGCGTGGTGACGGCGCACGAACTGCCGACCCCGGCCTCGGAGCCGCACGGCCTGACGATCGGCCCGGACGGCGCCGTCTGGGCCGCGCTGGAGATCGGCTCGCTGGCCCGCCTGAGCTGAGCCCTAGTCCAGGCGGACGGTCTGTTCCGGGTCTGGGTCGTCCGGTGGCCTGGTCAGCCGGTGGGTGGTGGCGTCGTCACCGCCGAGCCGCACCGTCGGCGGCTCCTCCGCCGCGCCCGGCCCCAGGCGGACCGTCGGTGGTTCGGCCTTCGGCGCGGGCGCGGTGGTCCCCGGCCGGGCGGGCGGTGACGGTACGACCTGGGGAACCACGCGGTGGGCCGTGGCCAGGACCGACGCCACCATCAGACCCGCGGTGCCCGCGATGCCCAGGGCGCCGCCCGCGTAAGCCGCGAACAGGCGGCCGCGGCTCAGGTCGTCGACCGCCTCGGCGAGGACGTCGTTCGTGACGTACATGGCGGCCGCCGCGCCGGCCAGCAGGCTCAGGCTGATGACGCCCAGGAAGATCGTCGTGTACGTGCTCGGCTCGCCGTAGTCCACGCCGCCGTGGCGGCGCTGGGCGACCACGATGAACAGGGCCGCCACCGCGGCCCAGGCGCCGACGACCAGCAGGGCGGCCACCGCGTCGCTCGGGCGGTGCCAGCCCGCCGACAGGGTCGCCACGCCGGCCAGGGCGGCGAAGGCCGCGGCCGCCAGGGCGCCCGCCGGGCGGGCCCGCGCGGGCAGGACCAGGACGAAGGCCACCGCGACCGACGCGGCGATCGTGGTGTGGCCGCTCGGCAGGCTGTTGCCGGCGGCCACCCGGTCCGGGTCGACGCCCAGGTCGGGGCGGTAGATGAGGGCCTTGAGCAGCTGGGTGGTGAGGTTGGCGCCGCCGATGAGCAGGACCGCGCCGACGGCCAGGGCGACCCGGCGGCGGGCCAGCGCGATGAAGCCGATGACGCCGGTGGCGACGGTCAGCGACAGGATGGAGATGCCGTTGAGGGTGTTGGAGACGATGCCCTCGATGCGGGTGCGGCCGATGCTGTTGCCGGTGATCGCGACGTAGTCGAGCTGCTGGCCGTGCAGGCTCTCCACGAAGAACCGCCACACCTCGACGAAGCCGGCCGCCGACGCGACCGTCACCAGCAGCAGCCAGGCCGCCAGCCCGATGGGCCACCCACGCATGGCGAGCAACATAGCGGAACTCACCGCCCGGGGCAGCTTTGCATGCTCGCGCACCGATCCGGGTATCCCACTCGTTGCCCCGGAGGGTGAGGAGGTGCGCGATGACCCTGGCCGGCTACACGGTCGAGGCCACCGACGGCGCGGTCGGCCGCGCCGGCTACGAGGGACGGCAGGTCGTGGTCACCGACGGCCACGGTGACCGCCTGCGGCTGGACGTGAACACGGTGGCGCGCATCGACCACCGCACCCACAGGGTGTACCTCGGGGTCAGCCGCGGGGAGCTGCGCCCGGCGAACCGGCGGTAGCCGGCTCCGGTTCGGCCAGCGACGCGTTGGTCCAGCGCAGCGCGGCGAGCAGGTCGTCGCCGAGATCCTTCGTCGTGACCGCGGCGAGGTAGCGCCGGACGTCGCCGAGCACGCCGCCGAGGTCGCCGCGCTCGTGGGCGACCGCCGCGGCCACGTCGTCGGTGAGCGGGAGCTGCTCGGTGAGCGCGCTCGCCGGGCCGCCGACGAGGTCGCCGATCGCGGACAGCAGGCCGACGGTGAACGCCGCCTGGGCGTCGCCGCCGCGCCGGTGGGCGACCGTCTGGCACATCCGCGCCCGCACGACGGCGTCGGTGAGCGCGGCCTCGTCGCCGCCGGCGAAGTCGGCGACCACCATGAGCGTGGCCCACTGCCGGACCTGGGGGATGCCCAGCAGTACCACCGCCTGGAAGATCGACGAGACGGGCTGCTTCAGGCCGTTGGCCGCGGCGTTCACCCCCCGCAGGATGCGCACCGCGAGCGCCGGGTCCCGCTCGATCGCGTCCACCGCCCGGTCGAGCTGGACGTCCTCGGCCGACAGCTCGGCCAGCAGCCGCATCCGCGCGAGCCGGCTCGGCGTGAGGGCGCGGGTGGTGACGAGGTGCGGACGGCTGAGCGCGTGCCCCTGGAACAGCTGGAACCCGAGCCGGTCGGCCCGCTCGAGCTGCTCGTCCGTCTCGACCCGCTCGGCGACGAGCCGGATCCGGGGGTGCCGGCGGGCGCGCCGGACCGCGTCGCGGACCGACTGCGGGTCGGCGCGCATGTCGAGCTTGACGAAGTGGGTGTACCGCAGCAGCCGCGCACCCTCGACCGCCAGCCGGTGGCCCTGCTCGGCCAGGGCGGCGACGCCGGCCTCGACCTCGTCGTCGGCGGCCACGTCCCGGGTGATCTCCAACCCCACCCGCCCCGGCGGGAACGGCAGCGGCAGCGTGCCGGTGAGGAACTCGCGGGTCACGTTCACGAAGCACAGCTTGTCGCCGACGAGTTCCTCGATCCCGAACGCGGTGAACGCCTCGACGATCACCCGGCTGGTCGCGGCGCTGTCCCGGCTGGTGGCGTACGACGCGGCGGGCCCGTCGCGGAACAACAGCTCGTACGCGGCGACACGGCCCTGAGCGTCGTAGAGCGCCTGGCGGCCGATGTGTACTGGTCGCGTGCTGTCCACACCGGGTTATCGGCCGCCGCGGCCCGCAGTGAAGTCCAAGTCGGCGTGCACGGTCCCGCCGCGGTGGACGAGGCCGGCGGGTGTCAGGGGTGGGTGGAGGCGGCCGGTGCGGGGAGGGTGTCCAACGGGCTGCGGAGGAGCTCGGCGAAGGCCAGCTCGGCCGCCCCGATCAGCGTCGCGTCGTCGGCCAACCCCGAGATCCGCAGGCGGACGCGCTCCCGGGACACCGCCAGGACGTGGTCCGCGATGCGGCGGCGGACGTGGTCGGCCGAGCCCAGGTAGACCTCGCGGAGCATGCCGCCGAAGATCACCACGCCCGGGTTGAACAGGTTGATGATGTTGGCCACGCCGATGCCCAGCCAGTCTCCCACCACCCGCAGCGCGTGCTGGGCGGCCTCCTCGCCGCGGTCCGCGGCGTCGACCACGGCGCGGACCGCCGGCCAGCCGTACTGGGACGACGGGCGGCCGGCCGCGTCCAGCAGGGCCCGCTCGCCCACCTCGGCCTCCAGGCAGCCGCGGGAGCCGCACATGCAGGGGCGGCCGTCGTACGGGTTGACCACCATGTGGCCCACCTCGCAGCCGTAGCCGGCCTCTCCGTCGAGGAGCTCACCGCGGACGATGATGCCGCCGCCCACACCTACGTCGCCGTGCAGGTAGACCAGGTTCTGGGCGCCCACGCCCGCGCCGCGCAGCTGCTCGGCCCGGGCGCCCAGGTGGGCCTCGTTGCCGACCGCCACCGGCAGGCCCAGGCCCAGGCGGCGGCCCAGCTCGGCGCCGAACGCCTGGTCGACCCAGCCCATGTCGGGGCCGTAGCGGACCATGCCGTCCCCGGGGCGGATCATCCCGCAGTACGAGGCGCCGACGCCCGCGCAGACGGTGCCGGGAGGGGCCGTGGCGTGCAGGCGCTTGCCGAAGCCGGCCAGCACCCCCACGACCGAGGACAGGTCGGCGCCGGCCCGCGGGCGGACGGCCTCCAGGCGCTCCAGGACCGTGCCGCCCAGGCCGACGCGGGCGGCGAGCAGGCGGTCGACGGCCACGTCGAAGGCCAGGACGTACACGCGGTCCGTCTCCGGGCGGACGACCAGCGACGGGCGCCCGGCGCGGCCCGTGCCGACCGGCAGTTCCTCGCGGACCAGGCCCGCCGCGGTGAGTTCGGCGATCAGGCCCATGATCGTGCTGCGGTTGAGGCCCGTGCGCTCGGCCAGCTCGGTGCGGGACAGGGCGCCGTCGAGGTGGACATGGCGGAGCAGGTTGCCCAGGTTCCGCCGGCGGATGTCCTCCAGCTCTGGCATTGCGTAACGATACCCAGAACCGGCAGCGGGCCATGAACCCGAGAGTTCTGGGCACCTTGGCCGGATGAGGACGCTCATCGTCAACGTCCGGGTCTTCGACGGCCACGGACTGCGCCCACCCGGCAGTGTCGTGGTCGACGGCGACCGGTTCGGCAGCGGTACCGAGGGAGACCGCGTCATCGACGGCGCCGGCGCGGCCGCCCTGCCCGGCCTGATCGACGCCCACGTGCACCTCGACGGCCGCGAGTCGCTCGACCGGCTGGTACGCGCGGGGGTGACCACGGCGCTCGACATGGGCAACGGGCCGATGGACCGGTTCGACGCCCTGCGGTACACCCGCGGCCTGACCGACGTGCGCACGGCCGGCGTGATCGCGGCCGCCCCCGGCGGCATGCACGAGCACATCCCGTTCCTGCGCGACCACCTGGTCCGCGGCGTCCAGGACGCGGACGGCTTCGTCGCGGGGCGGCTGGCCGAGGGCGCCGACTACATCAAGATCATCGTCGGCAACCCGGAGCCCAGCCACGACCAGGCCACCCTCGACGCGATCACGGCCGCCGCGCACCGGCACCGCAAGCTCGTCGTCGCGCACGCGATGTCGATCGAGGCGTACCAGATGGCACTGCGGGCCGGCGTCGACGTGCTCACCCACGCGCCGCTCGACCGCCCGCTCGACGACGACACCGCGGCCCGGATGGCGGCCGACGGCCGGGCGATGATCCCGACGCTCGGCATGATGGCCGGCGTGGTGGCGGCGGGCCCGGGGTGGCCCGCCCGGTACGAGGCCGCCGAGGAGAGCGTCGCCGTCGCGCACCGGGCCGGCGTGCCGATCATCGCCGGTACCGACGCGAACACCACGCCCGGCGTGTGGGCCAACCCGCCGTTCGGCGAGGCCCTACACCGCGAGCTGGAGCTGCTCGCCGCCGCCGGCCTGAGCCCCGCCGAGGCGCTGCGGGCGGCGACCTCGCGGCCGGCCGAGCGGTTCGGGCTGACCGACCGCGGGGTGATCCGGCCCGGCCTGCGGGCCGACCTGGTCCTCGTCGACGGCGACCCGATCGCCGACCTCGGCTCGACCCGCGCGGTCACCCGCGTGTGGTGCGGCGGCGTCGAGCACACCCCCGCGGAGCTCGCCCGGGCGGCGGGATAGCGTTGCGCCCGTGTTGTTCGGTGGCACGGGCGTGGCCGGGCTGACGTGCCCGCTGGGGGCGGTGCACAGCATCGAGACCGCGAGGCTGCGGCTGGTGGTGGCCCGCCGGCGGGAGCTGGTGGCGCACTGGGACACCCTCGACGAGGAGGCCCGCCGGTGGGTCGGCGTCCAGCCGCGCGACCTCGGCGACGAGCCGGACGGGTCCGACCCGCTGCTGTGGCACGAGGACCGCGCGCTGTTCCTGGGGCACGACACGGAGACCGGGCGGATCGTCTCGGTCGTGACGCTGTGGCGCGACGCCGGCGAGCACGTCGTCAGCGTGACGGTCGGCGCGCCGTGGCGGCGCCGCGGCTACGGCGCGGAGTCGCTCGCGCTGGTCTGCGCGATCGCGCACCGGCACCTGGGCATCGCGCGGCTGCACGCCGGCAGCGCGGACGGCGACGAGGCGGCGGCCCGATGCCTCAGCGGCTGCGGGTTCGGCGCCGTGGGCGCGCCGGCGCTGTTCACGCTGCCGAGCGGGCGGGTCATCGAGGCACGGCCGTGGGAGCGGACCGACGCCGAGGCACGACTGCGGTGCCGGCACCCGCCGTGGTGAGCGCCGCCGCCAGCTCCGCGTTGCGCTGGACGTAGCCGGTCCAGCCGGGCGGGGTCGCCGCCAGGTGCGGCGCCGCGGCCCGCTCCCCGCAGGCGCGCTGGGTCCAGTCGATGATGCGCCCGGCCCGTACCGTCAACGTCAGGAGCACACCCCCGGACCATCCGGCGGCTGTGAAGTCGTCCGGCTCGAGGCTCGTCGCCCGCTGTGGGGCGGTGACCCAGTCCAGCGCCTCCAGCTCCTCCTGGACCTGCCCGGCCACCTCGAAGGCGAGCGTCGCCGCCGCCCGGTCGCGCAGGGCCGTCAGGTCGGCGCGGGCCCGGCCGACCGCCTCGGGGTCGCGGGCGAGGATCGCGGCCAGGTCGGCGGCGAGCGCTTCCCGATCGGCGGCCGTCACGCCGCGCTTCTCGGCGAAGTCCCGCTCGGCGCCGGTGAGGCGGCTTCCGGTGTACTGCAGCGGCCGGATCCGGTGCAGCCCGGACAGCGCCAGCCGGACCCGCTGGCTGCCGAGGTACGGCCCGAACTCGCCCGCGTCGTACGACAGTCGCAGCCCGGGCGCGGTGCTGCTGCCGGACAGCCCGAGGTAAACGGGAGTCTCCGTCCCGCCGCGGATCCGGTTCCAGCGGGGCTTGCGGTGTTCCAGGACGTTGCGCTCCAGCCACGCGGCCTCGTGGACGGAGTCGCACACCAGCGCCTCCACGGCGGCGACGGCGGCCACCATGCGCACGAGGTGCCGCCGGTCCCCGAGATCCGACCAGTACGACCCGACCCGGCTGCGCAGCTGCGTCGCCCGCCCGACGTACAGCAC
>NZ_JAHYSG010000064.1 GCF_022095675.1 Dactylosporangium sp. AC04546 | reverse complement strand
CCCAAAGCCCCTGCGACCCCGAGGCTAACCCCCGCTTCCCAAGTGTTCCTCGGCATTCGTCCGCTTTGCGATCGTCCTCATTCCGACCGGTGGAGCGGTCGATCAAACCTTTCCATTCTTACCGCGCGCGTCGCAGTGACGGTTGCCGCTCGATGGTGACGGGCACCATTACATTCGAGGGCCGGGACACTCGGGAGGACGGCAACCATGGCGGACGGCGCGCTCAAACGACACTTGGCGTGGACGGCGTTACTGCGGGTGTTCAAGCCCGGCACGCCGGGGGTCGGGCGGCGGCTCGCCGCCATCCCTCGGATGATCAAGGCGACCTTCAAGCGTGAGTACGACGGCGGTGCCCGGCTGGCCATGATCGCCGTCGCCGGCGCGTACATCGTTTCGCCCATCGACGCGGTGCCCGAGCTGTTCCTCTTCGTCCTGGGCCTGGCCGACGACGTCGCCGTGGCCGGCTACTTCGCCGGCGCGCTCATGGACGAGCTGGAGCGCTTCCTGGAGTGGGAGAAGCGGCGGGAGAGCGTCATTCCGGGACACGTTATTAGGTGAGCCACGGCCCGGCTATACGCTGGGCTCGTGCGCTACTACGACAACGTCGTCGAGTTGGTGGGCAACACCCCCCTCGTCCGGCTCCGCAACGTCACGTCCGGCATCACCGGCACCGTCCTCGCCAAGGTCGAGTACCTCAACCCCGGCGGCAGCGTGAAGGACCGCATCGCGCTGCGCATGGTCGAGGAGGCCGAGAAGGCCGGGCTGCTGAAGCCCGGCGGCACGATCGTCGAGCCGACCTCCGGCAACACCGGCGTCGGCCTCGCCCTGGTGGCGCAGCTGCGGGGATACCGCTGCGTCTTCGTCTGCCCCGACAAGGTGAGCGAGGACAAGCAGAACGTCCTGCGCGCCTACGGGGCCGAGGTCGTCGTCTGCCCGACCGCGGTCGCCCCCGAGGACCCGCGTTCCTACTACAACGTCTCCGACCGGCTGGCCCGCGAGATCCCCGGCGCCTGGAAGCCCGACCAGTACGCGAACCCGGCCAACCCCCGCTCCCACTACGAGACCACCGGCCCGGAGGTCTGGGAGCAGACCGAGGGCCGCGTAACGCACTTCGTCGCCGGCGTCGGCACCGGCGGCACCATCTCGGGCGTCGGGCGCTACCTCAAGGAGGTCTCCGGCGGCGCCGTCCGCATCGTCGGCGCCGACCCCGAGGGCTCGGTCTACTCGGGCGGCACCGGCCGGCCCTACCTGGTCGAGGGCGTCGGCGAGGACTTCTGGCCCACGACGTACGACCGGGAGATCTGCGACGAGATCGTCGAGGTCTCCGACAAGGAGAGCTTCGAGCTGACCCGCCGCCTGGCCCGCGAGGAGGGCCTGCTGGTCGGCGGGTCGTGCGGCATGGCGGTGGCGGCGGCCCTGCGCGTGGCGGCCGCGGCCGGCCCCGACGCGGTCGTCGTCGTCCTGCTCCCGGACGGCGGCCGCGGGTACCTCTCGAAGATCTTCAACGACGACTGGATGGCCCGCTACGGCTTCCTGCGCACCGCCGACGAGACCCCCACGGTCGCCGACGTGCTCGTCGGCAAGGACGGCACGATGCCGCAGATGGTCCACGTCCACCCGAACGAGACGGTCCGCGACGCGATCGACTACATGCGTGAGTACGGCGTCTCCCAGCTGCCGGTCCTCAAGGCCGAGCCGCCGGTCGTCACGGGCGAGGTGGCCGGCTCGATCGCCGAGCGCGACCTGCTCGACGCGCTGTTCTCCGGCCAGGCCCACCTGCACGACATCGTCGAGCGCCACATGGGCGACCCGCTGCCGATGATCGGCGGCGGCCAGCCGGTGGGCGAGGCGGTGGCCCTCCTGGAGAAGGCCGACGCCGCGGTGGTCCTCGTGGACGGCAAGCCCGCGGGCGTCATCACCCGCCAGGACCTGCTGGCCCACCTGACGTAGGGCGCAACGTGTGGCGCAGGGCCGTCACCGCCTCCACGGCGGCGGGGACGGCCCCGGGCGCGTGGCGGGTCAGGTCGGTCGCCAGGACCCGCAGCTGGTCCGGCAGCGCCAGGTCGTTGTCGAGCCGGGGCACCGGGCGCGGTGGCGCGCCCTCGGCCCGCGCGGCGGCGTCGGCCATGGTCTGGAGGGCCGCGTGGAACGCCTCGGCGCGGGAGCGGCCCGCAACGGCACTGGACGCCGCCCAGCGGGACGGCGTCCAGTGTGCGACCTGGCCGACCAGCCTGTGCACCGCGGCGCCCAGCTGATCGTCGGTGGTCATCGGCGCAGGTAGCTCAGCAGGCGCAGGATCTCGTAGTACAGGAAGATCAGGCCGACGAGGATGCCGAACGCGCAGTACCACGCGTACTTCTCCGGCAGGCCGTAGCGGATGCCCTGGTCGACGGCGTCGAAGTCGAGGATGAAGGTCAGCGCGCCGACCACGACCACGACGAGGCTGAAGACGATGGGCAGCCAGCCGACCTTGCCGGTGGTGCTGTAGTCGCGCAGGCCCAGGTTCACGTCGAACAGGAAGAACAGGTAGTTGGCCAGGCTCAGGACCACGACGCCGACGAGCGCGCCGATCACCATCTTGGTGAAGCGCGGGGTCGCGCGCAGGACCTTGAACTTGTACAGCACGGCCATGATGGCGAAGATGCCGAACGTGCCGATGACCGCCTGGAAGACGATGCCGTTGTACAGGCTCTCGAACCAGCGGCTCACCAGGCCCAGCGCGACGCCCTGCAGGGCGGCGTAGGGCAGGATCACGGCCGGGTTGGTGACCCGCATGAAGGAGATGACCAGGCCGAGGACGAGCCCGGCGATGACCGAGCCGATGGCGGCGATCGCCGTGATGGCGCCGCCGGCCGGCAGCAGGACCCACGCGCCGGCGCCGAAGATGCCGGTGACGGCGAGCAGCGCGACCGTGCGGACGACGACGTCGTCCATAGTCATCACGCGCGGGTAGGACGGTGCGTATCCCACGCCTGTCGAGCGCTCTTGTCGCGCCGCCTCACCAAGGCGGGTGAGCACCGGGTTGGAACTCTGCACGATCAGCCTCCAGGGGCGTCGCATTCACAAGTACGACCAGCGTACCGCGAATGGGCACCATACAGTGCAACGTGCCGGTGCGGGGTGTGCCCGGGGCGGGGGTCGAACCCGCACGCCTCGCGGCAGCCGCTTTTAAGGCGGCCGTGTCTGCCGTTCCACCACCCGGGCGTAGAAACGCGCTCTCACGGTAGCCCGTCCGGCGAACCATCAACACCGACAAGGGGACGGCCGTTACTGTCGTCCGGGTGACCAGCGGCCCACAGACCGACGAGGCGGAGGTGGCGCCCTCAGCGTCGTCAACATCAACCGCTTCGCCGTTGCGCGAACGGCGCCGATGGCCTATGGACGCCGGTGTGGCGCTGCTCTTCGCGGCCGCCGCCGCCCTGCTGACCAGCGGCCTGTGGGCCGACCCGGCCCGCCGGGCGCTGGCGCTGAACCCGAACGACCAGGCTCTTGACGAGTGGTTCCTCGCCTACGCCACCCGAGCGTACCGCGGCGACTTCTCGCTGGTCACCGGGGCACTGAACGCGCCGGACGGGGTCAACCTGCTGTGCAACGCGTCACTCGTCGGGCTGGGGCTGCTCTTCGCGCCGGTCACGCTCGCCTTCGGCCCGCATTACACCTTCCTGGTCGTCACCGCGGTGAACCTCGCGGCGACGGGCACGGGCTGGTACCTGCTGCTCGCCCGGACCGCCGGCCTGCACCGGCTGGCGGCGCTGGTGGGCGGGGCGTTCGCCGGTTTCGCGCCGGGGATGGTGTCGCAGTCCAACGGGCACCTGCACATGACCGCCGCCTGGCTGGTACCGCCGATCGTGTGGTGCGTGCTGCGGCTGGCCACCGATCCGCTCGCCGGCGCGGGCCGCACGATCCGCCGCGGGCTGCTGCTCGGCGCCCTGGTCACGGCCCAGTTCTTCGTCGGGGAGGAGGTGCTGTTCCTCACCGCGACCGGGCTCGCGCTGTTCTGCGGGACGTACTGGCTGCTCCGGCGGCCATCGGTGGCGCGCCTGGCGGCCGGGCTGGCGATCGGCGGCGCCCTCGCCACGCTCCTGCTCGCCTACCCGCTGTGGCTGCAGTTCCACGGCCCGCAGTCGGTCGACGGCGGCGTGTTCCTGTCCCGGTACTACTCGGCCGACCTGCACGCGTTCACCGCCATCTCGCCGCTGTCGCTGGCCGGTGACGACGGGGCCGCACGGCTGGCGAGCGGGCCCGCGGAGTACACCACCTTCTTCGGCTGGCCGGTCCTGCTGGTCGTGGCCGGCGGCGCGGTCTGGCTCTGGCGCCGGCCGGCGGTCACGGCCTCGGCGGTGGCGGCGCTGGTGCTGTGCCTGCTCGCGCTCGGGCCGCGGGTCGTGGCCGGCCGCGAGCAGACCGACCACTGGGGGCCGTTCGCGCTGCTCGACGGCCTGCCGGTGGTCGAGTCGGCGCTGCCGACCCGGTTCGCGCTGGCCGCGATCCCACTGCTGGCCTACGTGCTGGCCCGGGTCGTGGACGCCGCCGTCACCCAGACGGAGACGCTGCGGCTGCTCGTGCCGGTCGCGGTCGTGGCCGCGCTGGCGCCGCTGGCGCCGGTGCCGCTGCCCACCCAGGAGCGGCCGGCCGCGCCGCGGTTCTTCACGGAGGGGTACTGGCGCACCTTCGCCCCGGCCGACGGCACGATCGTGCCGGTGCCGCTGCCCGACTCGAGGGACCCGCAGGCGATGCGCTGGGCGGCCGCCGCCGGCGTGGGCTTCGCCACCCCGCAGGGCTGGTTCATCGGGCCCTACGGCCGCGACGGCCGGGCCGCGGTCGGGATCTACCCCCGGCCGACGGCCCAGCTGCTGCAGCGGGCGGCCCAGGGCGGCACCGCGCCGGAGCTCACCGACAAGGACCGGGTGGCGCTGCGCCGGGACATCGCCTACTGGCGCGCCTCGTCGTTCGTGCTCGCCGACTGGCAGCCCGGCCACGCCGCGCTGAAGGCGACGCTGGACGGGCTGCTCGGCCCGGGCGAGCGGGTCGCCGACGTGTGGGTCTGGCGGGCCCGCTCGGCCTGAGTCCGGCTCAGGCGGCGATCCGGCCGGTCTTCTCGGCCCGGACCGGGAGCGGGATCGGCTGGGTGACCTCGGTGAAGGCCTCCCGCGGCTCGTGCAGCGAGCCCAGCGCGACGACCTCGCGGCGCAGGACGAGCTGGAGCGTCCAGTCGACCAGCACCCGGATCTTCCGGTTCAGGGTCGGGATGCGGCTCAGGTGGTACGTGCGGTGCATGAACCACGCCGGAACCCCGCGCACCTTCACGCCGTAGACCCGCGCCGCGCCCTTGTAGAGGCCGAGGCCGGCGACCGAGCCGACGTGCTTGTGCTTGTAGTCGACCGGCTTGCGCCCACGGACCACGGCCGCGATGTTGTCGGCCAGCCGCGACGCCTGGCGCACCGCGTGCTGCGCGCTCGGCGAGCACAGGGCGGCGGGGTCTTCGGCGGTCAGGTCGGGCACCGCGGCGCAGTCGCCGGCGCTCCATGCGCCCTCGACCACGTTGCCGTCCGGGTCGACGACCTGCAGCGTCGGCTTGCAGGTGATCGCACCGCGCGGGCTGCGCGGCAGGTCGGTGTCCTCGAGCATCGGGTGCGGCTTGACGCCGGCGGTCCACACGATGGTGTCGGCCTCGAACCGGTCGCCGTCGGAGAGCTCGACGATCCCGTCGACGCACGACTCGAGCCGGGTGCCCAGCCGGATGTCGATGTTGCGCTTCGTGAGCTGGACGACCGTGTAGGCGCCCATCTCCGCGCCGACCTCGGGCAGGATGCGGTTGGCCGCCTCGACGAGGACGAAGTGCACCTCGTCCTCCGGGATCTCCGGGTAGTACCGCAGGGCGCCGCGGACCATGTCCTCCATCTCGGCGAGCGCCTCGATGCCGGCGTAGCCGCCGCCGACGAACACGAACGTCAGCGCGCGCCGGCGGGTCGCCGGGTCGGTCGTGGTGACCGCCACGTCGAGCCGGTCGAGGACGCTGTTGCGCAGGAAGATGGCCTCGCCGATGGTCTTGAAGCCGACCGCCTGCTCGCGCAGGCCGGGGATCGGCAGCGTGCGGGACACCGAGCCGGGGGCGACGACGATGTGGTCGTACGGCACCTCGCGGGCCGGGCCGATGATCGGCTGGACGATCGCGACCTTCCGCGCGTGCTCGATGCTGGTGACCGTGCCGGACAGCACGTGACAGCGCTTGAGCTCGCGGCGCAGCGGCACGACCGTGTGCCGCGGGGAGATGTTGCCGGCCGCCGACTCGGGCAGGAACGGCTGGTACGTCATGTGCGGCTGGGGGTCGACAACGGTGACCTCAGCCTCGTGGAGGTGGAGCTTCTTCGACAGGCGGAGGGCGGCGTACAGCCCGACGTGCCCGGCGCCGACGATCAGGATTCGCTTCGCAGCCACAGCGTCAACGCTAGCCACTTCGATGGCTCGAAAGCAGTCAGGCCACAGACATGTAACGGGCGTTACCAGGGCTGTTACCGCGACCACACAGGCCGGACGCGCGGGCGCCGACGGGGCCTAAGCGCTGCGGCGCGCGACCAGCCAGACCAGGACGCCGACGGCGACCACGCCGACGAGCGACGCGACGAGGAACGCCGGGCCGACGACCAGCTTCACGACCGCCAGCAGCAGGACGCTGACGATCGCGCTCGCGGCCACGACGCCCGCGGCCCGCAGCAGCCAGCCGCTGAGCACGCCGGGCGAGAGCACCGCGTCGTACGGCAGCACCGCGGCCAGCGCGGCGAGGGAGTGCATGAGGTACAGCGTGGTCGACAGGGCGATCAGCCGGGTCACGCCGAAGGGCTGGTCGTAGACGATGGTGCCGAGCAGCCAGCCGAAGGCGCACAGGAGGACGGCCAGGCCGACCAGGCGGGTGCGCGGGAAGAACGCCGGCAGGACCGCGACCACGCCGGCCACGACGATCGCGGCCAGGTTGCCGGTGACCTGGCTGGGGAAGGCCAGCACCATCGACAGCGCGGCGAACACGGCGACGGCCAGGCGGATGAGCACGGGGCCGGCGGAGGCCCGCTCGATGACGTCCCGGGCCCGGTTGACGCGGCCCTGGAAGTACTCCCGAAGTTCTTCGATCATGCCGTGACCGTTCTTCCGACGGCCACGCGGGCCACGCCGCGCAGCACCTCGTCGAGGCTGCCCGCGCCGCCCCAGGCGACCACCGGGACGCCGTGCTCACGCAGCTGGGCGATGATGTTCTGGCGCTCCAGGGCCCACAGCCGCTGCGGGATGTCGCCCCACTTGGCGGCCGAGCGCTTCGGCAGGACCGGATTGCCCAGGGTGTCGACGGCGACCACGAACCGGCCGGCCCGGGCCAGGTTGGCGAGCATCGCCGCCGAGCGGATGTCCAGCAGCGGGGTGAGCACCATCACCAGCGCGTTGCCCTGGACCATGTGCGGGCCGAACGACGACGGCGGCGGCTCGTCGGCGTTGCCGGCCGGGGCCACGTCGAGCAGCCACTCCAGCGTCGTCATGTAGTGGCGGCGGCCGCTCGCGGCGCGCAGGTGCCGCACGGTCCCGCCGTACTGCAGCAGCGCCACCCGGTCGCCGCGGTGCAGGTAGTGCTCGGCGATGCCGGCGGCGGCCCGCACGGTCGTGTCGAGCACCGACGCGCGGCCCTCGATGCCGCCGGAGCGGCCGGCCTCGTGCAGGGCGTCGAGGAGCACGACGACCTCGGCGTCGCGGTCGGACAGGGTGCTGACCACGTGGATCTCGCGGGTGCGCAGCGAGACCCGCCAGTCGATGCGGCGCAGCCGGTCGCCCGGGCCGAACCGGCGCACGCCGGCCAGCTCGCCGCCCTCGCCGGTGCGGCGGGAGCGGTGCCCGCCGACGTGGCCGGCGGCCCGCGGCATCGCCTCGGCGGCGTCGAAGTGCTCGATCGCCGGGTACGCCTTCAGGGGCAGCTCGGGCGCCCGCACCGGCCGGCTGATGAGCAGCCCGTCGGCGGCGACCGCGTGGGCGGTGACCGGGCCGAGCGGGTGGCGGCCCCAGCGCAGCACCCGGCCCTCCAGGTCGACGCCGGCGATGGTGCCGCCCTGCACGTCGACCGCGTAGGGCCGGTCGGAGTGCTTGAGGCGCACCCACTGCGGCACCAGCAGGCGGACCACGACCAGGTCGAAGCCGTCCGGGTTGGGGTTGCCGACGTCGACGCGCACGTCGAGGTCGCCGCCCTCGACCAGGAACGGCTCGGCGGCGGTCACCGCGACCGTCGGGGCGCGGCCCGGCCGGCGCACGAGCGAGACCGCGGTGCCGATGGCGAACGGCGCCGCCAGGACCACCAGGTCGAAGCTGCCGGTGAGCACGGCGACGAGCACGAGCACGCCGCTGACCAGCACGGCCCGGCCCAGCGCCCGGGTCGGCTCGAACGCCCGCGCGTGGGACCGGGGAGCGGCCTGGTCAGCCACGCCTTCCGCCGTAGGTGGGCATCGCGCCGCTGGCCGGCGCCGGCGTCTGGGCCAGCACCTCCGACACCACCGAGCGCGGGTCGATGCGCTTGAGCCACATCTCCGGCCGCAGCGTGATCCGGTGCGCCAGGGCCGGGACGGCGACCGCCTTCACGTCCTCGGGCACCACGTAGTCGCGGCCGCTGAGCGCGGCGGCGGCCCGGGCGAGCAGCAGCAGCGCGAGCGAGCCGCGGGGCGAGGCGCCCACGAGGACCTGCGGGTGGACGCGGGTCGCCGAGGTGAGGGAGACGATGTACCGCCCGATGGAGTCCTCGACCGCGATGTCCTCGAGCGCCCCCTGCATCGCCAGCAGCGTCTCGGCGTCGACGACCGGCTCCAGGTTGGCCTCCTCCTGGCGGCGGGACATGCGCCGGCGCAGGACGTCCCACTCCTCGTCGGCCTCCGGGTAGCCGAAGGAGACGCGCAGCAGGAACCGGTCGAGCTGGGCCTCGGGCAGCGGGTAGGTGCCCTCGTACTCGATCGGGTTGGCGGTGGCGAGCACGTGGAACGGGGCGTCGAGCCGGTAGGTCGCGCCCTCGACCGACACCTGCCGCTCCTGCATCGCCTCCAGCAGCGCCGACTGCGTCTTCGGCGGCGTGCGGTTGATCTCGTCGGCGAGCAGCAGGTTGGTGAACACCGGGCCGGCCCGGAACGTGAACTCGTGGGCCCGCTGGTCGTACAGGAACGACCCGGTCACGTCGGCCGGCAGCAGGTCGGGCGTGAACTGGAGCCGGCGGAACCCGATGCCGAGCGCCTGGGCGAACGACCGGGCGGTCAGCGTCTTGCCGAGGCCGGGCAGGTCCTCCAGCAGCACGTGGCCGCCGGCGAGCACCCCGGCCAGGACCAGCTCGAGGGCGTCGCGCTTGCCGACGACCACCGTGCCGACCTGGTCCAGGACCACCTTGGCGATCCGGCCCACCTCGGCCGGTGCGAGCGTCTTCATAGCGCCTCCACCTTCGCGACGATCGATGCTACGTCCCGCGGGCTCGGCACGCGGGACGGCGTGTAGTGCAGCAGCTGCCAGAGCTCCTCGCCGACGAGCTCGCGAGCCTGCTCCGGGGCGCTGGTCAGGGTGATGCCGTGCCGCTGGCGCAGCCGGCCGTTGACGAGGTCGGTCACGCGCGGTACCACGAGGGCGGCGAACCGGCCGGGGTCGCGCTCGCCCCAGATGAGCCGGTCGTCCCACTTGCCGACGGCCAGCCGGATGCCGTCGGCGGGCGGCACCGCGTCGCGCAGCCGCGGCCGCTCGCCGGTCGGCTGCGGCGGCTGCTGGGGCTCCAGGCCCTTGCCGGTGACCTCGGCCGGCAGGTCGTCGGCGCGCACCTGCTGCAGCACCTCCCGCAGCACCTGGATGGCCACGATGGTGAGCAGGACCAGCGGGTACGACACGGAGTAGCCGGCCACCCACAGCACGCCCCACCCGACGGTGGTCAGCGCGACGGCCACGAACAGCCGGCGGATCCACCAGCGGGAGTCGAAGGGCCGGGACGGGCGGCGCACCGGGCGCGCGACGTCGGCCCGCACGGTCGCCCGGCCGGCGTCGAACAGCTCGTCGAGGCCGACCACCTCATCGCGCTCACGCGCCATGCGCCACCCCCGACAGCTCGGCGCGCAGCTGGCTGAGGGCGTCGATGGCGGCCCGGCGGGACCGCTCGTCGACCGGGTGGGTGGCGTAGCGGGCCTCGCGGTACACCTCGGCGAGCCCCTCCAGGGTCGGGCGGGTCACGCGGTGGCCCTCCAGCAGCCGGGTGACCAGCTCGGTCGGGCTGTCGCCGACCAGGCGGGGCGTGCCGGCCGCGGCGGCGGCCCGCTCCAGCCGGACCCAGCAGGCGATCACCGCCCGCCGCGGGTCGCCGTCGGTGCCGGCCAGCTCGGCCAGGCCGGCGTCGACCGCGGCCACGACCTCCTCGCCGGTGTCGACCTGCATCGGCGCGGGCGCCTCGGGCTCGACGAACAGGCGCGGTTTGGCCTTCGGTCCGGCGTTGCGCAGGAACATGTAGACCAGGCCGGCCACCAGCGCGACCACCACGACCCCGCAGAGGCCGGTGACCGCGTAGAGGATCCAGTCGGGCAGCGAGTAGGCCGGGTCGCCGTCGCCCGCCGGCATGGTCGGCATCAGGCTGGGCTCGACCGTCGGCGGGCCCGTCGGCGCGTCGGTCGGGTTCAGCTCGGGCACCGGCAGGCTGGTGACCTCCGGCGAGGACAGCGCCGCCGCCACGATCGCGATGCCGAGCACGCCGACCACGGCCAGCACCGGCAACCAGCGGCTGATGGTGCGGTCCATGACATCCCGTCGCTCAGTTCGCCCCGGCCAACGCCTTGGCCCGGGCGAGGATCTCGTCCAGCATTCCTGGCGTGAGCCGACCGGTAAAGGTGTTCTGCTGGCTCACGTGGTAACAACCGAGCAACGCGGGGGCACCCTCGGCCTGGTTTTCGGACTGCCACAGCACGCCGTGACCGAACGGCACCTTCCGTGCCGGAGCTACACCGTAGACGGCCTTGAGGGCGGGCCAGAACGCGGCCCAGGCGAAGCCGCCCAGCGCGATGACGACACGCAGGTGGGGACGGATGAGGCCCATCTCACGGTGCAGGTAGGGGGCACAGGTGTCGCGCTCCTGCGGGGTGGGCTTGTTGTCGGGCGGCGCGCACCGCACCGCCGCGAAGATTCGGGTGTCGGTGAGCGTGAGGCCGTCGTCACGGTCGGTGCTGGTCGGCTGGTTGGCCAGCCCGGCCCGGTGCAGGGCGGCGAACAGGACGTCGCCGGAGCGGTCGCCGGTGAAGATGCGGCCGGTGCGGTTGCCGCCGTGGGCGGCCGGTGCGAGGCCCAGGATGGCGATCCGGGCGTCGTGCGGGCCGAAGCCGGGGACGGGGCGGCCCCAGTACGTCTGGTCGCGGAAGGCGGCCCGCTTGGTCGCCGCGACCTCCTCGCGCCACGCCACCAGGCGGGGGCAGAGGCGGCAGCCGGAGATCTCGGCGTCGAGCCGGTCGAGCGCGTCCACGGGGCACACGCTAACCGAGACGCGCCGGAGTCACGCCGACGTTGGTCGATCCACCGCCCTTTCCCGGCGGGCGGATCGACCAACGTCTGCGCGCAGCGGGCCGGGGCGGCCACCGACCCCCCGGGGCCGGCCCGGCCCGCTCCCCCGAATCAGCCCGAGGGCGACACGGACGGCTGCACGGAGGCGGACGGCGACACGGACCCGGACGGCTGGACCGACGCCGAAGCCGAAGCCGACGGTGCGGGCGACCCCGACGTCGTGGGCACGTCCGTCGGGGACAGCGACGGGAACTGCGGGCCGTGGCACAGCGGGTAGCTGGGCGGCTGGCTCTCCGGGCCCCCCGCGCAGCGCCAGTAGTCGCCGAGCTGGATGGGGTTGCCGTCCTGGTCGTACAGGCTCACGTCGCGCAGCGGCCGGCCGCTGCTGTCCACCGGGAAGACGTCGGTGACGTACGACCAGCGGTCGTAGTAGCCCGTGCCGGAGGACACGCGGGAGACGCCGCTCCAGTCGGCCAGCACGACCAGCGCGCCGATCACGGCGACCGCCGTGCCGGCCCAGCCCAGCCAGCGCGGCGTGCGGGGGCGGCCGGTCGCGCCCATCCGCACCGAGATCACGATCGCCACCGCGAGGAACAGCCAGCCGATCGGGTCGTCGAGGCGGTCGGTCGGGATGATGTCGGCGGCAAAGATCAGCACGACGACGCAGACGGCCCGGGCGATCCACCATGCCGGGCGCAGCAGGACCAGGAAGTCCCACGCCCGCGGGTAGCCGATGAGCTGCCCCACCCGGCGGTCGACGACCGACAGCCAGCGCCCCGTCCGGGCCACGAGCGGCGCCAGCCGGTTCAGGGGGCCACCCTTCGCCGCGGCGGCGACGGGCTCCAGACCGGCGGCGGCGCGCAGCTCGGCCGCGTAGGCGGCGGGCGGGCCCAGCCGGTCCACGAGCGACCCGCCCTGCTCGGCCAGGACCTCCGCGAAGTGGGCCGGCAGGTCCTCCAGGAGGTCGTCGCGCACCTCCGCCGGCAGGTCGGCCAGGGCCGCGGAGACCCGTTCGAGGTAGTAGTCGGTCTCCAGGTTGCTGGGCGCCGCGGACTCGGTCATGCCCTCTCCCCGATCAGCTGGTTCATGGTCTGCGCGAACCCCCGCCAGACCGTGCTGGAGGCGCCCAGCTGGGTGCGGCCGGCGGCGTTGAGCGCGTAGTACTTGCGGTGCGGGCCCTCCTCGCTGGGCACCACGTACGTCGTGAGCATCCCGGCCTGGAAGAGCCGGCGGAGTGTGCCGTAGACCGAGGCGTCGCCGACGTCGTCGAGGCCAGCCGAGCGAAGCCGGCGCAGGATGTCGTAGCCGTAGCCGTCCTCGTCGCGCAGCACGGCGAGCACAGCCAGGTCGAGCACACCCTTGAGCAACTGGGTTGTGTCCACGCCGTGCAGAGTAGTGCGCAATGCACAGTAGTATCAAGTGCAGAAGACGTGGACACGCAAAAGGCGGCCCGCCGTGCGGACCGCCTGAAGCGTCTGTCGTCCTACTTGCGTCCTACCTGGCCTACTTGGCGTCGGTGAGGCAGAGGGCGTCACCGCTGCTGATGTCGGTGCCCTGCCACAGCACGTAGCTGGCGTCGGTGAACTCGTCGCACACCGTCGGCTGGGCCTTGAGCGCCTCGGACTGCGGAACGCCGCCCTTGAGGCCGACGACCTTGTAGCGCGCCGTGGCGTCGTCGCACTTCACGATCTTGACGCTGACGCTCTTGCTGCCCGTCTCGGTGATCTCGTCGCCGGCCAGGCAGTCGCCGACCTTCGCGTTGGCCGCGCTGCTGTTGACGATGTCGTTCCAGGTGTCCTTCGCGAAGAAGAAGATGCCGCCGCAGCACACGAGGGCGAGCACCAGGATGACGCCGAGCACGATCAGGATGATCTTGCCGGCGCTGCTCTTCTTCGGCGGGGGCGGCGGTGCACCGAACGGCCCGCCACCGGGCGGCGGCGGGGCGTACGGAGCACCCGAGGACGGGTCGTTGTACGGCGCGCCGGACGGCGGCGGGCCGTAGCCGCCGGACGTGGGCTGGCCGTAGGGACCGCCGGACGACGGCTGTCCGTACGAGGGCTGCCCGTACGGGTCGTTACCTCCCGGCGGCGGGTAACCGCCACCGCCGCCGGGGGGCGGGTAACTGCCGGGCGGCGGGTACTGATCAGACATGAGCTTCCTTCCGGGGTATGCCGCAAAGATCACCCTAACGGGCTGAATGATGGCTGAGCTTGGCAAACCGCCCTCACGCCCGAAGGAGACGGCTCACGATAGCGGTAGAGGGCCAATGTGCGCAGCACCGTGCACAGTCGTATTACGGTGTGCGCCGTGACCGATCTCTTGAAGCGCCTCGCCGCGGCCCCCGGCGTCTACCGCGGACGCGGCGACGGGCTGGAGTCCGGGCCGTTCGTCGCCCGGATCAAGGTGACCTCGGTGGTGCGCGGAAACGCCATCACGCTGGACTACGAGGCGGTCAGCGACAGTAAGGGACTGCAGCACGTCGAGCACACGATCCTCACCGCGAGCGAGGCCGGGCGCCTGGAACTGCACGTCACCTGCCTTGAGCTGCCCGGCGTGACCCGTTTCGTGGAGAGCCAGCCCGGCGTCTTCAACGCCTACGAGGGCCCGATGCCCGCCAAGATCATAATGACGATGCCGAGTGACGGGGTGCTCACGTACGGCTGGTGGTGGTCGCGCGACGACGCCGACCCCCGCGAGCAGTCCCGGGCCGAGGTCCGCCGGACGGGCTGACCAGCGCTGACGCAAATCCGACAGTGCTACGTGCCGGTTTGCGCCGACCGTTATACGAGTGAATAAGCGATTCCGTCCAGGATGTCCGACTCGGAGGCGATAACCGAGTCGGCGCCCGAGCGGTCCACGATGGTGCGCAGGATCAGGGCGCCCGCCCCGATGACGTCGGCGCGGCCCGGGTGCATCACCGGAGTGGCCAGGCGCTGCTCGGCCGTCTTGCCCAGCAGGTCGGCGGTCACCTTCGCCACGTCCTCGGCGGAGATGCGGGCGCGGTGGATCCGGGCCGGGTCGTACTCGGGCAGGCCCAGCGCCAGCGCCGTCACCGTCGTCACCGACCCGGCCAGGCCGACCAGCGTGCGGGCGCGGGTGCCGCCGACCGCCGCGAGGGCCCGGTCGACCGCCGCGGTGATGTCGGCCTCGGCCGCCGCGACCTGCTCCGGGGCAGGCGGGTCGCCGTGCAGGTGGCGCTCGGTCATCCGCACGCAGCCGATGTCGACGCTGATCGCCGCGTCGACGTCCGTGGTGCCGACGACGAACTCGGTCGAGCCGCCGCCGATGTCGACGACCAGGTAGGGCGGCTCGGCGGTCAGGCCCCGCACGGCGCCGGTGAACGACAGGCGGGCCTCCTCGTCGCCCGTGATGACCTCCGGGTCGAAGCCGAGCACCTGGTGGACCATCGCCTGGAAGTCGGCGGCGTTGGAGGCGTCGCGGGAGGCGCTGGTGGCGACCATCCGGGCGGCCTCGACCCCCGCCGCCGCGATCTCGGCCGCGTAGTCGACGAGGGCGACCCGGGTGCGCTCGATCGCGGCGGGCGACAGCCGGCCGGTCTTGTCGACGCCCTCGCCCAGCCGGACGATCCGCATCTGGCGGGTGACGTCGGACAGGCCCTCGGCCCGGGCGTCGGCGATCAGGAGGCGGACGGAGTTGGTCCCGCAGTCGATGGCAGCCACGCGCTTCACAACACGAAAGCCTACAAATGCAGCAGCATCCGCGTGTTGCCGAGGGTGTTGGGTTTGACCCGCTCCAGGTCCAGGAACTCGGCGACGCCCTCGTCGTAGGAGCGCAGCAACTCCTCGTAGACCTGGTGGGTGACCGGCGTGCCGTCGATCGGGACGAAGCCGAACGAGCCGAAGAAGCGGGTCTCGAAGGTCAGCACGAACACCTTGCGCACGCCGATCTCGCGGGCCGCGCCGAGCAGCTCGGTGACGACGCGGTGGCCGATCTTGTGGCCGCGGGTGAGCGGGTCGACCGCCACGGTGCGGACCTCGGCGAGGTCCTCCCACATCACATGCAGCGCGCCGCAGCCGACGATGGTGCCGTCGGTGTCCCGCTCGGCCACCCAGAATTCCTGCACTGTTTCGTACAGCGTCACCGTGGGTTTGGACAGCAGGCGCCGGTCGGCGACGTACATCGCGACCAGCCGCCGAATCCCCCGCACGTCGGCGGTCCGCGCCCGCCGAACGGTTACCTCCATGGCGGTAAGGGTAGTGGCGCGCGGATGTGGCATCTGACACGCGACCGGGTGCTGATGCTCACCACGGCGGTGATGGTGGTGGCGGCCGGCACGATGACGGTTCTGTACCTGACCAAAGACGGTGGGGCACCGCCGACACAGGCGGCCCGCACCGCGGACCCGACCCCGACGGCGAACGCGCCGTCGTCGGTGGCCCCGGCCAAGGCCGGCTCGATGAAGGCGGGCTACGCCGTGCGCAGCAAGTGGAAGAACGGCTTCAACGCCGAGGTGACCGTGACGAACCTCGGTTCGCAGCCGATCGCGGGCTGGACGGTACAGCTGAAGCTCCCGCCGGACGTGGACGTCCTGTCCACGTGGGGCGCCAAGTCCGAGAACAAGGCCGGCGAGCTCATCCTGCGCTCGCAGGCCTACAACACGTATCTCGAGGCCGGCGGCTCGATCCGGATGGGGTTCGAGGCGAAGGGTGACGCGGCGCAGCCCACGAGCTGCACCATTAACGGGTCACCCTGCTGACAGTTCGTTGAACGCCCGGCCGCCGGGCCCCACATTGTGCCCATGAAACGGATCCTGACGGTGGGCGCGGTGGCGGTCCTCGGCGCCGGCGTGCTCGGCTGCGGCATCGTCAACCAGGTCAAGCAGGCCGTCGACAACGTCTCGGCGATCACCGATCTCGCCGACCGGCTCGGCAAGTCGTCGCAGCTGACCTTCACCGCGGAGTACAAGACCGACGACGGCGCGACCACGACCGTGGTGCAGCAGCCGCCGAAGGCCGCCTACCTCGGCAAGGACGGCCGCTTCATCCTCACCGAGGACGCCCTCTACTCCTGCACCGGACCGGCGAACAAGGTCGTGTGCCAGAAGAGCCCGGTGCAGACCGGCAGCCTGTCGGCCGCCGACCAGTCCGCCTACCTGTCGGCGGTGGCCGGCGGCGGCTTCATCAGCACCGAGATGGCCCTCGGGCTGATGACGGCGGCCGCGGTCGTGCCCGGTGTGAAAATCGCGCAGAACACCGCGACGATCGCCGGTCAGAAAAGTGACTGTCTGGACGTGACGGGGATCCCGCAGGACAAGGACCCCAGTGCCGTCACCGCCAGGGAGTTCCACGTGTGCGTGGCCGAGAACGGCCTGCTCACGCGGTTCAAGGGGGTCGGGACGGACGACAAGGCGCTGGGGGTCGAGCTGACGAAGTTCAGCGGCGACGTCGACCCGAAGGCGTTCGTACCACCGAAGGGCGCGAAGATCGTCGAAGCCTCGGCCCCGCCTGGGACGGGTAACTGACGTACCTTGTCGGGGTGCTGACACCACCCCGGGGGCTCCCTGATGACGCACTCGCGTCACTGCTCGTCCACGAGTGGGGGCTCACGGTGAAGTCGCTCACCTACCGGCCGGTCGGCTTCGGCAGCCACCACTGGGAGCTCGTCGACACGTCGGGCTCCCGGTGGTTCGTCACCGTCGACGAGCCGGCCGACCCGGACCGGCTGCGCGCCTCCCTCGCCGTCGCGGCCGACCTGCACGCGACCGGCCACACGTTCGCGGTCGCGCCGGTGCCGACGCTGCGCAGCGAGACGATCCTGACGAGCGGGCCGTTCGCGATCGCCGTCTACCCGTTCGTCGACGGCACCAGCTTCGAGTGGAACGCGTTCGCCGGGCCCGAGCACCGGCAGGCCACCCTCGACATGATCATCCAGCTGCACACCGCGCCGCCGGTCGTGCGCCGGCACGCGCGGGCCGACGACTTCGCGGTGCCCCACCGCGACGAGGTGGAGCAGGCGCTCAAGCGGCCCGGGCCGGACTGCGGGCCCTACGCGGCGGCCGCCGCCGACCTGCTGGCCGCGCACCGGGAGCCGCTGCGGCGGGTGCTCGCGCGCTACGACGAGCTCGTCCTGGAGAGCCGCGCCGAGCCGGTGCGCGCCGTGCTCACCCATGGCGAGCCGCACTCCGGCAACACCATGAGGACGCCGACCGGCTGGCGGCTCATCGACTGGGACACCGTGCTGATCTCGCCGCCGGAGCGTGACCTCTGGCTCATCGAGCCGGGTGACGGGTCGATCTTCACGGCCTACGCCGAGGCGACCGGCGTGCTGGTCCGCCCCTCGACGATCATGCTCTTCCAGCTGCGCTGGGCACTCGCCGACATCGCGGTCGAGGTCCGCCGCTTCCGCCGGCCGCACACCGGCACCTCGGACGACGCCGAGGGCTGGGAGATCCTGCGCTCAGTCGTCGCCCGGATCGAGTGACACGCACGGCCCGGCGGCCCACCACTCGCCGGCCTGCTCCAGCGTCTCGTCGCCGAACGGGTTGACCCCCGGCCCGGCCGCGAGGGCGTGGCCGAGATGCACGTGCAGGCACTTGACCCGCGTCGGCATGCCGCCCGCGGACACCCCCGCGATCTCCTGGACGTGCCCGATCTCCTCGCGGCGGCGGAGGTACTCCTGGTGCGCCCGCTCGTAGGCGGCCCTCAGCTGCGGGTCCTCGGCGAGGCGGGCGTTCATCGTCTTCATGAGCCCGGCCGACTCCAGCCGGCTGCACTCGTGGACCGCCCGCGGGCAGGTCAGGTAGTACAACGTGGGAAACGGCGTGCCGTCGGGCAGTCTCGGCGTCGTCTCCACCACGTCGGGCAGCCCGCAGGGGCACCGGTGCGCGACCGCGCGCGTCCCCCGCGGCGTGCGGCCGAGCTGCGCCGCGACCACCGCCAGATCCTGCTCGGTGGCCTTCTCGGGTTCGCTCACTGCTTGTCCGCCGCCTCGACGCTCGACCACAACTTGCCGTACCACGGCCGGGACGTCTTCTCCGCGCCCGGCACGTCGGCCGGGTCGGCGGTCTGGGCCCGGCTCGGGTCGACCACCACGTACGGCTTCTCCCCCGGCAGCACCATGTGCAGCCGCTGGCGGGCCTGACTGATCACGTACTCCGGGTCGTCCCACTTCCTGGCGCGGGCGGCCATCTCCGCCACCTTCGCCGCCTGGCGCTCCTGGCTCTGCTCGTAGGCGGCGATCTCCGCCTCCTGTGCGAGATACACCCGGACCGGATAGGCATAGGCGAGCAGCAGGACCAGCAGGACGAGGCTCAGGACCACGGCCCGGCTGGTGAACCGGCGCGGCTGCGGTGCGCGCGTGCGCAGCGCCGCGCCGCCGGTCGACACCGCGCGGCGGGCGACCGTGGGGCGGGCGTTCGGGCGGTTCTGGCGGGTGGCGGCACGCGCGCGCGGGGCCTCCCGGCCGCGCCCGCCCGGCCTGGTCCGCTGCTGCATGCCCTCCCCCTACCCCTGCCGGGTGAATCCCGGCGCCCGTGCATTGACGGGCGCCGGGACCGGATTCAACTGTGGCCTAACGGTAACGCGGGAACGCGCCGCGGCCGGCGTAGCGCGCCGCGTCGTCGAGCTCGTCCTCGATGCGCAGCAGCTGGTTGTACTTCGCGACGCGCTCGGAGCGGGCCGGCGCGCCGGTCTTGATCTGGCCGCTGCCCACCGCCACCGCCAGGTCGGCGATGGTGGTGTCCTCGGTCTCACCCGAGCGGTGGCTCATCATCGTGCGGAAACCGGCGCGGTGCGCCAGCTCCACCGCGTCGAACGTCTCGGTGAGCGAGCCGATCTGGTTCACCTTCACCAGCACCGCGTTGGCCGTGCCGGTGGCGACGCCCCGGGCGATGCGCTGCGGGTTGGTGACGAACAGGTCGTCGCCGACGATCTGGATGCGAGCGCCGAGCGCGTCGGTCATCGCCTTCCAGCCGTCCCAGTCCTCCTCGGACAGCGGGTCCTCGATGGACACGATCGGGTAGGCGTCGACGAGCTGCGTGTAGTACGCGATCATCTCGTCGGACGACTTCCCGGCGCCCTCGAACTGGTAGCCGCCGTCCTTGTAGAACTCGGTGGCCGCCACGTCGAGCGCGAGCACGACGTCGCTGCCGAGCGAGTAGCCGGCCTTCTCCACGGCCTCGGCGATCAGGTCGAGCGCGGCCGCGTTGGTCGGCAGGCTGGGGGCGAAGCCGCCCTCGTCGCCGAGCCCGGTGGCCAGGCCCTTCTTCTTCAGCACCGACTTGAGCGTGTGGTAGATCTCGGCGCCGGTGCGCAGCGCCTCGCGGAACGTCGGCGCGCCGATCGGCGCGATCATGAACTCCTGGATGTCGACGTTGGAGTCCGCGTGCGCGCCGCCGTTGAGGATGTTCATCATCGGCACCGGCAGCAGGTGGGCGTTGGGCCCGCCGAGGTACCGGTACAGGCTCAGCCCGGCCGAGTCGGCGGCCGCCTTGGCGACCGCGAGCGAGACGCCGAGGATGGCGTTGGCGCCGAGCTCGGACTTCTCCGGCGTGCCGTCGAGGTCGAGCATGGCCTGGTCGACGAGCCGCTGCTCGCTGGCGTCGATGCCGAGCACGGCCTCGGAGATGCGCTCGTTGACGTTCTCGACGGCCTTCTCGACACCCTTGCCGAGGTAGCGCTTGCTGTCGCCGTCACGCAGCTCGTTGGCCTCGAACGCGCCGGTCGACGCGCCCGAGGGCACGGCCGCGCGGGCGAGCGTGCCGTCGTCGAGCGCGACCTCGACCTCGACGGTCGGGTTGCCGCGCGAGTCCAGGATCTCCCGGGCGCCGATAGCTTCAATAGTGGCCACTGTCGTGGAACCCCCTACGTTGGAACGGTGTTTCCGACCGCCACGGTGCGGCAACCTGAGCCTATCGTTCGGCCGTTCGGGCGAACGCCACCCTCCCCGGACCGCACCGCGGGCTGACCCGGGGCTACAGACCGAGCAGGGTGTGGAGGTGACGCGGGGGTGGGGAGCCGTGCGCCAGCATGCGGTCGTGCCAGTCGCGCTGCGAGACGCCGGCCGGGCGGGCCCGGGCGACCTCGCTCACCTCGGTGTAGCCCACGAAGTACGTCGAGAGCTGGGTCGAGCTCAGCAGGGCCCGGCGCCACTTGCCCGCCGCCTCGCCCTCCTCCTGGAAGCCGGCCTCCATCATCAGCGCCATCGCCTCCTGCTCCGCCATGCCGTCGCAGTGGATGCGCTGGTCGATGATCGCGTTGATGGTCATCCGGAGCTGCATCTTGAGCTGCTGCAACCGGACCGGCAGGCCGCCGAAGCCGTGGGCCGCCATCAGCTCCTCGGCGTACACCGCCCAGCCCTCCACGAACGGGCCCGACCAGCCGATGGCGCGGGCCCGGGTGCGGCCGCGGAAGCGCCGGGCGTGGGAGAGCTGCAGGAAGTGGCCCGGGGTCGCCTCGTGCACGGTCAGGTCGCGCAGCATGTGGGCGTTGTACTCGCGGTAGAACGACGAGACCCGCTCCGGGGCCCAGTCCGCCGGGGTCGGCGAGATGCAGAAGAACGTCGGCAGGTCGGCCGGCTCCAGCATGCCGGGCGGGTCGCAGTACGCCACCGCGACGCCCCGCGCGAACTCCGGCATCTCCATGATGAGCAGCGGGTCGTCGATGAGGGAGACCAGGTCGTTGGCGCGGACGAACTCGGTCGCCTCGTCGAGGGAGACCTTGGCCAGCTCCACGATCGTGTCGTTGTCGGGGACGTCGGCGGCCAGCCGCGCGAACGCCTCGCGGACCGTGTCGTCCGTCTCCGGGCCGCCGGTCAGCTCGGCGGCGGCCGCGCGCAGCTCGGCGCCGACCCGGGCGACGTTCGCCTCAGCGCGGGCGAGGACCGTCGCGGCGGACAGCTCGGTGTCCAGCGTGTGCCACAGGCGGGCCTCCCACAGGCGGCGGCCCAGGCGGGGGTCGCGCTCGGCGGTGTCGAGCCGGTCGCCCAGCCACGCAGCGAACGCGTCGAGCTCGTCGGCCGCCCGCTCCTGCAGCGGCCGGATCACCTCGGTCAGCCCGGGCGCCTCCTTGAGCAGCTCGCCCAGCTCCTCACGGACCAGCCGGGCCGTGCCGGAGAACTGCCCGATCGCCGTCTCCACATGCACCCGCGGCAGGTCCCGCAGGACCTCCCGGGCCGTCGCCAGCGCATCCGGTACCGCCGAAAGCCTCGACGCCAGGGACACCAGGCGCTCGTCGGCGGGCGCGAACGGGCGCGCGATCAGCCCGTGCAGCAGCGCACCCGGGTTGTACGCCAGCGGGTTCCACTCGTGCTCGCGCACCTCGGTCCGCTCGAAGAGCATCCGCTCCACGCGGGCCATGAGGACGGCGTGGTCGACGGACTCCTGCACGTCGAGCAGGTCGGTGTCGATCTGGCTCAGCGCGGCGGAGGCGTCCCGCAGCATCTCCACGTCGCCGGCCACCGCCGAAGCGGAGAAGTCGGGCAGCCGGTCGTCGAAGCGGTGGTCGCCGGCCGACGCCGCGAGCCGCGGGTCGGCCTCCAGCAGCGCGTCGGCGATGTGCTCGGCGAGTGGCACGAAGTCATGCGGCATCCAGAAACCGTATCCCGTGGGGCCTGTTTCATGGCTGGGGCCGGCAGGACCTAAACGAGGGTGGCGAGGGTCCGCACGGCGCGGGTGAGCTCGTGCGGGGTGTGTGCCGCGTAGCCGAGGACCAGCCCGGCCGGGCCGCGCTTGCGCATCCGCAGCGCCGACAGCGCGAGCGGGCCGAGCCCGGCCGCGGCGGCCCGCTCGACCACGGCGACGTCGTCGGCGCCGGGCGGCAGCTCGACGACCAGGTGCAGGCCGGCCGCGATGCCGCCGACGCGGGCCTTCGGCAGGTGCCGGCGCAGCGCGGCGACGATCGCGTCGCGCCGCTCGCGGTGCAGGCGGCGGGCCCGGCGCAGGTGCTTGTCGTAGCCGCCGCCGGACAGGAACTCGGCGAACGCGAGCTGCTGGAGGGCCGGGCCGCCGTTGTCGGCGTCGGCCTTCGCCGCGCACAGCTCGGGCAGCCAGGCGGGCGGGGCCACCAGCCAGCCGAGCCGCAGGCCGGGCGCGAGCACCTTGCTCACCGAGCCGACCAGGGCGACCCGGTCCGGGGCCAGGCCCTGCAGGCAGGCGACCGGCTCGCGGTCGTAGCGGTACTCGGCGTCGTAGTCGTCCTCGACGATCAGCCCGTCGACCCGCCGCGCCCAGCCGACCAGCTCGGCCCGCCGGTGCGGGGCGAGCACCACCCCGGTCGGGAACTGGTGGGCCGGGGTGAGCAGCACCGCCTTGGTCCGTGTGCGGCTCAGCGCGCGCACGTCGAGGCCGTCCTCGTCGACCGGGATCGGCACCACCTCAAGCCCGAGCCGCCCCACGTGGTCGCGCAGGGCGGCGGAGCCGGGGTCCTCGAACGCGATCCGCCGGACCCCGCGGGCCACCAGTGCCCGGGCGACGAGGGCGAGGCCCTGGGTGACACCCGCGGTGACGATGAGACCCTCGGGCGGCACCAGGGCGGCCCGCACCCGGCCGAGGTAGCCGGACAGCTCCTGGCGCAGCCGCGGAACGCCCACCGCGTCCCCGTAGTCGAAGTCGGCGTCGAGCGCACCGGTCAGCGCCGTCTCGTAGGCGCGCCGCCACGCCGTGCGCGGGAACATGCCGAGGTCGGGCACGCCCGGGCGCAGCGGGGCCACCGCCGTGGTGCGCTCCGGCAGGACTTCCCGCCGCGCCGGTACCGCGGTCGCGACCGCCGCCACCACCGTGCCCGACCCGCGCCGGGTGACCAGCCGCCCCTCGGCGGTGAGCTGCTCGTACGCGCCGACGACCAGCCCCCGGGACACCCCGAGGTCGGCCGCCAGGTCGCGGGTGGAGGGCAGCCGGGTGCCGGGCGCGAGGCGGCCCCGGCTGATCGCGTCGCGCAGCGCGCCGACCAACTGGTCACCGACCCGCGGCCGGTTGCGGTCGAGCTCGACCAGCGCCTCCCAGACCGACAATTGGTCCTCCAAAAGCAGGGTTCGGTGGCACTGTAGCGTGGACCACTGGCCGCCGTAAGTTCGGCCGCATGACCCGCCGCCACACCGTGTACTGCGTGCTGACCTGCGCGCTTCTCGGTAGCTCGTTCACCGTCAGTCGATCGATCGTCGGGTATCCGATCCTCACCGGTCAGGCGCTGCGGTACGCCCTGGCCGCGCTCGCGCTGTTCGCGTTGCTGCTCACCTCGGAGCGGCGCCTTCCGACCGCGCGGGAGTTCGTTCGGCTGGGGGCGGTCGCGGCGACCGGCCTCGTGGTGTTCAACGTGCTGCTGCTCGTCGCGCTCCGCCACGCGGACCCGGCGGTGATCGGCACGATCGTCGGGGTGAGCCCGCTGGTGCTGGCGCTGCTCGGGCCGCTGCAGGAGCGCCGGCGGCCGTCGCGGCGGCTGCTGCTGGCGGCGGGTGTGGTGGTGCTCGGGGCGGGGCTCGTCGAGGGGTTCGGCCACGCCGACCCGGTGGGGCTGTGGGCGGCGCTGGGCGTGCTGGCCTGCGAGTCGGCGTTCTCGCTGCTGGCGGCGCCGCTGCTGCCGCGGCTCGGGCCGGTGCGGGTGTCGGCGTGGAGCACGCTGCTCGCGGTACCGATCCTGCTGCTGCTCATCCCGGTCACCGGGGAGCGCCCGCGGATGCCGACCCGGGAGGAGGCCACCGCGATCGCGTTCCTGGGGCTGGTCCTGACGGTGGTCGCGTTCGTCTGCTGGTACGCCGCGGTGGCCGGGCTCGGCGTCGACCGGGCCGGCCTGTTCGTCGGCCTGGTGCCCGTGTTCGCCCTGCTCACGGTGTCCATCGTGGACGGCGTGCGGCCCGACCTGCCGCGCGTGGCCGGGGTCCTGCTGGTCGGCTCCGGCCTGTTCGTCGCGGCCCGCCGTGTTAAGCAGGAATCATGGCAAGCACCGCGCTCGTCCTCGGCGCCGGCGGCATCACCGGCGTCGCCTGGCAACTCGGAGTCCTCATCGGCCTGCACGACCGGGGCCTCGACCTCGCCGGCGCCGACCTGATCGTCGGCACCTCGGCCGGCGCGATGACCGGCGCCCTCATCGGCGCGTTCCACGACCCGCGCACCGCGGCCGCCGTCGAGGCGCCGCTCGGCCCCGGCGACCCGCCGCTGCACGCCGACTGGAACCGCGGGGCCGTCGCCTTCGGCCTCCTGCAGGACGACTCGCTCAAACCGGCGGAGATGCGCCGGCGCATCGGGGCGATCGCGCTGGAGGCCGAGGTGGGCCCGCCCGACCCGTGGCTGGCCGCCTTCGCCCGCCGCCTGCCGATCACGTCGTGGCCGGCGCGCCTGCTGGTGACGGCCGTCGACGTCCACAGCGGTGAGCCGGTCCGCTGGACGGCCGGCTCGGGGGTGCCGCTCGCGGCCGCGGTGGCCGCCAGCTGCGCGGTGCCGTGCATCTTCCCGCCGATCCCGGTGAACGGCAGCCGCTACATGGACGGCGGCGTCCGCTCCCGCACCAACGCGGACCTGGCGGCGGGCCACGACACGGTGTACGTCCTGGCCCCGCGCATGCCGATGCTCCAGCGCGAGGCGGTCGACCCGTCGTTCACGCTGATCGAACCGTCGGCGGCGGCGATGGAGGCCATCGGCGGCAACGTCTTCGACGCCACGCGCTGGACGGCCACGCTCCAGGCCGGCGAGTCCCAGGCCCGCACGATGCGGCTCTGAGCCCTACGAGCGCTCCACGCGGCGGACCTCGTCCATGTAGGACAGGGCCGTCGCGCGGAGGGCGGCCTCGGCGTCGCCGTCCTCGGCCTGGGCGCGGGCGACCAGCGCGAACAGCGCGCCGCCCAGGGTGTCCGGCGGTGGGAGCGGAACGTCCAGGTTCGCCCGGGCGACCCGCTGCAGGAGCTTGGCCGCCAGGGCCAGGGCCGGCTGGGAGAGGGCCACGCCGTCGACCGCGGAGTCGCGGGACTTCTCGGCCTTCTTGATCTGCTCCCAGTTGGCGATGATGTCGTCGATGCCGCCGACCTCGGTGTCGGCGAAGACGTGCGGGTTGCGGCGGATCAGCTTGGCGACCAGGTCGCCGGCCACGTCGTCGATGGTGAAGCCGGCCGTCTCCTCGCCCAGGCGGGCGTGCAGCACGACCTGGAGCAGGACGTCGCCGAGCTCCTCGCGGACCGCCTCGGCGTCGTCGTCGCGGATGGCGTCGTAGAGCTCGTACGCCTCCTCCAGCAGGAACGGCGCCAGGCTGTGGTGGGTCTGGGCCCGCTTCCACGGGTCGCCCTCGGACGGGTGCATGAGCCGGTCCATGACCGTGACCGCGTCGAGCAGGCGGGCGCCGGCCGGGTCCCACGAGCCGTAGAGCAGCTCCAGCTCGGCCAGGCCGGGCTCGCGGGCCAGCCGCAGGCCCAGCTCACGGGCGAGCTGCTCGTCGCCGTCGGGCGCGGCGAGCCACACGATCGTGCCGTGCTCGGCCAGCGCCGTGATCAGCACGTCCACGGCCGCCGGGACGACCGAGACCGTGGCGCCCGCCGCCCGCAGCGCGTCGAGCTGCGCCGACGATGCACCCGCGTACACCGGGTGGGCGCGCACCAGGTCCCACGCCTGCGCGGTCAGCACCCCGGCCGGCAGCCGGGGCGACGTCACCAGCAGCACCACCCTGCCCGACACGGACCTCAGGCCTCCTCCACGGGCACCTTCCCGTCGTCGGGGAAGGCGATGTCAATCGGCACCGGGCCGCTCGGCAGGCTCAGGATCGCCGGCAGCACCAGCCCACCGTATCGCGGGTTGATCGTGACGCCGGACGCGGCCGCGGCGAGGGTCTGCTGGGCGCTGCCCGCCGCGCCGAAGGCGGGGTACCGCTTGAGGTCCGCGATCATCTCGTCGTATCCGATCCCGGCCGGCACCTGGCCCGCGTTGACCAGCGCGTCGAGGACCCGGTCGGCCTCCTCGTCCGTCGGCGGGCGCTCGGGGTGCGCGGCGACGACCGGCTGGACCATCTGCCAGTAGTCGAGCCACAGCTGGACGTACGGGTCGGACGGGGGGAGCCCGAAGATCGCCGCGAACATGTCGGGCGACCGGGGCGCCGGGGACAGGCCCCGCTCGCGGACGAGTCGCTCGCCCACGTGCCGCAGCACGATGAGTGACACCACCTCGGCCGCGGTCGTGTGGACCAGCGGCGGCTGGGGTGCCGGACCACCGGCCCGGCGGGCGGCCCAGCGCTCCTCGCCGACCGCGTTCACGGCGCGCACGACCTCGTCGACCTGAGCGACCGTGATCGTGCGGTCGCCCAGGTAGGCCGCGACCGCCGGGCTGGAGCGGCACCCCGCGAGCCCGGTCGACACGGCCAGCAGTGCCAGCACGGCAAGTGGGGCGAGACGGTGAGCACGCATGGTGCCCACCATCTCACGCTCAGTGCTTGTCGCCGAGGACGCTTGTGAGGAGTTCACCCGCCCAGCCGAGCAGCTGGGTGTCCCGCATCGGCTCGCCGCCGACCCGCCGGGTGGACGGCCGGGGCAGCGAGACCGTGTCGGCCGCCGCCTTGTACACCGACTCAGGATAGAGCCGCTTGAGCCGCATCTGCTTCGAGTCGGGCAACTGCAGCGGCGCGAACCGCACGTGCTTGCCCTGCAGCGACACGTCGGTCAGCCCGAACGACCGGGCCAGGAACCGGAACCGGGCGACCGCCAGCAGGTTGGCCACCGGCTCCGGCGGCTCGCCGTAGCGGTCCTTCATCTCGGCGACGATCTCGTCGAGGGCGGTGTCGTCCTTCGCCCCGGCGATCTTGCGGTAGATCTCCAGGCGCAGGCGCTCGGCCCCGATGTACTCCAGCGGGAGGTGCGCGTCGACCGGCAGGTCGATCTTGACGTCGGGCTCCTCCTCTTCCGGCCGCTCGCCCTTGAACTGCTGGACCGCCTCGCCGACCATCCGCACGTACAGGTCGAAGCCCACGCCCTCGATGTGCCCGGACTGCTCGCCGCCGAGCAGGTTGCCCGCGCCGCGGATCTCCAGGTCCTTCATCGCGACATACATGCCCGCGCCGAGCTCGGTGTGCTGCGCGATGGTGGCCAGCCGCTCGTGGGCGTGCTCGGTGAGCGGCTTGTCCGGCGGGTAGAGGAAGTAGGCGTAGGCCCGCTCGCGGCCCCGGCCGACCCGGCCGCGGATCTGGTGCAGCTGGGCCAGGCCGAGCAGGTCGGCCCGCTCGACGATCAGGGTGTTGGCGTTGGGGATGTCGATGCCGCTCTCGACGATCGTGGTGCAGACGAGGACGTCGTACTCCTTCTCCCAGAAGCCGACCATGATCTTCTCCAGGGCCTCCTCGCCCATCTGGCCGTGGGCGACCGCGACCCGCGCCTCGGGGACCAGCTCGCGCAGCTTCCGCGCGGCCCGCTCGATCGACTCGACCCGGTTGTGCAGGTAGAAGACCTGGCCGTCGCGCAGCAGCTCGCGGTGGATCGCGGCGGCGACCTGCTTGTCGTCCTGCGCGCCGACGAAGGTGAGCACCGGGTGACGCTCCTCCGGCGGGGTGGCGATCGTCGACATCTCGCGGATGCCGGTGATCGCCATCTCCAGCGTGCGCGGGATCGGCGTGGCCGACATCGTCAGCACGTCGACCGAGGCGCGCAGCTGCTTGAGGAACTCCTTGTGCTCGACGCCGAAGCGCTGCTCCTCGTCGACGATCACCAGCCCGAGCTGCTTGAACCGGGTCGCCGACTGCAGCAGCCGGTGGGTGCCGATGACGATGTCGACCGTGCCGTCGACGACCTTCTCCATGGTCAGCTTCGTCTCGGTCGGGGTCTGGAACCGCGACAGTTGGCGGACCTCCACCGGGAACTGCGCCACCCGGTCGGAGAACGTGTTGAAGTGCTGCTGGGCGAGCAGCGTGGTCGGCACGAGCACGGCCACCTGCTTGCCGTCCTGCACCGCCTTGAACGCCGCGCGCACGGCGATCTCGGTCTTGCCGTAGCCGACGTCGCCGCAGATCAGCCGGTCCATCGGGACCGCCCGCTCCATGTCGCCCTTGACCTCCTCGATCGCGGCGAGCTGGTCGGGGGTCTCGTGGTAGGGGAACGCGTCCTCGAGCTCGCGCTGCCACGGCGTGTCCGGCCCGAAGGCGTGGCCCTGCGAGTTCTGGCGCACCGCATACAGCTGGATGAGCTGCGCGGCGATCTCCCGGACCGCCTTGCGGGCGCGCGACTTCGCCTTCTGCCACTCCGCGCCGCCCATCTTGTGCAGCGTCGGTGTCTCACCCCCGACATACCGCGAGAGCTGGTCGAGCTGGTCGGTCGGCACGAACAGCCGGTCGCCGGGCTGGCCGCGCTTCGACGCCGCGTACTCGATCACGAGATACTCGCGGTCGGCGCCGTTGACCGTGCGCTGGACCATCTCGACGTAGCGGCCGATGCCGTGCTGCTCATGCACCACGAAGTCACCGGTGCGCAGCTCCAGCGGGTCGATCTGGTTGCGCCGGCGGCTCGGCATCTTGCGCATGTCCTTGGTGGACGCGCCCCGGCCGCCGGAGATGTCGGTGCCGGTGATGACGGCCAGCCGGGCGCCCTCGTCGAGGAAGCCGTTGCCGAGCGACCCGGTGGTGATCGTGACCAGGCCGGCCGGCGGCTCGGCGGTCAGCGCGTCGGCCAGCGACACGCCCAGGTCGGCGTCGCGCAGCACCTCGGCGGCGCGCTGGGCCGGGCCGCTGCCCTCGAAGACCAGCGCGATGCGCCACCCGTCGCCCGCGATCCGCTTGAGGTCGTCGACGACCCGTGCGGTCTCCCCGTGATACAGCGGGACGGGCTGCGCCGACAGGGTGATCGCGACGGCGTCGTCGGACACCGTCACCTCGGCGTCCTCCTCGCCGAGCCGCCACGGCTCGACCTCGCGCACCGCCGTGTCCTCGGCGGCGGCGAACGGGCTCAGCGACCACCACGGCTGCCCCAGCGCGGCCGCCGCCGCGCGCACGTCACCCAGGTGGCGGAACGCGGCCGCGCCCAGGTCGATCGGCACCTTGCCGCCGACCGCGGCGGCCGCCCAGCTGGCCTCCAGGAACTCGTCGCTGGTGCGCACCAGGTCGTGGGCCCGGGTCCGGATCCGCTCCGGGTCGCACAGCAGCACGTGGGTGCCGGCCGGCATGGTGTGCAGCACCAGCTCCAGCGAGTCGGTGCCGCCGAGCAACGCCGGCGCGAGCGACTCCATGCCCTCGACCGGGATGCCGGCGGCGAGCTTGTCGAGCATCTCGGCGAGTTGCGGGTGGTCGGTCGACAGCGCCGCCGCCCGGGCCCGCACCTCCTCGGTGAGCAGCAGCTCCCGGCACGGCGGGGCCCACAGCCGCTCGGCCTTCTCGATCGTGCGCTGGTCGGCGACCGCGAACGAGCGGATCTCCTCGACCTCGTCGCCCCAGAACTCGACCCGCAGCGGGTGCTCCTCGGTCGGCGGGAACACGTCGAGGATGCCGCCGCGGACGGCGAACTCACCCCGCTTGGTGACCAGGTCGACCCGCGTGTAGGCGAGCTCGGCCAGCCGGGTCACCTGCGCGTCGAGGTCGGCCGTGCCGCCCGGGCGCAGCTCGATCGGCTCCAGGTCGCCGAGGCCCTTGAGCTGCGGCTGGAGCACCGAGCGGACCGGCGCCACGACGACCCGGGGGCGCGGCGCGGCCTCGGTCGGGTGGGCCAGCCGGCGCAGCACCGCGAGCCGCTTGCCGACCGTGTCGGAGCGCGGGGACAGCCGCTCGTGCGGCAGCGTCTCCCAGGCCGGGTAGACGGCGACGTCGTCCGGGTCGAGCAGGCAGCCGAGGGCGGCGGCCAGGTCCTCGGCCTCCCGCCCGGTGGCGGTGACGGCGAGCACCGGCCGCTCGGCGGCGACGGCGGCGACGAGGAACGCGCGCAGCGACGGCGGCCCGGTCAGGTCGACCTGGTCGGAGTGCCCGGCGCGGGCGAGGTCACGGGCCCGGACGAGGCCCGGGTCGGCGAGGGCGGCGGAGGTGAGACCGGCGAGCTTCATGGCGGTGTGCGACCCAATCTGCACGGCAAACAACCCCGCGCCCGGAACGGACGGGGGTGGTCGATGCGGCTACCAGAGTATCCGCCCGGTATGACACTTCGCCGCCTCGCCGAAGCCGACGTCATCACCGTGCGTGAGAGGCTGGTTAGAGACATCACTCACCGACCGCGCCCGGGGCGGCGCCGTAGCCGATACGATGCCGGTGAAATCGGACAGCGCCGTCCCCCCAAGCCGAGCCGACCACACCGCTAGGGGGACGTTTCCATGTCCGCAGAAGCTCCCGCGTCGAGCGCAACCGACGCCGCGCTGCGCGCCGACATCCGACGGCTGGGGTCGCTGCTCGGCCAGAGCCTGGTCCGCCAGGACGGTCAGCACCTGCTCGACCTGGTCGAGGAGGTGCGCGCCATGGTGCGCACCGACCCCGAGGCCGCCGCCGAGCGCCTCCACGGCCTCGACGTGGTCACGGGCACGCAGCTGGCCCGGGCCTTCTCGACGTACTTCCACCTGGCCAACATCACCGAGCAGGTCCACCGCGCCCGTGAGCTGCGTCGCATCCGGGTCCGCGAGGGCGGCTGGCTGGAGCGGGCCGCGAAGCTGATCGCCGACCGTGGCGTGGGGGTGCGCGAGATCGGCTCGATCGCCTCGAAGCTCGGCGTGCGCCCCGTCTTCACCGCCCACCCCACCGAGGCGGCCCGCCGCTCGATCCTCACCAAGCTGCGCGCGGTCGCCGACGAGCTCGACGCCGAGTCCGTCGCCACCGCGCTCGACGGCTCGCTGGAGCCCGACAAGAGCCGCACGGCCCGCACCGACCGGCGCCTCGCCGAGCTGCTCGACCTGCTGTGGCAGACCGACGAGCTGCGCCTGGAGCGCCCGGAGCCGTCCGACGAGGCCCGCAACGCCGTGTACTACCTGGCCGACCTGGCCGAGGGCGCCGCGCCGCAGGTCCTGGACGACCTCTACGAGACGCTCAAGGACCTCGGCGTCCAGCTGCCGCCCACCGCCCGCCCGCTCACCTTCGGCTCGTGGATCGGCGGCGACCGCGACGGCAACCCGTTCGTCACCCCGGCGGTGACCCGCGACGTGCTGCTCATCCAACACGAGTACGGCATCCGGATGGCCGAGGGCGTGATCGACACGCTGATCGACGAGCTGTCCGTGTCCAAGCGGCTGCGCGGGGTGTCGCTCGACCTGTCCGCGAGCCTCGCCGCCGACCTGGACAACCTGCCCGAGCTGCCGGCCCGCTACCGCCGGGTCAACCTGGAGGAGTCCTACCGGCTCAAGCTGCGCTGCATCCGGCTCAAGCTCCAGCACACCCGCAGCCGCCTGGCCACCGGCACGCCGCACAAGCCGGGCCGCGACTACCTCGGCACCGCCGAGCTCATCGCCGACCTCGAGCTCATGCGCGCGTCGCTGGCCCGCAACGGCGGCCAGCTCGCCGCGACCGGCCGGCTCGCCTCGGCGATCCGCACGCTCTCCGCGTTCGGCCTCCAGCTGGCCACGCTCGACGTCCGCGAGCACGCCGACCAGCACCACGAGGTCCTCGCGCAGCTCTACCGCCGGGTCGGCGAGCTCGACTACGCGGCGCTCGACCGCGACTCCCGCCGCCAGCTGCTCATCGACGAGCTCAACGGCCGCCGCCCGCTGGCCACCCGCGACACGTCGCTCAGCGACTCGGCCCGCAAGACGTTCGAGGTGTTCTCGGCGATCCGCGAGGTCCAGGACCGCTTCGGCCCCGAGGTGATCGAGACCTACATCATCTCGATGACCCAGGGCATCGACGACGTCCTCGCCGCCGTCGTGCTCGCCCGCGAGTGGGGCCTTGTCGAGGTGAGCGCCGGCGCCGGGTTCGGCGGCGCGTCGATGGAGTCGGCCCGCGCCCGGGTGGGCTTCGCCCCGCTGCTGGAGCAGGCCCGCGAGCTCGAGATGGCCGGCGAGATGCTCGACGAGCTGCTCTCGATCCCGGTGTACCGCGCGATCGTCCGCGCCCGCGGCGACGTGCAGGAGGTCATGCTCGGCTACTCCGACTCCAACAAGGACGCCGGCATCACGACCTCGCAGTGGATGATCCACAAGGCCCAGCGCCAGCTGCGCGACGTCGCCGCCCGCCACGGCGTCCGCCTGCGGCTCTTCCACGGCCGCGGCGGCACGGTCGGGCGGGGCGGCGGCCCCACCCACGAGGCGATCCTGGCCCAGCCGTGGGGCACGCTCGACGGCGCGATCAAGGTCACCGAGCAGGGCGAGGTCATCTCCGACAAGTACACGCTGCCGGCCCTCGCGCGCGAGAACCTGGAGCTCACGCTGGCCGCGGTACTCCAGTCGGCCCTGCTGCACACCGAGCCGCGGCAGCCCGCCGATGCGCTGGCCCGCTGGGACGCGGCCATGGAGACCGTCTCGTCCGCCGCGTTCGCCAACTACCGGGCGCTCGTCGAGAACCCGGACCTGCCGGCGTACTTCTGGGCGGCCACCCCGACGGAGCTCCTGGGCGCGCTGAACATCGGCTCGCGCCCGGCGAAGCGGCCCAACGCCGACGCGGGCCTGTCCGGCCTGCGGGCGATCCCGTGGGTCTTCGGCTGGACCCAGTCCCGCCAGATCGTGCCGGGCTGGTTCGGCGTCGGCAGCGGCCTCAAGGCGGCGCGGGAGGCGGGGCTTTCCGAGGTACTGCGGGAAATGCACGAGAAGTGGCATTTCTTCGGCACGTTCCTGTCCAACGTCGAGATGATGCTGGCCAAGACCGACCTCGAAATCGCGTCCCGCTACGTCGAGACGCTGGTCCCGGAGCACCTGCGCCCGATCTTCGACGTCATCCGCGAGGAGTACGAGCGCACGGTCGAGGAGGTCCTGGCGATCACCGGCGAGTCCGCACTGCTGGACCGCCAGCCCGTCCTGCACCGCACGCTCGGCGTCCGGGACAGCTACCTCCAGCCGCTGCACCACCTGCAGGTCACGCTGCTCGACCAGTACCGCGCGAGCAAGGCGGCCGACAGCGGCGCGTGGGGCGGCGGGCGCAAGGCGTCGCCCGACCCGGCGCTCGAGCGGGCGCTGCTGACGACGATCAACGGCATCGCGGCGGGCATGCGGAACACCGGTTGACGCTTTTGGCAGACTGTCGGGCGTGGCTGTGAACGGTTGGGCTGTCGATGGCTGGGCGTTGCCGGACGAGGTGCTGCGAGACGCACCGACCTATACCCCCAAGCCGTCGGAGCTGGCCGACCTGGAGCTGCTGCTTTCCGACGCGTATGCCCCGCTGACCGGGTTCCTCGGCTCGTCCGACCTGATCGCGCTGCGGCGCACCGGGCGGCTGGCCGACGGCACGGCGTGGCCGGTGCCGGTCACCCTGGAGGTGCCGCGCAACCTCGCCGACCAGCTCGACGTCAGCAACCCGCTACGCCGGGTGCTGGTGCTCGCCGACCTGGAGGGCGCGCCGATCGCGGCGCTGGACACGACCGAGGTCTACCCGGCCCGCAAGACCACGGCCGGGGTCGCCGGCCGGGTCCGGCGCCTCGGCGACGGCGGCCACGGCGCGTTCCGCCGCATGCGGCACACGCCCGCCGAGGTCCGCGAGACGCTGCCGGCCGGCCGCATCCTGGGCGTGATCGCCGACCGCCCGCTGCACCGCCCCCAGCTCGCCCAGATCGCCCGGGCGGCCCGCACGCTCGCCGCGCACCTGCTCGTCCTGGTCCCGGTCGACAGCCCCGGCCCCGACGGCCTCGCGCCCGAGGCCCTGGTGCGCTGCGTGCTCGCCGCCCGCGACCGCATGCCCTCCTCCACGATCGTGGCGCTGCCGCTGCCGCACCACGACGGCGACGACATCCGCGACGCGATGCTGCGCACGCGCGTCGCCGCCGCCTACGGCGTGACCCACCTGCTGGCCTCCAGCGAGTCGATGCTCTCCGGCGGCGGCCTGCGCGTGCTGGTCCCCCGCGAGCTGGCCTATGACGGCCGCGACGGCCAGTGGCGCTCGCTCGACGACATCCCGCCCCGCCACCGCCGCCTGCCGCTCACCACGGCCGAGATCGAGGACCACCTGGACCGCGGGACGATCCTGCCCGAGTGGCACACCCCGCCGGCGGTGGCCCGCGAGCTGGCGCGCGCCCGCCCGCCCCGCCGCCAGCGCGGCCTGGTCGTGTTCTTCACCGGCCTGTCCGGCTCGGGCAAGTCTACGATGGCCACCGGCGTCGCTGACGCGCTGCAGGAGACCGGCGAGCGCACGATCACGCTGCTCGACGGCGACATCGTCCGCCGGCACCTGTCGGCCGGCCTGGGCTTCTCGGCCGAGGACCGCGACACCAACATCCGCCGCATCGGCTGGGTGGCCGCCGAGATCGGCCGCCACGGCGGCGTGGCCGTGTGCTGCCCGATCGCTCCGTACCGCGACTCGCGCACGGCGGCGCGCAACTTCGCCCGCAACGCCGGCGCGGGCTTCGTGCTGGTCCACGTCTCGACCCCGCTGGAGGAGTGCGAGCGCCGCGACCGCAAGGGCCTGTACGCGAAGGCGCGCGCCGGCTTGATCAAGGGCATGACGGGCATCGACGACCCGTACGAGGTGCCGTTGGACGCCGAGCTGACGATCGACACGACGGGCCTGTCGCACGGCGAGGCGGTCACCACCGTCCTGCGCTACCTGGGCAGCAACGGCTGGATCGACCCCCGCCCGATCCCCTGACCGTCCCGGTCGAGGCGACGTAGCGCCTGATCGACGTCATTCCGCGAGCAGGAGGGTCCGCAGCGACGCGGACAGCCAGGCCTCGGCGTGGTCGAAGGTCCAGCCGTGGCCGGTGACCAACTGCGCCCAGGTGTCGATCCAGAGGAGCACGGAGAGCGCGACCGCCGCGGTGTCGACGTCCGTACCGGGGCGCAGCGCGCCGAGCTCGGCGAGCCGCTCAGCGCCGCGCCGGGCACCGGCGATGTGGCGGGCATGTCCGTCGGCGTATGCCGCGGCGATGGTCTGGTCGACCTGTGCGGCGGATCGCAGCCCGGCCAGGATTTCCTGGCAGCGTTCGTTGAGCTGCCGGGTCAGCCGCGTCTGCAGGTCGATGACGTGGCCCGCGTCCGTTGAGCGCATGACCTCGGCGGTGAGCTGCGGGATGCCCGCGATGGTGTCCACCTCGTCGAGCATCGCGGTGACGAGCCGTGCCTTGGACCCGACGCTGGAGTAGATGGTCTGCACCGCGACGCCGGCCTCCCGGGCGATGTCGGTGACCGACGTGTGTGCGTATCCCTGGCGGGTGAACAGCCTGGTCGCGGCCACGATGATGTCGCGGCGGGTCTGCGCCGCCTGCAACTGTCGTCGATTGGTCCTGACGCCGCCTTGCCCGTCCGCGGTGTTCATCTTAACATCATTCCAGTCAATAGATCGACGTTCTATGTAGGAGGTAACCGTGTCCGGAAGAAAGATATCGGTGGCGGCCGTGGCCCTGGCCGGGACGATCGCCGCCCTCGCGCTCGGCCGCGTGATCTGGCCCGATCCGGCCGGTGCGCCCACCCCGCCGCGAGACCTGCTGCCGCTCTTCGTCGTCCTGTCCGTGCTCGAGGCGCTGGCCTTCGGCGCCGGCCTGGCCTTCGCGTGCTTCGGGCTGGCTCCGCTGCGGCGGCTCGGCGCCGGAGCCGCGCTGACCTGGGCGGCTCACGTGAGCATCTCGTTCATGCTGGTCAGCTGGTGGCCGCACGACAACCTGCACCGGGTGCTCGGCCACGCCGACTTCGCCGGGCTGGCCTGGATCGAGTACCTCTTCCACGTGCCCCTCATGGCCGGCGCCGCCGTCGTCGCGGTGTTCTTCCTGCGCATCATGCGGGGAGGCGACCGTGTCCCAGCGTGAGCAGCTCATCCGCGGCATCTACCGGACCATGTTCGAGACCGGCGACGTCACTCTCGCCGACCGGGTCGTCACCGCCGAGTTCGTCGACCACGCCGCGCCTCCGGCGCCCGTCCCGGCCGGGCCCGACCAGCTGCGGGCGGTCGTGTCCTACCTGCACTCGGTGATGACCGACATCCGGTACGAGATCGAAGACGTCCTCCACGACGGCGACCGGCTCGCGTACCGGACCACCATGTCCGCCACCCAGACCGGCGAGCTCTTCGGCTTCCCGCCGAACGGTCGCAGCTTCCGCACGACGCAGATCCACATCGTCCGGTTCGACGGCGACCGCATCGCCGAGCACTGGGCCTGCCGCGACGACCTCGGCGCACTGCGCCAGCTCGGCCATGTCGCGTGACCGTGCTCCAGCAGACCTCTCCCGAACCGCTTCGGAAGGACTGACATGCGCAGACCGCTCATCGCGGCCGCGGTAGCGGTGGCCGCCCTCACCGGATGCGGCGAAGGCTCACCGGCGCCGGCCGGCCACCAGGCGCATGCCGCCACCGACAGCCAGGCGGCAACCGTCGCCACGCCCAACCCCTGCGACCTCGTCACGGCCGCCGAGGTTGGGACGGCCGTCAAGGCCACCGTCACCGCCGCGGGCCCCGAGGACCACAACGGCCTTCCCGGCCAGCGGACCTGCGGGTACAGCGAGAAGGACACAGCCCACGTCCTCAGCGTCGCGGTGTGGCCGGCCGACGCCGCGCTCTACGAGCGGATGAAGGCACAGGCCGGAGCCGCCGCACCCATGAGCGACCTCGGCGACCTCGGCGAGAAGGCGTTCGGCGACCCGCGCTATGTCGCCGTCCTCAAAGGTCAGTGGATGATCAACGTGGTCATCGTCGGTTTCGACGTCACCGGCACCGCGCCGGCCGTCGCGGTCGCCCGAGCGGCGACCAGCCGGATCTGAGCCGGCAGCGGTCACCCTGGCTGTCCGGTCACGTCGAACGTCCCGAACTTCCCGGCAGCCACCGTGCCGTGCATGCGGTCGCCCTCAACCGTGACCGTGAACGTCGCCGTCACCCGCACCTTCACCACCACGGTGATCACCTTCACGACCTTCCAGCTGGCGACGTCACCGTCGAGCACCCCGTCGACGATCTCCAGACTCGCCTTGTCGTGCTCCATCGACCCGGTCAGCCGATCCCCGTCACGACGCAGCACGAGCCGGGCCTCCTGAACGCCGATCGGCGTGGCGACCGACAACTTCCAGGTTCCTTCGACGCTCACCAGACGACCTCCAGACGACCTCCGCGTCCGGCGGCAGCGCCGGACAGCGGATCCCCCTCGATCATCCGCCGGCCACCGGTGCTCCGTGTGCCGCACCGTCGCGCCGGCCACGATCGTTCACCCCTGACCGGCGGCACCCCCGGGTCAGGGTGTGAGGTGCTTGCCCAGGGAGACGCCGCCGTCCCCGAAGCCGTGACGGCCGTAGAAGCGCTGGGCGCCCGCGTTGGCGTGATGGATGCCCGCGGACAGGTACGTCACGCCCGCCTCCCGCGCCCACGCCTCGGCCGCCGACACGAGGGCTGCCCCGACGCCCGTCGAGCGGGCGGCCGGGAGCACCACCGTGTGCACCAGCGCGCGGCGGGCCGGGCGCAGGATCTGGTGGTCCGGCGGGTCGGGCTGGAGCAGCACCTCGACCAGGCCGACCACCTCGCCCGCCCCGGACTCGGCCACCAGCAGGGCGTCGCGGCCGGCGGCCAGGGTCGCCAGGAAGTACGCCGCCACCACGGCCGGGTCCGGGACGCGGTACGCCGCCGGGTCCAGGGCCATGTGGGCCTCGGCGTTGGCGCGGCGCAGCGCCACCAGCGCCGGGAGGTCGGCGCCGCGCGCGGGGCGTACCAGCATGCCCGCAGGCTACTTGTGAGGCAGGCGGCGCGGTGCCCCGCACGGCTACTTGCGGGGCTGGCGGAGCGGGGCCGGGCGGGTCTTCGTCATCGGGGTGTAGTGCGGGTCCTGGGCGATCTCGGCGCGGAACGTCGCCAGCAGGACCGGGTCGTCGGAGAGCTGGAACTGCTGCGTCGGGCCCTTGTTGTCGGTCGGGTCGCTCTCGAAGTACAGGACCGCGCGGATCTGTGGGTTCGCCTTGAACGTCGCCGACGCGTCGCGCAGCCAGGCCGCGCGCTGGTCGGTGCCCCACGTGCGGGCCACGCCGAACTCGCCGATCATCACCGGCTTGGCCGGGTGAGCCGCGCAGAACTCCAGGAACGGGCGCATCAGCTGGCCGATCGTGGCGTACTTCGAGCCGGCGTAGACGTCGACGCAGGTCCAGTCGACCGCGTCGTCACCGGGGTAGAAGCCGGCCGCGTAGCCGCCCGTGAAGCCCTCCGCCGTCGGGCACCACACCCACGACGCGTTCGTCGCGCCCTCCTCGGTGAAGATCCGCCGCACGTGGCGCCAGGCCGCGACGTAGTCCTCGCCGGACCACATCTGGGCGCGCAGGTTCGGGCGGTCCATCTCCCAGCGGTACCGCAGCAGCACCGGACGGCCGAAGGACCTGAGCTCACGGGCCCGCTCCCGGATGAGCTCGTCGTAGCGGCCCATCGTGACCAGCCGTGTGTCGCCGCCGGCCCACGACAGCATCAGCGTCGTGCCACGGCCGGCGAACGAACGGTCGGAGTCGTTGAAGAAGTTCTCGTCGAAGCGGCGGTACGTGTTGACGATCGCCATCGGACGGCCGAGCGCCTCCTCCCACGTGGTCATCGCGGTCAGGCGGCCCGACTCGGTGAGGCGCTCGGGGCGCACCCACGCGCCGAGGTACGAGCCGGACACCGGCGGCGCCACCGGGCCGGCCTGGAACGGGCCGGTGGAGGTGGCGATCGCCGGTGGCCGCCCGTCCGGCGTCCGCGACGGCGCAGGCGCCGGAGCGGGGTCGGTGGACAACACGCTCAGCGTGACCGCCGCGGCGGCCGCGACGACGGCGGCCACCACGGCGAGCGTCAGCACGGTCCGTTTCATGAAGGGATGCGTCTCGCCACGTAGAGCACGTCGGTGGCGACCGCGGACAGGCGGGCGGACCGGGTCGCGAGGTCGTCGGCGCGGCGGGCCATCGGGCGCAGCCAGTCCCGGCGGTACGCGCCCGCCGGCAGGACCGCGAACCCCCGCCGGTCGATCACCTCGAACCCGTGCCGGGCCAGCAGCTGCTCGACCTCGGCGTGGTGCAGCTCGGCGAACCAGGTGTTGTCGCGGTTGCGCCGGTGGCGCAGGTGCCGCAGGGACGAGCGGTTGCCGTGGTTCTCCACGACCAGCAGCCCGGAGTCGGACTCCGGCAGGATCCGGGCGGCGAACGCGATCGCCCGGTCCCGTACGTCCTTGGGCGCGTTGAGCAGCAGCCGGAACACCGTCACCAGGGCGGGCCCGTCGACGGTGGCCGGCTCCGGCACCGGCCCGTCGGCGCCGACCTGGTGCAGCTTGGCGTAGACGCCCGCCTCCCGGGCCTTCGCCAGCATCTGCGCCGACACGTCGTAGCCGTGGGCGGCCCGCACCACCCCGTGCAGCAGCTTGATCGCCCGCCCGGTACCGCAGGCGAAGTCGTGCTGGACCGGGCGCCGCGCGGTGAACTCCCGGCGCACCAGCCGCCGCAGGAACGCCCGCTGCCGCACGCTCACCGCCGTCGAGTAGGTCTCCGGCGCGTAGACCACCCGTTCGTACTTGTCGACCGCCGCGTCCGACTGGAAGACCTCCGCGTAGTCCGTTCTCATCGTCCCCCCTGCATCAGCACTCTTCTGAACCGCACCGCCGCACCTGCGTACGCGACGGCGCCCGCCAAGGTGGCGGCAATCTTGATCGTCAAGCTGTGGACCGGCAGCAGAAGCAGCTGCGGTACCGCGAAACACGCCGCCGCCAGCGCACAGGCGAGCAGCGTGGCCCGGCCGAACGGGTGCAGCCCCAGCCCGAGCACCACCTGCATGAGCGGGACGAGGTTGTTCACCAGGACGGCCGCGGACAGCCCGATCGCCGCGCCGAACGCTCCGCTGCGGGGGATGAGCAGCGCGTCGACGCCGAGCATCACGAGCAGGGCCACGGCGACGTTGGCGAGGTTCCACCACGTGCGCCCGCCCATGGCGAGGACCATGTCGACCATCCCGCAGGCGGTCGCGACCATCATCGTGGCGGCGAGCACCCGGACGATGCCGACACCGTCCTCGTAGTGCGATCCGAACAGCCGCAGGTAGAGCGGCGCGTAGGCGAACACGAGCAGGTACAGCGGCCAGGCCGCGAGCACGACCCAGGCGGTGGCCTGCTGGTAGAGCAGGTTGGCGCCGTCGGTGTCGCGCACGGCGAGCCGCTCGGCCAGCCGCGGCTGGGCCGACTGCGACACGCCCTGGTTGACGAACTGGCCGAGGATCACGAACCGGCCAGCGACGGCGTACATCGCGGCCGGGGCGAGGCCGGCGAACGCGGCGACCAGCAGCACGTCCACCCGCTGGAGGGCCATCTGGGCGAAGCTGGCGACGGCGCGGGGCGCGGTGAAGGCCCAGAACCGCCGGGGAGAGAAGTCCGTTGCACGAACGAACGCGACATCGACTCGCGACCGGACCCGACCGAGCCAGAGCCCCGCCATCAGCGCCACCGGGAGGTACGGGAGCGCCCAGAGCGCGGCGAAGACGTCCGGCCCGAACCCCAGGGCCCAGACGAGGGCCAGCAGGATGAGCTGGGTCGCCGGTCGCACCACCCGGTCCAGCAGGACGGTCGGGCGCATCGCGCGCAGGCCGCGGCTCGCCGCGAGCAGCGCGTCACTGAGCGCCGCCGCCGGCAGGAACACGGCCAGGGCCCGCACCAGGTCGGCCCGGCCGGGCAGCAGGTCGGCGGCGAACCACAGGCCGGCCGCGATGGCGAGCGCCGCGAGCACGATCGGGGCCAGCGCGACCCGCAGGCACTCGGCGAGCCGGGACAGGTCGCCGGTGGCGCGCATCCGGGCCGGCCAGTAGACCAGCGAGGTCTGCGTGCCGAGCTTGGCCACGGTGACGCCGAGGCCGAAGGTGGCGGTCGCGGCGAAGAACGCGCCGGCGGTCCCCGGGTCGAGGGCGCGGGCGGCGAGCCAGGTGACGCCGACACCGGCGAGGCCGGTGCAGACCGTGCCGGCGAGGTTGGCGATCCCGCCGCGGACGGCGCCGCGGAGCATGCCGGTCGGCGACTCCAGGGCGGGCCGCCGCTCGAGCGTGGCCGTCACATCCACGAGGGCCGGTAGCCGAGCCACGCCGCGAGGCGCTCGTCGTACGGCCGGTAGTGCTCGGCGAGCCGCTGGGCGATCGAGTCGTCGAGCCGGTTGCGGGGGCGGGCGTTGTGCCGCTCGAACGGCGGGTAGGAGCCGGTCCGGGGCAGGCCGAGGAAGTCGACGACGGCGTCGTAGACCGGCTCGGGCCGGGTGAAGAACAGGCTGCTGTCGACGACGTGGACCCGGTCGCGGCCGAGCAGGTCGGCCATCGGCTGGAGGTACTCGATGTACTCGCCGCGGGCCCGGTAGGCGTGGTGCTGGTGGGCGAAGCTGTAGGTGAACGGGTCGTCGAGAAGGCGTTGGCGCTCGCCGGCGAGCCGCTCCTGCTCCAGGTCGAGGGCGCGGGCGAAGTCGACCTGGGGCTCGAAGCCGCGGGCGACCTCGTGGGCGTGCTGCGAGTAGGCCCGCTCGACCGGGTCGCGGACCAGCACGACGAGCCGGACGCCGGGCAGGTCGCGGGCGATCCGGCCGAGGGCGTGCGGATGGTACATGTAGTACGGGCTCGACTCGAAGGTCTGGGCCGGCACGCCGAACTCGGCGCGCACCCGCTCGGCGCGGCGGCGCAGCGGGAAGTGGCCGCGATACCAGCGCAGCCCGTGGTGGTAGCCGAGGTCGAAGTAGTGGACGCCCTTGTGCAGCACGGCCTTGATGACGGCCGGGTGGGCGGCCAGGGCCCGGTAGAGCGACGTGGTCCCGCAGCGCTGGCCGCCGCAGATCAGGAACGACGGCAGGATCCGCCGGTCGGCGGTGAGCTGGCCGTAGTTGCGGGATCCGAAGTGGACGATCCGCTTCATCGTGTCGGGTACCTGCACGGGCATGGTTACAGCGCCTCCACTCGCGCGACGAGGACGGGCAGGAGCCAGCTGCCGAGCACGCCCAGCCGGGCGCCGGCCTCCGCCTGCCGGTCGGTGACGTACCGGGTGGCCAGGTCGACGAGGTACAGCAGGGTGGTCACCTCGACCGCCTGCCGGTGCGTCACACCGAAGGGCCGCAGCAGTCCGGGCGCCTCGCCGACCAGCTCGTTGACGGCGTCGCCGGCCGACGGCGCCCGGGCGATGCCGAGCTGCAACGCGTGGTGCAGCGCGTCGAAGCCGACCGGCACGCCGGGGGTGAACCGCTCCCAGTCCCAGACCAGGAGCGTGTCGGCGAGGCTCGCCATGTTCCACGGCGACCAGTCCCCGTGCCAGGAGCCGTAGGTGAGATCGGTGCGCCCGGCGGTGCGGGCGAGGCGCTCGGCGGCGGCGCGCAGGACGGCGCCCTCGGCGTGGCCGGCGATCGCGCCGAGCCGGGCCCGCAGCCGGGTCCAGTAGCCGCTGCCGTCGAGGGTGCCGTGGCTGGTACCGCAGCAGGCCGCGACCTCCCGCATGGCGGCGGTGAGGCGCGGCGCGGTCAGCGGTGCCCGCGGCCGCCAGACGGGCAGCGCCGACTGGACGAGCACCTCGTGCTCGCCCCACCGCCCGGCGTGCAGGACCTCCGGTACGCGCAGCGCCGTAAAGTGGGCGGTGCCGACGGCGTTGAGCGCGTTGCCCTCGGCCCGCACCAGCGTGCGGGTGAGCGTCGAGGTGCCGAGCTTGGCGAAGGCGACGGTGTGCCCGTCGGGGGCGAGCAGCTGCAGCACCGGCTTGCGGTTGGCCCGCGCCGGTCCGATGTGGACGCTGAGGCGCAGGTCGGCGCCGAGCGCGCCGCGCAGGTAGGCGTCGATGGTGTCGGCGGCCGGGCACAGCCGCAGCCGGTCGCGCAGCAGCAGGCCGGACAGGCCGGTGCGCAGCGCGGTGACGACGGCGTCGCGCTTGAGCCGGGCCAGGCGGGACTGCGGCTCGGCGTAGCGGCGGACCGCGGCAGCGGCGAGGCGCCGGTCGTCGGCCGGCACGAGCAGGCGGGGCCTGCGGGCGTTGGGGATGACGAGGTACTCGACGGGGGGTCCGCCGCTGCCGGGGTAGAGCAGGCCGAGGACCTCCTCGATGTACTGCGCCCGCAGCCGCTCGTCGTCGGCCTTGAGCGCGGCCGGCGCGGTCTTCAGTGGACTCATCGCGGGAATCCCCTCTGCTGGTTGCGCCACAGGACGACGTACGCGAGGAACGTCAGCGCCAGCGGGGTGACCAGCGCGTTGTACCAGAACATCGCCGCGAGGCTGGACACGATGGCGGCGGCCGCGGCGAGCCCGGCGGGTGTGTGGTCGCGGCGGAACCGCCACAGCGCGGCGGCGAAGAACCCCAGGTAGGTGGCGGTGCCGACGAGTCCGTGGGCGTACAGCAGCTGCCACAGCTGGCCGTTGCCGCCGACGGTGAAGTTGCCGCAGCGTTCGCAGCCCTCGCTCTCCCCGACCGCGATCGAGTTGCGCCCGCCGAGCGTGGTGCGGGTCGAGCCGAAGCCGATGACCGGCGACTCGAGCATCCCGCCGACGGCCTTCTCGGTGGTGTACATCCGCACGCCGTTGGACTTGCCGTGCTCCAGGCGGGCGGTGACGACGTCGCCGAGCGGGGTGGTGACCATGGCGACGACGACCGTCGCGCCGGCGACCCCGATGAGGGCGAGGGCGGCGAACCTGCCGCGCATCGCCAGGCGGACCGCCGTGTACACGGCCATCACGGCCAGGCCGATCCACAGGCCGCGGTTCAGCGAGTACACGATCGGCACCATGGCGACGACCAGGGTGACCGCGGTGAGCACCTTCGTGTGGCGCCGGCGGGCGAGGCAGAAGCCGGCGACGAGGAGCCAGCCGACGAGGAGACACACGTTGTTGCCCCAGGTGTTGGTGTACCCCCAGGGCGCGCCCGGCCGCGGCGTCTCGCCGCCGAGCAGGTTCATGACCTGCGCCGCGGTCGGGTGGACGAGCGACTGGACGAACCCGTCGGCCCGCACGTGCCGGGGCAGGAGCAGCTCGACCGGCGCGGTGAACTCGAAGCGGGGCGCGGCCATGCCGAGCAGCCCGCCGGCGACGGTGATCACGAACAGCCAGGCGAGCAGCCGGACGAGCCGCTCCTGGGTCAGTTCCCGGCGGTCGACGTTCCCGGCGTACACCAGCAGGACGGTCAGCGCCGCGTAGCCGCCGAGCCGGAACCCGTACGACACCAGGCGGCTGGCCGCGGTGCCCGGGACGGTGCCCACCGGGTCGGTGCCCAGGGTGAACAGTCCGAAGAGGACCGTCGCCAGGAAGAGCAGCCAGAGCAGGAACGCCGGGGGCAGCTTGACGAGGTGTCCCGAGGCGCGGTGCCGCACCAGCGCGACCAGCATCGGCACCGCGGCCACGAAGAAGATGAGCACGCCGAGCCCGAGCGCCCACCACAGCGGGTAGAGCAGCAGGACGGCGGTGAGGGGCCAGGCGCGCAGCCGGTGGACCGGTCGCGGGCGGGGCCGGGCCGGCAGCGCGTCGGCGGCTTCGGCCCGTGCTGAGGGGTGCGTGGTGAGGGTCATCGCCGCTTGTCGGCGCCGTTCTCGCTGGGCGCGTCGGTCGCGACGCGGGTGACCGTGATGGTCTGGGTCTGCCGCTTGGGTGGGGTCGGCACGGTGCGAATCCGCTTCGGCGCCGGCTCCTCCTTCTTCGCCGGCAGCTTCTCCAGGACCGTGGTCATGTCCTCGGCGACCGACGGCGTCTCGGGCTCGGTGACCTCGCGCTCGTCGCCACCGCGCGGCGCGGACAGGCGGGGCAGCACGACCGCGCCGAGCAGCGGGGTGCCGACCCGGCGCAGCTGGTCGGCGGCGTCGGCGACCTCGGTGTGGCGGGTGCGGCGCAGCTCGACGGCGACGATGGCGGCGTCGGCGAGGCTGGCCAGGCTCTGCGCGTCGGCGCTGGTGGCCGTGGACGGGGCCTCGACGACGACGTAGGCGGCGCGCTCCCGCAGCGTGGCGAGCGTGTCGCGGAGCGCCTGCGACTGCAGCAGCCCACCGGCGCTGGCGGTGCCGCCGGTGGTGACGACGCTGAGGTTGGGGTGCCGCGGCGCCCGCTGGGTGGCGCTGCTCAGCGAGAAGCGACCGGCGAGCACGTCGGAGAGGCCGGGCACGGCGCGCACGCCGAGCATCCGGTGCACCGACGCGGTGTCGACGAGGCTGTCCGGCAGGTGGGCGCACACGAGGACGGTTTCGGCGCCGGTACGGGCGAAGGCCGCCGCCAGGTTCGCCGCGACCACGGTCGACGCCGCCCCGCGGCTCGCCCCGGCGACGACGACGACCTGGCCGGCGAGCACGACGCGGGCGTCGCCCCCGGCGGGCGCCGGGACGCTGGCGAGGACCTCGTTGCGGAGCCGGTTGAAGATCCGCCCGCCGGTGCCGAACGGGGCGAACACGTCGTCGAGGCGCGGCTTGACCCGGCCGGGCACTGCGGCCAGGACGGTGACGTCGACCCGGCGGGGCAGGTCGCCGGGCCGGCGGACGCGCTGGTCGAGCCGTTCCCGCAGCATCGCCGCGCCGACCCCGAGCAGCAGGCCGATCATCGCGCCGCTGGCCAGGTTGAGCAGCCGGTTCGGCTTCACCGGCCGCCCCGGCAGGTCGGCGTCGCGGGTGATCTTGCCGGCGCTGACGGTGGTGGTGAGCAGCTGGTTGAGCTGGCCGGCGAGCGTGTTGATCTGCGAGGTGACGGTGGTGCGCTGGCTCTCCAGGTTGGGCCGGTTGGGGTCGCCGGCGCGCAGCGCGGCCAGCTTGTTGTTGATCTGGGTCAGGCTCGCGTTCAGTTGGTTGATCTTGTCGTTGAGGATCGCGATGCGCCCGGCGACGTCGGCCTTGGCCGACTCCTCGCGGTTGCGCAGGTACGCCTCGGCGAACGCGTGCGACCCGGCCTGGGCGGTCCGGGCGTCGGGCGCCGAGAAGGTGATCACGAGGAAGGTGGTGTTCGGCGGTACCTCCACCCGCACGCTCCCGGCGAGGGTGTCCGGCGCGGCGGTGGAGCGCATGAGCGCCGCGGCGTCGGTCGCGACCGTGGTGGAGGTGACCAGCTGCGCCTCGTTGTCGAGGTTGATGTCGCCCTTGGTGCGCCCGCTGGTGGAGTTCGCGTCCTGGCCGTTGCCGATCGGCGAGACGAGCACCGAGGTCGCCGACTCGTACACCGTCGCCTGCACCGACGTGAACTGCGCCGCGGCGGCGAGGCCGGCGATCACGACGATGACGACGAGCCACCAGTGGCGCCGAGCCATGCCGAGCAGGTCGACGCCGGGGCTGTCGGTTTCGGCGGAGTACGGGCGGTTGGCGTCCATGAAGCGGCGACCCCTTCGGCGTCTGGTTCTCCAGGGGCTAACGCCGCTCGTCGCTCCGGCGTAATGGCCTGTTTGTGGTGATTTATGCCCGATGGGTGGGCTTGCGGGTCAGCCGGTGATGGAGCGAGCGGGCCAGCAGCGCGGCCGCGAACGGGGCGTCCTCACGCAGATAACGGCGGGCGAGGCGGCGGGGTTCGCGGGCCAGCCGGTCGAGCCACTCCAGGCCCGCCTTCCGCAGGACGGGCCGGGCGCGCTGGACGTCGCCGGCGACGAAGTTGACGGCGGCGCCGCAGCCGAGGAACCACGCTCGCGGGTGCTCGCTCCGAAGCCGGGCGATGAGCCGCTCCTGCCTTGGGAACCCGAGGCCGACGTACACCATGTCCGGCCCGGCGCTGCGTATCGTTTGCCGGATCTTGTCGAGCTTTGCCCCCGGCCGATCGAACCCGTACGGCGGGCTCAGCGCGCCGGCGATCCGCAGACCCTCGTACGCCTCGGCCAGCGTGGCCGCGGCCCGGGCGGCGCCATCCGTCGCGGGGTCGCCGCCCAGCACGAAGATGCTGCGCCCCGCCGCCGCGAGGCCCTGCGACAGCGACCAGACGAGATCCGAGCCGGCCACCCGGGCCGGCAGCGAGCGGCCGGCCAGGCGGGCGGCCCAGACCAGCGGTGCGCCGTCGGCGACGGCCAGGTCGGCCGCGCTCAGCTCGGCTCGCAGCGCGGGATCGCGGGCGACCTGGCGCAGGATGTCGACGTTCGGGGTCACGATCCAGCCGCCCCGGCCCGCGTCGAGCGCCCGCAGCACATGGGCGACGACCTCGGGCTCGGTCAGCGGGTCGATGGCCAGGCCACCGACGGGGACGCGCCGGGTGTAGCTGCGCAGCATCGTGAGTCCGCATTTCCTCGTTAGAGCCAATGCCAGCAGATCTGGCATATCTACCAAAACGACCAAGGAGGACGCTTGGTACGCGTTCTGTTCCTCGGCGGTCTCGGCCGCAGCGGTACCACGCTGCTCGAACGCCTCCTGGGTGAGCTGCCCGGCGTCTGTCCGCTGGGCGAGGTCGTGCACCTGTGGGAACGCGACATCGCCGGCGACGAGCGGTGCGGGTGCGGCAAGCACTTCTCCGACTGCGAGTTCTGGCGGGCCGTCGGCGAGAAGGCGTTCGGCGGGTGGCACCACGTCGACGTGTGGCGGGTCCTCGCGCTGCAGCACGCGGTCGAGCGCACCCGGCACATCCCGCGGCTGGCCAGCGTGCGGATGAGCGCCGCACAGCGGCTGCTCGTCGAGGAGTACGCCGACTGGTACGCCCGGCTCTACGAGGCCGCGGCCGTGGTCTCCGGCGCTTCGGTGCTGGTCGACTCGTCGAAGCACGCGGCGCTCGCCTACTGCCTGCGCTACGCGCCGTCCGTCGACCTGCGGGTGGTGCACATGGTCCGGGACAGCCGGGGCGTGGCGTACTCGTGGACGAAGAAGGTCAGCCGGCCCGAGACGGACGGGGCGCAGGAGATGACGCGGTACTCCCCCAGCCGCTCGGCGCTGCTGTGGAACGCGCACAACACCGCGTTCTCCGTGCTGCACCGCTGCGGGGTGCCGGTGCGGCGGGTGCGGTACGAGGAGCTCCTCGACTCGCCGGTCGAGACGTTGCGCGACATCGCCTCGTTCGCCGACGTGCCCTTCCCCACGGCGGAGTTCGTGAAGGACGGCACGGCCGAGCTGGGGCCGTGCCACAGTGCCGCCGGCAACCCGATGCGCTTCACGGTGGGTCCGGTACCGCTGCGCCGCGACGACGCCTGGCGGACCGCCCTGCCGGGGCGGCAGCGGCGCGTGGTGAGCGCGCTGACCGCCCCGCTGCTCGGCGTGTACGGCTACCGGGGTGCGCGATGAGCACCGCGGCGCACTGGCCGAGCGTCGGCGTCGTCGTGCCGACCCGCAACCGCCCGGAGCTGCTGGCCCGGGCCGTCGAGGGGATCGTCGCCCAGGACTACCCGGGCCCGGTCCGCACCATCGTGGTCTTCGACCAGCACCCGCCCGACGCGGCGCTGTGCCGCGGCGGCGAGCGCCCGCTGGACGTGCTGCCGAACCTGCGCAGGCCCGGCCTGGCCGGCGCGCGCAACACCGGCATCGTGGCGCTCGACACCGACCTGGTCGCGTTCTGCGACGACGACGACGTGTGGGCGCCGGCCAAGCTGCGCCGGCAGGTCCACGCCCTCCAGCAGCGCCCGCAGGCCGACTTCTGCACGGCGGCGATCGAGGTCGAGTTCGGCGACCGGCTCAACACCCGGCTCGCCGGCGCGTCCCTGGTCGGCCTCGACGACCTGGTCCGCTCCCGGATGGCCATGCTGCACTCGTCGACGTTCCTGGTGCGCCGCCGCGCGTTCGCCCGCGACGAGATGGGCCTCGTCGCCGAGGACGCGCCGGGCAGCCAGAACGAGGACTGGGACCTGCTGCTGCGGGCGGCCAAGCGCGGCGAGATCGTCCACGTCGACGAGCCGCTGGCCCGCGTCCTGTGGGGCCGCTCGTCCATGTTCGCGTACGAGTACGCCACCAAGATGGCCTCGCTGCGCTGGATGATGGCCCGCCACCCGGAGATCGCCGGCTCGGGCACCGGCGCCGGCCGGGTCTACGGCCAGCTGGCCTGCTGGTCCGCCGCCACCGGCAACCGCCGCGACGCCTGGCGCTGGACCAGGGCCGCGATGCGCTCGAACTGGCGCGAGCCGCGCGCCGCGATCGCCCTGGCCGCCGTCACCGGCGTGGTCAAGGTCGAAAGCGTGCTCGGGGCCCTCCACCGGAGGGGTCACGGCATCTAGAGTCGCCTCTATGAGGGTGCGCGTGGGGGAAGGCGTCTCGCTCAACGTCCGGGTCTTCGGCACCGACGCTCGCGGGACGCCGTTCCTGCTCGTCCACGGCCTGTCGTCGAACGCCCGCCTCTGGGACGGCGTGGCGCACGCGCTGGCCGGGCATCCGGTCTACGCGGTCGACCTGCGCTCCCACGGTTCATCGGACAGCCCGCCGATCGGTTACGACACCGCGACGGCGGCTGCCGACCTCTCCGCGGTCTGCTCCGAGTTGGACCTGCCGCCCGCGATCGTGGCCGGCCAGTCCTGGGGCGGCAACGTCGTGGTCCAGCTCGCCGCCCGCCACCCGTCCCGGGTCGCCGCCCTGGCCCTGGTCGACGGCGGCTGGATCCACCTGGCCTCCCGCTTCCCGTCGTGGGAGGCGTGCGCGGCCCGGCTCCGCCCGGCGGACGTGAGCGCGATCACCGCGACCGCCCTGCGCGCCTCGCTCCGCGCCAGTCACCGCGACTGGGAGCCGTGGGCGATCGAGGCGACGATCGGCAACCTCGCCGTCGGCCCAGACGATTCCCTGCGCCGGCGGCTGCCCGTCGACCGGCACATGAGCATCCTGCGCAGCATGTGGGACGACCCGCCGCAGCCGTACTACCCGCGCGTCGGGGTCCCCGTCCTGGCCATCCCGGCCGGCTCCACCGACCCCGACCTGGCCGGCCTGCGCGACGTGAAGATCCGCCCGTACCCTGGCGGCGACCACGACCTGCACGCCCAGCACCCGGCGTCGATCGCCGCCGACCTGCTCGGGCTGGTGCCCTGATGACCGGCCTGCTCGTGATCATGGGCTCGGGCGAGACGGCCCCCACGATGGTCAAGCCACACCGCGAGATCTTCGAGCGCTGCGGCGACCGCCCTGCCGTCCTGCTCGACACGCCGTACGGCTTCCAGGAGAACGCCGACGACATCTCCACCCGCGCCCTGAAGTACTTCGCCGACAGCACGGGCCGCAGCGTCAAGGTCGCGAGCTGGCGCACCACCCCGCCTCCCGGCCTGGACCGCGAGCGGGCCCTCGCCGACCTGCGCTCGGCCGGCTGGCTGTTCGCCGGGCCGGGGAGCCCGACCTACGCCCTGCGCCAGTGGACGGACACCGAGATTCCGGTGGTACTGCGGGAGGCCGTGGCCCGCGACGCGGTGGTCCTGTTCGCGAGCGCCGCGGCCCTGACGCTGAGCTCCCACACGATCCCGGTCTACGAGATCTACAAGGTCGGCGCCGAGCCCGCCTGGGCGCCGGGCCTGGACCTGATCCGCCCGCTGACCGGCCTGCCGGCGGTGATCATCCCCCACTACGACAACGCCGAGGGCGGCCACCACGACACCCGCTTCTGCTACCTGGGCGAGCGCCGCCTGCGGATGCTGGAGCCGGAGCTGCCGGAGGACTCGTTCATCCTGGGCGTGGACGAACACACGGCCGCGGTCTTCGACCCGGCCGCGTCGACGGTCCGTGTCCTGGGCAACGGCGGCCTGACGCTGCGCCGCAGCGGCGGGTCGCGCTGGTGGCCGTCGGGCACGCTGCTGCCCTTCACCGCCTTCACGGGTGCGACCCCGCCGTCCCAGTCCTCATCCTCGTCCTCGGGCGCCGCGGGCCTGCCGCCTTCCCGGCCGAGCCTCCCGGCAACATCCCTGGGCGCGGAGACGCTCACGGCGGTGACCCGCTTCGACACCTGCTACGAGTCCCGCGACGTCGACGGCTGCGTGGCCGCCGCGCTGGCCCTGGAGCAGGCGATGCACGACTGGATCGCCGACACGGACGTCTCCGACGAACGCGAGCAGGCCAGATCCGCCCTGAGACGCATGCTCGTCCGCCTGGGCGGCCTGGCCGGCACCGAACGCCTGACCCCGCTGGTCACCGCCCTGGTGGCGCTGCGCACCGCGGCCCGCGAGTCCAAGGACTGGGCCCTGAGCGACGCCCTCCGCGACGCGATGCAGACGGCCGGGGTATCCGTGCAGGACACCCCGGCCGGCCCGGTCGTCACCTACTGACCGCCACTCACCACCCGGCACCCGGGCCGACGCGCGCTCGCGCGCGCCGGACTCCGGGCCCGCGGGTCGCGTCAGGCGCCGAGCTTCTTGGCCAGGTTCTGGTCGAGCGCGTTCATGAACTCGTCCGTGGTCAGCCACGGGGCGTCGCGGGCGATGAGCAGGGCGAGGTCCTTGGTCATCTGGCCGCCCTCGACGGTGTCGACGCAGACCTGCTCCAGCGTGTTGGCGAAGCTGGTCACCTCGGGCGTGCCGTCGACCTTGCCCCGGTGGGCCAGGCCACGCGTCCACGCGAAGATCGAGGCGATCGGGTTCGTCGAGGTCTTCTCGCCCTTCTGCCACTGCCGGTAGTGCCGGGTGACCGTGCCGTGCGCCGCCTCGGCCTCGACCGTCTTGCCGTCCGGGGTCATCAGCACGCTGGTCATCAGGCCGAGCGAGCCGAAGCCCTGGGCGACGGTGTCGGACTGGACGTCACCGTCGTAGTTCTTGGCGGCCCAGACGAAGCCACCCTCCCACTTCAGCGCGGCGGCGACCATGTCGTCGATGAGCCGGTGCTCGTAGGTCAGGCCCGCCTCGGCGAACGCGTCCTTGAACTCGGCCTCGAAGACCTCGGCGAACAGGTCCTTGAACCGGCCGTCATACGCCTTCAGGATCGTGTTCTTCGTCGACAGGTACACCGGGTAGCCCCGGTCGAGCCCGTAGCGGAACGACGCCCGCGCGAAGTCGCGGATCGAGTCGTCGTAGTTGTACATCCCCATCGCGACACCGCCGCCGGGGAAGTTGGCGACCTCGAACTCCATGGGCGCGCTGCCGTCAGCCGGGGTGTAGGTGACGGTGACCTTGCCCGGGCCGGGCACGACGAAGTCGGTCGCCTTGTACTGGTCGCCGTGGGCGTGACGGCCGATGATGATCGGCTTGGTCCAGCCCGGGACGAGCCGCGGCACGTTGGCCATGATGATCGGCTCGCGGAAGACGACGCCGCCCAGGATGTTGCGGATCGTGCCGTTCGGCGACCGCCACATCTTCTTGAGCTTGAACTCCTCGACGCGAGCCTCGTCCGGCGTGATGGTGGCGCACTTGACACCCACGCCGTACTGCTTGATGGCGTTGGCGGCGTCGACCGTCACCTGGTCGTCGGTCTGGTCGCGGTACTCGATCGACAGGTCGTAGTACTTCAGGTCGACGTCGAGGTACGGCAGGATCAGCTGCTCGCGAATCTGCTTCCAGATGATGCGGGTCATCTCGTCGCCGTCGAGCTCGACGACAGGGTTGTTTACCTTGATCTTCGCCATCGGCCGGGCGCTCCTCTCGGGCCTTCTTCCCTAGCAGTACGAGCGTACTGGATGGGTCAGCTCGCGAGCACGCCGACCCCCAGGCTGACCACACCCACCGCTAAGGACAGCGCACCCACCCAGACCAGGGCAATCGCCGCGTTCGGCTGGTTGCGGTCCTTGCCCGCCGAGGCTGCGAAGAAGCCGCCCGACATGAGGATGGCGGCCGCCAGGACGCAGATCCGCGACAGCCAGCCGACGACGCCGTCGAGGTGCGCCAGCTCGGCATACAGGATCCCGACCAGACCCAGCGTCACCAGGACACCCGCGTGCGCGTGGCCGGCCCGCGCGAAGGCCTTCTGGAACGGGGTCATCGGGACCGCGCCACGAACGATCTTCGTGAGGAACCAGCCGCCGACCTCGATCGTCACGATCGACAGCAGCGCGACGCCGGCCAGGATCCGCCCGGCGTCGGTGAACTCGAACATGCCCACTCCCCGTCACTGCCTAAGTTAAGCTATGACGGTGACGATAGACGAGGGCGGGATCACTGGTCAAGCCGAGATAGACAGTTACGTGGAGACGTATGTCGAACTCTGCCTGACGCTGGTGAACGACCTGGCCGTCCCCGCCCGGCAGGGGCGGCCCGCCGAGGGGCTGCGTGGCGCCTTCGCCGACCTGGCGGGGAGCACCCGCCTGCGGGGCCACGACGTGTCGTCGGCCGACGTCGACGTGCTGACCACGGTGGCCGGCCGATTACGGGCGGCCCTCGACGCCTGCCTGGCCGGCGACCTGCACAGCGCGGCCGGGGTGCTCAACGGCGTGCTGCGCGAGCACGGCGCGGTGCCCAATCTGCACGCGAGCCCCGACGGGCTGCCACAGCTGTCATTCCACGCCCACTCGGCCACCATCGTCGACGCCTGGGCCGCCGAGTCCGCCACCGCCGTGGCCTTCCTGGTCGGCACCCGGCAGACGCACCGGCTCGGCCAGTGCGCCGCCGACGCCTGCGACGCGTACTTCCTCGATGCTACGAAGAACACGTCCCGCCGCTTCTGCTCACTGGCGTGTCAGAACCGAGCGAAGTCGGCGGCTTACCGACAGAAGCGGCGGTCGAAATTGTCATAGGGACCCGTCATTCTGTTTGCCGTGAAACTCGTCGTCCGCGTCTGCGGGTTCATCGTCCTGGCGCTCGGCACCGCCGCCACCGTCGCCGGCCTCGCGCTGCCCTGGACCCTCTCCGGCGGCCTGCGCCCCGACCTGACGACGATCGCCGGCATCGCCTTCCTGGGCCCGCTGCTGGGCCTGCTGTGCCTCGCCTATGCCCGCCACGAGCCGCGCCGCTTCCGGCTGATCGCCGCGGTCGCCGCCGTCGCCGCGGTGGCCGCCCTGCTCGTCGCCGTCGGCCTGGCGCGGCTGGTGTCGCCGAGCGCGGGCGTGGCCGTCGGCGGCCCTCTCACGGTCGCCGGCACGGCCTTCGCCGGCCTCGGCTGGGTCCTGCTGCTCGTCGCCGGGCCGGGCCGGGTCGCGCCCACCGGCCGGCGGTCCTGGCTGGCCGGGGCGGCGACGGTGGCGCTGGTGCTCGTCACGGCGTTCATCGGCATCGACTGGGCGCGCGAGGGCCGGTTCGTCGACGCGACCACGGCCGGTGCCCGCCCGGCCGGCTCCGCCCCCGCGTGGCCGTTGCAGCTGGCCGGGGTGCAGCTCGTCGGCGTGCACGACGAGTTGGCGATCCTGCGCGGCACCGACGGCATCCGGGCGGTGTGGCTCGGCACCGGGACGACCGCCTGGCAGTATCTGCGCTCCGACCTGCCCAGCTCGACGGCCGGCCTGGTCGACGGCGCCGTCGTCGTGGTGTTCGGCACCGACGACGGGATCCTGGTCACCGCGCTCGACGCGGGCACCGGCGCGGAGCGGTTCTCGCGGCGGTTCGCGGCGGGGAAGATGGCGACGGTCCGGGCGGCGGGGCGCCTCGCCATCCTGTCCAACCTCGGCATCGGGGCGGGCGACCTGCTCGGGATCGACGCCCGCGACGGCGCGCTGCGCTGGCGGTGGACCCCGGAGCGCAACGGCGGCCCGTGCGACGTGACCGACCTGGCCTCGACGTCCGAGACGGTCGCCGTCGCGATGCGGTGCCGTGCCACGGGCGTCGACGACATGGCCGTGGGCCTGGCCGCCGACAGCGGCGCCGAGCGGTGGTCGTGGCACGCCATCCAGCGCACCAACCCGGAGCTGCGCGTGTTCGCCGCAGGCTCGGGCTTCGTGACGGTGACCGGCGTCCCGCACCGCGCGACGTACATGGACGCGGTGACCGGCTCGGTCGGCGCCCGCCACGACGCCGCCGGCGCCCTGGCCGTCGCCGCGGGGGCCATCCTGCTCTACGCGGAGCCCAGCGCCGACCGCCCGCACCTGGCCGCCGTCGACGCCCGCACGGGCGGCGTGAAGTGGGACGTGGCGTTACCCGGCCTGGGCGGCCACCAGCCGCTCACGGCCGCGGCCGACGGCGAGCGGGCCCACCTGCTCTGGCGCTCGGCGGACGGCGCGCTGCGCCTGGTGACGGTCGCCACCGAGAACGGCGCCATGCCGGCCTCGCCCCGCACGATCTCCTGCCCGACCACCTGCCCGGACACGACGGCCGTCGCCGCGGACGCCGGCCACACAGCGGTCACGGTCCGCGACCCGAAGGCCACGACCCTGTACCTGACCGTCCCGTAGCCTCCGGTCCTGAGCTCCTGGCCCGAAGCCTGGCCCGGAGCCCGGCCCAGCCAGGGCCACGGCGCCAAGGACGGCCACCGCCGACGCCCATGATCAAGGGAAACTTCTGGTCGCTATGACAGCCAGATTGTTCCCTTGATCATGGGAGGGTGTCGGACTTGATCATGGGAGGGGCCGGAGCGGAACGGAGCCTAGGAGCGCCGGGACCCGAATCAGTCGCGCCGCGAGCATCGGCCGCTGTCCAGGCCCGCGGGCGGTGGGAGTTCCCGGCCACTGCCAGGCTTCCGCGAGTGGCACGGGCACCGGCCCGCCGTCCAGGCCGCGCCCGCCTCGCGCGCATCGACCACCGTCCAGGCCCGCGCGGCGCCCGTCGGCAACGGGGCGAGCGTGACCATCGACCACCGCTCAGCCCGCGCGGCGCGCGTCGACCACCGGGCGAGCCGCGACCATCGACCACCGTCCAGGCCCGCGCGGCGCGAGCGTCGGCCACCGGGCAAGCCCCACCAGGTGGGGCGCAGCCACCGCCCGGGGCTCGCGCGCGGCGCGAGCATCGGCCGCGCTGCGGCGCGGCCGGCCGGCCGGCCGGCCGGCCGGCCGGCCGCGAAAGGCTACGGCGTGGTGCGCTCGGCGAGTTCGACCACGTTGGTGAGGAGCATGGCCCTGGTCATCGGGCCCACGCCGCCCGGCATCGGGGCCAGGTAGCCGGCCACCTCGGCCACCTCCGGGGCCACGTCGCCCACCAAGCGGGCCTTGCCGTCCTCGCCCACCACGCGCGTCACGCCGACGTCCAGGACGGCGGCGCCCGGCTTCACCATGTCGGCCGTGAGCAGGCCCGCGGAGCCCGCGGCGACGACCACGATGTCGGCGGTGCGGGTGTGGGCGGCCAGGTCGCGGGTGCCGGTGTGGCACAGCGTGACCGTCGAGTTCTCCGACTTGCGGGTGAAGATCAGGCCCAGGGGGCGGCCCGCCGTCGTGCCGCGGCCGATCGCCGTCACCTCGGCGCCGTTCAGCGGGACGTCGTAGTGGCGCAGCAGCTGGACGATGCCGTTCGGGGTGCACGGGAGCGGGGCCGGGATGTTCAGGACCAGGCGGCCCAGGTTCGTCGGGTGCAGGCCGTCGGCGTCCTTGTCCGGGTCGACCAGCTCGAGGATCCGCTGCTCGTCCAGGCCCTTCGGCAGCGGCAGCTGCACGATGTAGCCGGTGCACGCCGGGTCCTCGTTCAGCTCGCGGACGGCTGCCTCCACCTCGGCCTGGGTGGCGGTCTCCGGCAGGTCGCGGCGGATCGACGCGATGCCGACCTCGGCGCAGTCGCGGTGCTTGCCGGCGACGTACGCGTGCGAGCCCGGGTCGTCGCCCACCAGGATCGTGCCCAGGCCGGGGACCACGCCGCGGTCGGCCAAGGCCTTCACCCGGCCGCGGAGGTCGTCCTTGATCGCCGCCGCTGTCGCCTTGCCGTCCAGAATCGTCGCCGTCACGGGAAGGATCCTGCCACTAGAGTTCGGCAGATGTCCGTGCGGCGTGGCGTTGTCGCCCTCCTCACCCTGCTCACACTGGTCGCCTGTGGGGACAAGGCCCCCACGCAAGCGGCGGACCAGGCCGCGCAGGCCAGCGCCCAGGCCAGCCAGGGCCGCCAGGCCGGCACCGAGGCCGGCGACGGCGCGCAGGACCAGGGCCAGGCCGGGCTCCAGCCGAGCGGGGCCGGCAGCGCGCCGAGCCTGCAGAGCCGCCAGCAGCAGGCCAAGGCGTTCGTCGAGCAGCAGCCCGGCACGATCGGCATCGTCGTCCGGGACCGCACCACCGGGCAGGTCTGGAAGGCCGGGAACACCACCGCCACCACCTGGACCGCCTCGACGATCAAGCTCGCGATCGCCGCCGACCTGCTCGAGCGGCAGCGGGCCGGGGCGCTCACGCTCGACCAGACCGACAAGGGCAACCTCGACAAGGCGCTGATCAACTCGGACAACGACGCGGCCACGGCGCTGTGGAACAGGTACGACGGGCCGGGGATGCTCGAGCGGTTCCAGCAACGGTTCGGGATGCGGTCGCTCGCGGTCGTCCAGGGGCAGGAGACCTTCTGGCGCAACCTTCGGTGCAGCGCCGACGACCTGCAGAACCTGATGTCGTACGTGCTGGAGAAGCTGGCACCGGAGGACCGGGCGTACCTGGTCGGCACCCTGCGCAAGGTCGCGAGCAACCAGCGGTGGGGCGTGTGGGCGGCCGGCAGCGCGCTCAAGCCCGGCAACAAGGACGGCTGGGCGCAGAAGCCCGTCAACGGCAGGACCGTGTGGGTGACGCACACGGTCGGGTTCGCGGGCGACGGCGAGCGCTACGTGGTCGCCGCGATGTACGAGCAGGGCGGGAGCGGGACCTTGGCGAAGGGCGCGCACGCCGTGAGCGACGCGGTCGCGCTGTACTTCGGTGCCAAGGTCCCGGCCCCGGTCACGTTGCCTTAGTGGTAGAAGTGCCGCGTCCCGGTGAGGTACATCGTGACCCCGGCCGCCTCGGCCGCCTTGATCACGTCCTCGTCGCGGATCGACCCGCCCGGCTGCACGATCGCCTTGATGCCCGCGTCGATGAGCGCCTGCGGCCCGTCGGCGAACGGGAAGAACGCGTCGGACGCCGCGACCGAGCCGGCCGCGCGGTCACCGGCCCGCGAGACCGCGAGCCGCACCGAGTCCACCCGGTTCACCTGGCCCATGCCGACGCCGACCGTCGCGCCGCCGGAGGCCAGCAGGATCGCGTTCGACTTGACCGCCCGCACCGCGCGCCAGGCGAACGCCAGGTCGCGCAGCGTCTCCCGGTCGGCCGGCGCGCCGGTGACGAGCTTCCAGTTCGCGGGGTCGTCGCCGTCGGCGTCGATGCGGTCCGCGGACTGCACGAGCACACCGCCGGAGATCTGCCGCGACTCGGCCGCCGCGGGCTGCCAGGCCGGGGCGCGCAGCACCCGCAGGTTCTTCTTCGCCGTCAGCAGCGAGACCGCGCCGTCCTCGAACGAAGGCGCCACCACGACCTCGGTGAAGATCTCGCTGATCTGCTTGGCCAGGTCGACGCTGACAGGAGCGTTGACCGCGATCACCCCGCCGAACGCGCTGACCGGGTCGCAGGCGTGGGCCTTGCGGTGCGCCTCGGCTACGTCGGCGCCGATCGCGATGCCGCACGGGTTGGCGTGCTTGATGATCGCGACGCACGGCTCGGTGAAGTCGTGTGCGGCCCGCCAGGCGGCGTCGGCGTCGACGTAGTTGTTGTAGGACATCTCCTTGCCGCCGAGCTGCTCGGCCTGGGCCAGGCCGGGGGCGGCCGCCGGGTCGGCGTACAGGGCCGCCGACTGGTGCGGGTTCTCGCCGTACCGCAGCGTGGCCGAGCGGCGCAGCGCGGTCCCGGCGAAGTCGGACGAGAACCAGGCCGCCACGGCGACGTCGTACTCGGCGATGTGCGCGAACGCCGACGCCGCCAGCGCCCGCCGCTCGTCCAGCGTGAAGCCGCCGTCGGCCAGCGCCGCCAGTACCGCCGGATAATCCGACGGCGACGTGACCACCGCCACGCTGGGGAAGTTCTTGGCCGCCGCGCGGACCATGGCCGGCCCGCCGATGTCGATCTGCTCGACGCACTCGTCCTCGGTCGCGCCGGAGGCGACGGTCTCGGTGAACGGGTACAGGTTCGACACGAGCAGCTCGAACGGGGCGATGCCCAGCTCGCCGAGCTGCGCCGCGTGGGCCTCCAGCCGCAGGTCGGCGAGCAGGCCGGCGTGCACGCGGGGGTGCAGCGTCTTGACCCGCCCGTCGAGCGTCTCCGGGAACCCGGTGAGCTCCTCGACCCGGGTGACCGGCAGGCCCGCCGCCTCGATCCGGGAGGCCGTCGAGCCGGTCGAGACCAGCTCGACCCCGGCGCCGGCCAGGGCGCGGGCGAGGTCCTCCAGTCCGGTCTTGTCGTACACGCTGATGAGCGCGCGCCTGATGGGACGCCGGTTAGCCACGGCCAAGCCTGACCTTTCGTTCGTTGACGGTCCAGCCGTCGCGCGCCATCCGCCCGACCGTGTCGACCAGCTGGCGGCGCTCGGCCACTTTGATCCGCTCCAGGAGCGTGTCCTCGGTGTCGTCGTCGAGGACGGGCACCGCGACCTGCGCGATGATCGCCCCGGTGTCGACGCCGCTGTCGACGAAGTGGAGCGTGGCACCGGCGAGCTTCACGCCGTAGGCGAGCGCGTCGCGCGGGCCGTGTATACCCGGGAACGCCGGGAGCAACGCGTTGTGCGTGTTGATGTAGCGGCCCTCGAACTCGGCCAGGAAGCGCGGCCCGGCGAGCTTGAGGAAGCCGGCGGAGACGATGATGTCCGGGTTGTACCGCAGGCAGGCCTCGGTGAGCGCGGCGTCCCACGCGTCCCGGTCGGCGAAGTCCTTCACCCGCGTCACGAACGCCGGCACCCCGTGCTTCTCCGCGCGGGTGAGCCCCTCGATCCCGTCCCGGTCGGCGCCGACGGCGACGACCGCGGCCCCGTAGGCCGGATCGGCGGCGGCGTCGAGCAGGGCCTGCAGGTTGGAGCCGGAACCGGACACGAGCACGACAAGCCGAACGGTCACCACGAAACTGTATCGACCGGGTCGGCCCAGCTCAGCGCCGGGCTGTTGGACATTACCGGATAAACTTGGTCAAAAGATAGAAGTACTCTACGCAGAGTTGATCCGGACCAGTACGCTGCCGAAGTTCCGTATCCCCCTCGGGACTACCCTGGTGCGAATCACCACCAGCGGAAGTTGTCCCTAGCCTTAGGAGCCACATCGATGGGCTACCCACCACCGGGCCAGGATCCGTACGGGCAGCAGCCCAACCAGGATCCCTACGGTCAGCCCCAGTACGGTCAGCCGCAGTACGGTCAGCCGCAGTACGGTCAGCCGCAGCAGCCGGCCTACCAGGACCCCTACGCGCAGCCGCAGCAGCCCGCGTACCAGGACCCGTACGCCCAGCCGCAGCAGCCGGCGTACCAGGACCCCTACGCGCAGCAGCCGCCGGTCTCCGGCACGCCCTACCCGACCTCGGGCGGCGCCTACCCGACCTCCGGCGGCGCGTACCCGCAGCAGGGTTACGGCACCCCGGGGTACGGCGGCCAGCAGCCGCAGAACACGCTCGGCCTCGTCGGCATGATCCTGGGCATCGCCTCGATCCCGCTGCTGTGCTGCTTCTACATCGGCTTCCCGCTCGGCATCGCCGCGGTCGTCCTCGGCTACCTGGGCATGAACAAGGCCAAGCAGGGTCTCGCCACCAACCGCGGCATGGCGCTCGCCGGCCTCATCTGCGGTGGCGTCACGATCGGCCTCTTCATCCTGCTGATGATCCTCTGGGCGGCCGGCACCGCGACGAGCTTCACCTACCCGTAAGCCGTCAGGAACACCGGAGCTGACACCGGAGAGGAGCGCGGGGCTACCCGCGCTCCTCTTTTGCGCGCAGGACGAGCTTGGTGGCGGTCGTTGCGAGCAGCGTGCCGATCGAGGTCATGAGCATGGCCACGAACGCGACCGCCCCGGCGTGCGGCCCGACCTCGGCCAGCCCCCCGCCGCCGAGCGAGCCGCCGGACGCGACGCAGGCCAGGCCGAGCAGGATGCCGGCGACCGGGCCGGTCAGGGCCGCCGCGCCGAGCAGCGGCCACCAGCCCCGGTCGGCGTCGTCGCGCAGCGACCGGCGGGCGAGGAGCCATCCGGCGAGCAGGGCCGCCGCGAGCGGGAGGCCGAGCAGGAGCGGCGCCCATCCGGTGGCCGGCGTCGACGGGAGCCCAGCCAGCAGTGGTACCGCGGGCAGCGGCCCGACCGACACCTCCGCCGCGCTGATCGTGGTCTCCGAGCCGATCTGGAAGCCGGGCCCGACCACGTAGCTGGCCGCCCAGGTGGCGACGTTCGGGGCGAAGAACCCGCACACGACGACCAGCCCGACCTGCCCGGCGATGCCGGTGTGGTAGTCGTCGATGATCTGGCTCGCGTCGCCGAAGCTGACCGCCACCGCCATGCCGGCCACGGCCGCGCCCACCCCGAGCACGAGCAGGGCGACGACGGCCCCCGTGCGGGTCGCGTCGCGGACGACGGCGGGGAGCCGGGCCGCCAGCCGGGCGACGCCCCGCGCCTCGGTGAACGCGCCCAGCCCGGCGGCGACGAGCGCGAACGCGGCGAGGGTGCAGCCGGCCCGGACGACCGGGATCTCGACGCCCTTGTGCCCGGCGACGGCGGCGGCGATGACGCCGAGAATGCCGTAGGCGAGCGCGACGGCGGCCGCCGCCCGGGCCGCCGGCCAGGGAGACCACCAGCCGCGCTTCGCCTTGGGCTTGCCGCGGGCGCCGATGGCCCGGGCGGTGTGGACGCCGGCCCGGTACACCCGCCAGACCGCGACGATGGTCAGGCCCAGCGGTGCGAGGCCGATCGGGCCGGCGCCGGTGGTCAGCGGCACGAAATGGGCCAGCAGCCAGCCGGCGACCCCGAGCCGCAGGGTCTGGCCCAGCGGAGCGCCGGCGCTGTCGAGGGAGTGCAGCAGCCAGACCACGAGCATGGTCGGCACGAGCGACACCAGCGCCGCCCAGAGCGTGGTCACCGTCGCCGCGAGGGCGAGCGGGGCACGCCGGGCCGGGCGGCGGGCGGGTGGCTTGCCCCGCACCGGCCGCCGCTGGACGGGCAGGCGCACGGTCACCCGGTCGGCGAGCCGGGTCGGTGTCCCGTCCTCCGCTTCCTCAGGGGTGGTGGGCATCGGTCTTACTCTGTCAAAGACCGGACGGCCGGTCACTCACCCCGGCCGTCCGAATCCCAGCGTTTTCTAGAGCGGGTCCAGAGCCCGGCAGGCCCCGACCGAAATGTCGGCTACAGCGCGTTCACGAGGTCGCGCATGAGGTTCGCGGTCTCGGTCGGCGTCTTGCCGACCCGCACGCCGGCCGCCTCGAGCGCCGCCTTCTTGGCGTCGGCGGTGCCCGCCGAGCCGGAGATGATCGCGCCCGCGTGGCCCATGGTCTTGCCGGGCGGCGCGGTGAAGCCGGCGATGTAGCCGACGACCGGCTTGCGCACGCTGGCCCGGATGAAGTCCGCGGCCCGCTCCTCGGCGTCGCCGCCGATCTCGCCGATCATGACGATCGCGGCGGTCTCCGGGTCAGCCTCGAACGCGGCGAGCGCGTCGATGTGCGTCGTGCCGATGACCGGGTCGCCGCCGATGCCGATGCACGTCGAGAAGCCGATGTCGCGCAGCTCGTACATCATCTGGTAGGTCAGCGTGCCCGACTTGCTGACCAGGCCGATCTTCCCGGGGCCGGTGATGTCGGCCGGGATGATGCCGGCGTTGGACTTGCCGGGGCTCGCGATGCCGGGGCAGTTCGGCCCGATGATGCGGGTCTTGCCGCCCTGCGCGTGGGCCCAGAACGCGGCGGTGTCGTGCACCGGCACGCCCTCGGTGATGACCACGGCGAGCGGGATCTGCGCGTCGATCGCCTCGATCGCGGCGGACTTCGTGCCCGCCGGCGGGACGAAGATCACGCTGGTGTCGGCGCCGGTCTGCTCGATCGCCTCCGCCACGCTCGCGAAGACCGGCAGCTTCGTGCCGTCGAAGTCGACCTGCTGGCCCGCCTTGCGCGGGTTGACGCCGCCGACCACGTTCGTGCCCGCGGCGAGCATCCGCCGGGTGTGCTTGGAGCCCTCGGCACCGGTCATGCCCTGGACGATGACCTTGCTGGACTCGGTCAGCCATACCGCCATGGTCGTTACACCCCACTCGCTGCGAGCTCGGCGGCGCGGCGGGCCGCCCCGTCCATCGTGTCGACCCGCTCGATGAGCGGGTTGGCGGCGGCGTCGAGGATGCGGCGCCCCTCCTCGGCGTTGTTGCCGTCGAGGCGCACCACGAGCGGCTTGGTGACCGACTCACCGCGGTCCTTGAGCAGCTGCAGGGCCTGCACGATGCCGTTGGCGACGGCGTCGCAGGCGGTGATGCCGCCGAAGACGTTGACGAAGACGCTCTTCACGTCGGGGTCGCCGAGCACGATCTCCAGGCCGTTGGCCATGACCTGCGCGCTCGCGCCGCCGCCGATGTCGAGGAAGTTGGCCGGCTTGCTGCCGAGTCCCTCGCCCGCGTAGGCGACCACGTCGAGCGTCGACATGACCAGGCCCGCGCCGTTGCCGATGATGCCGACGTTGCCGTCGAGCTTCACGTAGTTGAGGTTCTTCTCCTTGGCCGCCTGCTCCAGCGGGTCGACCGAGGCCTTGTCCTCGAGCTCCTCGTGGCCCGGGTGGCGGAAGTCCGCGTTGCCGTCCAGCGTGACCTTCGCGTCGAGGCACAGCACGGTGCCGTCGCTGGTCTTGGCGAGCGGGTTCACCTCGACGAGCGTCGCGTCCTCGGCGACGAACGCCTGCCAGAGCTTGACCGCGATGGCCACGACCTGGTCGGCGACGTCGGCCGGGAACTGCGCCTGCTCGACGATCTTCCGCGCGGTCGCCTCGTCGACGCCCTTGGCCGCGTCGATCGCGACCTTGGCCACCTTCTCCGGCGCGTCGTGGGCGACCGTCTCGATCTCCATGCCGCCGGCGACGCTGGCGATGCACAGGAACGTGCGGTTCGCGCGGTCGAGCAGGTAGGAGAAGTAGTACTCCTCGGCGATGTCGGCCGTGGTGGTGACCATCACCTTGTGGACCGTGTGGCCCTTGATGTCCATGCCGAGGATGTTGGTGGCGTGGGTGGTCGCCTCGTCGGCGCCCTCGGCCAGCTTGACGCCGCCGGCCTTGCCACGGCCGCCGACCTTCACCTGAGCTTTGATGACGACCCGTCCGCCGAGCTCCTCGGCGATCGCCCGGGCCTCTTCAGGGGTCTCGGCGACGCCGCCGCCGAGCACGGGAAGGCCGTGCTCGGCGAAGAGGGCGCGCCCCTGGTACTCGTACAGGTCCACAGTGGTCCCGATCCGTCAACCATGCCGTCTGCCCCATCGCGAGGACGGCTCAACGATCGCAGCCTAACCAGCAAGCTCCACCCGGGCCGCGCGCGGTCTCCCGATGTGCGCGATTCCACTCCGGATGTCCCGAACGGGGGACAGGCGTAACCGCCCTCCCGGGCCGTCGTTGAGAGCAGTGTCGGCCCGCCCACGGGGCAAGCACCTCGGGGGCCGGGCCGGCACCAAGACGGCCGATGCCCTGTCGGTCGAGGGGTGGCGGCGGGGCATCGTGCGATAGAGGGGCCGGACGTGTGAGGGGTGCGTCCGGCCCCTCCCTTTCTTGCGTTATCGGCATTTGCCCGGATGAATCAGTTGATATTGCTGCGCGCCCATTCCACGATCGACTCGGTGGTCGCGCCGGGCGTGAAGATCCGGGCCACGCCGAGCCGTTCGAGCTCGGGCAGGTCCTCGTCGGGGATGATCCCGCCGCCGAACACCACGACGTCCTGCGCGCCGCGCTCGGCGAGCAGCTCGATGACCCGCCGGAACAGGGTCATGTGGGCGCCGGAGAGCACCGACAGGCCGACGGCGTCGGCGTCCTCCTGGATCGTGGTCTCGACGATCTGCTCCGGGGTCTGGTGCAGCCCGGTGTAGATGACCTCCATGCCGGCGTCCCGGAGTGCCCGGGCGACGATCTTCACACCTCGGTCGTGTCCGTCGAGGCCGGGTTTGGCGATGACGACGCGGGTCCGCGCGCTCATCTTCACCTGTCCTTCCCTTGTGGGGCGCTTTCCCCAGAAGGTACCGCAGCCGCCCGCAACGACGGCGTGCCGCCACCGGTTACGCACCACCCCACCTGCTGGGGATGTTTGCGGCGTGGCGCATGTGACGTCTTGTGGCGCGCTTTCCGCATTGGCTACCGTGACAAATCTGTGCGTTTCATTTTTCCCGCTTCTTCCCCGCCGGATTCGGAGGTTCTCGCGTGGATGATCGCGTTCCGCGCGCGAATTATCGGGGACGCCGGCGCATGCCGTCGGCGCCCAGCCGATATGCGGCCGTCCTCACCACCGCCGTCGTCGGCGCGGGCATCGTCGCCCTCGGCACGTCGGCCGCGTTGCCCGAGCCGCACACCGACGGCCTGTCGATGGAGGCGAGCAGCTTCGACGACGTCTCGGCCCGGTCGGCGTCACGGGCCAGCCGCGGCGACGGGCACTCGTCGACCGCCGGCCAACCGGCTCCGGACGTGTGGATGCTGCCGCTGCGCAGCTACACGCTGACCTCGTTCTACGGCCAGCGCTGGGGCCGTCTGCACCCGGGCGTGGACCTCGGCGCCCCGCAGGGCACGCCATTCGTCGCGGTGGCCGCCGGCAAGGTGGTGCTCTGCCGGTGGAACGGCGGCTACGGGTACAACGTCATGATCGACCACGGTGACGGCATCATCACCGTCTACGGCCACGCGTCGAAGCTGCTGTGCCGCGAGGGCCAGTCGGTGAAGGCGGGCGACCGGATCGCGCTGACCGGCAACACGGGCCACTCGTTCGGCTCGCACCTGCACTTCGAGGTGCGCGTGAACGACCGCCCGGTCGAGCCGCTGTCCTTCATGCGCAAGCACGGCGTGGACATCCAGAAGCACACCGAGGCCATCTACTCCTGACCCCGGCGGCCTCCGCTCAGAGCTTGTCGATCGGGGCGTGGCGCAGGACGATCCACATCACCTGGTCGCCGAAGTCCACCTGGGCCTGGGCACGGGCGCCCTGGCCCTCGACCGCCAGGACCCGGCCCATGCCGTAGCGCTGGTGGTTGACCCGGTCGCCCACCGACAGGGCCGGGACGTCGCGCTGCAGCTCGCTCGCGGTCGACAGCTTCGACGCGTCGAGGCCGAGCTTGGCGGCGAGCTGGGCGGCCTTCGGGGTGTTGCCGACGAACGACGACGTGCGGGACTGTGTGGCGCCCGACGAGCGGCCGCCGACGCCGCCGCGGCCGGACCAGCTCGTATACGCCGCGTCGGTGCGCTCCCAGCGGACCAGCTCCGGCGGCAGCTCCTCCAGGAAGCGCGACGGCGGGTTATACGCCGGCTGGCCCCAGGCGGAGCGGGTCACCGCGCGGGAGATGTAGAGGCGCTGGCGGGCGCGGGTGATGCCGACATAGGCCAGGCGGCGCTCCTCCTCCAGCTCCTTCTTGTCGCTCATCGATCGCTGGTGCGGGAAGACGCTGTCCTCCAGGCCGGTGAGGAAGACCACCGGGAACTCCAGGCCCTTGGCGGTGTGCAGGGTCATCAGCGTGACGACGCCGGTGTGGTCGGGGTCGTCGTCGGGAATCTGGTCGGCGTCGGCGACCAGCGAGACCTGCTCCAGGAAGCCGGCGACCGTGGGCGGCGGGGCGGCGGTGGCGTCGCCCTGCTCGGCCGCGACGGCGACGGTGGCCTCGGTGCGCTCCGTATATTCGCGGGCGACGCTCACGAGCTCCTGGAGGTTCTCGACGCGGCCGGCCTCCTGCGGGTCGGTGCTCTCCTCAAGCTCCGCGAGATAGCCCGAGCGCTCCAGGGCGGCCTCCAGGACCTCCTCGGGCAGCGCCGTCTCGGCCATCGCGCGCAGCTCGTCGAGCAGCGTGACGAACTCGCCGATCGCGTTGACGGCGCGGGTGGAGATGCCCGGCGCCTCGGACACGCGGCGCAGCGCGGCGCCGAACGAGATCCGCTCGCGGCTCGCCAGGGCCTCGATGCAGGCCTCGGCCCGCTCGCCGATGCCGCGGCGCGGGGTGTTGAGGACCCGGCGGACGCTCACCGTGTCGTCGTCGTTGACCACGGCGCGCAGATACGCGAGGGCGTCGCGGACCTCCTTGCGCTCGTAGAACCGGACACCGCCGACCACCTTGTAGGGCAGGCCGAAGCGGATGAACATCTCCTCGAAGACGCGGGACTGCGCGTTGGTGCGGTAGAAGACCGCGACGTCGGCCGGGCGGATGCCCTCGTTGTCGGACAGCCGGTCGATCTCCCGGGCGACCCAGTCGGCCTCGGCGTGCTCGGTGTCGGCGACGTAGCCGACGATCTGCTCGCCCGCCCCCTGGTCGCTCCACAGCCGCTTCGGCTTGCGCTCGGTGTTGCGCCCGATCACCGCGTTGGCGGCCGACAGGATCGTCTGGGTCGAGCGGTAGTTCTGCTCCAGCAGGATCGTGTGCGCGTTGGGGAAGTCGCGCTCGAACTCCAGGATGTTGCGGATCGTGGCACCGCGGAACGCATAGATCGACTGGTCGGCGTCGCCCACGACGCACAGCTCGCCGGTGTCGCCGACGAGCTCCTTCACCAACATGTACTGCGCGTGGTTGGTGTCCTGATACTCGTCGACGAGCACGTGCCGGAACCGCCGCCGGTAGCTCTCGGCGACCTCCGGGTGGCTCTGGAGCAGGTGGACGACGCGCATGATCAGGTCGTCGAAGTCGAGCGCGTGGGCCTCGGTGAGCCGCTGCTGATAGAGCGTGTAGGCCTCGGCGAGCGAGCGCTCGGCCGGACCCTTCGCCGAGGCGGCGAACGCCTCGGGGTCGATGAGCTCGTTCTTCAGGTTGGAGACCTGCGCCGCCAGGCCGCGCGCCGGATAGCGCTTCGGGTCGAGGTCGAGCTCGCGGGCCACCAGCTGCATGAGCCGGCGTGAGTCGTCGGCGTCGTAGATCGAGAACGTCGACTTGAGCCCGGCGTGGTCGTGCTCGGCCCGCAGGATGCGCACGCAGGCGGAGTGGAAGGTGGACACCCACATCAGCCGGGCGCGGTTGCCGACGAGCCGGCTGACCCGCTCCTTCATCTCGCCCGCGGCCTTGTTGGTGAACGTGATGGCGATGATCTCGCCGGGGTGCACGTTGCGCTTGGCCAGCAGATAGGCGATCCGGCTGGTGAGCACCTTGGTCTTGCCCGACCCGGCGCCGGCGACGATGAGCAGCGGCTGGCCCTCGTGGGTCACCGCGTCGCGCTGGGGCCCGTTGAGACCCTCCAGCAGGTCAGGCTTGGGCTGACGCGGCGGCTGCGGCGTCGGGGTCTGAGGCACTTCGAAGAGAGCATGCATCGCAGGGGCGAGTCTATGCCGACCCACCGACACTTCCGCCCGACCCGGCCGACGCCGGCGCGAGCAGAGACCGAAACGCGACGATCCCATCCTGCGGAAGACCTTCACGGAGTTGTCAGCCGCGTGCCATACTCGGCTACGTGATCGAGCAGGTGCGCGACTACTTTTTTTACGGCTGCGGGAGTCCGGCAGCCGTAGGTCGCGCCTGATCGCCAAACCTACCGACGCCCCGGGCTCCCGCCCGGGGCGTTCGCGTTCCCGGGGCGGGGGCACCAGCCAGACCTGAGAAGGAACGACGAGAATGGCCGCCATCACGATGGAACAGCAGCAGCCCGCCGACGCCCAGTCGGCCCCCGACGAACACATCGCCCAGCTCCGCACCCGCATCGACGAGATCGACGCGGCGCTCGTGGCGCTGTGGAAGGAGCGCGCGGCGATCTCGCAGGAGGTCGGCAAGACCCGCGTCGCCGCCGGCGGCACCCGCCTGGTGCTCTCGCGCGAGCGGGAGATCCTGGAGCGCTTCAGCGCCGAGCTCGGCGCCGACGGCACCCAGCTGGCCCTGCTCATCCTGCGCGCCGGCCGCGGGCCGCTGTAATGAGCTTTCCCCCGAGCGCCACCCCGCTCGACGACGTCCAGCGCGTTCTGTGCGTCGTCGCGCACCCCGACGACATCGACTTCGGCGCGGCCGGGACGGTCGCCCGCTGGGTCGACGCCGGCCTGGAGGTGGCGTACCTGCTGGTGACGCGCGGCGACGCCGGCGGGTTCGACGACACGCCCCGCGAGCAGATGCCGATCCTGCGGGAGGCGGAGCAGCGCGCCGCCGCCGCGGCGGTCGGGGTCAAGCAGGTGGATTTCCTCGACGGGTACCGCGACGGGATCCTCACGCCGACGATCGAGCTGCGGCGGGACATCACGGCGGCGATCCGGCGCTTCCGGCCCGACCGCGTGCTGACCAACTCGCCGCTGCGCCGCTGGGACCGCATCGCCGGGCCGAGCCACCCCGACCACCTGGCCGCGGGCGAGGCGACGACCTGCGCGGTCTACCCCGACGCGCGCAACCCGTTCACGTTCACGGACATCGGGCTCGAGCCGTGGACGGTGCGGGAGATCTGGTACAGCGGCGGCCCGTCACCCGACCACGTCGTGGACATCACCGACACGTTCCCGCGCAAGCTGGCGGCCCTGCGGGCGCACGTGTCGCAGACCTCCCACATCGCCGACCTCGAGGCGATGCTCAGGGCCCGGCTGACCGTGGCGGCCGAGGCCGCCGGGCTGCCGGCGGGCCGGCTGGCAGAGGCGTTCTCGGTCTTCCCGACCGCGTAGGCGAAGAGTCTCAGACCAGGCGGCGGTCGGCCGCCCAGCGCGACAGTTCGTAGCGGTTCGACATCTGCAGCTTGCGCAGGACGTTGGAGACGTGGGTCTCGACCGTCTTGATCGAGATGAACAGCTCCTTGGCGATCTCCTTGTACGCGTAGCCGCGGGCCAGCAGTCGCAGCACCTCGCGCTCACGGTTGGTGAGCTGGTCGAGCTCGGGGTCGGCGACCGGCGCGTCGGGCCGGGCGGCGAAGGCGTCGAGGACGAACCCGGCCAGCCGCGGGCTGAACACCGCGTCGCCGTCGGCGACCCGCCGGATGGCGTCGGCCAGCTCGTCGGGCGAGATGGTCTTGGTGACATACCCCCGGGCGCCGGCCCGGATCAGGCCGATGACGTCCTCGGCGGCGTCGGAGACCGACAGGGCGAGGAACCGCACGTGCGGGTGGCTGCGGCGCATGGCGTCGAGCACCGCGCGGCCGCCGCCGTCGGGCATGTGGACGTCGAGGAGCACCACGTCGGGCTCCAGGGCGGAGATCCGCTGCACCGCCTCGGCCACCGTGCTCGCCTCGCCCACCACGTCCACGTGGAAGCCCAGCTCGGCGCGGACGCCGGCCCGGAACATCGCGTGGTCGTCGACCAGGAACACCCGCAGCCGCCGGCTCTCTTCGTCGCTCATCGTTCTCCGCTTTCCATGGTCGCAGTGGCCTTCTTACGCAGGGCCTCGGTGTCGATCGGCATGCTCAGGCGCACCTCGGTGCCGTCGCCGGGGGTGCTGCGGATCTCGGCCTTGCCGCCGTGGCGCTGCATCCGCGACATGATCGAACCACGAACGCCGTGCCGGTCGTCGTCCACGGCCTTCAGGTCGAAGCCGACGCCCCGGTCGCGCACGAAGACGCTCACGCAGTCGGGCTCGACCTCCGCATACAGCGAGATCGTCTGGACCTTCGCGTGCTTGGCCGCGTTGACCAGCGCCTCGCGGGCGGCGGCGACGATCGCCGCGATCTTCTCGTCGACGTCGAGGTCGCCCACCACGACCGTCTCGACCGCGACCGCGAAGGTGTCCTCGACCTCGGCCGACGCCTCCTCCAGCGCCGCGCCGAGCTTCTCCATCGGCGAGGCCGTCGGCTTGTACAGCCAGTTGCGCAGGGTGCGCTCCTGCCCGCGGGCCAGCCGCTGGACCTCCTTGACGTCGCCGGCGTTGCGCTGGATCAGCGCGAGCGTGTGCAGCACCTGGTCGTGGATCATGGCCGCGATGTCGGCCCGCTCCTGCTCCCGAACGCGCGCCTCGCGCTCGGCGCTGAGCTGGGTGAACATCCGATACAGCAGCGGCGCGAGGGCCAGGCCGACGCCCGCGAGCGCCACCGCGGCGAAGCCGAGGCCGTAGCCGATCGCCGCCATCGGCGCGCCCGGGATCCGGACGCCGACCACGAACACGCCGATGATGCCGACGACCACCAGCAGGCCACCGCCGACGAAGCGCAGCAGGTAGGCCTTGCGGTTGTTGTCGACGACCGCGCCCAGCCACGGCATGCCCGGCACGGTCGCCGACCAGCGCTCGCGGCGCTTGGGGTCGGCCTGGTGCCAGATGATGCCGGCGCCCAGCGCGATCACCGCGGCCAGCCAGCCGATCACCGCCTGGACGCTGCCGGTCGGCTGGACCATGAGCCGCAGCAGCACGATGCCGATGCCGAGCGCGAGGAACGAGAAGAGCTGGTTGACGTTGCGCCCGCCGGGGCGCACCGACGGGGGCATCGGCAGGACGGCCCAGAAGGCCGCGTAGAGCAATGCACCGAGGCCGTCGAACGCGGCGAGCGCCACGAAGGCGACGCGGATGAGCACGACCGAGGCCCCGAGGTGCTCGGCGAGGCCGGCCGCGACCCCCGCGACGACCCGGTCGGCGGGGTCGCGGTACAGGCGGCGCGTGGGCATCGGGGTGGCCATGAAGCTCGTTTCACACTCGGAACGGTCGGCGGTCCTCCAAATCGTCACACGGCGGACGTCCGCGGGACCACTCCGAAGACCCCGGAGCTGGCAAATCAGGGTGGCGTCAGGGTCGATGCCTGAGGCAGGGAGCACAGGTCTTCCGCGAGCATGGGTGTCATGACGAATCCGCCTGCCGCCGACGAGCCGGCCGCCACCGCCGCCGAGCAGCCCACGGTGGACGTGCCTGCGGTGACCGAGCCGGTCGCCGAGACGCGTGACCTCTCCGCCGAGCCGGTCGCGCCGGTCGCGCCGGTGGCGGAGACGCGCGACCTGGGAGCCGAGGGCGACGCTCCGGTCGCGGACGTTCCCCCTGCGGATGTTCCCGCCACGGACCTTCCCCACACGGACCTTCCCCGCACGGATCTTCCCCGCACGGATCTTCCCCGCGCGGACGTTCCGGCGGACGTTCCGGCGGACGTTCCGGCGGACGTTCCGGCGGACGTTCCGGCGGACGTTCCGGCGGACGTTCCGGCGGACGTTCCGGTGGACGTTCCGGCGGACGTTCCGGCGGACGTTCCGGCGGACGTTCCGGCGGACGTTCCGGCGGACGTTCCGGCGGACGTTCCGGCGGACG
>NZ_JAHYSG010000063.1 GCF_022095675.1 Dactylosporangium sp. AC04546 | reverse complement strand
TGAACCGACGACCCAGGTGCCACCCGACCCATCCAAGAACCGGGCAACACCCATTCCACCAATGAGCTACGGTCGTGCCTTGCACGGACCCGAGTCCCGTAGCTCCTTGGCGCTTCGGACCTGGCGTTCCTTGATCGCGGCACGGCGATCTCGACACGGCGATCTCGACACGGCCGGGAGCGCGCGGCAATCACCTCGGGCACCCGGCGCGACTCTCGGAAGGCTGCCTCGGGGTCATCGACTGGAGCCGGCTTGGCCGCTGCCGCCTGTCGTTCCCGCTCCCGGCGTCCGGCGTCCGGCTTGCGGCTCGGGCGTCCGGCTTGCGGCGTCCGGCCGGCGTGGGCCGGCGTGGGCTGGCTGGCGGCTGGACGTCAGCGAAGCGGCCGCGAGGCCCGGCGAGACCTCGCGGCCGCAGCTCTGTTCGGCACCGCCGAGCGAGCCGCGCCGAAGCGCAGCCGCCCGACGGCCGACGCCCGCATCGCCCCGTTCCTCCCCAATCGATGCGGACGTGTCACCTTCCCCCCGATCGTGTGTCGGCCACCCGATCGCCCCCTTGCAAGACGCCCCCCACCAGGTGCGTCCAGATCAGCGTATCTAGACGTCTAGGTTCGCGCAATTGTTGATTTGCGGAATTGTGGATAACCTTGCGGCGTGCGGGGCCGCCTGTTTCCAGTCGCTGAGGACTGGTACGAATGGCGCCAGGACGATCCGCCGCTGGCCGGCGCGGTTCAGGTGCGCATCGGCGTTGGTGCGGGCGGGCGACTGGTGCTCACCGGGCTGCGCATCGAAGGCACGCCCAGCGCCGAGTTACTGCGGGCCATCCCCGTCGGTCGCATCGAGGCGGCGGCCAACGCACAGCTGGCGGTGGTGGACGCTCCGGTCGGCACGGCACCCGTCCTGAACACTCGCGCACGGCCCATCGCACCGCCCATGGCCTCGGACGTCGGCTGGGAGATGGTCGAGCCGGCGCTTGCCGTCGCGCGCGCCGCTCCCTCGGCGGCCGGGCGCATGCGGGGGCGGCCCGACGTGTTCTATCGCGAGGTCGCCGATGTCTACCTCACCTTCGCCCAGGCCTCGCCGCGACCCGCTTGCGACCTCGCCGACCAGCACGGAGTGCCGGTCAGCACGGCGCACCGGTGGGTGAAGGAGGCGCGGCGGCGGGGGTTCCTGCCGCCCGGACGGCCGGGCAAGAGCGGCTGATCGGCGGGCGTGCACGACCCCGGTAAGGTGAGGCTGTGTCGATCGACGACGCGTTACGCGCGAAGGTTCGCGGGCTGGTCACCGACTACCTCGGCGGTCAGCCGGTGCCGGACGACCTGACCGCGGCGCCGGCCGCCATCCGTAGCGGCACCGCCGTGCTGTACCTGCGGCTGATCAACAACGACCCGCCGCTGGTGCGGGTGTTCTCGCCGCTGCTGCGCAAGATCGAGTGCTCGCCGGAGCTGCTCACGGAGCTCAACGAGCTGAACGGACGGCTCAACTTCATCCGGCTCTTCTGGCGCGACCAGTCGGTGATCGCGTCGACCGAGCTGCTCGCGGCCACGCTGGACCCGATCGAGCTGACCAACGCGTGCGACTGGCTGGCCGACGCCGCCGACTACTACGACGTCCGGCTGCACGCGCAGTTCGGCGGCGAGCTGGCGTTCGCGCCGCCGCCCGCCTCGGCGCACCCCGCTGACGCGCCCTGACCCGCTTTTCGTCGTACCCGCGGTCCAAGATGTATCCCATGAACCGCGTCATCGTCTCCACCGTCGGCGGGAAGCCGGTCACCCCGCAGGATCGCCGCGCGCCCTCCATCAACCCGTCCCGTCTCGACGACGTCGTGGCCGAGGTGGCCCTGGCCGACGCCGACACGTTCGTGGCCGCGTGCCGGTCGGCCCGGCAGGCGCAGAAGGCCTGGGCCGAGGTGCCGGCGCCGGTGCGCGGGCGGGTCGTGGCCAACCTCGGCCGCCTGGTCGAGGCCAACTTCGAGGCGCTGTCCGCGCTGGTCACCCGCGAGGTGGGCAAGACGCTCACCGAGGCCCGCGGTGAGGTGCAGGAGATCGTCGACACGTGCGACTTCTTCCTGGGCGAGGGTCGCCGGCTCTACGGGCAGACCGTGCCCAGCGAGATGCCCGACAAGCAGCTGTTCACCTTTCGCGTGCCGGTCGGCGTGGCCGCCATCGTGACGGCCGGCAACTTCCCGGTGGCCGTCCCGAGTTGGTATATCGTGCCCGCCCTGCTGTGCGGCAACACCATCGTCTGGAAGCCGGCCGAGTATGCGGCGGCCTGCGCGGACGCGTTCGCGGAGCTGATCCGGCGGGCCGGCGTGCCCGACGGCGTGCTCGACGTGGTCCACGCCGACGGGCCGACGACCTTCGCCGGGCTCGAGGCCGGCCTGCGCGAAGGGTTGATCGACAAGATCGGGTTCACCGGGTCGTCCGAGGTCGGCGCCCGCGTGGGCGAGCTGGCCGGGCGCCATCTGCAGAGCGCCTGCCTGGAGCTGGGCGGGAAGAACCCGCTCGTGGTGACCGAGGACGCCGACCTCGACCTGGCGGTTCACGGCGCGCTCTTCTCCGGGTTCGGCACCGCCGGCCAGCGCTGCACGTCGCTCGGCACGCTGATCGTGCACGACAGCGTGCTGGAGGAGTTCGAGCGGCGCCTCGAAGACGCCGTCCAGGGTGCCGTCGTCGGCGACCCGGCCGACCCATCGGTGCTGTTCGGGCCGCTGATGAGCGAGCGCTTCGCCGAGCGCTACGAGTCGTATCTCGACTGGGTCGAGCCCCACCACCGGGTCTCGGGCTCCGCCGGCGTCGGGCGCATCACTGCGGCCAACCCGCGGGCGGGCTTCGTCGGCGACCCCGCCGCCGGGCTGTTCTACCACCCGGTGCTGGTCCACGGCGTGCGGCCGGAGGACAAGCTGTTCCAGCAGGAGACGTTCGGGCCGATCGTGGGCATCACGCGGTATTCGGCGCTGGACGAGGCGATCGAGCTGGCGGACGCGCCGGGATACGGGCTGTCGGCCGCCATCTACACCACCGACCCGCGCAAGGCGTTCGCGTTCCGCCGGGGCACGCGTGCGGGCATGGTCAGCATCAACAACTCGACGTCGGGCGCGGAGGCCCACCTGCCGTTCGGCGGCAACGGCCGCTCGGGCAACGGCAGCCGGCAGTCGGGCGTGTGGGTGCTTGACCAGTTCACCCGGTGGCAGTCGATGAACTGGGATTACTCGGGCCGGTTACAGCGCGCACAGATGGACACCGTGACGATCGCGCCGGACCTGAATTATCGACTCGGACAATAACAAAGGGGACATATGCCGTAAGTTCCTCCCTGGGGTCACCCGCACCCAGTATCGGGTGATCCCGAAACGGGGGAACCAAATGATCTTTCTGGACAGCCGGTCGCGCGACCGGCGAACAGCGATGCGGTGGGCGGCGCTCGTCACGCTCACCGCCTGCGGAGCGATCGCCGTGCCGTCCACCGCCCTCGCCGCCCCGGCCACCACCGGCGCGGCGACCGGCAGGACAGCGGTTGACGGCAAGACGGTCGCGACCGGGCGGGAGGGCGGCGCCGCACAGGCGGTCGCCGCCGGCAAGACGGGCGTCGCGGGCAAGACGGGCGTCGCGGGCAAGACGGGCGGCGACGGAAAGACGGGCTCGACCAGCAAGACGGGCGCCGCCGGCAAGACAGGCTCGGCCGATCGAACGGACAGCGGCGGCGGGAAGGCGGGCAGCGGCGGCACGGCGGGTTCGGTCGATCGAGCGGGAACGGCTGGCACGTCGGGCAGCGGCGGCAAGGCCGGTTCGGCGGGCTCGGCAGCCAGGGCGGGCGCGGACGGCTCGGCGGGCTCGGACGGGAGCGCGGCCGGCGCGAACGCGACCGTGCACGGGAAGGCGGGTGACGCGAAGGCGGACGACAGCGTCGCGGCAGATGCCACAGGCCGCTCGCATGCCAGGAGCGGTGGCGCGGGCAAGAGCAAGGCCGCGGACAGGCAGACCGTCGCCAAGAAGATCAGGGGCGCGGACTCCGGCTCGACGGTGAGCACCGGCGGTGCCAAAGCCGGCGACGCGGCCGCAGACACGACCAACACCAAAGCTGCGGGTAAAGCCGGCGCAGCGGACCAGGCCGGAGTCACGGGCAAGGGCGCTGACAAGAGTTCCGCGGGGGGCGTCGGAGCGCTGGCTAGCGCCTCGCCCGCGTCCACGGCCGGGGTGCAGAGCTGCGCCGAGACGTCCCTGATCGACGTCAGTGCGGCCTGGGCCGAATCGAGCATTCCCGACAACACCTCCACCAAGCTGGAGGTGACGATCAGCCGGACCGACACGTGCGGGGCGGCGACCGGGCTCGGGTACACGATCACGTTGCCGACCGGGCTCCTGAAGTACAGCGGCACCCCTGAGTCCACCTGCGACACGTTCAACATCACGGCGATGAACGGGTCGACGACGCTGACCGTGGCCAATGCGCAGCTGGCGGACACGGTGGCGAGCTGCGTGATCAAGTTTCCGGTCGGGGGGAGCTCTTCTGGGCAGTACCCGTTCACGGCCGCGGAGTTCACCAGCGTCGCCGGGGTGACGGCGGCGCAGAGCACGCAGACGTTGACGATCACCACCGCCACGCCGCGGGTGATGGCCCTGTTCGTGCCCTCGTCGATCGCCGCGAACGGGTCCGCCACGCTGGGGATCTCGGTCGGGCGGACCGATCAGAACGCCTCGGCCGTCTCCAGCGGGCTCGGGTTCACGCTCACCCTGCCGACCGGGCTGGTCGTCGGGAGCGGGTCGGTGACGAGCTCGTGCGGCGGGACGTTCACGGGAGCGGCGGGAGCCGGGGCGGTCAGCGTCAGCAGCGCCTCACTCACGGGGGCGTCCGCGACCTGCGGGATCGAGGTACCGGTGACGTCGGCGGTCCCGGGGTCGTACTCGCTGAGCAACGCGTCGGTCACCAACGCCACCGGGGTCCAGCCGGAGCTGGCCAGCATGTGCGCGGAGCACGGGCCGGAGGAGACCTGCGCGCCGACGCTCACCGTGCAGAAGCTCACGCAGACGATCAGCTTCCCGCAGCCGGCGAACTGGTCGATCTCGAAGCAGACGGTGACGGTGACCGCGTCAGCCACGTCCGGGCTCGCGATCATGTGGGACACGAACACGCCGTTGGTGTGCACGGTGGCCGCCGGGGTCGTCACGCTGGTCACGACCGGGACCTGCGAGATCACGGCCGACCAGGTGGGCAACAGCGCGTACCAGACGGCGCCGCAGGTGTCGCGGTCGTTCACGGTCAGCGGTCCGGTGCCGGCGCCGGCATCCGTGGTCGCCACCGCGGGCGTGTCGCAGGTCCGCGCGCAGTGGCAGGCACCGGGTGACGTCACCGGCGTGACCGGGTACACGGCGATCGCCTCGCCGGGCCAGGCGCGGTGCACGACCCAGTCGGCCGCCGACCTGAGCTGTGTCATGGGTGGTACCGCCGGTGTCACGTACACCGTCACCGTCATCACCAACACCGCGCTGGGCGACTCCGCCGCGGCCGGGCCGTCGAACGAGGCCACGCCGACCGCGCCGCCGATCAGCGCGGCGCCGCCGGAAACCGACCTGCTGCTGACGACCGACAAGGGCCGCATCACCACCGCCGTGCCGAGCCAGGACATCGTGGTCATCGGGACGGGGTTCATGCCGTACTCGACGGCGAGGATCGTGATCTACTCGATCCCGATCGAGCTGGGCACCGCGATCACCGACGGCGTCGGCAGCTTCTCGAAGCCGGTCAAGGTGCCGGCCAACCTCGCCGTCGGCGGTCACCAGCTGGTGGCGTCCGGCATCGACCCGAGCGGCAACCCGCACAATATGAAGATGGCCATCCGGGTGCGCGGCAGCGGCGACTCGCTCGCCGTGACCGGCCCGCCGATCATGGCCATGCTGCTGCTCGGCATCGCCACGGTCCTGGCCGGCGGCACCCTGCTGCTGGCGAGCCGCCGACGGGCGTGACCGCCCGCCGATCCACACCGTCAAGCATGGTTGATTTTCGTCAACATTGACGCAGCACGTTGACGGGCCGCACATTCAACGCGATGTGCGGCCCGTCAACATGTCAGGCGGGAACGGCGACCGGGGTCGGCGACGCGGCCGGGCGGCGAGTGCGGAACAGCAGGAGCGACAGAGCCGCCGCCGAGATGGACAGGCCACCCGCGATGTACCAGGCCAGGTCGTAGTTGCCGAGCCGGTCGCGGAGCAGGCCGGTCGACGTGGCCGCGATCGCGGCGCCGATCTGGTGTGAGGCGAACACCCAGCCGAACACCACCGGGCCCGAGGCGCCGAAGTACTCACGGCACAGCGCGACGGTCGGCGGTACCGTCGCCACCCAGTCCAAGCCGTAGAACAGGATGAACACCAGCATGCTCGGGCGCACGGTGGCCGCGAACAGCACGGGCAGGACCAGCAGCGAGAGGCCCCGCAGCGCGTAGTACCAGCCCAGCAGCACCCGGCTGTCCATCCGGTCGGTCAGCCAGCCCGACGCGATCGTCCCCGCGATGTCGAACAGGCCCACCAGCGCCAGCAGCGACGCCGCGGTCGGCTCGGCCATGCCGTGGTCGTGGGCGGCGGGGATGAAGTGGGTGCCGATCAGGCCGTTCGTCGTCGCACCGCAGATCGCGAAGCCGCCCGCGAGCAGCCAGAACGCCGGCGTGCGGGAGGCTGTGCGCAGGGCGCCCAGGGCGCGGCGGGCGGCACCCGTGGTGACGACCGGCGCGGACTCCACAACAGCCGCCCCGTAGGCAGTCACGCCCAGGTCTGACGGGTGGTCGCGCAGCCGCCACAGCACCAGCGGCACCACGAGCAGCGCCGCGCCGGCCACGGTCAGCGCCGCGGTCCGCCAGCCGTGGTCCTCGACCAGGAGGGCCAGGACGGGCAGGAAGACGAGCTGGCCGGCCGCGCCGCCCGCGGTGAGCACGCCCGTCACCAGGCCGCGCCGCTGCACGAACCAGCGGCCGGTCACCGTGGCGACGAACGCGAGCGCCATCGAGCCGGTCCCCAGCCCGACCAGCACGCCCCACAGCGCGATGAGCTCCCAGCTGTGCCGCATGAAGACGGTCAGGCCGCTACCGGCGGAGACGAGCAGCAGCGCGTAGGCGACCACCCGACGGATCCCGAACCGCTCCATGAGGGCGGCGGCGAACGGCGCGGTCAGGCCGAACAGCAGCAGGTTGATCGAGACGGCGAGCGAGATCGTGCCGAGCGACCAGCCGAACTCCTCGTGCAGCGGGTGGAGCATCACGCCGGGCGTCGCGCGGAAGCCGGCCGCGCCGACGAGCGCCACGAAGGCGACGGCCGCGACCAGCCAGGCCGGGTGGAGTCGTTTCACCAGATGATCGTCGGCCAAGGAGCATCCGCACGACGAGTGGCCCGAGAGCCATCATGCGCAAGAATTGGGCCATGACCGGAAAGCACCTCGTCGCCGTCGTCGTCCTCGACGGCGTCGTGCCGTTCGACCTCGGCACCGCCACCCAGCTGTTCGGTACCGCGCGCGACGAGCACGGCAACCGGAAGTACAAGACCCTCGTCTGCACCCCGGGACGGCAGCCCGTCCGGGCGGCGGCCGGCTACCAGGTGGTCCCGGACCACGGCCTGGAGATCACCGAGACGGCGGACACGATCGTCGTGCCGGGCATCCACGCCGGCGACCCCGTCGAGAACGGCGCCGTCGACCCGGCGGTCAGCAAAGCGCTCAACGACGCCCTCGCGCGCGGCGCCCGGGTGATGTCGATCTGCACCGGCGCGTTCGTCCTCGCCGCCGCGGGCATCCTCGAGCACCGCCCGGCGACCACGCACTGGTGGTGGGCGGAGAAGTTCCGCGAGCTGTACCCCGACATCAAGCTCGACCCGGACGTGCTCTTCATCGACGACGGCGACGTGCTGACCAGCGCCGGCGTCGGGGCCGGCATCGACCTCTGCCTGCACGTGATCCGGACCGACTTCGGCAGCGAGGTCGCCAACCGGGCCGCGCGCCGCAGCGTGGTGCCACCGTGGCGGGAAGGCGGCCAGGCGCAGTACATCGAGCGCCCGCTCCCCCGCGCCGCCGATACGACGACAGCGACCACCCGGACGTGGGCACTTGAGCGACTCTCCGAGCCGCTGACGCTCCAGGACCTGGCCGCGCACGCCACGATGAGTGTGCGCACGTTCACCCGCCGTTTCCGGGAGGAGACCGGGGTGAGCCCCGCGCGCTGGCTGCTGCAACAGCGCGTCGACCACGCCCGCACGCTCCTGGAGAGCACGGACCTCGCCGTCGAGGTCGTCGCCAGAAGATCCGGCCTCGGTACCGCCACGTCACTGCGCCAGCACCTGCAGACCACGATCGGCGTCGCCCCCAGCGCGTACCGCCGGACCTTCCGGGTTGTGCCGGGAGTCCCGGGACGGTAGGCAGGAGGAGCGATCATCGTCGATCCTCTGGGAGGCACCGTGCGAAGGCTCGTCCCGTTCGTCCTGGTCCCGATCCTGCTCGTCCCGGCCGTTCCGGCCGCCGCCCACAAGGCGCCGACCGGCCCGACCGCCACCGGCTACGGCGGCGCGGTGGCATCCGTCGATGCCACGGCCACCGCCGTCGGCCTCCAGGTGCTCCGCGACGGCGGCAACGCCGTCGACGCGGCGGTCGCGGTAGCGGCCACCCTGGGCGTGACCGAGCCGTTCTCGGCCGGCATCGGCGGCGGTGGATTCTTCGTGTACTACGACGCGAAGTCCGGCCGCGTGTCCACGCTCGACGGCCGGGAGACCGCGCCGCAGTCGATGACGCCGACGGCCTTCGTCAACCCGGCGACCGGCCAGCCGTACGCCTTCCAGGAGGCCCGCGTCAGCGGACTCTCCGCCGGCGTGCCCGGCACCCTCGCCACCTGGGACACCGCGCTGCAGCGCTGGGGCACCCGGTCGCTGTCGCGCAGCCTGCGGCCGGCCGCCGACGTGGCCCGGCGCGGCTTCACCGTCGACGCCACGTTCAACCAGCAGGTGACCGACAACCGGGCCGCGTTCTCGCAGTTCAGCTCGACGTCGTCGCTGTTCCTGCCGGGCGGCGCACCGCCGGCGGTCGGCAGCACGCTGCGCAATCCGGACCTGGCCGCCACCTACGACCTGGTCGCCCGCCGGGGCATCGGCGCGTTCTACGGCGGCGACGTCGGCCGGGACATCGTGACGGCGGTCCAGTACCCGCCGCTCGCCACCAGCCCGGCGCAGCCATGGCAGTACCAGATCCGCCCGGGCGGCATGACGCTGGCCGACCTCCGCTCGTACGAGGTCCGCCGTCCGGCCCCGACCCATGTTCGCTATCGCGGCTATGACGTCTATGGCATGGCCACCCCGTCGTCGGGCGGATCGACGGTCGGCGAGGCCTTGAACATCCTCGAGCGATCGAACTTGAGCTCGTTGAGCAAGACCGAAGCACTGCACCGCTACCTGGAGGCGAGCGCGCTGTCGTTCGCCGACCGCAACCGGTACGTCGGCGACTACACCTCACGCCCCGTCCTCGACGAGCTGCTGACCGACGGCTTCGCGGCCGAGCGGGCCTGCCAGATCGACCCGACCAGGGCACTGGCGAAGCCGGTCCTCCCGGGCGTGCTCGACGGCGACTACACCGGATGCGCCACCTCGACCGGCGGCGCCGCGCCCGACCTGGGCCAGTCGACGACGAACCTCACGGTCGCCGACAAGTGGGGCAACGTCGTGGAGTACACGCTGACCATCGAGCAGATCGGTGGCAACGGCATCGTCGTGCCGGGCCGCGGCTTCCTGCTCAACAACGAGCTGACCGACTTCAACTTCACGCCGACCCAGGGCACGGCCGACGACCCAAACCTGCCCGGCCCTGGCAAGCGCCCGCGCAGCTCGATGGCCCCGACGATCGTCCTCCAGGACGGCAAGCCGTTCCTCGCACTCGGCTCGCCAGGCGGCTCGACGATCATCACCACGGTCCTGCAGATCCTGGTGAACCGCCTGGACCTCGGCATGACGCTCCCGGAGGCCCTGGCCGCCCCGCGCGCGACACAGCGCAACACGGCCGCGGTGACCGCTGAGCCGTCGTTCATCGCGTCCGCCGAGGGCACGGCACTGGCCGGCCTGGGCCACACGTACACCCCGATGGCCGAGATCGGCGCCGCCACGGCGATCGAGTTCCTGGGCCGCGGCAAGCTCCTGGCCTGCGCCGAGCCGGTCCGCAGGGGCACGGGCTCGGCCGGCACCGTCCGCTAGCCGGCGGCGGCCGCCGCCACCACCGCGTCCGCGATCTGGTCCACGTCGACGTCGTCCGTGATGTACGGGGGCATCGTGTAGACCAGGTCGCGGAACGGGCGGAGCCAGACGCCCCGCTCCACCGCGGCCCTCGTCGCGGCCGGGACGTTCACCTCGTGGTCCAGCTGGACCACGCCGATCGCGCCCAGCACCCGCACGTCGGCGACGCCGGGCACGTCCCGGGCCGGGGCCAGGCCCGACGCCAGGCCCGACGAGATGCGCTTCACGGACGACGACCAGTCCGACGACAGCAGCAGGTCGATCGACGCGTTCGCCACGGCCGAGGACAGCGGGTTGGCCATGAACGTCGGGCCGTGGGCCAGGATCGGGGTCTCGCCGCGGCTGATGCCCTCGGCCACCCGCGGGACGCACAGCGTGGCCCCCATGGACAGGTAGCCGCCGGTCAGCGCCTTGCCCACGCACATCACGTCGGGGGTCACCTGCGCCTGGTCGGCCGCGAACAGCGTGCCGGTGCGGCCGAAGCCCGTCGCGATCTCGTCGAAGACCAGCAGCACGTCGTGCTCGTCGGCCAGCGTCCGCAGGGCGCGCAGGTAGGCGGGGTCGTGGAAGCGCATGCCGCCCGCGCCCTGCACCACGGGCTCGACGATGATCGCGGCCACCTCGTCCGCGTGGCGGGCCAGCAGCTCGGCGAACGTCGCCACGTACGCCTCGGTGAACGCGACGAGCGGCGGCGGGGCGAAGAGCTGCGACGGGAGGACGCCGCGCCACAGGGCGTGCATGCCGCCCTCCGGGTCCGTCACCGACATCGGATGGAACGTGTCGCCGTGGTAGCCGCCGCGCCACGTCATCAGGCGGTGCTTCGAGGGCCGGCCGAGGGATCGCCAGTACTGCAGGCACATCTTGATCGCGACCTCGACCGCGACGCTGCCGGAGTCGCAGAAGAACACGTGGCCGAGCGGGTCCGGGGTGATGTCGACCAGCGTGCGGGCCAGGCGGACGGCCGGCTCGTGGGTCAGGCCGCCGAACATCACGTGGCTCATGCGGCCCAGCTGGTCCTGCACCGCGGCGTCGAGGACCGGGTGGCGGTACCCGTGGATCGCCGCCCACCACGAGGACATCCCGTCGATCAGCTCGGTGGACCCGGCGGCGGGGGCGGCCAGGCGCAGCCGGACGCCCGCGGCCGACTCGACGACGAGCGGCTGCTGGGTCGCCGGCATCGGGCCGTAGGGGTGCCAGACCAGCGAACGGTCGAGCGCCACCAGGGTCTCGAGATCCATGCCCGAGACCCTAGCGCCTCGACGAATCAGCCCTGCTGGGCGACGATGTTGACCATCCACGGGATGCCGAACTGGTCGACGCACTGGCCGAACTCGTCACCCCACATCTGCTTCTCCAGGGGGACGTTGACCTTGCCCGACGTGGACAGCTTCTGCCAGTACCGCCGAAGCTCCTCGGCGTCGGTGCCACTGAGGCTGACCGTGATGTTGTCGCCCGGGGTGTGGGCCATCTCCGGCGGAGTGTCGGAGGCCATGAGGGTGTAGCCGCTGGAGGTCTCCAGCTGGCCGTGCATGATCTGCTCGCTGGCGACACCCTCGTGGCCGCCGAACTCGCCGAACGTGTTCATGCGGAGCTCCCCGCCGAAGACGCTCTGGTAGAACTCCAGCGCCTGCCGGGCATTGCCGCGGAAACTCAGATAAGGGTTCAGTCGCGAAGCCATAACCGCAGCCTAACCCCGCCCAGCGTCACGGGTTGCCGTTCCGGACCAGTGCGTCACCGAGAGGCGTACGCCGGTAGAGCACCGACCGGCCCGACCGCGCCGGCCGGACCAGCCCGGCCCGCCGCAGCACGGCGAGGTGGTCGCCGACGGCGCCGGTGGCGAGCTCGAGCCCGTACGCCAGCTGGGTCGTGCTGGCCGGCGTCTCGAGCGCGACGAGGATCCGGGCGCGCGACCGGCCGATCAGCTCGGCCAGCGCCGCCGACGTCGACGCGAACGCCGCGCCGACGCCCCGCGCCGGGTAGACGATCGCGCGGCGCCAGGGCGGATCGACGTACGTCGCCATCCCCGGCCACACCAGCGCGGACGGGACCAGCAGGAGGCCGGCGCCGTCGGAGGCCACCGTGCGCACGCCGGGGTGGCCGGAGATCTCGATCGCGCCGTCGCGCCAGCGGACCGACGGGTGCAGGCCGTCGAACGCCTCGGCCCACCCGCCGTGGCCGAGGCGTCCGGCGCGGTGGACGACGTCGCTCTCGCAGATCGCCCGCAGGCGCGGCCAGTCCGGAGCGAGCAGCGTCCCCCACGCGGCCTCGAGCGTGTCCGCGACCCGGTCGACCAGGTCGGGCGACGACCCCCAGCCGGGCGCCTCGGCCCGCGCCACCTCCAGCGGGGTCGCGCGGACCGCCGCGATGTCGTCCTCCCAGGTCTGCTGCATCCCGGCCGGCGGCGGGGCGACGAAGTTCGCGCCGTGCCGCGCCGACTGCAGGGCCAGCACCGCGTCGAGGTCGGTGGTGGCGCGCAGCCGCTCGAACGCCGGCCGCAGTCGCTCGAACTGCCCGAGCGGCGCCAGGCCGGCGAACTTGCGCAGCAGCGCGCCGAGCTCGAACAGCGGCGACACGCCGAACCTGGTGTGCAGCAGGTCGGCGCGGTCCACGACGAGCCGCAGCATGGTCCGACCTTACGCCGGTGGACGTAACATTCGACCGCCCGTTCCGCCGGCCCGACATTCAGACCGTGACCACCTACCGCGAAGTCTGGCGGGTAGCCCCGTTCCGTGTCCTGTTCGGCGCCCGCACCCTGGCGATCGTCGCCGACACGCTGCGGATCGTCGCGCTGTCGCTGCTCGTGTACGCCGCCACCGAGTCGCCGGCGCTCGCCGCCCTGGCCTACGGCATCTCGTTCCTGCCGCAGCTGTTCGGCTCCGGGCTGCTCGGCGCGCTCGCCGACCGGCTGCCCCCGCGGCGGCTGATCGCGCTCGGGTACCTCGGCGAGGCCGGCGCCGCCGTCGCCCTCGCGCTGGTGCCGATGCCGGTGTGGGCCTGCCTGGTGCTGGTCGCCGCGGTCGCCTGCGTGACGCCGGTCTTCCACGGCGCGGCCAACCGGCTCATCGCGGAGGTGCTGCCCGGCGACGCGTACGTGCTCGGGCGGTCGCTGTCGAACCTGGCATCGTCGCTCGCCCAGCTCGCGGGCCTGGCCGGGGCCGGGATCGCGGTCGCCGCCCTCGGGGAGCGGGAGGCCATCCTGTGCGCGGCGGCGGGTCACCTGGTCGCGGCGCTGTGGACCCGGCTGGGCCTGCCCGCTCTCTCGCTGCCGGCCACGACCGGCAGGCTGATCACGGCCAGTCTCAGGGGTAACGTCGCGCTGCTGAAGGACCCGGCGATCCGGCGGCTCCTGCTCACCCAGTGGCTGCCGCCCGGGTTCGTCACCGGGGCCGAGGCCCTCGTCGTGCCGTACGCGGCCGACCGTGGGCTCCCGGCCGGTTGGCTGCTCGCCGCGGTACCGGTCGGCATGATCATCGGAAACCTGGTCGTCGGGCGAATGGTGGCGCCGGCCACCCGGGAACGCCTGGTGCCCGTGCTCATCGCCGCCATGGGGGCGCCGCTGCTCGTCTTCCTCACGAACGCCCCCTGGCCGGGCCTGGTCGCCGCGCTCGTCGTCGTGGGCGGCGGGTTCGCGTTCGGGCTAGGCGTCCAGGCCGCGTTCCGCGACGCTCTGCCCGACGGCGGCGGTGGCCAGGCGTTTGCCCTGCTCAGTACCGGCCTCATGACCGCGCAGGGGCTGCTGCCGGCCCTCGCCGGCCTGCTCGCCGAGGCGCTGGCGCCGGGCGCGGTCATCGCCCTGCTGGGCCTTGCGACGCTGGCCACGGCGGCCCCAGGGCTTGTACGTCGACAGGATCGTCGCCACCAGGAGCAGCGTGCTTGAGACGCTCGGCGCCATGATCATGTCGACGCGCTGCCGCTGCGGCATCGCCGCGCCGAGTGCGGCCGCGTCGGCCAGGTTCGGGTACAGCAGGAACGTCACGAGCCCGACCATCACGGTCGTGATGACCAGCTTGACCAGCACCCACCACCACTTGACCAGGCCCCAGGGCGTGCCGACCGAGCTGATCACCGCCACGATCCACACCAGGTAGGTCAGCGGCACGAACAGGACGAGGCCGATGTACCCCATGGCCGGGTACACCATCCCGGCGTCGGCCAGGCCGGACAGCCCGCCGATGCCGAGCGCCAGCAGCACCAGGTCGACGCCGAGCCACCCGACGGACGTGACCACGTGAGCGGTGAGGACCGCCTTGCGCCATCGCGGAGTGAATCGCATGCTCCCCAGAGTCCCGGCGATCGGCCGGCCTGTCGTGCACGTCTCGCCGTAACCCCGCGTACGTCGCGTGACGTACGTTGGCCCGGTGAACCTGCGCGCCGCCGACGAAGCCGACATCCCCGCCCTCCTCGCCTTCTGGAAGCTCGCCGCCGAGGACACCAACCGGGTCGACGACGACACGGCCGCGGTCGCCGCGCTGATCCGCCGCGACCCGGAGGCCCTCGTGCTCGCCGTCGACGGCGACGAGATCGTCGGCTCGCTCATCGCGGGGTTCGACGGCTGGCGCTGCCACCTCTACCGGTTCGCGGTCCACCCCGACCGGCGCCGCCAGGGCATCGGCAAGCTGCTGCTCGACGCGGCCGAGGCACGCTTCCGCTCGTTCGGCGGCCGGCGCGCCGACGCGATGGTGCTCGACGACAACACGCTCGCGCACCACGCCTGGTCCGCCAGCGGGTACCGGGCCCAGCCGGAGTGGCGCCGCTGGGTGAAAGGCCTCTGATCGCGAATTGGCCGTCGACTGCGGCTTCGTGTTGGAGCAACGTCTGAACCATGGTCACGTTCGGTGCGATCCTCGGGGTCACGCTTGTCGCGTTGGGCATGGTGCTGACGCCCGGGCCCAACATGATGTACCTCGTCTCCCGGTCGATCTCGCAGGGCCGCCGCGCCGGGCTGGTCTCGCTCGGCGGCGTCGCGGTCGGCTTCCTCGTCTACCTGACGCTCGCGACGCTCGGCCTGTCCGTCGTCTTCGCCACGGTCCCCGGCCTGTACGTCGCGGTGAAGCTGGCCGGCGCCGGCTACCTCGCCTATCTCGCCTGGCAGGCCGTCCGCCCCGGCGGCACCTCGGTGTTCGCCGCGGTCGAGCTGCCGCCGGACTCGAACCGCAAGCTGTTCACCATGGGCCTGGTCACCAACCTGCTGAACCCCAAGGCCGCGATCATGTACGCGTCGCTGATCCCGCAGTTCGTCGACGTGCGGGCCGGCCACCTGCTGGTGCAGGGTTTCGTGCTCGGCGGGGTGCAGATCGCGGTCAGCATGCTGGTCAACACCGCCATCGTGCTCGCCGCCGGCACCATCGCGGTGTTCCTCGCGAAGCGGCCGGCGTGGCTGCGGATCCAGCGGTACGTCACCGGGACGCTCTTGGGCATGATCGCCGTGAAGCTGGCGACCGACAAGGCGCGCCCGGTAGTGGTGTAGACATCTAGGAGTGACCGTCTCCGTCGAGGATGAGCTGCGTGCCCTGGCGCCTCAGGTGCTGGGCACGCTCATCCGCCGGTACGGCCGGTTCGACGCCTGCGAGGACGCGGTCCAGGAAGCCCTGCTCGCCGCCGCCCTGCAGTGGCCGTCGGAGGGCGTGCCGGCCAACCCGCGCGGCTGGCTGATCACGGTGGCGGTCCGCCGCCTGACGGACCAGTTCCGCAGCGACGACGCCCGCCGCCGCCGCGAGGTGGCCGTCTTCTCCCTCGAGTCTCCGGACGTTCTTGTCTCTGAGAACGACGACACGCTCACGCTGTTCTTTCTCTGCTGCCACCCGTCCCTGTCCGAGGCGTCCCAGCTGGCCCTCACCCTGCGCGCGGTAGGCGGCCTCACCACGGCGGAGATCGCGGCCGCCTTCTTCGTCCCCGAGGCCACGATGGCCCAGCGAATCAGCCGGGCGAAGCAGAAAATCAAGCAGGCGGGCGCGCAGTTCGCCATGCCACCCCCGGAGGAGCGGTCAGCACGACTGCAGGTCGTGCTCCAGGTGTTGTACCTCGTGTTCAACGAGGGCTACACCACCAGCTCAGGCACGGCGCTGCAACGCAGCGACCTCACGGCGGAGGCGATCCGCCTGACCCGCGAGGTGCACCGCCTGCTCCCGGCGGACGGCGAGGTGGCCGGCCTGCTGGCGTTGATGCTGCTGACCGACGCCCGCCGCCCGGCCCGGGCCCTCCCGGACGGCACCCTGGTCCCGCTGTCCGACCAGGACCGCACGCTGTGGGTCCGCCCGATGCTGGACGAGGGCGTCGCGCTGATCACGTCGACCCTCCCGCAGGGCCCACCGGGCCCATACCAGCTCCAGGCCGCGATCGCCGCCGTCCACGACGAGGCCCCGGCCGCCGCGGACACCGACTGGCCGCAGATCGTGGCCCTGTATCAGCTGCTGTCCAGCGTGTCCCCCAACCCGATGGTCACCCTGAACCACGCCGTGGCCCTGTCGATGGTGCAGGGCCCGGAGGCAGCACTGCAGATGATCGCCCCACTGGACGACGACCCGAGAATGGCCAAGCACCACCGCCTGGCCGCGGTAAGGGCCCACCTCCTGGAGCGAGCGGGCCGCCGCGAGGAGGCCAGGGAGTGGTATGCGCTGGCCGCCCGCCGCACGACCAGCCTCCCGGAGCAACGCTACTTGGAGTCAAAGGCCGCAGCCCTCCGCTGACGCATCGAAGGCGCTCTCGTCGAACGCGGCCGAAAGGCCAATTGCCTTCGACCGCCCCGAATCTTTACCGTGCACCAGTCTCGTGATCAACGAGACTTCGTCAACGGGGAGTGCACATGCGTCTCTTGCGCGCGATTGCCAGCGTGGCCGGGGGCATCACCCTCGCCGCGGTGGCAGTCACGGGGCAGGCCTCGGCAGCGGCGCCGACTTCGCCCTACAACACCCTCACGTTCAACGGAAACGACAGCTTCACCTTCGACGCACCGATCGCATACCTGTACCCAGCGGGCAACGGCAGCCGCGAAGGCATCTTCCTCAGCGCGGAGGGAAACCAAGGCGACGGCGACCACGTCGGATCGGTCGAGATCTTCGCTCCCGCCGGCACCAACCTCACCACCGGGACTTTTCAGGCGACCAACAATGGCGGTGCGTCGCAGTACACCCTCATGATCGGCTTCGACTGGCAGTCGTGCGACTTCGCATCCGGCTCGGTGACGATCAACTCGCTCACCAGGGACACCGGCGGAAAACTCACCTCCTTCGCCGCGAGCTACAACGTTCGCGACTGCGGCTCGGAGGACCTGGGATACCACGGTGAGCTCCGCTGGAACTCAACCGTCGGCTTCGTCGAGACCCGGCAGGCGCCGGCGCAACTCTCGTTCGACTCCGTCGGGATGGGACAGAACACGGCGCCCCAGTCGGCCACGTTCACCTCGACCGGCAGCAACCCGATCAAGCTCGGCGCGGCCACCCTCAAGGGCCAGACCGACACGTTCAAAGTAGTGAACAACGGCTGCCTCAACGTCACGCTCGCCTATGGCCAGACATGCTCGGTATCCGTGCTCGCGAACCCGCAGCGCTTCGAACAGGTCACGGCGACCCTCCAGGTCGCCGACAACTCACCCTTCGGGGCACGCACCGTGCAGTTGACGGCCAGAGGCCGGTCCACCAACGCGGGGAACTACTTTTCCCTTACGCCTTTCCGCATCCTCGATACCCGGGACGGAACCGGCGGATACAGCCGTTCGCCGATCGGTCCGGGACAGACCCTGCGGATCAAAGCCGATAGGCTCGTCGGGTCGAGGTTCGCCGGCGCTGCGGTCGTGCTGAACGTCACCGTCGACTCGCCGACCTCCGCCGGATTCCTGACCATCTTCCCGGCGGGAACCGCACGGCCGACCGCATCAAGCCTCAACTTCCCAGCCGGCTGGGTAGGCGCCAACTCGGTGACCGTACCGCTCGGCGTGAACGGTCAGATTGACATTTTCAACGCGGCCGGCCGGACCCACGTCATCATCGACGAGGTTGGCGTGTATTACGGCGCCGACGACGAAAATTACCAGTGGGGTGGCGAGTACCAACCGCACAACCCGACGCGGCTGCTCGACACCCGTGAAGACGGTGGCCGCGTGCCCGGGTTCTACTACGCCACCGTGCTCGCGGACTACGGCGCGGTCGCCAACCCGCATGTCAAGGCCCTCGCGGTGAACATCACGGCGGTCGACCCGCAGCAGAGCGGGTACCTCACCGCGTGGAGCGGAAAGGACCCTCGGGGGGACGCATCCACGCTCAACTTCAAGCCGCACACGGTGGTGCCGAACTTTGCGATCATCCCGGCCAGTCCCTGCACGATCGTGCCGCAGTGCGCGGGCATCCCGTCGATCGCGATCCTCAACGCGTCGAGCGGGGCCACGCACATCGTGGTCGACATCGTCGGCTTCTACGACGACGCGACATTGGGCGGCGGCCTGCGGTTCCACCCGCTGAACCCGACCCGGATCACCGACACCCGCGAGGGTCTCGGCGCGCCGCGCACGCTCACCGGTGCCAGCACCACCACCATCACCGCGCCGGGTACGGTCGCGAACACCAACACGGTGGCGCTGATCGCCAACGTCACCGGGGTCAACCCGACGAACTCGACGTACCTGACGGTGTGGCCGGCCGGGTCGCAGCGACCGACGGCCAGCACGCTGAACCTGACACCGCACGAGATTCGCGCCAACGCGTCGATCGTGCTGCTCAACAACAAGAAACAGTTCAACGTGTACAACGCGGCATGGAACGTCGACCTCGTGATCGACGTTTCAGGAACACTCGAGCTCTACCCGTACCCACTGCCACTCGCGACGGCCACGACATCGTCCGACGCACTGGCCACGAAGCAGCCACCGACGCCACGTGACCCTCTCGTGCGACCCCTGCACTGATTGAAAACGGCGGGCCCGGCTGGAGCTTCGAACCGGCCGGGCCCGTTCGGCAAAGCGGCTGGACACTGGTTCAGACGGACCTTTCCCCGTCCACATCGGACGTTTGTCCGTTGAGGCGTGACCTGAAGATCGGCTAAGGTACGGCGGTCGCCGCACGCCGAACGGGGAGCACCATGCGTCTGCCTCGCAAGTTGGCCGTCGTCATCGCAGCCGCGGGTCTCGCGGTCGTCCCGCTGCCGACCGCGGCGGCCGGATCGGCCGCTCCGTATGTTGCGGTCGCCGTCAACGCGGAAGGCACCTTCACCTCGGTCGACCCGGTCCGGCTGCTCGACACGCGAGACGGCGTCGGTGCACCGCGGGCGCCGCTCGGCGGCGGGCAGACACTACATCTGCAGGTGACGGGCCGCGATCCCGTGCCGGCGACCGGCGTCACCGCCGTCGTGCTCAACATGACCGTCGTCAACCCGACCTCGGCCAGCTACCTCACGGTGTTTCCCAGCGGGGTGGCCCGGCCCCTGGCGTCGAACCTCAACTTCCCGGCGAACTGGGTCGGCGCCAACGCCGTGACCGTACCGGTCGGGACGAACGGTCAGGTCGACATCTACAACCCCGCGGGCAACGTTCACGTGGTGGCGGACGTGATGGGCTACTACCACGGCGATGGCGTGGCACAGCCCGGTGCGACGGCCGGTGCGTTCTGGACGACCGAGCCGGAGCGAGTGCTCGACACTCGCGAAGGACCGTACGGCCCGCTCAGCCGGTTCACCTACAAGCAGGTGCCGGTCTCCTACGGCGCGGACGTCGACCCGCACATCACCGCACTCGCGGTCAACATCACCGCGGTCGATCCGACCCAGAGCGGATATCTCGTGGCGTGGAGCGGCGCCAACGCGTTGCCGCCCAACGCCTCGACGCTGAACTTCACCGCGCACTCCGTGGTGCCCAACTTCGCGATCGTCCCGACGAAGTGGTGCGACACGTGCGGCGGGTTCCCGATGATCGCGGTGGCGAACGCCTCCAGCGGCAGCACCCACGTCGTCGTCGACGTCTTCGGGTTCTACGACGACGGTCAGCTCGACGGCGGACTGCGCTTCCACCCGATGACTCCGACCCGGATCACCGACACCCGCGAGGGCCTCGGCGCGTCGACCTTCACCGGCAAGGGCACCGCCACGATCACCGCGCCGGCGCGGGTGGCGGGCGACAACACGGCCGCGCTGGTGGCGAACGTGACCGGCGTGAACCCGTCGAACTCGACGTACTTCAGCCTGTGGGCCGACGGCTACGAGCGGCCGACGGTGAGCAACCTCAACCTGACGCCGCACGAGATCAGGTCGAACGCGGCCGTCATCCCGGTCGGCTCCGGCAATAAGTTCGCCGCGTTCAACGCCGCCTGGACCGTCGACATGGTGATCGACGTGGCCGGAACGTTCGAGCTGTTGCCTGGTGCGGCGGCGCCCGCCCGAAGCGTCACCACGAAGACACGACTGGCCGCAACGCCGCCGCTGCAGCTCAGCAGATAGCTGGCGGCCCACCCGCCACGGGCGAAGGTTGCGGTACGTTACGGCAGTCCTTCTAGCGCGGTGACGGTAGGTGATCGGGGTGGCGGGAACTCCGCTGGAGCGGCTGTGCGCGCATCGCGGGGTGCCGGTCCCGGCCGCCGACCAGGTGCTCGACCTGGCGCCGGTGCTCGACATGCGGCCGGCCGACCTGCTCGCCATCGCCGGCGGCGAAATTCCCGCGCGGTTCATGCCGGCCGCGCCCGAAGCCACCGACCTCATCGACTCAATGCTCGGGGTCGACGGTCCGCCGATCGCCGAGACAGTCGCGTTGCGCGACTTCGCCCGGTCGCTGCCCCGATCGGACGCCGGTGGCCCGGCCGGCCTTCCACCGCTGGAGCCGGTCACATCCGGCACGGCATTCACCCGCCTGCTGGCGGTGCGAAACATCAGCCGGAGGGGCATGGCCTACATGACAGGGTCGTCCTTCAGCACGGTGGCGAAGGCGATGGGTGGCGGCCAGCTGATCGCGCAACGGTTGGACCTGATGGCCGCGGTCCTGTGCCTGCCACCCGACGACTTCGACGCGATGATGGTCAGGGCGCCGGACTCACCGCCAGCCGACGACTGGGTCCAGGAACGGGTGCCGCCGCTGTGGGTGCTCGGCGAGCTGCTGTTGGCGCTCGCGCCGCTGACCCTCGAACAGATCCAGGCCGTGCAGACCTTCGCACGCCGCCGCCGTCTGTCACCACCGCACCCCTCCACGCCGTAGCCTTCCCGCCCGGGAGGCACGATGCGCATCGTCAGTTACTCAGAGGCGCGCCAGAACCTGGCCAAGGTCCTCGACCACGTCGTGGACGACGCCTAGGAGGTCGTAGTGCCCCGGTCCGGCCGCGGGGCCGCGGTCATCATCTCGTTATCGAGGAGCTTCGCTCCGGCGGCGGCGAGCTGCGCGACTTGACCGACCCCGACGAGGCGCCGGCCGCGTGAAGGTCCAATTCGCCAGCCGCAGTTGGGACGACTATCTGAGCTGGCAGCAGGACCGTCAGATGCTTCGCCGGGTCAACGCGCTGATCGAAGACATCCGCCGCAACGGTCACCAGGCACGCGAATGCCCTCTATGCCGGTGCGGCGGAAGCCGAACTCTGGTCCTGGAGGCGGTCAACGTCCGCCTCCGCACCGGACGGATCGTCATCCCCGACCTCGTGGTGTCGGACGCCGACGAGGGGACGATGATCGACGCGGTTGACGTCGCCCTGGTCGGCGAGGTCGTCAACGCCGGCACCGACCGGCTGGTGAAGGTCCAGCTATACGCCGCCGCGCGGATCGGCTGGTACCTGCTGATCGAGCCGGAGGCGCCATCCGCGGTCACGTTGCGGCTCCTGCGCCTGGAGGGCGAGCACTACGTCGAACACTCGGTCGCCGGCGCTGGTCAGACGCTGACCTCGGACAGCCCGTTCCCGATCCGGCTCGATATCGATGCGTTGGCTGCGCGCCGCGCCTGATCGGCCCGGGCCCCGGAACGGGTGAGCCGGCGCCACCGGCTTCGGCTCTGACCTGCAACACGAGTGGGCCGGACGCATCACCATGCGAACCCCATAACCACGATCACGGGCGACCCGCTTCCTCTGCCTTTGCACAGGTCGCGGCGCCGGGGTGATACCCGGTGACCCATGATCACAGCTGGCTCGACGCCGTTCTTGCCAGTCTCGGCAAGCGCGATCCGTTCGGCCACGCGCTCTGGGAAGGGCTGACATTGCCAGCACCGAAGGCGGTGCGGTCGCGGTTCGTGATCGCACTCGTCGCGCACCTGCACGACTCGCTGACCGACAGCTTCGTGACCCAGCCGGAGGCGTACCAAACCTTCGTACGGACCATCTCGACGCTCAACGCCTCCCTTCTTCACGAGGGGAGGCGGCGATGACGGACGCACACGAGCCAACGCCGATCCGATTCGCCGACACGGAACAGCGCAACCCGTTCCGGCTACTGCTGAATCTGTACGACCGCACGGAAGGAGGTCCAGCGATACCGGGCCGGCAAGGCATCCTCGCGGAGTTGGCACTCGCTGCGGCGGTCGTCTCATGGTGGAGCCGGTGGCTCGCGGACACTAGATTTCCGCGCACGCTCACGTCGGTCGCGGTGCTCGCGGTGATGGCGGTGATGGCGATGCTGGTGTTCGCGCCGGCCTGCTACACCGTGGCCCACACCCAGTTCTGAAAGTCACCGTGGCGAGTTCCCGGGCGTTTGTTCGAGGCGGTGCAAAAATCGACGCCCGACTTTACCCGGGAAAAGAACCTCGTCAGCCGTCCACCTGCACCGTTGAAGTCGGGGCAAGTTCGGAACAGGCATCGGGGTGGCAACCACACGTACTCACCGGGGTCACATCGATACTGATAATAATGTAGGATGACGGCCGCGACGTTGCAAGGTCAAACGTGTCGACGCGTGCCGTCAGCCCCACCGAGGACAAGGAGCGATCATGCGCACACGGTCCATCCACCTGCCCGCCCGCAGTAGACGAATTGCGGCGGTTGCCCTGGCCGGGCTGCTCACCGCGGGCGTGCTTGTCAGTACCGAGGCTCCTGCCAGTGCCAGCATCGGAAGCTGCTCCACCAACTTCAGCAACAACAACGACCGCGGCTATGTCGACGCCTACTGCACCGGGTCCGCGCCGAGTTCGTTCCGTGCGCAGATCAAGTGCTCGAACGGCAACACCTATTACGGCTCTTGGCGGTACGCCGGCGGCGGCACGCATTCCTACACGCAGTGCCCGGTCAACGTATTCTGGGTCGACTACGGAATCCAGGCCTATTAGGTGCAACGACGTGCATAGTTGCTGTTAGCACACTGGTTGCGGGCCGCGTTCGCGGCCCGCAACCACTATGGGAGGTGGATTCACGCCGATGGCGCGTCGCGGTTGGCTCTTGCTGGCACCGTGGTGGCGGGGGCCGGTGCTGCTGGCTCGCCAGCCCGGGGTCGCCGTCGCGCTTGGCGTCGCGGCGGTGGTGGTTGCCCTGCCGGCCGCGGCGTCGTCGTTGTTTCTCTCCTCGACGGGCAGCGCGACGCTGCTCGCGCGGACCGCCTCCGTGTGCCCGGCGACGATCGGGTCCCAGGTGATCGCGCCGGAGCAGCCGGTCGACGCCAGCAGTGTGCCGGCCCTGGACGCGGCGGTGGCCGAGGAGGCGACCGCAGCGGCCAAGGTGGCCGATCTGGGCGCGCCGACCGTGACGTTGGTCAGCTCGGAGGTGACGGTCGCAACGGCTGCCGGCCGCACCGGGGTCAACATCGCCGGCCGGGACGACCTTGCCGGGCATGTCCAGCTCGTCGCCGGTGGCCCCGGCCCGGGTCTGTGGTTGCCCGACCGCTTCGCGACCGCTGGCGGCCTGCAGCCCGGCGACACACTCATGATCTTCCCGAGTGCGGGGATATGGATCCCCGATCCCACGGGACAGAGTCCCAACGGCCTGCGGGAGGTCGACGAGCCGACTGCGGTGCCGGTGGTGGCGATCTACCGGGATCTGCGCGACCGGTCCGATGATGCTTTCTGGTGCAGCCTGTCGCAGCTGTATCGGGGCGAGCCGGCGCAGGAGAGCGGGACGCCGGGCCAGGACAAGCCGATCCTCGATCTCGTGCTGGCCGATCGTGCGACCATGCTGTCGGTCGCGTCCCGCGCGCATATCCTGACCGGCCTGCGCGTCGAGCGGGCACCGGCCAGGACGGACCTGACCGCGCCCGAGGCGACCAGGCTGGCCTCGGACGTGACCGCCATGCATGCGGGCCTGCGCATGAGGCTCGCCACAGTGGGAAACCTCGACGGCACCCGGGTCGCGTACCACACCGCCATGCCGGGTTTCGCGGGCCGGGCCTCGCTCATCGAAAAGGATCTGCGCGGAACGGTGCTGCCGATCAGCGTCGCGGGCCTTCTGGTGGGCTTGTTGGTCGTGATGGCGGCAAGCGTGTTCTGGGTGCGCCGACGCGGTCGTGAACTGGTCGTGCTGGCCACGTTCGGCGCGACCGCGCGCTGGTTGGGTGTCAAGGCCGCGCTGGAGGTGTGGCCCGCGTTAGCGGTCGGGTCCGTGGGTGGCTGGGGTCTGGCCGGATTCCTGGTCGCCCGGGTGGGCCCGAGCAGCGTGGTGTCGCACGACGCCCGAGTGCAGTCGCTGCTCGCCGCGTCGATCGCGTTCCTGGCTGCGGTGACGGTGCTCGGCGTGACCGCGGGCGTGGCCTGCCGGTCCTTGACCGGTGCCCCGCCCGTGTCGCGGAGCCGGCGCCGGCTGACCGTGCTGCCCTGGGAGCTAGCGATCCTCCTGGCCGCGGCAGTGTACTGGTTCGCCGGCGGCGGCCAGTACATGGTCAGGCTGGGGGACGTGCTGGGGACCATGGTCCAGATACCGGCGAAGCTGCTCGTCGTGCCGATGCTGGTGATGGTGGGCCTCGGTGTCCTCGGCGCCCGCCTGGTGGTGACGGCCATGCGGCGTCGGGCCCGCACGGGCACGGCGTCCCGATCGGCCGCTCGGTTGCTGTACGCGCGCAGGGTCCGCCACGCTGTCGTGGCGGCGGCGGCCCTCGCCCTGATCACCGCGGTGCCCGTCGCCCTCGCCGTCTACGGCGGGACGGCGACCAAGTCCGTGCGCGCGACCCTTGCCGCGCAGGCCCGGCTGGGGACCGGCAGCGATGTTGTGGTCCACCTGGCCGAGCCGGCCGCCGTCCCCCCGGCGCTGGCGGGCCGGGCCACGCCGGTGCTGCGCCTCGATTTTGTACATATCGCTGACAAGCAGGTGTCCCTGCTGGTGGTGGACCCGGCGACCTTCGCGCGTGATGCGTATTGGGACGACCGCCTCGACGACGCCACGCTGGCCCAGGTGCTCCACGCCCTGAAGTCGGCGCCGGCCGGCACGCTCCCGGCCGTCGCGTCGGCGCCGATCGCGGGCGGCGCCGCGACGATGGCTTTCGGCGCTGACCCGCCGATCGCGGTGAGCATCACCTCCGTGGCGACGCTCCCCGCGCAGCGGGGTGGGTACCCGGTGATCATCGTCGATCGCGGTGCACTCACCGGCCTCGGCGTCGCCGCCGGCAGCTCGATCATCGCGCAGGCCTCGCCCCAGTTATGGGTGCGTGGCGACCCGGCGCGGACACGCGCGCTCATCGACGGCTCGAATCTGAAGATTTCGTACCTCGCCGTCGCCGATGACCGTTACGTGAACACGTTCTACCAGCCGGTGACGTATACGTTCGCCTACCTGGCCGCGCTGTCGCTGCTCACCGGGATCGTGGCCATGGTGGGCTTCCTGCTGTACCTGGAGTCGCGGCTGCCCGTGCTGCGGCGCGGCTTCGTGATGCTCCGCATGATGGGACTGAGCACCACCACCCAAGGGTGGCTGCTGCTTGGGGAGCTGACGGCACCGCTCGTCACCGGGTGCGCGATCGGACTCGGCCTGGCGGTCACGGCCGTCCTCGTGATGCGTGACCAGCTCAACGTCGACCCCGGCGCGTTGCCCGGCACGGTGCTGTCCATTCCCTGGCCGGTGATGGCAGGCCTCCTGGCGGTGGTCGGCCTCTTCGCGGCTGTCGTGGCACTGGTGACGCACTGGCGCCTTACCCGGAGCCGGGTCGGGGAGGTGCTGCGTGACGTCGACTGAGCAGGGCGTGAACTGCGTGGGAGTGTCCCGGTCCTACCGCGTCGACGGTCATGTGGTGCCCGCCTTGGTGGACGTCGACATGTGCGCCCCGGCCGGCACGATCACTGCGGTGATCGGGCCGTCGGGCTCGGGAAAGTCGACACTGCTGCGCCTGCTGACCGGGATGGACAGCCCGGACAGTGGCACGATCACGATCGCCGGTCAGGAGGTCGGGACGATGTCGCCGGCCGGCCGGGCTCGGCTGCGCCGTTCCCGGCTGGGTCTGGTGCGCCAGGCGCCGGGGGACAACCTGCTTGCCTACCTGACGGTCCGCCAGCATCTGCGGCTCGCCGCGCAGATTCGCGGTGTACCGGTCGCGCTCGCAGACGCCCTGCTGGAGCCACTCGGCATCGCCGACCGGGCGGACCGTCTGCCGAGGCAGTTGTCCGGCGGCGAGCAGCAGCGCGTCGCGATCGCCTTCGCGGCCGTAGGTCCGCCGGCGGTCCTGCTCGCCGACGAACCGACCGGTCAGCTCGATCACGGCAATGTCGACGCCGTGGTCGACGCCCTCCGCGTCATCGCCGGAGCGGGCGTAGCGGTGATCGCGGCGACGCACGATCCCGCGGTGTGGCAGCGAGCCGACCGGGTCCTTCGGCTACGCGCCGGCCGGGTCGAGGAGACGACAGGATGACACCGGTGATGGCGACCCACGCCGTGACGCGGCGGTTCATCCGGGGCGCCGAGCGGGTCACAGCGCTCGATGCGATATCCGTGGAGATTCATGTCGGCGATCTGACCGTCGTCGCGGGCCCGTCCGGCTCGGGCAAGACGACGCTCATCGGTGTGCTCGCCGGACACGAGAAGCCGGACGCCGGCACGGTCGAGACGCGACTGGGCAAGGGGTGGCACGAGATGAGCTTCGTACCGCAGTCGCTCGCCCTCATCGAGGAGCTGAGCATCCGAGAGAACGTCGAGTTGCCCGCACTGCTCTCGGGCAACACCGGACACAGCACCGAAGAGTTGCTGGCCATGCTGGACATCGCCGACCTCGCGGACCGGCTGCCGGCGCACGTGTCCGGCGGAGAGCAGCAGCGCGCGGCGCTCGCCCGGGCACTGCGACTGTCCCCGGCCCTGTTGCTGGCTGACGAACCGACCGGCCATCAAGATCCCGCCCGCGTCCGGCTCGTGCTCGACGTGCTGCGCAGCCATGCCCGCGAGGGCCACGCCGTGCTCGTCTCCAGCCACGACGAGCAGGTGATCGCCCTCGCCGACCGGGTGCTGATGCTGCACGACGGCCGCCTCGCGGCAGACACGCGCAACCGATAGTCGAAGGTACGCGTGCGGGTGAGGGCACTGGCACTCCACCCGCGACCCCGGCGACGGTCTGCTCGGCTTGCCTGGCCGGCGAGAGTGCGGAGGGCGGCCCCTCCGGGACCTTGAGGACCGCCGGAGGCTCTGTCCTTGTCGACGCGGACGTGGCAGGGAGCGAAGCGACCGGTGTCCGACAGGAGCAACGGCAGTAGTTCGACGAACCCTGGCAAGAGTCAGGAAGACCGCCCGCGGCCGTGAGCTGACCGGGTCCTCTCGAAACGCACCCGACGCAGGCCGTGGCGCTGCCTTCCGGCCGTGCACAGCGCGCGGACTGCGCCGAAGGCGCCTTGATCACCATGGAGATCTACACACAGGTTTCGTCGAAGAAGACCCGCGACGCCCTCAAGAGGCTGCGCGAAAGCCTTGGATGAACTCGGCCGGGTCATACGGCTTCTGCCCGACCTCGCAGTGATAGCAGTGCGCAACGCCGCCGCCGGCGTTGTACCACTCATGATCGCCGCAGTCGGTCTTGCCCTTGCCCGCGACGCCGAGATTGATCAGAAGCCAGGGCAGACGCGTTCGGATCATCGTTCGCCACCGGAACCGCCCACGACTGCTGCCGCTCACCCTTCGGACCGTTCCCCTCTGGACAGCGCTACTGCTGTACAGCCCCCAAAACGGACGAACCGGCGCCATCGGCACCGGCTCTGACCTGCACATCTGGTGGGCCGCCAGGGACTCGAACCCTGAACCTACGGATTAAAAGTCCGCAGCTCTGCCATTGAGCTAGCAGCCCGCGCCTTGACAGGGTACCTGTGTGGCCGCCGCCGTTCCACGTGATACTCAGCAGCCCGCGTATCGGCACCATACCAGCAGTTAGGGCCACTAGCGATTGCGGCAGTGTCTCGCCTTGTCAGCTTGATCTCGTTGCGGGTCAGTTCGCGGACGATCTGCAATGCGAACTGGGCAGGCGCGGATTCCACAGTGGACATCGCAGGCCTCACGCCAGGAGCTCGGCCAGGCCGTCCAGTAGGCGTTGCAGGCCGAACTCCATCAGCACGTCCAGGTCGAACGACGGGTCCGTGGCCAGGAAGCGGGAGATCTGCGGGAGCCTGCCCGCCGCCAGCACCACGGCGAAGCGCTCCGCCTGGGCCTCCATCCACTCCGCGTCGGTCAACCCCGACTCCTGCTCGGCCTGGGCCTCCGCCTCCAGGTTGACCGCCGTGCCCCGAACGTGGTTGGCGAGCATCACCGCCGCCGCGAACAGGGTCGACGGGTCCAGGCCGTGGCCGTCCAGGGCGCGCATCGTCCACTCCGTGTGGGCCATAGCATGCGGGGCCAGCAGCGGGCGCGTGAACGAGACCGCCTGGGCCAGCCACGGCTGCTGGCGGTACATCCGCCACTGTAAGCGGGCCAGCGCCTCCACGCAGGCGCGCCAGCCGTGCACCGCGGGATCCAGGGTAGGCGGCGGGTGGGCCGCCATCACCCGGTCCATCATCAGCAGGACCAGTTCCTCCTTGTCGGCCACGTGACGGTACAGCGACATCGTCGGCATCCCCAGCTCACCGGCGAGCCGGCGCATCGAGACGGCCGGCAGGCCCTCCGCGTTGGCGATCATGATGGCCGTGCGGACCACCAGGTCGCGGTCCGGGGTGTCCGGAACAGCCGCCCGGGGGCGGGCCACCGTCGTGCCTCGGCCGGGAGTGGTCTGTACCAGGCCCTGCTCGCGCAGGTGGGTGATGACCTTCGTCGCCGTGGCCATCGCGACGCCGTGCTGGGCCATGATCTGGCGCGTCGACGGCACCACGGCGCCCGGCGGGAGGGTGCCCGACGCGATCCGGGCGGCGATCTCCCCGGCGATCCGGCGGTACAGGGGAAGCTCCATAGTGCACTAGTGCACCCCATCGCAGTGCACTAGTCAAATGCGGGGGTCAGCAATACCGACGACGGCGGTAGTGCGCTCGTACGGTGTACGAAACAGATACCGGGAGGACGCAATGACCGACGCAGTCCGATTGGAAGAGCTGCGCAAGACGTACGGCACCACCAGGGCGCTCGACGGGGTGTCGGCGGCCTTCGCCGACGGGACGTTCACCGCGATCATGGGGCCGTCGGGCTCGGGCAAGAGCACGCTGCTGCAGTGCGCCGCGGGGCTCGACCGTCCCACCAGCGGAAGGGTGTTCATCGGGGGTACCGAGGTGACCGCGAACAACGACACCGCCATGACGAAGTTCCGCCGGCAGCGGGTCGGCTTCGTCTTCCAGGAGTACAACCTCCTCCCCTCGCTCACCGTGGAGCAGAACGTCGTTCTGCCGCTGCGGCTGGCCGGGCGCCGGGCGGATCGCAGGAGGTGCCGTGAGCTCCTCAAGAGCCTGGGGCTCGACAACCACCGCAACCGCCACCCCGACCAGCTGTCCGGCGGGCAGCGGCAGCGGGTCGCCGTGGCCCGGGCGCTGCTCACCGAGCCGGCGGTGATCTTCGCCGACGAGCCCACCGGTGCGCTCGACCTGCGCAGCGCCCGCGAGGTGCTCGAACTGCTGCGCGCCGTCGTCCGCGAGCACGGCCGCACCGTCGTCATGGTCACCCACGACCCCGTGGCGGCCTCGTACGCCGGCGAGGTGCTCTTCCTCGCGGACGGGCGCCTGGCCGGGTCGCTGCGGGCGCCGACGGCGGAGGCGGTCGCGGAGCGGCTGGCACACCTCGGCGAGCTGGCGGGAGCGGCGGCATGATCGGCGTCGCGCTGCGCAACCTGCGGCACCGGCCGGGCGGCTTCATCGCCACGTTCCTGTCCGCGTTCCTGGGCGCGACCCTGCTCATGGGGTTCGCGTCGCTCATCGACACCGCCGCCGGTACCGACGCGGACAGCGCCGAGTCGCTGGTCACCACGGCCGGTGTCGGCGGGGGCTGGTGCCTGGTCATTGTGGTGTTCGCGGTGTCCTCGACGCTGGGCCTGTCGGTGCGGCAGCGGGCCGAGCAGATCACCGCACTGCACCGGATCGGCGCCACCCCGCCGCAGCTCCGCCGCATGATCCTGGGTGAGGCCGCTGCGGTTTCGCTGATCGCCGCGGCGGCTGCGGTACCACTGGGGCTCGTCATCGGCCGGGTCCTGCTGAACCTCCTGCAGAACACCGGCCAGGTCGCCGAGTCGACGGAGTTCGTCTTCGGCGGGGCCGCGATCAACGTCGGCTTCGGCGTCACGCTCGTCGGCTCGCTGGTCGCCGCGGTGGCGGCGTCCCGGCGGACCGCACCGAAGGCGCAGCGGCCGCGGCTGCGGCGCGCCGCCGCGGTGCTGTTCCTCGCGGCCGGCGCGAGCTGCGGGACGCTCACCGCGACCGTCATGGACGGCAAGGGCGTCGACGCCATGCAGACCGCCGGGCAGGCCGGCATCTGGGCGTCGCTCGGCCTGGCGCTGCTGGCCCCGGAGCTGCTGCGGTTGGTGACCGCGGTGGTCGGCCCGGCGATGCGCGGGGTGGCCGGCGAGCTCGCGGTGCTCGCGGTGCGGACGCGGATCCGGCAGCTCGCGAGCGCTGTCATGCCGGTGCTGCTGTTCACCGGGGTCGCGACCGGCACGGTGTACATGCAGGCGATCGAGGACAAGGCGGCGGAGGGGCAGGTCCAGCCGGACTACGCCCGGGACGTGCAGACCCTCAACTACGTGGTCGTCGGCATGATGACGCTGTTCGTCGCGATCATGCTGGTCAACACGCTGATCGCGGCGACCGCGAGCCGCCGCCGGGAGTTCGCCCAGCACCGGCTGGCGGGCGCGACCCGCGGCCAGCTCGTCGCGATGGTCGCGATGGAGGGGCTGCTGGTGACCGTGACCGGCGTGCTGGGCGGGTCGCTCGCCTCGCTCGTCACGATCGTGCCGTTCGCCGCGGCCCGGGCGGACCGGCTGTGGCCGGAGGCGACGCCCGCGGCGTACGCGGTGGTCGTGGCCACGGCGATCGCGCTGACGGCGGCGGCCATGATCGGCACGACCCGCCGGGCGACGCGGGGGCCGGCCACGGCGGCATGAAAAAGGGGCCCGGGCTGTGCAGCCCGGGCCCCACTTGCTTTTACAGCTTCGCGCACTGACCCGTCGCCGGGCCGCGCACCGTGTTCTTCGCTCCGTTGTTGACCGGCGCCGGGTCGTTGCCGACGCAGGACAGCGGGCCGTTCACCGTGTTGCCGGAGACGACGACCGACTTGCCGCCGGTGTTGGACAGCACGGTCAGCGGGCCGGACACCGTCGTGCCGTCGAGCTCGACCGTCTTGTTGCCGCTGATCGTCACCGGGCCGGTGATGCGAGCGTTCTCGATGGTCACCGTGCCGGTCGCGCCGGTCACCGTCACCGGACCGTAGATCGTGGTGCCGGAGATGGTGACCTGGGCCGCGCCGAGCGCCGTGACCGGGCCGGCGATGCTGCCGCCGGTCGCCACGAGCGAGGCGCCGGCCGCGACGGTCACCGGGCCGGCGACGGTCGCGTTGTCGAGGCAGGTGATACCCGAGGTGACGGTCAGCGGGCCCGCGTAGCGGCCGGTGATGACCCGGGCGCACGTCGGGACGCTGATGCCGACCACGATCGGGTTGTGGTCGCTCGCGCGGTACGGGTTCGGCGCGTAGAACGCCGGGTTGCCGTCGTACTCGAACGCGAACGACTCATGCGAGTTGATCTGCCAGACGTCGACACCCGTGACGCGGGCGGCGAGCGACGGGCTGGCGACCGCGTGGTCCAGCGAACCGGACTCACCGCCGAAGACGTAGGTCGCCTTGCCGGTGGTGTTCAGGTCCTTGTACGACGCGTCGTACAGGACCTGCATCGGGTCCTCGTGCGTGTAGGCGTTGAAGTCGCCGAGCAGCAACACGTCGTCGCTGCCGCTGGACGCCTTCAGCCCGTTGACGAAGCCGACCAGCGACCGGGCCTGACGCACCCGGTCGCCGTTGAACGCGCCCTGGCCGTCGCCCTTGTCGGCGTTGTCGCCGACCGCCGCGTCCGAGGTGCTCTTGGACTTGAGGTGGTTGGCCACGACCGTGAACGTGAGCAGACCGGCCTTGAAGGTCTGCGCGATCGGCTCGCGGGCGTTGAACCACACCGTCTCGTCGTTGAGCGCCTTCGACTCGCCGACCGGGGTGACCTTGGCCGGCTTGAAGATGATCGCCGTGGTGATGAAGTCCTGCTGCGCGGCGGGCGGGAGCGCCGCCGGGTAGCGGACGTAGTCCCAGGTGCCCGCGCCGGCGGCCGCGTTCAGCGCGCCGACCAGGCGCTTGAGCGCCTGCTGCGGGTCATCGGGGTTGAAGCGGATCGAGTTCTCGATCTCCTCCAGGGCGACCACGTCGGCGCCGAGCGAGTTGATCGCGGCGACGATCTTGGCCTCCTGCTTGGCCAGGCCGGCCTCGTCGTCCGCGCCGCGGGCGTCGCCGCCGAAGTGGACGAAGTAGTTGAGGACGTTGAAGCTGGCCAGCTTCAGGTCGCCGCCGACGGGCTGCGGCCCGGCGGTGCGCGGGTTGGTGACCTTGAACGTGGTCCGGGCGGCCGGCGGGGTGGCCGCGTCGATCGGCACCGTCGGCTGCAGGCGCCACTCGTTGAAGCCGTACGACAGCACGCTCGGTCCGAACGACTCGACCGAGTCGCCGACGCGCAGCGGGTTGGCCGGCGAGAAGTACGGCGGCATCAGGCCGGCCGACGACAGGTTCGTCGTCTTGCCGTCGTCGACCAGCAGCCGGCGCAGCTTGTTGTCGGCCGCGACCTGCTGGGCCTCCGGGGTGCCCGGGCGGGCCAGGTCGGTCGCGATCGGCAGGGCCTTGTCACCGGCGGCCAGGACGACCTCGCCGTACCGGTTGGTGTTGTACACCTCGGAGACGGTGTACTGGCCGATCGGCGCGACCAGCATCGACTCGACCGACTCGCGCCCGGCCTCGTCGAGCGGGAGGCTCAGCGGAGCCGGCGCCGGCAGGGCCACGCCCTGCGCGCAGACCTGGACGTCGCTCTTGGCGCCGATGGTCAGCTCGGTCAGGCCGTTGAACTCGCTCGGGGTACCGCCGACCTTCACGCGATCGCCGAGCGCCACCGACGGGTGGAGTGCGGTGTTGCCGGTCAGGTAGACGAAGATGCCGTCCGACGCCTTGCCGGCGGCCGGCACCTGGCCACCGGTGCCCTCCGTCTGGATGACGATGCCGTTGTACCCGCCGGTCCGGTGGTCGGCCGTCACGACGCCCTCGACCACGACGCGGGTGCCGGCGAGCGGGGTGGCCGCGCCGGTCCCCTGGACCTCGGCGATCGTGCGGTTGACGACGAGCGAGTCGCAGCCCGTCGGCTCCGGGTCCGGGTCGGGGTCGGCGGCCTTGTTCCGGACGCCGAACGTGCTGGCCGCCGGCTCCTTCCAGACGCCGCCGACCTTCTGCAGGCTGAGCCCCACCGGGGTGGTGGCGCTCTCGGCGACGCCGATGTCGGTTCCCGTCAGGCCGTTGGCCGGCCCGCCGACCGCGACGAAGGTGCCCTCGTAGGTGAGGAACTCCGCCACGGTGCCGTCGGCACGGACGAGCGCGATCCCGTCCGGCGACCCGTTCTGGATCCCGTCGACGGGGTAGGTCGCGACGACCACGCCCGCGTCCGGCACGAGACCGGAAAGCGTACGGGTGTTGTACGGCGCGCCGCCGTTGCCGTTGTAGAGAACGATCTGCCAGCCGGTCAGGTCGAACCCGGCGGGCGCCTCGATCTCGATGCTCTCACCCGAGTCGGTGCCAGCATTGTCGTAGTGAATTTCGCTGATGAACGGGGTTTCCGCGGCGAATGCGGTGGTTTGCGCTGTTAACGCCCCCACACCGCCCACCACCAGCACGCCAAGCGCGCTGACAATCCTTCGGCGTATCAAGCTGAGCCTCCGTAAAGGAAGAGCAGGACCGCCGGAGCATAGGGGAAAATGGTGACCCTGGATGAACGGACGGGAAACGCGAATTACGTGATCTGGTAGCTGTCTCCAACCTCTTCACGGAGCTCGTCGGCGCTCAGTTCGGCCACGACGCTCTGGATGTTCCAGCGGTGACCGAACGGGTCGAGGATCCAGCCGGCCCGCGTGCCGTGCTGCGGGGCGACCGGGCGCTCGATCGTCGCACCGGCCAGCCCGCCGCTCGCGGCCGCGGCGGCCCGGAAGCGCAGCAGCCGGGCGAGGGTTTGTGGTGGCAGGCCCAGGTGCCGGGCGACCTCGCGGTGCACGTGCTGGCGGCCGTATCCGAGCTGCTCGGACAACTCGCCGATCCCGATCCGGCCGCGGTGGCGCTCCAGGAGCGCCGCGGCCCCTTCGACCACCGCGGGCACCGTGCCACCCGGACACCGAAGCAGGAACGGCGTGCCCGAGGCGGCACCCCGGCCGGCGCGGGCTCACGCCGGCTCGTTTCGGCAGTTCCGTGTAGTCGGTCAGCCGCACCCCACCACGATCCCCCATCCGGCCCGAGGACGTCGGCCAGCCGCGGCTCCGCTGACGTCGGGGAAAGAAAAAGGCGCCCGGGTGAACCCGGGCGCCCTTCCTACTGCTTGATCACCACGGCGCGGGGGCCGGGGGGACGACGACCGGCGGGCGGTCGTCGCAGGTGATGGTGTTCGGCAGTTCCCACGGGGCGAGCCACGGGCCCGTGGTGCCGCCGCCGTCGTTGCCGCCCAGGTCGGTCAGGGAGAACTCCGAGCCGGCCGGGGTGAAGTGGAACGTACCGCAGTTGTTGACGCCGACGGCGCCGACGTTGCGGGCGTCCACGTTCTCGAACGTCGCCGAACCCGCGGCGCGGGCGCTGACCACCGAGGTACCGGTGCCGTCGACGCGAACGTTCTTGAAGTGCACGTTCGTGATCGAGTACAGGTCCTTCACCGGCCAGTCGGCGACGAACATGATCGCGTTGTAGGTGTTGTCGAGGAAGTGGTCGCCGACGACCTGGACGTTCGCGTCGAGGTTCTTCTCCAGCGCGAACAGCCAGAGCGCGCCCAGGCCGATGTTCCAGTTGAGCTCGTAGGTGCCGGCCCGGACCGTGGTGTTGTTGGTGATGTTGATCGTGCCGCTGAACGGCTCGGCGCCGAAGCGGGTGCCGAGGTGCAGGGCGCTGCCCTCGCGGATCGGGTCGGCCACCAGGTTGTTCGAGACCGTGATGTCCTTGCCGCCGTAGATGGCGATGCCGTTGGCCAGCGTCGGGGTCTGGATCGTGTTGCGGTCGAACGTGTTGTTCGCGTTGACCGTCTTCTCCGACCACATCGCCAGCGCGTCGTCACCGGTGTTGCGCCAGAAGCTGTTCGTGACGCTGGAGTTGGTGACGCCGGTGTGGAAGTTCAGGCCGTCCGCGATCTGGTCGACGACCGTCACGTTCTTCACGTGGGTGTTGGTCATCGGGCCGTCGAACCACAGGCCGACCTTGGTGTGCTGGATGTAGAGCCCGTCGATGGTCGAGTTGCTCATCGCGCCGCCGACGCCGTTGACCTGGTCGGTGTCGATGCGCTCGCGCACGTCACCGATGATCGAGAAGCCGGACAGGTGGACGTTGTTGCTGCCGCCGTCCTTGGCGTACTTGCCGTAGAACCCGACGCCGGTGTGGATCGACTGGTCGGGGGCCGGCTCGGAGAGCGCGACTTCCTTGCCCTTGATGATGGTGTACCAGTTGCCGGCGCCCTCGATCGTCACGTTGTCGACGACGATGTGGCGGTTGACCTGGTACGTGCCCGGCGGGACGTACACCTTCAGCCGGAACGCCTTCGCGAACGCGATCGCCATGTCGAACGCGTCGGACGACTCGCGCCGGCCGGTCGGGTCGGCGCCGAAGAACAGCACGTTCGCCGCGAGCAGGTTGACCTTCGGGGCCCCGACGAGCTCGGAGTCCAGCAGGTCGATGACCGTCCAGGCGGCGTTGCTCTTGCCCGGGACCTGCAGCTTGACCTTGTCGCCGGCCTTGTACGTCTTGCCGAGCAGCAGCCGCTGCTCGTCGTAGAAGTGGAAGGGCCGGAACGGCTTGGTGATCTGCGGCGTCGGCGTGGTGGCCGCCGGCACGCAGCCGCACTCGGTGATCCACCAGTCCGGGTGCAGCAGGTCGGCGTTGGGGTCGTTGGTGAACGGGTACTGGTTGTAGAGCCAGGAGTACTGCGAGGTCAGCGTCATGGTCTTGGTCTGACCGCCGTTGACCGACACGTTGAGCGGCGCGGTGATGCCGCCACCGTTCGGCGCGTCCGGGATGCTGTACCGCACCGTGATCGCATTGGCGGCCTTGGGCAGCGTGAACTCCACCCACTGACCGGGCGTGAGCTTGACCGCGCTACGGCCGGACGCCTCCGCGGGCAGGGTGTAGGCGGTGCGGTCCGGGCCGATGACGACGCCGTTGGTCTTGGCGTTCTCGGCTTCCTGTTCGACGAAGTCCACGCTCGCCCCCCGCCCGGCGACGAGTGCCGGATCGAGCGCGGCCCGCGTCACCGCCGTAGCGGACGGCGCGGCGTGAGCGGCGGTGCCACCGGCGACAAGGACGCCGAGGCCAACGGCGGCCGCGGTCGCCGCAGCGGACCACCGTGATGGTGCTCCAGTGATGCTCCGTGACATCGTGACTCGTTTCTCTCGGGACGGCGGACGCCGAGACGCATCGAGTTGGCGGAACGTCAGAACGTCGTGCGGGGTGTCAGACGCTCGAGGCTTTGGCGGACGCCATGAGGTGAGGTGACAGTAGGACCGCCACACGGCTTTGCACAAGGTCCCGCCAATTAATTGCGACTCTTGCCCGATTTCTTGCAACGCATCCTCCACTGTCCTGCGGAGGGTCCCCCGCGACGACGATTACGTTCCGACGTTCGTTCGATTACCATGAGCGTTTTTCAGACGTGGGCAGACGTCGCTGGAGGGCCTCGTGAGAGGGCAGCAGAGGTTAGGGCTTGCGGATTTACGCGGGGTTTTCGAGGCGCCGCCGGGGCGGGCGGAGCACGTCGGCCTGGAGGTCGAGGTCGGGCTGGTCGACCGCGGTAGCCGCCGCAACGCGACCTACGGGCAGGCGACCGCGCTGTTCGACGACGTCGCCCGGACGTACGGCGGCAGCCTGCTGACGGAGGGCGCCCAGACGATCGGCGTCGAGCTCGCCGGCGGCGCGCAGTTCACACTCGAGACCGGCGGGGCGCTGGAGTACTCGTCGCCGCCGTTCCCGACGGTCGCCGAGGCCGTCGCCGACGTGCGCGCGCACCTCCAGCTCGCCGCAGGGCTGGCCGACCGGCACGGGATCGCGCTGCTCAGCGGCGGGATCGTGCCGTTCACCGCGGCCGACGGCATCGCCTGGAACCCGAAGCCACGCGTGCAGGTCATGCGCGACTACTTCGGCCGTCTCGGGCCGGACGGCGCGTACGCCGACGAGGTCATGGGGCTGGTGCTGTCCGCACAGACCTCACTCGACTACACCGACTCGGCGGACCTGATGGACAAGCTGCGCCTGCTCGTGCGGGCGTCGCCGGTCGTCGCGGCGCTGTTCGTCGACTCGCCGGTCGCCGGCGGTGCGCCGACCGGTGTCATGTCGCGGCGCATGCAGTACTGGAGACACTTCGACCCGCGCCGCTGCGGCGTGCTCGCCGTCGCGCTCGACGCCGGCGCCGGGATCGACGACCTCGTCGACTGGGCGGCGCGCCTGCCCATGATCTACCGGCTCGTCGGCGGGTCGCACGTCGCCGCCGCGCCGATCCCGTTCCGGGAGGCGGTCGAGCGCGGCTTCGGCGACGGTACGTACCCGACGCCCGCCGACTGGGAGCTGCACCTGAGCCAGGTCTGGCCGCACGTGCGGGTCCGCCGGACGCTGGAGCTGCGGCTGGCGGACGCGCCGCCGTGGCCGTGGTTCGGCGCCGGCGCCGCGCTGTGGACCGGGCTCGCCTACGACCCGGCCGCCCGGCGCGCCGCCGACGACCTGCTGTCCGGCCTGACCGCGGCCGACCTCGACCGGGCCAGCGCCGAGATCGCCGTCAAGGGGCTGTCCGCGACGATCGGCCCGTACCTGGTCCAGGACCTGGCCCGCGACCTGCTCCGGCTGGCCCGGCAGGGGCTGTCGGCGCGGGTCATCGTCGGGCTGGAGGAGCCGGAGACGCTGACGCTGCTGGAGCCCGTCGAGGAGGTCTGCGAGACGATGCGCTCGTTCGCCGACCATGCGCTCGACTCGTGGGAGCACGGCAAGGACCACTTCCTCGCGGAGTTCAGCATCCCCGCGGCCTCGTAAAGGGGACGCAACCTTTCCGGCGGCTGTGGTGTCCTTCGGGCATGCCGAGCTGGGAAGCGCCGCCGTCCTTCGCCGAGTACGTGCGGGACCGGCACCGCGAGCTGCTGCGCTTCGCGTATCTGCTCAGCGGTGACGAGCAGCTCGCGGCCGACCTGGTGCAGGACGCGCTGGAGCGCACCGGCATGGCCTGGAAGCGGGTGCAGCGCACCGACGAGCCCGGCGTCTACGTGCGGCGGATCATCGTCAACCAGTACCTCAACCGCCGCCGGGCCCTGCGCCGCGAGCGGCTGACCGACCGGGTGCCCGAGGTCGTCCACGTCGACCCCGAGCCGGCCGACCACGGGCTCTGGCAGGCCATTCGGGCATTGCCCCGGCAACAGCGGACGGCCCTTGTCCTGCGGTACTACGACGACCTGTCGGAGGCGCAGACGGCCGCGGTGCTCGGCTGCTCCGTCGGCGCCGTCAAGAGCAACACCTCACGCGCACTGCAGAAGCTGCGCGACAGCATGCGGATGGAGGCGGCGGCCGATGGACATTGAGCAGCTCGTGCGCCGGGAGCTCGCCGACGGCCGGCACGCGCAGGTGGGCTGGGCCGAGCCGGTGCAGCGCGTGCAGTCGGGGGTCCGCCGGCGGCGGCGCCGGCGGTACACCGTCATCCTCAGCGCGACCGCGGTCGTCGTCGCGCTCGCGGGCGCCGCCATCCTCCGGCCGCTGACCGGGGACGCACCGCCGGCGCAGACGGTCTTCGAGTGGGTCGCCGAGCCCGCCACGCTGCCCGAGCTCGACCGGCGCGACCCCCGGCCCGACGCCCGGCCGTGCACGGATGCCGACCTCGATCACCCGACCTGGCAGGAGCGCTCCGGCGTCACGCAGACCGTCCTGCTCGCCAACCAGAGCTTCTCGCGGTGCACGATCACCGGCTCGTCCGCGATCGTCGCCACCGACATCGCCACCGGCCAGTCCGTGACGCTGACCGGCAGCCTGCCGCTCGCGCACGGCTACGAGCAGGCGCCCGCCACGCTCGACCCCGGGGAGCCCGGGCGGATCAACGTCCAGGCCGAGTCCTGCGCCACGCCGCGGTACCAGAATCCGCGGATCATCGCCGGCGGCCGTGAGGTGCCGGTCGACCTGGGGCCGGGGTGCGGCTACGCGGCGAGCCCGTGGTACGTCCAGGCGCCGATCATCAACGCGCCCCTGACCGTCACCATGTCGGCCCCGGGGTCGGTGCGCCGCGGCACGACGCTCGTCTATGACGTCACCGTGCGCAACACGTTCCCTCGCGCGTTCAGCCTCCAGCCCTGCCCCGCCTACCAGCAAACGCTCGCGGGCCTCAAGACGACGTACCGGCTGAACTGCGCCGCGAAGAGCGTCCCCCGCCACAGCGCGCTGACGTTCCGGATGCGCTTCGAGGTGCCCGCCACGGCGCCGCTCGGCCCCACGCTGCTGACCTGGATGGCCGTGGTCGCCGACGGGCGCGTCGCGATCGCGAACCTGTCGAACGGTGGCGTCCCGATCGAGATCACCGAATGAGTCGCCGCGCCGGTCGAGCACCCGGCCGAAGCTCGCCCTGCAGCGCCGGCGACCTGAACGCCAGACGAACAGTGGTCCGGCGGGCCCCACGAGCGCCAAGATCGGCCCTAGCATCGCGGCCGTGGAGGAGCCCGAGGTGGTCTTCGACCAGGAGTGGGTCGAGGCCGCGAAGCGCCGCGAGGATGACATGCGGCGGCACACTTCGCCGCAGCCGGCGTACAGCCCGGCGCCTTGGCGTGCCTGGACCCCACCCGCTCCTGCCCGCCCGGCCGTGCGGCGGCGGGTGTCGCGCTGGTCCCCGACCGCCTCGATCCTGATCGGCGTCACGACCGTGCTGGGGATGCTGGTGGCGCTGGTGCTGTGCGGGTTAGCGGCGGGCGCGCTGCGGACGGTCTCCCGCGACCACCAGGCGGCCGCCCCGCCGGTGTTCGTTTCATCCCCGGCGGCCGCTCCAGCTTCCACCGTTCCGGCAGCTGCCCCGGCCCCGGCTTCGGCACCACCGGTTTCGGCACCGCCCCGGAGGCTGCCGTGGGCGCCGGCGACGACCCTTCCGGTGGGCGAGAACGCGTACCACCCGGAGGTGTTCGCCCGCCTCGTCGTCGGCTCCTGCCTGGCCGAGACCCCCGACCTGCACAGCGCGACCCTGGTCCCGTGCTCGGGCCCGCACACCGACGAGGTCACCCGGGTCGACAGTCTGACCAACCAGTTCTCGACTCTCCCGACCCTGGAGCAGGTCGACGTCCTCAACGATCAGCGCTGCCCGCCGGCCGCGAACGCCTGGCTGGGTGGCGCCGACCCGCAGTACACCTCGGGTTATTTGTGGTGGTTCGAGAACGGCGCCGCCGGTGTGGCGGTCCGTGGCTTCGTCTGCACGGTCACCCGGACCGGTCATCAACCCTTCACGGGCACCCTCCGCCACGCGGTCGCCTGACCACCCGCCGTCGATGTTTGGTCGAATAGCCGACCGACACGAGCCCGTGTGAAAGGTCCGTTCGTCGCCAGCGCCCCCGGCGTTGTAATGTTGCGCCCACGAGCGGACTCTTCACAGCGGTCGGCGAGCGACCGGGCAGACACGGGGAGCAGGCATGGGACGTGGACGGGCCAAAGCCAAGCAGGCCAGGATCGCCCGGGAGCTGAAGTACTTCAGCCCGCCAACCGACCTCAACGCCCTCCAGCACGAGCTCGCCGGGTCACCCCGGCCGCACGTGCAGGAGCAGCCAGCCGACGAGCAGGAGCAGCCGGCCGAGCGCTGACCTGGCCGAAAGTGGCGCCCACCCTGGCGGTTTGTCGACACCCATAACTTGCGATGGTCATCTACCGTGGCTGCCTATGAGGCGATCGACCGCGGTACCCCTGAGCCGCAGTTACCTCGCGTTGGCATCATTGGCGGCGAGTGCCGGGCTGACCGCCGCGTGCGGCAGCAGCGATCGGCGGGTGTACTGCGGCGACCGCAACGGCGTGATCGTCGAGGACAGCCGCTGCGACGGGCGTGACGGCTACTACTTCTACTCGGGCTCCTACCCGCGCGGGATGAAGCCGGGCCAGAAGCTCAAGGGCGGCACCCGCATCGCGTACAACGACTCGGCGGGCCGCACGGCCGCCGGCCTGCCCGCCACCGGCAAGGTCAGCAACGGCCACGTGGTGTCCGGCGGGTTCGGCAGCGGCGGTAGCAGCAGCAAGTCCGGCAAGTCGGGCGGCTGACGTGCGCCGGATCCCCAACGGCGCGGTCCGGCCCAACTACCGGCAGGCCATCGTCGAGCAGGGGCTGCTCTACAACGAGACGCCCGGCCCGACGGGTGAGATCGTGGAGTACTGGCGCGAGGGCCCGTTCTACGACTTCACCTCGGCCGAGATCGAGCAGCTGCACACCGACGCCGAGACGCTGTTCGAGATGTGCGTCGCCGCCGGCGACCACATGCTCGACAACCGCATGCTGGGCCGGCTCGGCATCCCCGAGTTCGCCTGGGAGCAGGTCGCCCGCACGTGGTACGACGACGAGACCGAGCCGGGCGGGCGCTCCCGCGGCGACTTCTCGCCGAGCGTCTATGCGCGGTTCGACGTGCGCTTCGACGGCTCGCGCCCGTTGTTGCTCGAGTTCAACGCCGACACACCCACGGCGCTGCCCGAGTCCGCGGTGATCCAGTGGTACTGGCACACCGAAACCGGGCAGGGCAAGGATCAGTGGAATGCGGTGCACGACCGGCTCGTCACCGCCTGGATCCGCAACATCGGCCGGCTCCGCCAGTCGCGCCCACACCTCCCGCCGAACCTCACCATCCACTTCGCGTGCGACGACTCGGACGAGAGCGGCGAGGACCTCTTCAACACCGAGTACCTCATGGAGACCGCCCGCCAGGCCCTCGAGCCCCTCGGCTGCCGGGTGAAGTTCCTGTGGATGAACCAGATCGGTGCCGGTGACGTCGCCGCCGGCGATCACTTCTTCGACGCCGACGGCGAACGCATCCATGTGCTGTTCAAGCTGTACCCCTGGGAATGGATGACGACGGAGCGCTTCGCCCGGCAGTGCTTCCGTGACATGGCCGACCCCGCGCGGGACAGCACCGCGTGGATCGAGCCGCCGTACAAGATGCTCTGGAGCACCAAGGGACTCCTGCCGGTGCTGTGGGAGATGTACGCCGACGACCCGCTGCGGCGGGACCTGGTACTGCCGGCGTACTTCGAGCACGAGCGTCCCTCCTGGATGACCGACTACGTGCGCAAGCCGCTGCTCGGCCGGGAGGGCGCCAACGTCTCCATCGTCGTCGACGGGCAGGTCCGGCTGACCACGCCGGGCCCGTACGAGGACGGCCCGTTCGTCTGCCAGACCTACGCCCCGCTGCCCGCCTTCCCCGACGAGCGCGGCGCTACCTGGCATCCGGTCCTCGGCATCTGGATGATCGACGGCGAACCCGCGGGGCTCGGCATCCGCGAGAGCGCCGGCCTGGTGACCGACAATCTGAGCCACTTCGTCCCCCACACCATCGACCATTCCGGCTGACTAGGCGCCGGCCGAGGAGAAACGACAGCCATGAACGATCTGGCTCCCCTGATCGCGGTGCTCCAGGTGCTCATCGTGGTGGTGGGCGTGGGCGGCGGCTGGTGGCTGCTGAACGCCCTCACGTCCTTCGACGACCATGACGAGCTGTGGATAGCGTCCAACTGGGCCTACCTGCTCCAGCGCGTGGGCTTCGTGTTCGTGCAGGTGGTCGGCGTGTCCAGCCTGGTCGGCCAGGATCTGGACAAGTGGAGCTCGCTGGCCTGGGTCGGCGGCGGCCTGGTGTGGGCGACGGTGCTGGCGGTGCTGGGCTTCGTCCTGACCGACATCATCCTGCTGCGCACCCGCCCGACGAAGCTGAACGAGCTGGACCAGATCCCGCTGCCGATGGCCCTGGTCCGCCTGGGCTTCTACCTGGGCCTGGGCCTGGTGGTCCGCGCCACGTTCGTGGGCACGGCCCCCGACCTGCGCACGGCCCTCCTGGCCACCGTGGCCTTCACCGCGGCCGGCATCGCGGGCCTGGTGATCGCCTTCTACCTGCACGCCCTGGTGGTCCGCGGCAACCTCCGCCAGGCGGTGGCCGCCGGCGGCGTGACGGAGGCCCTGGAAAGCGGCGCCGTCCTGGCCTCGGTGGGCCTGATCCTGTACGGCGCCATGGCGGGCGACTTCACGACGTGGCCGGAGAGCTTCGCGGGCTTCGGCATGGCGCTGGGCGTCGCGTACGTCGGCCTGTACATCGCCCGCTACGTGATCGACTGGTTCGTCCTGACGGGCGAGTGCACGCTGAAGACGATCCACGAGCAGCAGCAGAAGGCAGCGGCGGCCCTGCTGGCGTTCCTGCTGGTGATGGTGGCCCTCCCGATCAGCGCGGTGGTCAACCTCTACGTCGAATAGTCCAGCTCCGCTCACCCACGGCCCCGGGGGCCGGCCTGCCGGCCGGCCCCCGGTCCGCGTCTCACGCACTAGATTTCAGTAGCCCTATGGCCCTATAGTTCGGTCATGGCACCCGCCAAATACCAGGACGTCGCCAACGAGCTCCGGCGGCGCATCGCCACCCGCCAGTTCCCGCCCGGCGCCAGCCTGCCCAGTGAGAGCGTCATCGCCGCCACCTTCAACTGCAAACGCGACACCGTCCGCGCCGCCATCGCCGAGCTCGTCCGCGAGGGGCTGCTGTGCACCGCCCGCGGCCGCACCGCCTCCGTCAAGGCGCCGCTCGACAAGGCCACCGTCGCACTCCCCGCCGGCGCCGAAGTCAATGCCCGGCCGGCCACCCGGCCCGAGGCCGAAGCCCACGGCTGGTCACCCGGGCTGCCGGTGTTCGAGATCTCGCTGCCCGGACTCCCGGCGCTGATCTATCCGGCCGAGGCGTACACCCTCACCACGCCCACCGACTGAGCCGAACAGCGCGGTCAGGGGAGGGCGGCGAACAGGCGGGCCAGCTTGGCGGCCCTTGACGGGTGGTCGCGGCCCACCCACGCGATCCGGCCCGCAAGGTACGCCCGGAAGTCCGGGTGGTCCGCCCGGTTGGCCACCGCCAGACCGTCGCGGGCCGCCGTGTGCAGGATCGCTCGCAAGCGGTCGTACTCAGACCGGGGCACCGCGGCGTGCTCGTTCACGACCAGGCCCGCCAGCTGTTGCCGGTCGCCCCGGCCGCGGACCCGAGTCTTCAGCGGATGCACCTGGAAGCCCTCGTCCGCCACGATCGCCGACGCCGCGGCCACCAGGCGGGGAGCGTCGAACGAACCCGAGAAGGCCAGGTCGTCGGCGTAGCGGGAGTACGCCGCCCCGAAGCGGACCGCCAACCCGGCCAGGCGACGGTCCAGGCGGAACGCGATCAGGTTGGCCAGCGCCGGCGACGACGGCGCGCCCTGCGGGAGGTGCGGCTGCCGCAACCGCGCCGCCAGCAGGAACGACGGCGCGGCACGGAGCACATCCGGCGGGGTTCGCGTGGTGCACAGCGCGGCCAGCGTGTGGGCGACCGGCTCCGGATACCCCGCCCCGCGAAACAGGCCATAGACCCGCGACACTGTCACGCCGGCGAAGAACGCCGACAGGTCGATCCTTACGACCGTCGATTTCCCCAGGTGTACCGAAGCGAATGTCCGCACGTCGCGCCCCGGCACGAAGCCGTGGGCCGCCGAGTGGACCGGGATGCGACCCAGCACCTCGTCCAGCACAAGGCGCTGCAGCGAGCGCAGCCGGGGCTTCGGCGCCTCGATCAACCGGGTCGGCGTCCACGTGTAGCGGTAGTGGCGCAACGCCCCGTCCGGCGCCGAACGGTTGATCTCGCGGCGGTCCGCGTACCAGTCGAGGTGATCGCCGTCGACGTCGAGCAACGAGGCCAGGGCGGCCAGGTCGTCGAGGCGCGGGGTGTCCCAGCGCATCCGGACGACGCGGGTGGGCACGGCGCGGCGGAGCACGACGTGTGTGCGAGCCGGGACGCGGCCCAGCGCCGCCACGAACGAGGCCAGTTCACGCGGCCGATCGGCCGGCGGCTCGCGATAGGCGTTGAGCACCGCCGTCACCACCGGGCCCAGCCAGCGCGGCCGGCGGCCCAGGACCTCGTACCCGGCGGCGAGCAGCGCCGCGCGCTCCCACGAAGGGGTCGCCAGGAACACGTCAGCGAGGGCAGCGTGCCCCGACGACACCCGGTCGTGCCTGCCCTGGCCTGCGCGGAGCGCTGCGTCGGGCCGGCGGTGCTGTGCGGTGCTCAATCCTGCGCCCCCGGGGTTTCCCCGGAGAGGCCAAGGTCGCCCCTGGCCAGCTCGGGACACGCTGCCACCAGCCCACCCTACGGCAGGTGGTCGCGGTACTCGTGCAGCGCGCGGCGGGCGAAGACCTGCTGGAACGTCGCGACCCGCTCGGAGCGGCCGCGGCCGATGAAGCTCACGAACCAGTGCATGACCGCGGTGACCCGGTTCTTGAAGCCGACGAGGTACAGCAGGTGGACGACCAGCCAGAGCAGCCAGCCGGGCAGGCCGGCGAAGTGGAAGCGGCCGACGCTCGCCACGGCGTGGAAGCGCGCGATGGTCGCCAGGCTGCCCTTGTCGAAGTACTTGAACGGCTGCCCTGTCTCCTGCCCGGCCATCCGGCGCTTGATCTGGCCCGCCGCGTGCTTGCCGCTCTGGATCGCGACCTGCGCGACACCCGGCAGGTTGTCGAGGGCCATCATGTCGCCGACGGCGAAGATCTCGGGGTGCCCCGGCACGGTGCAGTCGGGGTTGACCAGCAGCCGGCCCGCGCGGTCGGTCTTCGCGCCGGTCGCCTCGGCCAACTGCCTCGACAGCGCGGGCGCGGCCACGCCGGCGGCCCAGATCTTGGTCAGCGACTCGATGCGGTGCCGGCCGTTCTTCGTCTCGACCTCGATGCCGGTCTCGTCGACGTCGACGACCTTCGTCTCCAGCTCGACCTCCACGCCCATCCGGTGCAGCTGGCGCAGCGCCTTGGTCGACAGGTGGTCGCCGAAGGTGGACAGGACGGTCGGGAGCGCATCGATGAGGATGATGCGCGCCTTGCGGGGGTCGATGTGGTCGTACTGCCCCGGCAGGTGGCGGTGGGCGAGCTCGGCGATCTGCCCGGCCATCTCGACGCCGGTCGGGCCGGCGCCGACCACGACGAAGGTGAGCCAGCGCTCGATCGCGGCCGGGTCGGTCTCCAGCTCGGCGAGCTCGAAGGCGCCGAAGATGCGACCGCGCAGCTCGAGCGCGTCGTCGATGCTCTTCATGCCGGGCGCGTTCTCGGCGAATCCGTCGTTCCCGAAGTACGACTGGGAAGCTCCGGCCGCCACGATCAGCGTGTCGTACTCGACCGTGTAGCTGGTGCCGGGGGCCACGGCGGTCACCGTGCGCCGGTCGGGATCGACCTCGGTCACCGTCCCCAGCAGCACCTTGACGTTCTGCTGACGCTTGAGCACCTCGCGGATCGGCGGTGCGATCTCGCCCTCGGACAGGATCCCCGTCGCCACCTGGTACAGCAGGGGCTGGAACAGGTGATACGTGGTCCCGTTGATGAGGGTGACGTCGACCGGCACGTTGCGCAGGGCCTTGGTGGCGAACAGGCCGCCGAATCCGGCGCCGACCACGACCACGCGATGCCGCTGCTGCTCTGCCATGTACATCTCCCGATGGGTGCGGTTGATCGTACATATCAAGTACACCACCGCGGGTGGCGCTGCGCCGTGTGTCTTCGGCGACGTTTGTCCAGGGTGGCGCCGGGCAGTGATCGCGCATGAAGGCTGTCGTTTACGAGGGCCCGCGCACCGTCGAGGTCCGCGATGTGCCCGACCCGAGAATCGAGGCGCCCACCGACGCGATCATCCGCATCACCACCACCAACATCTGCGGCTCGGACCTGCACATGTACGAGGGCCGCACCAACGTCGAGCGGGGAACCGTGCTCGGCCACGAGAACATGGGCATCGTCCAGGAGGTCGGGTCGGCGATCGACCGGATCCACGTGGGCGACCGCGTGTCGGTGCCGTTCAACATCGGCTGCGGCACCTGCCGCAACTGCACCGACGGCTGGACGAGCTTCTGCCTGCGGACCAACCCCATCCAGGGCGTCGACGGCGCCGCCTACGGCTACTCCGACATGGGCCCGTACGCCGGCGGCCAGGCGGAGTACCTCCGCGTGCCCTACGCCGACTTCAACCTGCTCCGGCTGCCGCCCGGCAACGAGCACGAGACCGACTTCACCATGCTCTCCGACATCTTCCCGACGGGCTGGCACGGCACCGAGCTCGCCGGCCTGCGCCCGGGCGACCAGGTGGCGGTCTTCGGCGCCGGCCCGGTCGGGCTCATGGCCGCGCACAGCGCGGTGATCCGCGGCGCGGCCCAGGTGTTCGTCGTCGACCGGGCGCAGGACCGGCTGGACCTGGCGAACAAGGTCGGCGCGACGCCGGTCGACTTCACCAAGGGCGACGCGGTCGGCCAGATCATGGACGCCACGCACGGCCGCGGGGTCGACTGCGGGGTCGAGGCCGTCGGCTACCAGGCCCACGACCGCGGCGGCGAGGAGCACCCGTCGCTCGTCCTGGACAACCTGGTCGACGTCGTGCGCTCCACCGGCGGCATCGGTGTCGTCGGCGTGTACCGCGACGCCGACCCCGGCGCCGGAACGCCCGGCGCCCGTGAGGGCCGCATCGGCTTCCGCTTCGGCCGCATGTTCGCCAAGGGCCAGCGGATGGGCACCGGCCAGTGCCCGGTCAAGCGCTACAACCGGCAGCTGCGGGACCTCATCATCACCGGGCACGCGACCCCGTCGTTCGTGGTCTCACATGAGCTGCCACTCGACGAGGCCGCGCTCGGCTACCGCAAGTTCGACGACCGCGAGCACGGCTGGACCAAGGTCCTGCTGAAGCCCCAGCCCTCCAGCTAGTTCCCTAGGGCAGTAGACCGCGCACGTAGGCCGCCTGGCCTACGTGCTGCGTGTCGTCGTCCCACACGCTCACCAGCCGCACCCCGAGCGACACCGGCGGGTCCCAGCGCTCGTCCACGATCCGGTCGAGGTCCTCCGCCGACAGCTTCTCCAGGAACGTGATGGTGCGCTCGTGGACGGCCTCGAAGTACGCGATCAGGGCGTCCGGGCTCTCCGCCCGCACGGTGGCCACCTCCGCGGCCGTGTGCCCGTAGCCGGTGTTGCCCGGGTCGGGGTCGAGCCCGAACCGCCCGGCGAAGTCGCCGGTCACCCACAGCTCCTCGGCGCCGTCGATCAGCTCGGTGAGATGGCTGTCCTGCACCCGGGTGAGGTGCCAGACCAGCCAGCCGATGGTGTTCGCCCCCGGCGCCGGCGCCCACCGCAGCTGCTCGGCGGTCAGCCCGTCGACCGCGCCGTGCACCAGCTCCGGCAGCCGCCCGAAGCCCTCCATCAGCAGCTCATTGACCTGCATCGCCCGTTCTCCCCCTCGTGGCACGTTTCCGGGATTTGATCACCCCGCCGGGTCCGTAACGTTCTACCCATCGCAAGGCACACCAAAAAATAAACCTCGAAGGGAAAACATAATGAGCGAGTACGGCGAGATCGAGACGGCCCAGGAGAGCGGCGAGCTCGAGGAGCTGCACACCACCGCGGGCAGCGAGCAGGACTACCAGTCGGACTTCGGCGTCTACGCGCAGGACACCGCGTCGGCCGAGAACACCAGCTTCGAGCAGGGCCACCACATGGCGTACGAGGACCCGTCGGGCGCCCGCTACGAGGAGACCGACTACGTCAGCTACGACCACTCCGCGGTCGAGACCGACAGCGTCTTCGCCGCCGAGGGCTCCGAGTCGGCGTCGTCCTCCGAGTTCGCCACGATGGACGCGCTGCGCGCCCAGTTCGAGCAGGCGTTCGCCCAGGGCACGGTCGCGTCGAACTAATGCCTTTTCGTTGAACGGCCCGCTCGGTCCACTTCCGAGCGGGCCGTCGGCCTACTTGCGCCAGGCCTTAGTTGCTGACCGCGGGAGCCGGCCGGAGCTGGACGCCCTCCAGCATGGCCGCCGGGCCGCCGCCGAACGAGGTCAGGCGGCGCTGCACCGGCCGGGGCAGCCGGGGCAGCAGGCGGATCGCCTGCGCCATCGCCCACAGCTGCGTCGTGCTGCGCGGGATCAGCGTCGCCATCACCGCCGGCCCGATGCGGCGGCTGTGCGCGACCGGCTCGGCCATCGCCCGCTGGTACGCCGGCAGCGCCACCCGGTGGTCGCCGCCCGCCGCGGCCAGCTCCGAGGCGAGCACGTAGCCGCCGACCAGCGCGATGCTCGTGCCGCCACCGACCGCCGGCCCCGGCCCGTAGCCGGCGTCGCCCACGAGCGCGATCCGCCCGCGCGACCACGAGTCGAGGCGGATCTGGCTGATCGAGTCGAAGTAGAAGTCCTCGGCCGCGTCCAGGTGCTCGAGCAGCCGCGGAACCTCCCAGCCGAGATCGGCGGTCAGCGATCGAAGCAGGCGCCGCTGCTCGCCGCCGTCGCGGTAGTCATAGACCAGCTCCCGCTCACTGCGGATCATGATGACCACCCGGGCCCGGTCGGGACGCCGCGTGGGATAGACGGCGACCGCTCGGTCGACCGCGTTGTAGGCGTGGACGGCGCCGCCCAGCCCGAGGAGATCCGGCACGGTGAAGACCGCCAGATAACCGCCCAAGAAGTGTCGGTACCGCGATTCGTCGCCGAACGCGAGCCGCCGCACACCGGAGTGCAGTCCGTCGGCGCCGACCACCAGGTCGTAGCTCTCCCGCGTCCCGTCGTCGAACGTCACGTCCACGGCCGGGCCCGTGTCGGTCATCGCCGCGATGGTGGTGCCGAAGCGGTACTCCACCTCCTCGCGCGTCGCCTCGTGCAGGATCGCGGCCAGGTCACCCCGCATGATCTCGACGTGCCGATCGGAGATCCCGGCCAGCAGCTGCGCGGCGTGGATCGTGACGGGCCGCTTGCCCGGCCGGTGCAGGGTCATCACGTCGGTCTTGGTGCGCTCGCGCTCGACCGCATCCAGGAGTCCCATCCGCTCGATCACCTCGACGGCCGGCCCGAGCACGTCGACGGCCTGCCCGCCGTCGCCGGTGCGCAGCGAGGCGGTCCGCTCGACCACGGTCACGCGGTACCCCGCCCGCCGCAGCCAGTAGGCGAGCACGGGCCCGGCGACGCTCGCCCCCGAGATCAGCACGTTCATGGCTCCCCCTTGGTCGTTTGCTTACCTACCGGAAGGTAAATGCTGACCTACCGGTAAGTCAAGTAAGCTCGACGGGTGCCGAGACCGAGGACGAGCGAGACCGCCGACCGCATCCGCGCCGCCGCGCTGGAGCTGTTCGCCGAGCGGGGTGTGCAGCAGGCGAGCCTGCGGGACATCGCCGAGCGGGTCGGCATCACCAAGCCGGCGCTGTACTACCACTTCGCCTCGCGCGAGGAGCTCGTCCGCAGCCTGGTGCAGCCGCTGGTCGACGACGTGGCGGAGGTGCTCGACGACCTGGAGTCGGTCGGTCGACCGACCGATCCGCGCGAGATCCTCGGCGCCTACTTCGACGTGACGTACCGACACCGCGCGATAACGGCGATCATCATGTCCGACCCGAGCATCCTGGCCCACCTGGATCTGGTGTCGGCGGTCGACGCTTGGCGCCGCCGACTGACAACGCTGCTGGTGGGCCCGAACCCAACCCTCGCCGAACGCACCAGGATCGCGATCGCGATCGGCGGCATGAGCGACTGCACGGCGATGTTCACCGATGTCCCGGGCGAGGACCTGCGAAAGGCGGTCCTCGATGCGGTGAGCGCGACACTGGCCCTGCCTTCCCGCTAGGCTCGGTGGCTCCGACGCACGTCGAGGGGGTCTCCGTGAGCCAGGCGCCGCCACCGCCGGACGACACCCCACCCCCAATCGCGCCGGATGCGCCGGCGTTCTACACCGCCGCCTCACCGCCGCCGATCACCTTGCCGAGCGCCAGTTCCGCGTCCACCACCGCGGCTTTCGGCGCCCCCGCCGTGCCAGCCCCACGCTCAGCCCTCACGCCGCCGACGTCGGCTCCGCCCGCTCCTGCAGCGGCTCCCGGCGCGCCCTCACCGCTCGCCCCGCCAGCGTCCGCCCCGCCCACCTTTGACCCTCCTCCCGTTGTGCTTACCGGGGAGATCCTGGACCCCTCCTCCGGCGGGCCGCGGGTTGGTGCGTTCGGCGGCGGATCCGGTGACACACCTGGATCCACCGCCGCGTGGTCCACTGCGGACCCTCGAGCGGTGGCGGCTCGGGCAGCCCTGCTCGCGGGGGCAGCCGGGCGGCAGACGGTCAAGGGCGCCAAGCGGGTCGGATCGAGCATTGGCAACTTCTTCACCGGCATGGGGTACGTGTTCCTCGGCGCCGGACACTTCCTGCGCAGCCCGCGGCTCTGGCTGCTGGTGCTGGTACCGCTCGGGCTGACCGCGCTCGCGATCTTCGGGCTGCACGAGGCGACCTTGGCGCTGGCGGGGGCGGTGGTCGACTGGCTCGTGGGGTTTGTGGACGGGTGGCCGTCGGTGGTGCGCCGGGTGATCGAGGTGCTTCTCTGGATCGGCGCCACGATCTTCTTCCACGCCGCAATGACGGCGCTCACCGTGCCGTTGACGATGCTGTTCGGCGCGGCGTTCTTCCCGTTCATCACGCGGGCCGTCGTCGGCAAGGACCCCAGGCCGCCCGCGTGGCACCGCGCCGCGGGCGTCTGCCTGCGCCAGACCGTCGTCGTCACGGTCGTCCTGCAGCTCGGCTGGCTCGTGATCGTCCCGCTGCTGTGGATTCCCGGCCTGAACGTGGCGGCGGCGATCGCGGTCGGCGTGGTGTTCAACGGTTACCTGATCGGTCTGCTGGTGCTGAGCGTGCCCATGCACCACCACGGCGTCGCCCGGCTGGGCGAGCAGTTCCGCTTCGCGTGGCGCCACCGCTCGTTCACGCTCGGGTTCGGCGTGATGAGCCTGGGGGCGCTGCTCATCCCCGTACTCCTCGTGCGGCTGCTGCTCGTGCTGCCGATCTCGCCGCTGGCCGTGACGCCCGGCGTCGCGCTGTACCTGGTCACGGCCCCGTCGGTACTCGTCGGCGGCACCCTGCTCTTCCGACGGATCACCCGCTCGGCCGCCGCCCGCACAACACCCACCGGCGCGGTAGCACCGTGGCCCGGCCCGACGCCGCCTTACGGCCCGCCGGCGGCGAGGTATGGCGCACCCGCCTCGGCATATGGAGCCCCTGGCCCCGCGCATGGCGGCCCCGGCTCCGCGTACGGCGCACCCGGCTCGGCATATGGCCAACCTGGCCCGGCATACGGCACCCCCGGCTCGGCGGCGTACGGCACCCCTGCTTCCACGCACGGCGCACCCAGTCCCGCACCCGGCCCGGCGCACGGCACTCCCGGCTCGGCGGCGTACGGCACCCCCGCTCCCACGCACGGCACGCCCAGTCCCGCACCCGGCCCGGCGCACGGCGCCCCTGGCCCGGCGCACGGCTCGCAGGCACCCGGCTGGCGCCAGCGCTGAACCCCCATCAAGCCTGATACATCAAACCTGATACATCAAGCTTGATGCATCAGAACTGATGGATCGGGGACGCCTGAGGCGGAGCGGTCAGGCGGGGGCGCGCCGCAGCGTCGCCACCTCGCGGAAGACTCGCTTGAACGCGGCGTACGCCTCCGGACCGACAGCCTCCGCGTGGCGGCGTTCGATGTCGGTGACGATCTCGTCCGAGCGGCGCATCATGTCGAGCCCCAACTCGGTCGGGACAACCAGCTTGGCCCGGCGGTCCTGCGGATCCGGTCGCCGCTCGACGTACCCGAGCTCGACCAGCTCGTCCACCAGCGTGCTGATCACCTGCTTGTGCTGCCCGGACAGCGCCGACAGGGTGGCGGCCCGGGTGCCGTCGGCGTCGACATACGCGAGCACCGCCCCGTGCCGCGGCCGCAAAGCGGCGTGACCCGCCTCGCCGAGCCGGCGGAACAGCTCGCCCTGCAGCGCGAACAACACCTGCGCGGACAGCATCCCCAGGTCCGGGTCGTTCCGCTTGCGCTCGCTCCGCGTACTCACCCCGCCAGAATAGTCACGATTGGTGACCAACGTCTTCATACACATGTTCTATCCACAGGCTGTGGATAGAACATGTGTATGAACCTGGGTGGTTATCCACAGGGGCAGCTGTGGATAACCGTCGACGAGGAGCGGGCTGCCTGCTCCACCTCGGCGAGCATCGCGTCGCGGCGGGCCGCGTCGATGAGGGCGCCCCGGGTGATCACCGCGTGGACCCGCCTCGTGTTGCGGATGTCGCGGAGCGGGTCGGCGTCGAGGACGACCAGGTCGGCCAGGCCACCGGGGCGGACGGTGCCGGAGCCGAGCCCGAGGCACTGCATCGGATCGCGCGTGGCGGCCCGCAGCACGCACATCGGGCTCAGGCCCGCTCGGACCAGTAACTCGAGCTCGTCGTGCAGGCTGAAACCGGGGTAGCAGTAGGCGCTGCCGGTGTCGGTGCCGGCCAGCAGCGGCACCTCGGCCGCCGCGGCGGCGCGCACGAAGCGCAGGCGGTGGCCGAACAGCTCGGCGGTCTCCTGCGCGGCCCGCTCGTCGCGGTGCAGCCCGGCCTCCCACGCGGCCCGGACCTCGGCCGGGACGTAGCGCAGCCGCTCGTCGTCGGTGTCGACCGATGCCGGGAGATCGACGACGCGGTGCATGGTGAGCGTCGGGGTCAGGTGCGAGTCGTTGCGCGCGAGCCGGTGGAAGACCTGGGCGGCGCGCCGGTCGTCGAACGTCCGCGCCGCGCGCAGCGCCAGCGGATGGATCGCCCGGAACCAGCCGGCGGCATCGCCCGGCTCGATGCGGATCGCTCGCAGCGCCCGGCGGATCTCGTCCTCGTCGGCCGACGTCGAGCACCACACCGTGAACAGGTGCTCGAAGGTGCGCTGCCCGACGTCGCTCGCGACCGTGACCGGGACGTCGTCGGGGCAGTGGCCGGCGAAGTCCAGCCCGACCCGGCGCGTCTCGTCGGCGATCGCGGCATACGACTCGGCGGACAGTCGCGTATATACCTTCACGAAGTCGGCGCCGTCGACCGCCGCCCGCTTGACCGCCGCACGGGCCTCGCCGGCGTCGGCCACGTCGAGATACGGCACGCCGCGCCCGGCCCACAGGGACGGCGACCCGTCGAGGATCGGGCTCGCGATCACCGAGCGCGGCCCGAGCAGCGTGCCGGCGTCGACGCGCCGCCGCCACTCGTGCAGTGCTGGATGGCCGGACATCTCGCGCACCGTCGTGACGCCGTTGGCGAGATACAGCGGCGGATCGATGGCTTCGTCGCCCGAGCTGTGGACGTGCATATCGACGAGCCCGGGGATGACGAACCGTCGGCGCCCGTCGACGACGGCGGCGGTGCCCGGCACGCGCGTCTCGCGGGACGGCCCGACCGCGGTGATGCGCCCGCCGTCGACGACCACCGTCATCCGCCGCTTCGGCGGCGCGCCGGTGCCGTCGATGACCGTCGTGTCGAGGATGGCGACCGGTGTGCCGCTCGCCGCCGGCTCGGCCCGCGCGGGGGTGCCCATGCCGGCCGCGAGCCCGACGCCGAGGCCGGTGCCGAGCAGCCCACGCCGCGAGAACAGGTGCGTCATCGGTGAGGTCCCTTCCGTGGGGGCGCGACACCGTCGACTTTCCTCTGGTAGGGCTGCCGAGTCAGACCGGCTGGGCACCCTCTTTGGGTAGGGTCAGCACCCCTCTTGGAGTTCTCGATATGCACCGATCACTGCCTGCGTGCGCTCGGCGAGGTCCTGCGCCGGGTCGGGGGCCAGGGGGTCGGGCGGCGCGATCCGGCCGAGCACGAGATCGGCCCGCTGGATCGACCTGCGCGCGTTGCGGACGACCTGCTCGTCGCGCACGAACGCCCGGCACTCCGCGGCCAGTGTCTCCAGGGCGGTCAGCCGGCGCTCGATCTCGCGGTACACCGGAATCCGCGAGTCCTCGACGACGCTGATCCGGTCCTCCAGCTCGTCGCGCAGGCCGGTCCGCTCGGGCACCTCGACCCGCGCCTGCTCGAGCTCGGCGACCTGCTCGCGCAGCACGGCGTGATCCCGCAGAAGCCCCGCGAGCACCCACAGGGATGTGGACAGCTCGTCCCGCGGGCTGTCGAGCCGCACGAGCGGCGCGAGGTGCGGCCAGCTGCGCGCCGTCTGCCGCGCGGCCATGACGGCCCGCCCGAAGATTCCCGCCTCGGGCCCGGCGTCGAGCAGGCGATGCCGGCTGTTCCAGACATTGACTTCGGCTGTTTCCTGGCGCACGTACCGCCGCCCGACGACGGCCACGCCCACGATCCCGACCGGCACCCCGATCCATGGCGTGACGAGCGCGGAGAGCGTGACAGCCACCCCGGCGGTGGCCACGAACCCGGCCCCGGTGAGGAACCGCGCGGTGGCCAGGTCGGTGGCCGGCCGAACCCCGTCGAACCCGTTCTCGCGCGATCGGAATTGGACGATGCCGTCGCATTCCTCCCGCTCGACGCCGTGGTCGAACCCGGGCTCGTCAAGCGCGACGAGACACCGCCCGGCCTCGTCAACCACGACGAACAACACGGCGCAACTGTAGCGATTCGCGCCCTCCCAGCCGACATGACGGACGGCCGGGAGGGACGAAGTTTCCCGTGATCACGACGACGCCAGGGCCGACCTCCTCGCTCTCGGGACGACCGTCGCGCAGGCCGCGGCCAAGAGCAGCTCCACCGCGCCCGCGAGCAGAAGGCCGCCGTCCGGGCGGCCGTCCGTGGCCAGGCTCAGCAGGCGGGACAGGCCGTACGCGCCGTACACCGCCGTGCCCAGCAGCGCCGCCGGAGCCGCCAACGTGCGGGTGAAGCCGCCCCAGGCGATCGCCACACCCACCGCCAGCAAGCCGCCGCCGAAGGCTCGGGTCTCGTTCAGCAGGCTCAGGTCGCCCGCCGCGTCGATGCCGTACGACGCCCGGAACGAGACCGGGAGCAGGAGGGCGAAGCCACCGATCGCCACCGCCACCAGGCCCGCCACGAGCAGGATCGGCTTCACCGCGCCCACGCGCCCGAGGCCACCGCGGCGGCGCAGAAGTCGGCGAAGTCGCGCGGCGCGCGGCCCAGGGCCTCCTGCACGCCGTCGGTCAGCGACGCGTTGCGACCGTCGAAGACCTCCTCGCACAGCGCCGTCAGCAGGTCCGCCAGCGCCGGGCCCAGCGTCGGGACCAGCGCGGCGTGGAAGTCCGCCGCCGGCAGCGACACGTACGCCACGTCCCGGCCGGAGGCCTCGGCGATCTCGGCCGCGGCGTCCGCGAACGTCAGCAGGCGCGGGCCCGTCAGCTCGTACAGGCGGCCGGCGTGCCGGTCCTCGGTCAGCGCGGCCACCGCGACGTCCGCGATGTCATCGACGTCGGTGAACGGCTCGGCCACCTCGCCGGCCGGGAGGGCGATGACGCCGGACAGCACCGAGTCCAGCAGGTGGCCCTCGCTGAAGTTCTGGTTGAACCACGAGGCCCGCAGGACGACGTCGCTCGCGCGCATCAACTGCTCGCAGCGCTCCGCGCCCGCCTCGCCGCGCCCCGACAGCAGCACCAGGCGGTCGACGCCCGCGTCGGTCGCGGTCTTCACGAACGCCTCGACGGCCTCGGCGGCGCCCGGCGCGGCCAGGTCCGGCGAGTACGTGACGTAGGCGGCCGAGACGCCGGTCAATGCCGGTGCCCACGTCTCGCGGCGCTCCCAGTCGAAGACCGGGCGCGAGACACCGCGGACCGCCACGCCGGCCTCGGCGAGCCGCTGGGCGACGCGCCGGCCTGTCTTGCCGGTGGCTCCGATGACAAGCATGGACATTTGACGGTACCTCCGAATCAGTTGCCAGTGCGTCCAGCCTGCCGCCCGGAATGGAGACGAACAATCACACGAGATCCGTAAGACCTTGCCGATCGTCCAGCGATGGAGGCACCATGGACGACGTGGACACGCCACGCATGCCGCTGCCGCCCGCCGGGGACCCGCTCGGTGAGGCGCTGCACCTGCTGCACCTCACCGGCACGCTGTACTGCCGGGCCGAGTGCACCGCGCCGTGGGGCGTCGCCATCCCGCGCCTCGACGGCGTGATGACGCTCCAGGTGGTGACGGTGGGCGAGGCCTGGCTGGAGGTCGACGGCGAGCCGCCGCGGCTGCTCCGCCAGGGCAGCATGAGCCTCGTCCCGCACGGCACGCCGCACCGGCTGCGCAGCAGCCCCGACGCACCGGCGGATCCGCTGTTCGACCTGCCCGTCGAGAAGGTCAGCGAGCGGTACGAGATCCTGCGCCATGGCGGGGGCGGGGCGCGGACCCACATCACGTACGGGGTCATGGAGGTCGACCACGTCGCCGCGCGCCGGCTCGTCGGGCAGCTGCCGAGGGTGCTGCACCTCGACGCGTGGGAGGCCGACGACGCCGGCTGGCTGAGCAGCACGCTGCGGTTCATCGCGCGGGAGGCGGCCGAGCTGCGGCCGGGCGGCGAAACGATGATCACGAGGCTGGCCGACATCCTGGTCATCCAGGCGATCCGCACCTGGCTCGACTCGGCGCCGGACGCTCGGCAGGGCTGGCTGGCGGCGCTGCGTGACGACCAGGTCGGGCGGGCGCTGCGGTCGATCCATCGCGCGCCCGCCCGCGACTGGAGCGTGCAGTCACTGGCCCGGGAGGCGGGCATGTCGCGATCGGCGTTCTCGGCCCGCTTCACCGACCTCGTCGGTGAGCCGGCGATGCGGTACCTCACGGAGTGGCGCCTGCAACTGGCCCGAGCCCACCTCAACCGAAGCGCCGAGCCCCTCTCGGCGGTGGCTCGGCGCTTCGGCTACGCGTCTGAGGCGGCGTTCAGCCGGGCCTTCAAGCGCGAGTTCGGGGTGTCACCCGGAAGTGTGCGGTAGCCGCGGAACCCCCTCCGCGGCTACCGAGCTCGCTACGAACCTCAGCAGGACAGGTTGCCGGGGCCGACCCCGACGCCCAGGATCTGCGTGAAGCGCTGGTACGCCTGGACCCGACTCTGGACCTGGGCCGGGTTGCGCCCGCCGCATTCCAGGCTGCCGTTGATGCTGCGGATCGTCTCACCGAAGCCGGCCCCGTTGACCATGGCGTTGTGCGGGGTCATGGTGCCCGGGCCGCTCTGGGTGTTCCAGTACCACAGCGCCGTCTTCATGGCGACCGCCGGATCGGTCTGCACGAGGTTGGGGTTGTGCAGCAGGTCGATGCCGAGCGCGTCACCGGCGGCCTTGTAGTTGAAGTTCCAGCTCAGCTGGATCGGGCCGCGCCCGTAGTAGGCGGCCTGGCCGGCCGGGCAGCCGTACGGCTGGCTCATGTCGCAGTAGTGCGGGTAGTTCGCGGTGTTCTGCTCGACGATGTAGACCAGCCCGCCCGTCTCGTGGTTCACGTTGGCGAGGAAGGCGGCGGCCTCCTGCTTGCGGGCCGCGTCCGAGCCGGTCCGCGCGAACGCCGGGTAGGCCGACAGCGCGTTGACCAGGCCCTGGTACGTGTAGAACTGGTTCCGGCTCGGGAACATCTGGTTGAACTGGGCCTCGCTGACCACGAAGCCGCCGCTCGACGGAGGCTGCGTGGTGGGAGGCGGCGTGGTACCGCCGCCACCGCCGGAGCAGGTGTACGGGTCCCAGTACCAGGTGCTGATGACCGGGCTGTACCCCGGGTTGTCGTGCTCGGCGATGTAGTACTTGCCATCCGTGAACTTCACGATGTCGCCGGTGACGTAGTTGCGGCCCTGCTGCCACGCGGGGAAGCTGCACGCGCCGGTGGTGCCGGTCTGCGTCGGCGGGTTCGGCGTGCTGCCGCCGCAGGTGCCCTGATCCTCCCAGACGCCGGACGTGCCGGGCGGGCGCTCGTTCTGCGTCCACCACTTGGCACGGTAGTTGCGGCCGTTCAGCGAGGCGGTCATCCCGCCCGTGTAGACCGCCGAGGCGTTCCACTGCGCGGCGCACGTGGCGGCGGACGCCGGCAGCATGTTGAAGACCGCTACGACGCCGCCCACGATGGCCACCGCGGCGAGCGTCGCCAGCAGGCGCACTCTCGACACCTTCGATCACTCCCTCTAACGAGCACGACTCCCAGGACCGGCACCCATCCGACCAGCCGGAGCACCCGCATGGAGCGAACGTCATCGTTTTATGAAGGTTATTTACGGTTCCCTTGAGATACAGGGACCGCGGTGCCGACCTTGTCGATGAGCTCGGCCAGCACCCGCTCGGCGTCGTCCGGACCGACCTCGACCGTGCCGTCCTGCACGTCCTTGGGGTGCACGAAGGTGATGTCGCCGAGGTGACGCAGGAGAACGGCGCACACGAGCCCGTCGAAGTCGCTGCGGGTCACGAGTCGGTACTTCACTGCGGTGGTCCCCTCAAACGCACGGCGGCCGGTCGACAGTTTCCCTATCGGCCGGCCGCCCGCGAATGTGAGGTCAAACGTCAGAGGATCGAGAGGTGCACGTGGTTGGTGTGGTCACTGGAGGGATCGCCGCCGACGCCGCTGTAATGGTGCCAGCCGACCGCAGGTGTCCACACTTGTCGATACCAGATGACGTACATGACGCCGAGGCGGTCGGCGTTCTTCACGAAGTACGTCGCCAGGTTGGCGCCGTAGACCTTGTCCTCGCCGGTCGCGTTGCCACCGAAGCCTGACTTCGCCTGCACCGAGAAGTCGCAGGCGCGGCCCTTCGGGTGCTCGTAGGGCCCACTCGGGCGGTAGCAGGAGACGAACCGCTTGAAGCCGGCCGCCTGGGCCTGCTGCATGGCGTGCAGCATGCGCGGCGTGATGCAGCCGGTGGTCGTCGGGTCGTTCTGGTTGCACGACTCCTTCGGCAGTGAGCCGTTGGCGTTGCGCTTCACCGGGTCGGCCAGCGGAAGGTTGGCGGAGACGAAGCCGTTGCTCGGGCCACCGGCCTGAGAGAGCGCCTTCTCCGACTCCTTCTTCTTGGCGGCCATGGTCTCGACCTGCTGCCGCTGGGTCAGCACCTCGGCGTCGAGGGCCGCCTTCTGCTCGGTCTGGCTCTTCTTGAGCTGGTTGAACTCGCGCAGCACGTTGTCGTTGTGGCGGGCCAGCTCGTCGATCGAGCCGGCGCGCTGGGCAAAGCTGTCGGGGTCGCCGGAGTCGATCAGCACGGCGAACGTGCTGAGCGGACCGGTGCGGTAGGCGGCGACGGCGATCGAGGTCACCTGGTCGTTGAGCGTCGCGAGCCGGGCCTCCGTGGCCTGCAGCTGCGCGGTCAGCTCCGCCTGGTGCTTCACCGAGGCGTCGTAGCGGTCCCTGGCCTCGATCCAGGCACGGGTCGTCTCGTCGAGGACCTGGGCGAGCGTCGGGTTGGAACCCTCGTCGCCCGGCGTGTCGCCCGGCTCGGCGGCGGCGGGCGTGGCGGCGAGCCCCCCGAGCACCAGCGCAGCCAGCATGGCGCCGATCACACGCCGATAGGGATGTCGGGATGACATCTGGTTCGTTGTTCCTTCCGTCGGCCGCCGACCGAGTTAGCTGACGGGTTCGGGACGGAACGACCCCTACCACCGACCCAGAGAGCGGGACGGTAGATTCACCCCAACGTTACGGTGGGTCCCCGGCTCGCCGCGGACGGCGATTAGGCGGCAGCCCCGCCCGGCACCGGGGGCGGCGCCTGACTGGACGAGACCGACGGTCAGCCTACCTACCGCATTCCTCTTGCGCAGCGCACGGTTTGTGTGGAGTGTGACGCGCCCCATGAAAGGGCTGCTCCACCCGATCAATAGTGACCCAGATCACTCGTTCGAGTGATGCGAACGGCCGACCAGGTACGCCCGAACGGTTACCGACAGTGGTGGCGTCGACCCATTAACGTCCGTCACATGCGTCTCGGCATCGACTTCGGTACCTCGCACACCGTCGCCGTGTTCACCCGTCCCGACGGCCGCACCGAGGCGCTGCTCTTCGACTCCTCCCCGCTGCTGCCGTCCGCCGTCTACGTCGACGGCGAGGGCGCGCTGCTTGTCGGCCGCGACGCCGAGCGCAGCGCCCGGCTCGACCCCGCCGCGTACGAGCCGCACCCGAAGCGCCGCATCGACGAGTCGTCGCTCTTTCTCGGCGGCCGCGACCTGCCGATCGCGCAGATCGTCGGGGCGGTCCTGCACCGCGCGGCCGAGGAGGGCCGCCGGGCGCTCGGCGCGGCCCCGAGCGGCGCGGTCCTCACCCATCCCGCCGGCTGGGGCCCGACTCGCCGCGCCCTGCTCGCGGACGCGGCCGGGCGGGCCGGCCTGCCCGCCGTCGAGCTGGTGCCCGAGCCGGTGGCGGCGGCGATGTACTTCACCGCCGTCCTCGGCCACCACGTCCCGGACGGCCATGCGGTCGTGGTGTACGACTTCGGCGGCGGCACCTTCGACATCAGCGTCGTGCGCCGCGCCGCCGGTGGCTGGGACGTGGTCGCCGCCCAGGGCCTCGACGACGTCGGCGGCGTCGACCTCGACGCGGCGATCGTCGACTGGGCCGGCCAGCGGGTCGCCGGGCAGGACCCCGCACTCTGGCAGCGCCTCGCGGCCCCGGCCACCACGCCGGACCGCCGCCACCGCCGGGCCCTCTGGGACGACGCCCGGTCGGTCAAGGAGCTGCTGAGCCGCGCCTCGACGGCCGGCCTCGCGGTGCCGCTGTACGACGTCGACCTGCACCTGACCCGCCCCGAGTTCGAGGCGCTCGCCCGGCCGTGGCTGGAGCGGACGGTGGCGCTGACCACCGCGACCCTCTTCACCAGCGGCGTGACCGCCGACCGCCTGGCCGGCGTCTTCCTGGTGGGCGGGGCCAGCCGCGTGCCGCTCGTGGCCACCCTGCTGCACCGCGCCCTCGGCGTGGCCCCGGTGGTGCTGGAGCAGCCCGAGCTGGTGGTGGCCCAGGGCAGCCTGCTGGCTTCCGGTGCGCCGATGGCCGCTCCGGTACCGCCACAGCCCGCGCCGATCGCCCCGATCCCCACGTCGCCGCCGGTCGGCCCCAGCTCGCCTGCGGCCGGGCCGACCGTTCCCGTCTCGCCGGCACCGGTCGCCCGGGCGACGGCGTCGGTCCCGCCCGCGCCCGTCTCGCCACCGGTGGCCGCCCCGCCGGCACCGCCCGCGTCCGCGGCCCCGGCGCCCGCTCCGGCCGACCCGTTCGCGGCGATCCCCAGCCCGTCGGCATCGCCCGCGTCCGCGGCCCCGGCGCCCGCTCCGGCCGGCTCATTCGGGGCGATCCCCAGCCAGCCGGCACCTCCCGCGTCCGCGGCCGACCCCTTCGCCGCGATCCCCAGCCCGCCGGCACCTCCCGCGTCCGTGGCCCCGGTCAGCCCCTTCGCGCCGATCTCCAGCCCGCCGGCATCGGCGCCGCCGGCGCCCGCCCCAGCCGGCCCCTTCGTGCCGATATCCGGGCCGCCTGTGTCCGGGCCGCCGACGTCGTTCGCCGCAGCGCCGGTCTCCGCCACGCCCGCCGCCGCGATGCCGGTCTCGCCGGCCCCGTTCGCCTCGGCCGCACCGCCGACCGCTCCACCGACCGCTCCACCGGTCGCGAAACCGGCCCAGGTGCCCGCGCCGAGCCCGGCCGACGGACAGACCGATCACCGGCGCGGGGGCCGGGTGCTGCTCGCGGCGCTGCTGGCCGTACTGGCGGCCGGGTCGCTCAGCCTCCTCGTCGGCGACTTCGGCAGCTCGTCCCCGCTGCTCAGCGGCGTCATGACCCCGCTCATGGCCAAGCCGATCGCCGTCCTGCTGGCGATGGCCCTGATCGTGGTGACGGCCGGGGCGCAGGTCGTGCCCGCGTACCGCGCGCTCGGCCCGGCCCTGATCGCCGCCGGCGGCGCCGTGGTCACCACATTCCTGGCCGCGCTCTTCTGGGACGCCGGCCAGTCGTTCCGGCTCGCGGACGGCATCGCCTACCGGCTCACGGCGGAAAGCAGCTACTTCAGCGGGACCGACTTCGCCTTCCTGATCACGGGCGCGCTGATCCTGGCCGGCGCCGGGGTGTGGCGGCTCGTCGGCCGCAGGCGCCCGCCCGCGCCGAGCCGCCTGCTGGCCCCGGCCGGAGCCCGCGCCGCCCGGCTGTCGTGGATCGCGCTCTGGGCCGGCCTGGGCTTCCTGCTCGCGGAGGCGTCGGTGGGCGGCCAGACCATATATGCGCGGCGCTACTTCGACGACTACCGCATCGACATCCGCCCGATGCGGGGCGTGCTGTACATGGACGGCGCCCTGACCTGGTACCTGGCGTACGCCATGGGCCTGACCGCCATGATCGGCGCGGTCCTGGTCGCCGCGGCCGCCGTCCACAACGTGCTGGCGAAGCGGCCGGCGTGGACCCCGCGCGTCCGGCTCGCCGGCGGCATCACGATCGCCGTGATCGCCGTCTACGTGTTCCTGACCGGGCTCTGGGAGTACTGGTTCTCCACCGATGGCAGCAGCGGCTACCTCCGCGAGCTCGACCTCTACTACTGGCGCAAGGTCGTGACGTTCGACCTCTCGTCGGTCTCGACCTGGACCTACACGATCGTGGCCGTGGGCGTGCTGGTCGCCGTAGGGGTTCCCTCGTACCTGCGGGCCAGAAGATCCGGGGCGCGGCCCTGATCCACTCGCCGGGCCGTCGCAGCAGGATGAGCTTGTGGCGGTACGACATCTGCGGCTTCTTGCTCTTTCCGGCTTTGCCCTCGCGGGAGCCCTCGTGCTCGACGGGCATGTCGATCCCAACGACGGCCTCGATCCGTGGGCGCTGCCGGTCAGCGACTTCGCCGTCTCCGACCGCGGCGGGGTGACCGACGTGGCCATGCTCGTGATGGCGGCCGCGTCGCTGGTCCTGCTGATGGCGCTGCGCCGCTCCGGTGTGCGGGTCCGCGGCTGGGTGACCGGGCTGTTCGGGGTGTGGGCGGCCGGGCTGACCGTGGCCGCGCTGGTGCCGACCGACGAGCCGGGCCTGCCGCTGAGTGTGGCCGGTTCGGTGCACCGCTACGCGTCGGTGGCGGCGTTCGTCGCGCTGCCGGTCGCCGGCTGGCTGCTCGCCGGGCGCCTGCGCGACGCCCGCCGCATCCGCGGCGCGGTGGTGCTGAGCGGCGCCTTCGCCCTCGCGATGGTGTGGTCGGCGTTCCTCGGCGACCGGATGCTCATCGGCCTCGCCGAGCGCCTCCTGCTCGCCGCCGAGACGGCACTGCTGGTACTGCTGGCGCTAAAGGATCTCCGTGTCCCGCAGCAGGCGCCAGAGGCCCGCGCCGTCGGGGGCGCGGAGCCAGCGCTGGGCATCGGAGGGGACGCGCTTGGAGCTGTCGGCCGGGCTCGGGAAGGCGCCGGCCAGCACGGCCTGCGTCGGTGACAGGTGGCGGATCGCGACGGCGGCCACGCTGTCGGGGTGCTCGGCGACGAACTCGGCGTAGATCTCCGGGTCGTGCTGGCCGTCGTCGCCGACGAGCAGCCAGCGGATGTTCGGGAACTCCTGGGCGAGCCGGTCCAGCGACGCGCGCTTGTGGGCCTGGCCGCTACGGAAGAAGCGGTCCGGCTGCGGGCCCCAGTCGGTGAGCAGCAGCGGGCCGGCCGGGTACAGGTGCCGCCCGAGGAAGCGGGTCAGCGTGGCGGCGACGTTCCAGGCGCCGGTCGACAGGTAGAACACGGGCGCACCGGGGTTGGCGTTGACCAGCCGCTCGTAGAGCACCGCCATGCCGGGCACCGACGCGCGGGCGTGCTCGTCGAGCACGAACGTGTTCCAGGCGGCGAGCAGCGGGCGGGGCAGCGCCGTCACCATGACCGTGTCGTCGATGTCGGAGATGATGCCGAAGGTCGCGGCCGGGTCGACGATGCGCACCGGGGCCTCGACCGGGTCGCTGTCGCCGCTGCGCAGGGTCACGGTGCCCCAGCCGGGGGGCAGGTCGGCCTCGACCACGGTGTCGACGAAGCCGCCGCGGTCGCACATGACCTCGCACGTGCTGCCGCCGGCCTCGATCTGCACCAGCGCGTCCTTGACCGAGACCGTGGCGAACGACCGCCATCCACGCAGCTTCTTCAGCCGCTTCCCCGGCTTCGGGTCGACCCGGGCGAGCAGCACCCGGCCGAGCACCCGCACCCAGCCCGGCGTGTCGGGCGTGGCACTCGCTCCGTAGCCGGTGTACGCCGTGACGGCGACCGTCCAGCCCCGCCGCCGCAGCCGCCGCTCGAGGACGTTGTGGATGGCGTCCTCGATGCGCGCGGCCCGGTGCAGGGGCAACGACGCACTCGAGGCACCCTCGGGGATCAACGACACCGGCCCACCCTGTCACAGGGTCGGGCCCTGCGCCCAGAAGTACACCTGACGTTCGCCTGGGGGCGGTGCGGGGGCGGTGCGGCTCTCCTAGGTTGCCGGAATGCGACGGATGCTGACCGTAACGGCGCTGGCCGCCGGCACTCTGCTCACCATCATCCCGGGCACCGCCCACGCGGCGGGGCTCAAGGAGGTGCGGGCGACGGTGGAGACGCCCGCCCTCTACGACGACGAGGCGGGCGGCGACGCCAACGCCGACGACCCGGCCATCTGGGTCAACCCGGCGGACCGCGGCGCGAGCCTGGTCATCGCCACGGCGAAGAACGGCGGCCTGCGGGTCTACGACCTCAAGGGCCGGGAGCGTCAGGCGATCGCCACCCCGCCGGACGGCCGCTTCAACAACGTCGACCTCATCGGCGACCTGGTCGTGGTGACCGACCGCGGCCTCGACAAGCTGCGCTTCTACCGCGTCGACGCCAAGCGCGGCCGGCTCGTCGACGTCACCGCGACCGACGTGCCCCTCGCGTTCAGCGCCGACCAGGCCGAGGTCGAGGACCAGCGCACGGCCTACGGGCTCGGGCTGTTCCGCGACACCGACGGCACGATCTACGCGGTGGTCAGCCGCCGCAGCACGCCCGAGGTCGGCCTGTTCAAGATTCTCGTTTCCAAGGACCAGGTGTCGTACCGCAAGGTCGACGCGCTGACGCTCCCGTCGACGTTCACGCTGCCGAACCGCACGACGTGGTCGCCCTGCAACGACCCGGGCGACGGCCCGCAGGTCGAGGGCACCGTGATCGACCCGACGACCCGGATCGCGTACCTGGCCCAGGAGAAGGTCGGCCTGTGGAAGATCCCGGTCTGGGGCGGGAAGTTCCGCGGCTCGGCCCAGTCCGTGGAGCGGGTGAAGGAGTTCGGCATCCCGGCGACGTACGACGCCGAGGAGGAGGACTGCGTCGTCGACTACGCCGCCGACCCCGGCTTCGGCGGGCGGATCGCGGCCGACGTCGAGGGCCTCACGATCTACCAGACCGGACCGCTGAGCGGCACGCTGCTCGTCTCCAGCCAGGGCGACAGCACGTTCTACACCTACGACCGGCTCACGAACCGCCCGCTGGGCCACCTCGCGGTCGTCGCCGGCAAGAAGATCGACGGCGCCGAGCACTGCGACGGTGCCGCGGTCGTCTCGACGCCGCTGCCCGGCTACCCGAACGGGCTGCTCGTCGTCCACGACGGCGAGGAGACCCCGACCGACCCCGAGCGCGAGACCACCAACTTCAAGTTCCTCGATGCCGGCATCGTGTTCAACCGCCGGTGACGAGAAGCTGACGGTGGCATGAAACCGTGAGCCCGAACTGGCGGAACGCTCTTAGCGTAAATGTCATCAGGAACACACCAGGGTGTTCCGCCAGAGGGCGCACGGAGGTGCGAAATGGCTACCACGTTCGAGGCCGTTCGGGCCGAGGCGCTGTTCGCTTCGACACTGCAGTCGTCGGAGAGCCCGGCCAGCGCGGAGGTCCGCACGGCGATCGCCGGCATGCTGCGGCGGATCGGCATTCAGGGTTGTGCCGCGCGGGTCGCGAGCGAGTTCGGCGACCACCCGGAGACGGCGGTCGCGCGCATGGCGTGGGCGCTGGCCCAGGTCCGCACCGCGTACCCGGCGCACGGCAGCAAGGCGGTGCGGGCGATCCGCGGGCTGCGCGCACTGGCCGCTTGATCTTCGAGTCGTCTCCACTGCCCGCTCCTGAGGCATTTTCACGAAATACCCCGAAGGTGCACCCTGCCCGCTCCACACTGATCACCAAGACGGCACAACCTTGGAGGTCACGGTGGAGCAGCACAAACTCACGATCGACATGAACGAGGCCACGATCGAGCAGCTGCGCGACCACCACTTCGCGCTCTTCGGCCTCCACGCGGTCGCCACCTCGGCGAGCGGCGCCCCGACGATCTGGCTGTCCGTCCACTACATCGAGCGGCACCTGGAGGTCTCTTGGCAGGAGACCTACTCGATGTTCACCACCCGCAACATCACGATGGCGCCCAGCACCAAGGTGGTGGCCACGCACAACTACCCGGCGCCGCTCGGGAGCGTCCTCACCGTCGCCGGCAACGACGGCGCCGGCATCGTCACGCCGGGCGGGCCGGCCGGGCACATGGAGATCGACAACACCGGCCGGATGGAGCTCGGCGCGGGCCTGTGCATCCATGACACGCACGGGATGTACCAGCCGATCGGCATTTTCGACCTGATCGACGTGGACCTGTTCCAGCCGGTGCAGAAGATGGCCTTCTTCTTCTCGCCGATCCCGCACATGGCCGGCGAGGTCGTGACGCGGTCGCTCGGCCCCGGGGTGCTGCTGGACTACTCGATGGCCCGCAACCACGCGCTCTCGATCGAGTACGACCTGCACCACGGCTGGAGCGTCGAGAACCGGCCGTACGCGAAGGCGATCGCGGCCAACGAGCCGCTCAACCCGACGCTGATCGTCCGTTCGACGGCGCTGCAGGCGCTGGCGATGCAGCGGCAGCGGACGACCAGCCGCTGACATCTTTACGTCGCGCTGCTGTGGCGGCACACTCCCCGGATGGAGATCGTGCTGGCCGATGCGGCGCCTGAACCCGGGTTCCTCGCGGGTACCGCCGTCGTCGTCGCCCTGGTGTGCATCGCGGTGCTCGCCGCCGTCGTCGTGCTGGTCGTCTGGCTGGTCCGCCGGTCGCGGCGCTCCTAGAGCAGCAGCAGTCCCATGAGGACCGAGCACGCGTTCGCGCCCACGCTGACGACGATCAGCAGAAGGCGGTCGCGCCGCAGTGCGGCGGCCAGCACTCCGGCCTCGACCAGGACCACCACCGCCTCGGCGGCCCAGAAGCGGGTCGCGGACGGACGCGGCGCGAGGTACCACCACAGCACCGGGTGCGTCAGCAGGTTGACGAGCAGGCCGAGGGTGGCCGCCCGGCGCCACTCGGCGAGCCGCGTGCCGACCAGCGCCACCGTGTACAGCGGCACCTCGACCAGCAGGGTCAGCGCGAGCGCGGTGAGCACCGCATGAAGGCTAGCCTCCTGTTCGTCGCGGCGGCCTGCGCCGCGCTCGCCGTGGCGCTGCGGGCGCCGCTGGCGGCCGCGGTCCTCGGGCTGATCGCGTTCGGTGTGCTGCACAACGTGCTGGAGCTGCGGTACGTGACCGGGCGGTTCGCTCCGGTCCTCAACGGCCGGTTCCTCGCGGTGCTCCTCGGGTTGATCAGCGCGATCGTGCTGTGCCGGATCGCCGCGATGTTCGTCGGGCAGCCGGCCCGCTACGCCGAGATCCTGATCGGGTACGCCGTGCTGGCGGCGGGCTGCGCGCATGCGCTGCGGGGCTGGCGGCTGGGCGTCGCCGGCGCGGTGCTGCTGGTCGCGACCGCGGTGTCGCTGGCCTGGCCGGGGTACCACTTCGTCGTGCTTGCCCACCTGCACAACGTGGTGCCGCTGTTCTTCCTCTGGGAGTGGGCCGCTGTACTGCGTCCGGCCGCGCGGTCCTGGTTCCGCTGGACGCAGGTGGCGTGGGTGCTGATCGTTCCGGTGCTGCTGCTGGCCGGTCTGGCCGATCCGCTGCTCAGCGACGTGCGGGCTTCGACCGTCGCCGCGTTCGCCGGCTCGCCGGACCGCATCATGGCGGTCAGCTCACCGCCGGGTGTCGATCTGCTGGTTGGTGCTCGTTTTCTGGTTGTTTTCGCCTTTTTGCAGACTATGCACTACTTCGTGTGGGTCTGGTTCCTGCCCAGGCATGCGCCGGATGCCGCTCGGGCCTTCGAGGCGCGGGCGCCGTGGCTGCGCGGGTGGCGGGCCTGGGCGCTGGGCGGCCTGCTCGGCGGCGCGCTCTCCGTGCTGTTCGTGATCGACTACGCCTCGGGCCGTGCGCTGTACAGCGCATTCGCCTCCTACCACGCGTATCTGGAGTTTCCGGTACTGCTGGCGATGCTCGTCGCAGTCGGTTCACAGCCGGTTTTCAGGAAAACCGCACCCAGAGGTCAGCAACCGGCGGCAGTCTCGACATGACAAGGGAACTCTGACGCTATCTGGAGCGAATCATGACGCGGCTGCTTGTGGTCGACGACGAGCCCGACATCGTCGAGCTGCTCTCCGCGAGCCTGAAGTACCACGGCTACGACGTCGCGAGCGCGACGAGCGGCCGGCAGGCGATGGAGGAGGCGCGCCGCTTCCGCCCGGACATGATCCTGCTCGACGTCATGATGCCCGAGCTCGACGGCTTCGAGGTGCTGCGCAAGCTGCGCGGCGAGGGCACCCGGGTCCCCGTGCTGTTCCTGACCGCCCGCGACGCGACCGAGGACAAGATCAAGGGCCTCACGCTGGGCGGCGACGACTACGTCACCAAGCCGTTCAGCCTGTCCGAGATCCTCGCCCGCATCCAGGCCGTCCTGCGCCGGGTCGCCGACGCCGCCGGTGGCGCCCAGGCGCAGTCGTCGCGGCTGTCGTTCGCCGACATCGAGCTGGACGAGGACACCCATGAGGTGTTCAAGTCCGGCCAGGAGGTGCAGCTGTCGCCGACGGAGTTCAAGCTGCTGCGGTACTTCATGACCAACCCGGGCCGGGTGCTCTCCAAGGCCCAGATCCTCGACCACGTCTGGCAGTACGACTTCGGCGGTGACGCCGGCGTCGTCGAGTCCTACGTCTCCTACCTGCGCAAGAAGATCGACACCACCGAGCCGCGTCTCCTGCAGACGCTGCGCGGTGTGGGCTACTCGCTGCGCATGCCCCGGACATGAAAGCCCTGCCCCTACGGATCAAGCTCGTCGGGCTGATGCTCGTCCTGCTGGCCCTCGCGCTGGTGATGACCAGCGCGGTCGGCGTGTACAACACCCAGCACTACCTCAGCGACCGCCTCGACGAGCAGCTCAAGAACAACGCCGACCGGGCCGCCGAGCTCTGCAACGATCCTGGGCGGCAGTTCATGCGCGGCCCCAAGCTGCCGCAGGGCTACTACGTCGGCTGCGTCGACATCCCGACCGGCGCCATCACCCCGCGCGACTTCCAGCAGGGCTACAGCGCCACGTCTGACCCGAAGGTGCCGGACAACGCCGTCGACCTCATCGGCGGGACAGAGATCTCCGGGCCCTTCTACACGACCGTGCCGTCCTCCAAGGCCGGCGGCCCGGACTGGCGGATCCTGGTCACCGTCGTCCAGTCACCGGGCCCGAGCCACGACCCGACCGTCGTGGTCGTCGGGTTCAGCCTCGACGAGGTGGACAAAACGGTCAACCAGCAGATCTGGGTCAGCGTCACCGTCGGCGCCGGCGTCCTGCTGCTGCTCGCCGTGGTCGCGTACCTGCTGGTCCGCTCCAGCCTCCGCCCGCTGGTCGAGGTCGAGGAGACCGCGGAGGCGATCGCGGCCGGCGACCTGACCCGCCGGGTGCCGTACGCCGACCCGCGCACCGAGGTCGGCGGCCTGTCGACGGCCCTGAACACGATGCTGGGCCAGATCGAGACCGCCTTCGACGAGCGCCGCGCCTCCGAGGAAGCCGCCCTCGCCTCGGAGGAGCGCATGCGCCGCTTCGTCGCCGACGCGTCGCACGAGCTGCGCACCCCCCTCACGTCGATCCGCGGCTTCGCGGAGCTCCACCGCCAGTCGGGCCACGGGGACGAGACGATCGGCCGGATCGAGCACCACGCCACCCGCATGGGCCTGCTCGTAGACGACCTGCTCCTCCTCGCCCGCATGGACCAGCAACGCCCGCTGGAGAAGAAGCCGGTCGACCTTCTCACCCTGGCCACCGACGCCATGATCGACGCAAGGGTGACGGCTACCGACCACCGCCTTCGCCTGCGCACGGCAAGCAGCGACGACGACGACGCGGACGTGGAGCCGGCCCTTGTCGTCGGCGACGAGGCCCGCCTGCGCCAGGTCCTCCAGAACCTCCTGTCGAACGCCCTGCACCACACCCCACCTGGCACCGAGGTCACGGTCTTCGTCGGCACGGAGCCTGGCAAGGCAGTCCTGGAGGTCTCGGACAACGGCCCCGGCATGGCACCGGAGGACGCGGCCCGCGTCTTCGAACGCTTCTACCGCACCGACCCGTCCCGCACCCGCGCCCTGGGCGGCTCGGGCCTGGGCCTGTCAATCGTCGCCGCGCTGGTCCACGCCCACGGCGGCGAGGTAACCCTCCGGACGGCTCCCGGCGAGGGCGCGACCTTCCGCGTAACCCTCCCGCTGGCAAGACCCTGACGCGGGCCTCTCACCTTTTCTTCGCCCGCCTCGCCGTCAGCTCACCCGCCCAGCACCCGGCGCGCCCACCCACACTTCGCCACCTCGCATGCTGAAGTAGTGGCCAAGTACGGTGCGCCCAGGCCAGCGGTGGGGTATGGAGAGAGTGTGTTCGATGGCTTCCAGCACGGCCGGGTCGACCTGTGGGACGTAACGCTGTGCTTCCAGCACAGCGGCCGCGGCCCCGCGGTGCTCCTCCTGCACGGCCCCGACCGACCACACACCACCTGGCACCGAGTAGCACCCCTGCTGGCCAACCAGTTCACGGTCGTCTGCCCCGACCTCGCTGACCCGTCGCGCGGCAACCACGAGACCGCCCTCGACTGCGTAGCCCTGATGAAGTCCCTGGGCCACGACGAGTTCTCCGTCGCCGGCTACGGCCCCGCAGCCCACTTGGCCCTCCACCTGGCCCTCACCCACCCGACACTGGTCGAACGCCTGGCCCTCGTCGCCGCCGAACCCCCCGCCACGCCCTCACCACCTGCTC
>NZ_JAHYSG010000062.1 GCF_022095675.1 Dactylosporangium sp. AC04546 | reverse complement strand
GACGGGACCGGGGGTGGCGGGAACTGGGCGCCGGCGGTGTATGGGCTCGTCACGCCCGGGTTGGCGGAGATCTGGGTCGACGGGGAGTACGGGACCGACGGGGAGACCGGGGACGCCGCCGGGCTGAAAGGGGCCGGGGGCGCCACGAACGGCGCGCCCGAGGACGGAGCGTACGGCGGACCGGAGGACGGCGCGAACGGCGGGCCTGAGGACGGAGTCGCCGGTGGGGCATACGGCGGACCGGAGGACGGGGTTCCCGGCGCCGCGAACGGCGGGCCCGACGACGGGGGCGCGAACGTCGACGTCAGCGGCGAGGTGAACGGGGTCGTCGAGGGCGTCCCGGCCGGATAGCCCGACGTCGCCGGGAACGCCGCCGTCGACGGGCCCATCGTCGCCGCCGGGAAGGCCTGGGTGACCGGCGGGAGCGACGACGCGTACAGCGAGCCCTCGGCGACCACCAGCTCCGGCTGCTCGGCCACGATCGGGGCGATGCCGAGCGCCTCGTGGAGCAGGGTGGCGACGAGGGGAATGCGGCTCGAGCCGCCGACCAGGAACACGCCCGCCACCGCCGACGGCGGGACGGCGGACTGCTGGAGCAGGGCGCGGGTCATCGCGATCGTCGGGCGCAGGACCGGGCGGGTCAGGCCCTCCAGCTGCTCGCGGCCCAGCGGGACCTCCTTCGCCAGGGCCGGCACCATGACCAGCGTGCCGCTCGCGCGCGACAGCATCTCCTTCGCCGAGCGGACGTCGTCCCACAGCTGGCGGCGGGCGGCCGGCGAGGTCCACAGCTCGCCGTACGTCGCCTGGAGGAACGCGATGACCGCCGCGTCGACGTCGAGGCCGCCCAGGTCGTTGAGGCCGTCGGAGGCGACGGGAGCGAAGCCGGTGGGCTGGCGGCGCAGGAGCGTGACGTCGCAGGTGCCGGCGCCGAGGTCGTACACCAGCACGCAGGCACCGACGGGCAGGTCGCCGCCGCGGGCGTGGGCCAGGTACATCGCGGCCGCGAGGGGTTCGCCGACGAGCTCGATCCCGCCGTACCCCACCTGGCGCGCGGCCTCGGCGAGCAGCGCCCGGCGGCCGGAGCCCCAGTTCGCGGGGTGGGTGAGGACGATGTCGGTGATCGGGCCGGCGACCCGGGTCGCCTCCGTCGTGACCCGGCGCAGGACGGCGACGATCAGGTCGAGGACCGCGACCTCGGTGTCGCCGAGCAGCACGGTGACGTCGTCGATGCGCCGCTTCGGGTTGGGCTCCAGGCGCTCGGGCGCGCTGCGGGCGAGGTGGGCCGCGTCCCGGCCGGTGTGCAGGCGCCCGTCCAGGCCGAGCAGCACCGCCGACGACAGCAGCGGCGAGCCGTCGAACAGCAGTGGCTGGACACGGCCGTCGGGGCGCTGCAGCATGCCGACCGTCGTCGAGGTGCCGAAGTCCACCCCGAGCCGGAAGCGCTGACCCGTCATGGTCGGCGAGCGTAACAGGCGGTCATGGGCCCGAAGCGGGACGGCGCGAGGGGCTCCACAGTGGACCGGACCACATCCCCCGACATGCCGCCAGGGTAGCGGCGCGGTTCAACCCCGGCTACGGAGCGTCAGGGCCGAGGGCTCCACCCGCCACCGGTACCGCAGCGTTCTTGAGCTCGACGAACAGCGTGTGCGTGCCGGTGTCGCCGGTGTTGTGACCGCTGTGCTCCTGCGCTGGCAGCCAGCGCACCTCGTTGGCCGGCAGGTCGACGTCGACCTCGCGACCGCCGGACGACACGCGGCGGCGGAACGCGCTGAGCGTGACCATGACGCTGTCGGGGTGGCGGTGCGGGTTGGTGCGGTCGCCGGGCTGGTCACGGTATTCCAGGACCCGGACCCGCGCGTTCTCGAACACGACGCGGTAGAGGTTCGGGTCGCTGACGGCGGGATCATGGGACTGGAGTTCCATGGGACTAGGGTACCATGATGGCAATGCCAGTACCATATGAGTCGACCGGCCGAACGCAGCAGAAGTCCCGCACCAGGCAGGCGCTGGTGGACGCCACCCGGGAGCTCCTCGCGCGCGGGCTGACGCCTCAGGTCGAGGAGGCCGCCGAGCATGCGGGCGTGTCGCGCACGACCGCCTACCGCTACTTCGCCAATCAGCGGGCACTGCTGGTCGCCGCCCATCCGCAGCTGGCACCGGAGTCGCTGCTGCCGGCCGGCCCGCCGGACGATCCGGGCGAGCGGCTCGACGCGGTGATCCGGGCGTTCACGCGGTACAACTTCGAATGGGAACCGCAACTGCGCACCTCGCTGCGGCTCTCGCTGGAGCCCGGCGCGGCCCGCCCGGCACTGCGGCAGGGCCGGGCGATCACGTGGATCGCCGAGGCGTTGGTACCGCTGCGAGCCACGCACCCCGGCCCCGACGTGGACCGGCTGGCCGTGGCGATCCGGTCCGCGACGGGGATCGAGACGCTGGCGTGGCTGCTCGACGTGGCCGGCCAGTCGCGCGACGAGGCGGCCGAGATCGTGCTCGGCACGGCCCGGGCGCTGCTCGCGGCCTTCACCGCCGGCGCTTCCTGAGCCGCCGAAATTGTCGTACCCCGCCGGTACGGTGCAGCCATGACGGACCCCGACGACGTTCCGAGCACCTATCTGACCCGGCTGCGGGCGATCTGCGGCGCCCTGCCGGAGACCCACGAGCAGCCGGCGTGGATCGGCACGCGCTGGCGGGTCCGGCAGAGAACGATCGCTCATGTGTATATGCGCGACGACGACTGCGTGGTCTCGTTCCGCTCGCCCGGGGACGAGATCGCCGGATTGCTCGCGAGCGGGCCGCCGTTCGCGAAGGCGAGCTGGGGCGACGACGTCGTGGTGATGACCCTGGGCGACGACACCGACTGGGAGGAGGTCACCGAACTGCTGACCGAGAGCTACCGCATCCAGGCCCCGAAACGGGCTCGCACAACACTTGTAGTCAAATTAACTACGGATGTAGTCTGGTCGCGTGCCCAACCGGCGTGATGACCTCCTCGACGCTGCGATCGACGTGATCGGCGGGTCCGGCATCCGTGCCCTCACCCACCGGGCGGTCGACGCCGCGGCCGGCCTGCCCGCCGGGTCCACGTCCAACCTGTTCCGCACGCGCGAGGCGCTCATCAACGCCGTCGTCGAGCGGTTCGCCGAGCGGGAGCGGGCGCTCTGGGAGGAGATCGCGCTCGTCGCGGTGCCGACCTCGCCGGCCGGGCTGGCCGACGTGATGATCCGCGCCGCCCACGCGGCGACCGGGCCGCACCGGCGGCTGACCCTGTGCCGATACGCGATCCTGGTCGAGTCGGCGATCCAGCCGGCGCTGCGCGAGCAGCTGCTGGCGACCGGCGCCCGGGTCAACGAATGGTTCCGGGCCTGGCTGCGCGCGGCCGGCTCGACCGACCCCGACCGCGAGGGGCCGCTGATCGCGAACCACTGGACCGGCCTGGTCCTGCACGAGCTCGCGATGCCCGCCCCGGCCTTCGACCCGGCGCCCCAGATCCGCGCCATGGTCGAGTCCGTCATCCGCCCCGCCAAGGAGGAGCCGTCATGAACGACGACCAGGTCTGGCTCGCGATCGACCGGCAGCGGGCCGCCGTGGCGGAGCTGCTCGGCGCGCTGCGGCCCGAGGAGTGGGAGCACGCCTCGCTGTGCGAGGGCTGGACGGTGCGGGACGTGGCCGCGCACCTGACGCTCCAGGAGCTCCGGTTCGGGCAGCTGCTCACGTCGCTGCCCGCGATGGTGCGGGCCCGGTTCGACGTCGAGCGGCTGACGAGCGACCTGGCCCGCGCGCGGGCGCGGGAGCTGACGCCGGAGGCGATCGTCGCGGCGATCCGGGCCACGGTCGGCAACCGGCGGCACAACGCCGGTGTCACCGTGCGGGAGACGCTCATCGACATCCTCGTGCACGGCCAGGACATCGCCGTGCCGCTCGGCCGGGAGCTGCCGACGGCGCCCGACGCGGTCGCCGAAGCCATCACCCGGATGTGGACGATGCGCTGGCCACCGCCGTTCCCGGCCACAAAGCGACTGCGCGGGCACCGCCTCGAGGCCACCGACGCCGACTTCGCGATCGGCGACGGGCCGGTCATCTGCGGGCCGATCACGGCCCTCGCCCTGCTCTGCGCGGGCCGCGACGCCGCCGCCCGGCCCCGGGTGAGCGCCTTCTAGCAGCCGCTGCAGCCCGGCCGGGCGCGAGAGCCCCAACCATCCGCCGGGCACGGTTCGCCCGAGGAGCAGGGTGTCTCGCTCGTGGGATATTCCTGTGAGGAATATGTATTCCTGACCGGAATATCGCCGGCCGCGCACCCCCTCCCCCGCGCCGTGGGGGACTCAGCGCTTCCGGGCCAGGATGTGGGCCTGGCGGCTGTGTTCCTGGTCGTCGGGCTCGCGGAGGAGCTGGGCGAGGACGGCGAAGCCGGCGTCGCCCAGCAGGCCGGTCACCGCCTCCGGCGGGTGGCGGTGGAAGTCCAGCGAGATCTCGCTGCCGAAGCCGTGGGTCACGTGCCGCGACTCGGAGCGCACCTGGAAGCCGAGCAGGACGTGGCCGCCCGGGGCCAGCACCCGGTGGAACTCGGCGAACACCCGCGGCAGGTCGCCGAGCGGGGTGTTCACGATCGAGTACCACGCGAGGATCCCGCCCAGCTCACCCGGCGGGAGGTCCAGGGCCGTCATCGTGCCGACCTCGAACGACAGGTGCGGGTAGGCCCGGCGGGCCACCGCGACCATGCCCGGGGCCAGGTCCACCCCGAACACCTCCAGGCCGAGCCGGTGCAGGTGCTCCGTCGTGTTGCCCGGGCCGCAGCCGAGGTCGGCGACCAGGCCGTCGACGAGCTCGGCGAACACCCCGAGCATCGCCCGGCCGAAGGGTTTGAAGTCCAGCGCCGACCGCGACTCCTCGGCGTACGCCTCGGCGACGGCCGTCCACGACTCGCTCGTGGTGGCGAGGTAGGCGGCCTGGTTGTCGGTCACCGGCGCATGTTACTGAACGCGATCATCCTCGGCGCCCGGGGTAGAGCACGCCGGAGCGGAAAGACAGTCGCCGGTCATCTCGCGCAAACCGGAACGTTGCCGGACGGATCGCCGCACTTCGTTCGGCGGTCGTCGCCGCGACACGCCATTGCATAGATGACTCCCTACATTCTCGCCCATCTATCGGTACCGAATGTGGGAGCACAGATGCGCAAGTGGAGCAGGATCGCGGCGGCCGTCGTCCTCGGGGCGACCCTCGCCGTTCCCGCTTTCCCGGGCAGCGCGGCGGCGGGCGTCAGCGACGCCGACCTGGCGCTGCGGTGGGCGCCGATCCACTACCAGGACGTGGACGTGACCGGCGGGCACGCGATGGCCGGGCGGGCCGACTACATCACCAGGATCGACTTCGACGGCAACTGGGTGGGCCGCGACAACTGGGACCACGCGCCGTCCTACCCGCTCGCCGCGACCGTCTACTACTCGGTGGTGACGACCAGCACGCACTGGTACCTGACGTACCTCTTCTACCACCCCCGGGACTGGGCCGATCACCCGTTCTTCGAGACCGAGCACGAGAACGACGGCGAGGGTGTGCTCTTCACGATCGAGCGCGACGGCTCGCAGTACGGCATCCTGCGCGCCGCGGTCACCGTCGCGCACTCCGACTTCTACTCGTACACGCCGGCCGGGAGCAGCTGGACCAACGGCGGCGAGACGGTCGACGGCACGCTGCAGTTCCAGTCGTCGCCGCACGACGGGTTCCAGCACCCGGTGACCGCGCAGGAGACGCACGGCCACGGGCTGAAGGCCTACCCGCAGTACAGCATCAACGGCGACGGCATCGTGTACTACCCCTCGGCGACCGTCTCCGAGCTTCCGGCGAACGGCGACGACCGGGACGTGCGGTACAAACTGGTGAGCATCTTCGCGGCCGGCGGCCTGTGGTCGCAGCGCAACAACACCGCCCTGTTCGCGAGCTGGGGCACCTTCGCCGGTGACGACGCCGGCAGCGGCTCCGACGCGTGCGGCGTGGGCACCTGGGACTGCACCACGGACTCGGCGAACGCCCCGTGGGGCTGGGACGACGGCGACGACGTCCCGGGGCGCGGCGAGCTGGCCACCGATCCGGCCCGGGTGGCGGCCGCGTACTTCACGGTGCCCGGCGCGTTCTCCCGCACGTACGACGTGAATCTCTACACGAACCCGGCCTGACCCGGCTACCGTCCTCGGGGTGCACGGCATCGTCGCGTACCCCGAGGCGGCCACGCCGGCCGGCCTGCGGGCCCAGGTCGCCGAGCTGCGCCGCTCGGCCTGGCCCGGGCCCGACTTCGCCCACGACCCGGCGCTGCGGCCGCTGAGCCTGCTGCTGGTCGACGACGACGCCGTCCTGGCCGCGCTCGACATCCTGCACAAGGATCTCGACCACGCCGGCGAGCGGTGGTCCGCGGCCGGCCTGAGCACCGTCGTCACCCACCCGGAGCACCGCGGCCGGGGACACGGCTCCCGGCTCGTCACCGCGGCCCGCGAGCGCATCGCGGCCGACGTCGGCATCTTCACCTGCGACCGGCCGCTCGCCCCGTTCTACACCCGGTCCGGCTGGGTCGAGCTGCCCGGCACCGTGCTCGTCGGCGGCACCGAGTCCGCCCCGTTCCCCAGCGACCGCCCGGGCTTCGACAAGGTCACGATGGCGAGCTTCCGCTCGGACCGCGCCATCCGCCGGCGCCGGGCCTTCGAACATTCGCGGATCCTGTTGTACTGCGGGCAGATCGACCGCCTCTGGTAGGACGCCCACGAACACTTCCCCGCTCCGGCGGCGAACTGGCGCCCGATAGTGCTACCCGTCGCTCTTGAGCGCTAGGGGTCGTCCCTCTCAAGAGCTAGGGGAATGACCGCTCCTGCCGGGGATGTCCGGCGCGCGCGTTCGGACGAGCATCGACCGCATGTTTCGGGTACTCACGCAACTGGCCGTGCGCCGGCCGGTGCTCGTCATCGTCTTCTGGGTCGCTGTCGTCGGGGTCGGTCTCGGCTTCGGCACCGGGGTCTTCGCGAAGCTCACCGCCAACGTGGCGACCGTGCCGGGCAGTGAGAACGAGCGGGCGATCGAACTGCGCGACGGGGCCGCCGGACCCCAGCCGCAGCACCTCACCGTGGTCGCCGTCGCGGTCGGGGCGGATCTCACCGCCGCGCTGGCCGAGGCGGCCGGTCTGCCCGGTGTGGTCGAAGTGGGCCCGGCCCTGCCGTCCGGCGACGGCGGGGCCGTGCTCCATGACGTGGTCCTCACGCCCGGCGCCACGTCGGCGCAGGCGGACGCCGTCGCCGAGCGGATCCGGTCCGTCGACCGCGAGCGGGTGAGCGTCGCCGGCGGGCCGCTGACCGACATGGAGTTCGGCGCGCAGGCCCAGTCGGATGTGCAGCGGGCGGAGCTGATCACGCTGCCGATCGTGTTGGTGCTGCTGGTGCTGGTCTTCGGGGGGCTCCTCGCCGGGGCGATGCCGCTCGTCGTCGCGGTGGCCGGGGTCGCCGCCACCTTCGGGCTGCTGCGGGTGTTCAGCCTCTTCACGGACGTCTCCGTCTACGCCGTCCAGGTGGTGACGATGCTGAGCGTCGGGCTGGCGGTCGACTACGGGCTGCTGCTCATCAGCCGGTTCCGCACGGAGCGGGCGGTCACGGCCTCGGTCCCCGAGGCGCTGGGCCGGGCGGTGGAGCGGGCCGGGCGGACGATCGCGGTGACCGGGCTGACCGTGGCGGCGAGCCTGCTTGGCCTGGCCGTGTTCCCGGACGCGTTCCTGCGCTCGATGGGGCTCGCCGGCGCCGGGGTGGTGCTGGTGAACATGCTCGCCGTGCTGTCGCTGCTGCCGGCGATCCTGGCGCTCACCGGCCGGCGGATCAAGCCGGCCCGGGCCGCGGCCGGCACCGGGCTGTTCGCGCGGCTCGCCGCGGCGGTGCAGCGCCGGCCGGTCCTCACCTCGCTGGTGACGGCGGCGGCGATGCTGGCCCTCGCCGTGCCGTCGCTGCAGCTGCGGCTGGCGAACAGTGACGCGCGGGCGCTGCCAGGGTCGACGCAGACGCGGCAGCAGTATGACGCGCTGGCCGCCCACTTCCCCGAGCTGACGGGGCCCGACGTCATCGCCGCCGTCGCCCGGTCCGGGGCCGGCGACCCGGCGCTGGCGGCGTTCGCCGACCGGGTGCGGGCGGTGCCCGGGGTGGCCTCGGCCGAGGTGGTGCCGGTCTCGGCGACGGTGAGCGTGGTGCGGGCGACGCCCCGGCACGAGCCGTGGACGGCGCAGGGCCGCGCCACCCTGGACGCGGTGCGGGCGGTGCCGGCGCCGTTCGAGGTGCTGGTGGCCGGCGACGCGGCGCGGCTGGTGGACTATCGCGCGATGCTCGCGGCGTACGGGCCGTGGGCGGCGCTGGTCGTGTTCGTGGCGACGTTCGCCCTGCTGGCCGCGTTCACCCGGTCGGTGCTGCTGCCCCTGAAGGCGGTGCTGACCAGCGTGCTGAGCATCGGCGCCGCGCTGGGCGTCGTGGTCCTGGTGTTCCAGCAGGGGCACCTGGCCTCGTGGCTCGGCTCGGAGCGTCTCGACGCGGTGGACCTGACGGTGCCGGTGCTCGTCGCGGCGATCGCGTTCGGGCTGTCGGTCGACTACGAGGTGTTCCTGCTGGCGCGGATCCGCGAGCGGTACCTGGAGACCGGCGACGCGCGGGCCGCCGTCGCCACCGGGCTGCAGCAGACCGGGCGCATCGTCACCTCGGCGGCGCTGCTGCTGGTGGTCGTGTTCGCCGGGTTCCTGGTCGGCGGGTTCGCGCCCATCAAGGAGATCGGCGTCGGGCTGGTCGTCGCGATCGTCCTGGACGCGACGGTGGTCCGGATGCTGCTGGTGCCGGCCACGATGACCCTGCTGTCGCACGCGGCCTGGTGGCCGGGCCGGGAGCGGGGCCAGCCCCGGCCGCCGGCCCCGCTCCCGGCCGTGCGGACCGAGCAACCGGCCCACACCTGACCGTTCACCCGGACGACCGCGGGCACGCTGGATCTTGCCGGCGTGCCCGCCCTTCCGCGGGCCGGGTCACCAGCCGAGAACGCCCTCGTCCTCCTGGAAGGTGCCCGTCGGGCCGTCGGGGCCGATGCTGGCCAGGCGGGCGATCACGCGGGCGCTGACCTCCACCGGGGCGCCGGCGCTGTTGTCGTGGCCGCCCAGCTCGGTCGCGGTGTAGCCGGGCTCCACGGCGTTGAACCTGACCTCGGGGACGGCTCTGGCGTACTGGACGGTGAGCATCGACACCGCCGCCTTGCTCGCGCCGTAGACGATCGCGGCAACGTGCGACGCGGGGCGGGCCGGGTCGTGGTTGGCCGCGAACGAGCCGAGGGCGCTGGAGACGTTGACGACGACCGGGTTGGCCGAGCGGCGCAGCAGCGGCAGGGCCGCCTCCGTCACGCGCACGACCGAGACCGCGTTGGTGTCGAAGACGCGCAGGGCTTCCGGGCCGTTCAGGGCCAGCAGCGCGATGCCGGCGTTGTTGACGAGCACGTCCAGGCCGCCGTCCGCGTCGAGCCGGGCGAACGCGGCGGCCACCGAGGCGTCGTCCGTGACGTCCAGGCGGACGAAGCGGGCGCCGAGCTCGTCGGCGGTCGCGCGGCCGCGGGCCTCGTCGCGGGCCGCCACGTAGACGGTGTGCCCGGCGGCGATGAGCTGGCGGGCGGTTTCCTTGCCGAGGCCCCGGTTGGCCCCGGTGATCAGTGTCGTGGTCATGCACCGAGCGTCGCCGCCGGGCGCGGCGGCAGGCAGTCGTCGCGTTTTCCCAGGACTGACAGGGCCACGACAAGCACACGGCTGGCGCGCAGACTTGAGTCGTGGAGTCCTGGGAGTTCGGCCGGGCGGTGCGGCGATGGCGGGACCGGGTCGCGCCCGAGGCCGTCGGGCTGCCGGTCGGGCGGCGGCGCCGGGCGAGCGGGCTGCGGCGTGAGGAGCTCGCCGGGCTGGCCGGGATCTCGACCGACTACCTGACCCGGCTCGAGCAGGGGCGGGCGACCGCGCCCTCGACGCAGGTCGTCGAGTCGCTCGCGCGCGCCCTGCGGCTGGCCGACCAGGAGCGCGACCTGCTCTACCGGCTGGCCGGCCACGCCGCGCCCGGGCTCGACGTCGTGCCGTCGCGCATCACGCGCAGCGTGCAGCGGCTGCTCGACCGGCTGGCGCACACCCCCGTGGTGGTGTACGACGCAACGTGGACGCTGCTGCTCGCCAACGCGCCGTTCGACGCGCTCATGGGTGAGACGTCGGCGTGGCGCGGGATCGAGCGCAACGCCCTGTGGCGCAACCTGCTCGGGCCCGGCACCCGGGTCGTGCACACGCCGGCGGAGCAGGCCGACCACGAGGCGCGGCTCGTCGCCGACCTGCGGCTGACCGCCTCGCGGTATCCGGCCGACCGGGCGCTGCGGCGGCTCGTCGCCGAGCTGACGGACAAGAGCCCGCGCTTCGCCGAGCTGTGGGAGTCCGACGTCCCGGCCCCGCCGCCGGACCCGTCGAAGCGCAAGGTCGTCGACCACCCCGCGGTCGGCCGGATCACGCTCGACTGCGACACGCTCGTCGTTGCCGTGGACGACGTGCGCATCACGGTCTACACCGCAGAGCCCGGCACCGAGGACGCCGACCGGCTCGCGCTCGCGGTCGTCCTCGGCACCCAGGCCCTCGTCGACTAGAAGTCGACCAGAACCGGTCGACTAGAACTGATTGAAGGGGTCCGGGTTGGTGCCGTCCCACAAACCGTCGCGATACGGCTCCCGGTAAGGCTCCCGGTTGGGCTCGGCGCCAGGGGAGCGCGTCGGGCCGCTCCGGCGCGAGCGGTGCGGCGCCGGCCACGTGGCGGCCTCCTCGTCGCGGCCCAGCCAGAGCAGCAGCTCGTGCACGGCGACCGCGAGCGCCGACTTCGACCAGCGCTCGTAGTGGGCGATCGCCATCGCGACCGCCTCGTCCTCGCGGCCCTGCGCGGCCAGCAGCCGGCCCAGCGGAAACGAGCTGTGCGGCCCGGCGGCGAGGTGGTCGCGGAGCACCACCTCGGCGCCGTCGGCGTGGCCGGCCTGCCACAGGTGCTCGGCGAGGGCCGGGCGGTCGAACGCGCCCAGCGTGCTCAGGTCGAGCAGGATGGTCCGGTTGTACAGCACCATCGCCGCGGTCGGGTCGCCCAGGGCCGCGTGCATGCGGGCGGCCAGCAGCACGGCCCGGGCGTGGTCCGGGTCGCGGTCGAGGGCGGCCTCGGCGAACGTGAGCGCCTCGGGGTACTGCCGCTGCTCCTCGTAGTGGCGCGCCAGCGCGAACACGAAGCCGGCCGGGCCGCCCGCCAGCGCGAGCGCACGCACGGGAGCCAGGTCGTCCGGGGTCAGCCGGTCGGCGAGGCGGAGGTAGGCGGGGACGCTGCCCTCGGCGGCGGCCAGGCGCAGGCAGCGGTCGTAGCGGGCCGGGTCCGTGTCGCGGAAGCTGTCCACGATCGCGGCGTGGTCGGCCCAGACCGCGTCGGTGGGGCCGCCGTCGCGCAGGGCGAGCCACAGGCGGCGTCGCCGCCCGGACGGTATCCGGTCGATCGCCAGCCAGGCGGCGGCCCCGCCGGCGACCAGGGCGGCGAGCACCGCCCCGAACCACGGCAGCACGAGCAGAGTCAGGCCGCCGACGGTCGCGGCCGCCGCGAGCACGACGGCCGCCCGCAGTCCGAGCACCTCGGGCCGGGACGGCCCCAGGCGAAGTCCCCCGATGGTCTTCACGCCGTCCATGGTGCGCCCGCCGCGCCACCACCCCACGTGCTGCGCGGCGGGCGCACCCCCTGGGGAACGTCGATGGCCGAAGGCCAGCCGGTCGACGTTCGGGCGGACGGCTCGCCCGGGGCGGTGGCGGCCGCCCCGGGCGAGCTTTCTGAGAGCGCTCTCACAGAGTTGTACGTCGATATCTCGGCATTGTCAAACGTTGCCTACGGGTAGCTGACCACCTCGACCGGGACCGTCTGCGTTCCCTGCGCCGGGCCGCCCGTGTCGTTGACGACGTGGGCGATCGTTCCCTTGCCGCCGAGCGACACGGTGAGCAGGTGGTGGAAGCGCACGTTCGGGTTCACCGGCGTCTCGAAGCCGTGCTCGGCGACGATCGACGGGTCGGTGGTGAAGTTGCAGTAGCTGCCCATCCCCCACGCCTCGTGCGCCGTCACCGTGTCGGCGACCTTGTACGCCGCGTAGCCGCGGGCCCCGGTCCGCCAGCCGGACTGGCTCGGCGGGTCGTACGGCATCTCGTTCTGGAAGAAGATCGTCCGGCCGCGCTGACCGTTCCAGATCACCTGGTCCTTCTGGTAGTGCTCGACGAACAGGCCGTAGGCGCTGACGTCGTCACCGTTGACGATCAGGCCGTGGTCGGCGGTGTTCGTCGTCCAGCCGACGCCCGAGCCGTGGTCGGCCCGCCAGGCCCAGATGTGGTCGATGATCGTGTTCTGGCTGTTCACGATCAGGCTGGTCGTCGCCTTGCCGGGGCCGGCTCCGCCGATGCGGAAGAAGGCGTCCTGGATCGTGACCGGGTTCGCGCTGTGGCCGACCGTGGATCCGGCGGTACCGACGGTGAGCAGCGCGGGCGAGTTGACCGGCCCGGCGTCGAAGAGCAGGCCGGCCACCTTCACGCCGTCGACGTCCGCGATCCGCATGGCCTCGACGCCGTTGTCCGGGATCAGCGTCGGGTAGCCGATGCCGAGGACGACGGTGTCCGGGTTGGTGACGTTCAGCGTCTGGTCGAGATGGTAGATGCCCGGGGTGAACAGCAGGTGCCGGCCGCACGCGAGCGCGGCGTTGATCGTGGCCGCGCTCGCGCCCGGGCGCACGACGTAGAAGCTGGTGAGCGGGATGGACGTGCCCGGCGTCGGGCCGCCCTGCCAGGTGGTGCCGGCCGCGTTCGTGCGCAGGTTCGGCACCAGCACGCTGTAGCTGTCGCCGTTCAGGTAGAGGTACGGCTTCTCGCGGATGACCGGCGTCGTGGCGAGCGTGGTGTACCGCGGCGACGGGAACGAGTCGGCCGGTGCGCCCTGCACGCCCGAGAACACCATGTTCCACACGCCGTTGACCCAGCCGCCGATCCGGCTGTCGCGGGTGTACCACTGCTGCTGCGAGTACGGGCCGACGCTGCCGTCGATCACGCTGTCGGCGATGTACCCGCCGCTCGCCCAGCCGTAGCCGTTGGGCGCGAGGTTGAGCTTGCCGCGGATGTGCACCCGGCGCATCGGCGCCGCCTGCGCGACCGCCCACCGGTCGCCGTTGTTCGCCACGCTCGGCACGATCGCCAGGTTCTCGATCGAACGCCAGAAGTTCTGCGTGGCGTTGCCGCCGAACCAGCCGGCGTCGACGGTCACGTCGCCGTTGATGGTCACGTCGTCGACGTTGCGGCCGAGGCCGAGCACCGACGTGTAGAAGCCGGTGTTGACGTTGATGCCGCTGTACGTCCCGGGCTTGAACGCCAGGGCGTAGCGCTGCGCGCCGAACTGGTTGGACTCCATCTCGGCGAACACCTGATCGGCGCGGGCCTGGATGGTGGACGCCGGCATCGACGGATCGAAGACGATGACGTTCGGCCCGAGGTCGGTGCTCACCGGCGGGCACTCCACCACGGCGCCGCTGTACACCGCGAACTCCTTGATGGAGTAGCCGTAGCGGGTGGCCCGCTGGGTGCCGTGCATCCGGATGTACCGGCCGGAGCCGCTCACCGCGAGCGTCTGCGTGCCGCCGGTGTTCGTGGTGGTGGAGTAGATCGGCGTCCAGCTGCCGGCGGCGCCGGTGGGCGACACCTCCAGGCTGAACGCCCGCGCGTACGAGGTCTGCCAGGTGATGACGACCTGGCAGATGTCGGTCGTGGTGCCGAGGTCGACCTGCAGCCACTGCGGGTCGCTGAACTGGCTCGACCAGCGGGTGTTCACGTCGCCGTCGACCGCCTTGGCGGGCACGAGGCTGCCGTTCTCGTTCGACGACGCGGTGGCCGTCTTGCCTCGGGCGACATTGGTGGTACCGCAGGCGGCACCGGCCGCACCGGGTGTCGCGCCCAGCAGGGCGACGGTGCCGGCGAACAACAGGGTCACGGCGACCAGGGCTCTTCGGAGCATGGCTTCTCCTGTGGTGGGGTCGGGATCTGGCGGGATCGTTCGACATCACGCACCGCTAGCGGATATGCACGGGACGCTAGCGAAGCCGGTCAGGCCGCGACAATCGCTTGCCACGATTTGCCATCGTCGATCATCTTCATGGTCCCGCCACCTGGCCCGGCGGACAGGAGTACGGTGCCCGGGGGGAACGTCTGACATAAGCGGGAGGACTCTCGTCATGGCCATCCATGTCGATCTGCAAGGAACCGGCGAGGAGCTGCGGCAGCGGCTCTACGACGGGCACCTGCTGGTGATGACCCGGTTGCCTTCGGTCGCCCAGCTGGTCGAGCACGCGCGTGCGCAGCTCACCGACCTGTTCGCGCCGCACGACCCGTTGCACGCCCACGAGCACTTCAGCCCCGATGAGATGGCGAAGGTCCTCGGCGCCTGGAAGCCGCGGTTCATCCACGACGAGCGGTCCAAGAAGCTGGTCCGCAACATCATCGAGGAGCTGGGCTTCGACGCCACGGAGACGCACTACGACGTGCCGAAGCCGCGCACGGCGTTCCCGGTCGGCCACCTCACCACGGGCGTGGCGTTCGCGTTCCCGTGGCACCGCGACGTGTGGTACTCGGCGCCGAACCAGCAGTTGAACTGGTGGCTGCCGGTGTTCCCGGTCCGCGAGACCAACGCGATGTCGTTCGACCTGGACCGCTTCAACGCGCCGGTGCCGAACAACTCCGGCGACTTCGACTACTACGCCAACAACGTCGGCCGGCTGTCCACGGCGGCGTCGGTGAAGAAGGAGGCCCAGGTCCGCCCGGGCGCCATCGACCACAACCCGCCGAACGAGCAGGTCGTGCTGCCGGCCCCGGGCCAGGTGCTGCTCTTCTCGGGCGCCCACCTGCACCGCTCGATCCCGAACACGTCGGGGCTCGCGCGGTACAGCATCGACTTCCGCACGGTCCACGCGCCGGACGTCCTGGCCCAGAAGGGCGCGCCGCTGGCCGACACGTACTGCACGGGCACGGCGATCCGCGACTTCATCAACGTGGCCGACGAGAGCCGCTTCGACGAGGAGACGGTGGTCCGCCTCTACGGCGCGCCCCCCGCCGACGCGATGCTGGTGTTCGAGGCCCCGAAGGCCTGACCCGGCTTGTGCGCTCCGGCCGCGCGTTCACGCCGCGGCCGGAGAGCGGGCCAGCAGGAAGCACAGCACCGCCAGCGTCGCCGCCAGCGGCGCCCAGATGAACCGCTCCCAGGGGCTCGATGACGCGAGGTTCATCAGCGCGCCGAGCGTGAGCAGGCCCGCTAGGACCCACGTGCCCCAGGTGCCGACGCCCGCGGGCAGGACCGTCGCCGCCAGGCCGGCCCGGCGCAGCACCACCAGCGCGGCCACCGCCCAGATCAGCAGGGCGACCAGGCTCGCCACCCGCAGGTTCGGCGGCAGCTGGCCGGCGTGCGCGCCGCCCCAGGCGGCCCGGCCGAGCGGCGCGCCGGCCGCGAGGGCCAGCTGGAACAGGGCGATGATGCCGAATCCGGCCGCCGCCACCCGCGCGATCGTCACAGCTCCTCCAGCTCGGTCAGGCACTCGTCGGCCCAGGCGAGACCGGCCTCGGCACTGCGCCGGCCGGCCAGGATGGTCATGCGCATGAACGGGGCGTCGGGCCCCGTCTCGGCCGCGTTCTCGGCGAGCAGCCGGTCGAACTCGGCCAGCTTCCGCTCGGCATCGGCGCGGGCGTCCCGCAGGAGCGCCCGGCAGGCGTCGGCGCCGAGGGTGCGGCCGAAGAACAGCCGCAGCAGCAGTCCGTTGCGCGGCGGCACCCCCTGGATCGGCTGGGACAGCAGCTCACGCAGCCGCCGCCGGCCGGCCGGGGTGATGTGGAAGGTGCTGGAGCCGGCCCGGTCGCCCTCGGAACGCGCGACGAACCCCTCCCGCTCCAGCGCCGTCAGCGTCGGGTAGATCTGCCCGAAACTCTCGCTCCAGAAGTGCCCGAGGACGTCGCGGATCGCCTCCCGCAGCGCATAGCCGGACATCGGCTGGACGCTGAGCCCGCCGAGCACGGCGGCGTCGGTCTGGCTGGACCGGGCCACGAACACCTCCTGATGTATCTGACAGATACATTATAGCCCTACAGCTCGCGGTCGAGCCAGACCCGGTCCCGCAGCTCGATACCGTCGACGAAGATGCCCTCGGGGTAGCCGTTGGCCGGGATGAAGACGTCGCGCTCGATCGAGCGCATACGGAAGCCCTGCCGCTGGTAGAAGCGCAGGTTCCCCACGTCCGCGGCGCCGGTGCCGACCCGCAGCGTGCGCACGCCCTCGGCCCTCGCCAGCTCCACCACGGCCGCCACCAGGGCCGCGCCGACCCCTTGACCGCGCCGCCCGGCGACGACCGCCATGTTCGTCAGCTCGTCGCCGACCAGCTGCGCGTGCCCGACCAGCTCGCCGCCGTCGCGGACGAGCAGCACGACACCCTCGCCGAGGTAGCCGTCGAGCAGCGCGGCCGAGTCGTCGGCCAGCTCGAACAGCCACCGCACCGCGTCCCGCGGTCCTTCGTACCGTTCAATCCTCACGGTCCGTGAGTCTGACAGAACGCCGGTGTGGACGGCGGGCGCGGGTCGGCGCGCGTCACCGTCCACACCGGACGGTGCAGTCTACGTTGCCGACTCGAGCGCCCGGGCGAACGCCACCAGGCGGGTGAGGGTCTCCTCGATCTCGGCCGCGGTGGCACCGCGCGGGGCGTGGCCGTCGGTGGCGGCGCACAGGTACGGACCCTCGGTCCACCAGCGGTTCGGCAGGCCCGGCGGCGGGCTGGCCGCGGTCCGCGACGCCGGGCGGCGCAGCCGGACGAACCAGACGGTCTGCACGCCCTCGGCCGGTCGGCCGCCCGGGCGGCGGCGGTCGAAGACCTGGACGCGGAAGCCGCCCTCGGTGCCCTCCAGGACGTCGGTACCGAGCGTGTCGGCGGCGCCACCGGGAACGCTCTTCAGCAGCGGCGCGGTCATCGGGCCGGGCAGCGCGACCGTGGCCCGCGGCCGGAACGTCCAGCCGTGGCGCACCGCGAGCCGGCGGCGGGCCGCCGAGCGGGCCACGCCGGTCGCCGGGCCGCGCAGCCGGTGGGCCGCCGTCCAGCCCAGCACGGCCAGCGCGACCTCGACCACCGCGCCGCCGACGAGGACGATCCACAGCGGCAGGTCGGGCAGCAGGTCGTGCAGGCCGTAGAGCCCGGCCGCGGCGCCGGCGACGACGAACGCCGCGCCGCCGACGCGGTGCCCGGCCGCGATCCCGCCGGCCCCGACGAGCACGAACGCGAGCAGCGCGGCCGCCCACCACGGGGCGCCGACGCTGTACAGACCGGCGGCGACGGCGAACGTCACCAGGAACATGAGGGCCCCGACCAGCTTCGTCACAGCAGCGCGGCCCGCAGGTCCGCCGGGACCTCCCAGAGCGCCCGGGTGAGCCGGGCGTTGCTGCCGGTCCAGTGCATCGTCAGCCGGCACACGCCGTCCGGCGCGTCGAGCGCGACCATCGGCTTGACCTGGTGGTTCATCCCCTTCAGGCCGAACAGCGGGATCGGCTTGCCGGCGGCGGCCAACCGGTGCGCGGTGGCGAGGCGCCAGGGTGCGCAGTCGCGCAGCTGCTCGTACAGCGTGCGGACCCAGGTGTCGGTGTACCGCGCGTGCCGGTAGTCGATCGGGTGACCGTCCAGCAGCGCGGCGAGGTCGCCGTCGACGTCGACCCCGCACAGCGTGAGCGCCTCGGCGACCTCGTGCCGCTCCAGCAGCTCCACGACCGGCCGGGCGTCGGCGGCGTCGGCCACCTGCCACCGCTCGCCGGGAGCGGCCTCGAGCCGGCGGAACAACCAGGGCAGCCGGTCCCAGCGGTGGTCCTGGTTCGCCCCGATCAGCCCCTCGACGGCGACGACGAGCTCGTCGCCGTCGGCCCGCGCGGCGACCCACGGCCCGCGCTTGCTGAACGGCCCGCCCTCGACGTCGTGCAGCGCGACGACAGCGTTCTTGACGTACCGGCCGTGCCGGTCGCGCGGGAAGTGGTAGCACAGCCGGGCCGGGTCGAGGTCGATCGCGGCGTCCAGCCGGACGCGGGCGGCCGCGCTCGCCGCCTGGCGGGCGGCGACCTGCTTGACGAACACGGCCCGGCGGCGGGCGGGCGCGGCCGCCGGGGGCGTGCTGCGCAGCGTCTCCCGGAAGCCGTCCCAGAGGCGGATCGCGTCGACCACCGCCTCCTCGTCGTGGGCGAGCTGCCGCGGCGCCCAGACCGGCCCGGCACCCCCCTCGTCGAGGGTGGTGAACTCGAACGCGAGCGCGTCGCCGGCCAGGTCGTAGTCGAGGTCGACGTCGCGGACCCACATCCGGCCGTCGGCCGACAGCCCGCCCTCGCCGGGCGGCACCGTGCGCCGGGCGGCGACGACGGTCACCTGCATCCGTCCCGGCCCGTCCGGCTGCGGGACGACGAGGCCGGTCAGGCCGTCCGGCGACGAGCCGTAGAAGTCCTGGTACGGCACGAGGAGCCCGAACTCGGCCGGGATGCCGAGCTCCCGCAGCCGCGCGGCGACCCCGGACAGCAGGCGCTGCCGGTCCATCAGGCGACCCCCGCCACGGCCTCGAGGAGGCGGTCGATCTCCTGGGCGGTGGTGTAGTGGTAGATGCTCGCCCGCACGCCGCCGCCGGTGTCGCGCAGCCCCATCGCCTGGAAGTACTCGTACGCGTAGTAGTCGCCGGAGAACACGCAGATGCCCTTGTCGCCGAGCGCCGCAGCGGTGTCGGCCGGGTGCTGGTCGCCGATGCGGAACGACACGGTCGGGCAGCCGTCGGGCGGCGCCGGGAGCACGGTCACGCCGGGGACGGCGCGCAGGCCGGCGAGGAGGTCGCGGAACAGGCCCGCCGAGTACTCGTGGGTGGCCGCGAGCGACGCCAGCAGGCGCTCGCGGCGGGACCCGGCGGCGTCGGTGAGGCCGGCCAGGAAGTCCACCGCGGCCGTGACGCCGGCCAGCAGCTCCCAGCTCGGGGTGCCGAGCTCGAAGCGCTCCGGCGGTTCGTCGGGCGACGGCCGCAGCTTGTCCATCGCGAGCGCCTCCCACCGGTCCGGGGCGGCGACACAGGCCGCCAGGTGCGGGCCGGACCACTTGTAGGCGCTGGTGACGTAGAAGTCGGCGCCGAGCGCCTCGATGTCGGTCGGCAGGTGCGGGGTGGCGTGGACGCCGTCGACGTAGAGCACGGCGCCGGCGGCGTGCGCGATGGCCGCCACGGCGGCGACGTCCGGCCGGGTGCCGATGGCGTTGCTGGCCGCTGTCACCGCCACGAGCCTCGTGCGGTCGTCGACGATTCGGCGGTACTGCTGGATCGGCAGCACGCCGGTGGAGGGCTCGAACTCGGCCCAGCGCACCTGGATGCCCGTCTGCTCGGCGAGCTGCACCCACGGGCGGACGTTGGCGTCGTGGTCGAGCCGCGACACCACCACGTTGTCGCCGGGCCGCCAGGTGCGGGCCAGGCCGCGGGCGACGGTGTAGGTGAGCGCGGTCGCGCTGGGGCCGAACACGACGCCGCCGGGCTCGCCGCCGACCAGGTCGGCGACGGCGGCGCGCGCGTCGGCCAGGATCTGGATGGCCCGCCGGCCGGGCGCGAACGCGGTGGTGCGGTTGGCGACCGCGCCCCGCAGCACGCCAGCCACGGCCCGCGCGACCGGCTCGGCGACCAGCGTGCCGGCCGCCCCGTCGAAGTGCACGAACCCCTCGTCGAGCGCGGGATAGGCGGCCCGCGCCCACGCAACGTCAAACGCCATGAGGGCACAGTAGCGGCATTGACATGCTTTGTTGCAGTCCCTACGGTCGGGCGGGAAAGGGCTTTCCTGATGCTAAGGAGCGCGCGTATGCGGCGCAGAACCCTGCTCGCGGCCGGGGCCGGAGTGCTCGGCGGCCTGGCCCTGCCGGCCCCGGCCGAGGCGTGGCCCGGCCCCTACCTGACGGTGGCCGCCGACGGATCCGGCGACCTGACGTCGATCCAGGCGGCCGTCGACGCGATTCCGGCCGGCAACAGTGAAACGTTCACGATCAAGATCAAGCCGGGGGTGTACCACGGGCAGGTCATCGTCCCGGCCGACAAGCAGAACGTCGTCTTCCGCGGCCAGGGCCCCGACCCGACGGCCGTCGTCATCAGCGACGACCGCGCGAACGGCACCCCGAAGCCCGAGGGCGGCACGTGGGGCACCTCGGGCAGCGCGTCGGTCACCATCTCCGGCGCCGGCTTCAGCGCCCGCAACCTCACCTTCGCCAACACGTTCGACGAGGCCGCGCACCCCGAGTTCACCGGCCATCAGGCGGTCGCCGTGCTGACCCGGGCCGACCGCATCGTCTTCGACAACGTGCGCTTCCTGGCCAACCAGGACACGCTCTACCTCAACAGCGTCGACGCGGCCACCGTCAACCGCGTCTACCTGCGAAAATGCTATGTCGAGGGCGACGTCGACTTCATCTTCGGCCGGGCCACCGCCGTGCTCGACCGCTGCCGCGTGCACTCCCTCGACCGCGGCTCGGCCACGAACAACGGCTACGTGACCGCCGCCAGCACGAGCCTGTCGAACCCGTACGGCTTCCTGTTCAGCGAGTGCCGCCTCACCGGCACCGCCGCGCCCGGCACGGTGTACCTGGGCCGCCCCTGGCACCCGAGCAACGACCCGAACGCCGTCGCGCACACGGTCATCCGCGACTCGGTGCTCGACGCCCACATCAGGCCCGCGCCGTGGACCGACTTCGGCACGTGGCCGTGGCGCGACGCACGGTACTTCGAGTACCGCAACCGCGGCCCCGGCGCCGCCGTCACGCTCGACCGCCCGCAGCTGACCACTTCGCAGGCCGCCACGTTCACCCCGGCCGCGTTCCTGGCCGGCACCGACGGCTGGGACCCGATCCGTTAGTGCCCGTCGTGCCGGGGTACCACGATGCGGTTGGTTTTGCTGTCGGCGACACGGGAGGTACACCATGGCCGACGAAGACCCGATCATCTCCGGAACCCCGGCGCCGGCGCGCACTGTCGATGCGTCCGGCACGCACCAGATTCGCACCGGCGCGGACCAACCCTGGGATCCGGAGGACCTTGCGGTGGCGGAGGGCCACGACCCGACGCCGAAGTACGTCGAGCGCAGCCGGCGCGAGCTCGAGGAACTGGGCCCGGCGGCGATCGAGAAGACCGTGCCCTAGGTCTTCTAGCTCTGTAGCCCTTGTGGCTCTTGTCAGCTCTTTTGTGCGGGGGCCAGGCAGAACCGGGCCTGGCCCTGGATGACGAACGGCTGGGCGGCGTCGGGGCACGGCTCGGACCACGAGAGCTGACGCGTGATCTGGAACGCTCCCCCGGCGCCGCAGTCGACCCGCGACGTGCCGCCCTCATCCTGCGCGACGCACTCCCCGACCTGGAGCGGCCGCTCGGGCATGGCACCGGTGAGCTGCAGGGCGACGACCACTCCGGCCGCTCCGGCAACGACCGATGCGGCGAGGGTGAGTGCTGCGGTGGTGAGGGCTTTCTTGACCTTCTTCCGCTGTTGTACCTGCTGATCCCGCGAAACATCGGCGAGGGTCAGCGTCGGCGCCGGAAACCGAGGCGCGGGCGAAACGGCGATCGTCTCGAACGCCTCTTCGGCGGCTGGCTCCTCGACGATGGGCTCCCCGGCCGCCGGCGCGGGGGCGACATGCATGGCGCGCCGGACACATCGAACAAGGACCGCGACGGCCGGCGGCACGTCGTCCACGGGCGCCGCGGGCCGCACGACGGGCACCCCCTCAGCCCCGACGACCACCGCGTCCGCTGCTTGTTCCGATTCCACTCCTGGCTCTGGCGCGGCTCCTGTTGCGTTCGGTCGATCGACCGACCGAGCCTCGGACGGGTTCGCCTCGGACGGACTTGCCTCGGACGGACTTGCCCCTGCCGAATTCGGTCGGTCGACCGACTCAGCCTCACGTGGGCTCGGTGCTGGCGGATTCGGTCGGTCAATCGACCGAACTCCGGACAGGTCCCGTTCCGGCTCCGGTTCCAGCGAGTTCGGTCGGTCGACCGACCGAACCTTGGCCGGGTCCGGTGCTGGCTCCGGCTCCGGCTCCGGTTCCGTGTCCGGCGCGGGCGGTGGGGTTGCGGCGGGTCGGCGGCGAGGGCGGGTCAGGCCCGGGTCAGCCAGCAAGGCGCCCTCGGCCACCACCGGGCCCGACAGCACCACCGGCGACAACCCCAGCGTCTGCTCCACAGTCGCCGCGACCAGCGGCGTCCGACCCACGCCGCCCGACAGTACGACCGCCGAGAGCGTCACGTCCGCCTCGGCCACCACAGCCGTGACGGCCGCCATCGCGCGGGTCAACAGCGGGCGGGCCAGGCACTCGAACTCGACGCGGGAGAGTTCGGCGGCGTGCCACGGTACGAGGACGTGGGTGCGGTCCTCCGTCGACAGTGTCTCCCGGGCCGTGCGGGCCGCCTCCAGCAGAGCCGCGTCGCGGCGCGCGGCCCGGCCGGCGAGGTGACCGGCGATCGCGGCGTCCAGGGCCAGGCCGCCCACCTCGGGGAGCGCGCGGGCCGCCACGACCGTGAAGGTGTGCCCGTCGCGGCGGACCAGGGCTGCGTCGAGGGAGCCGGCGCCGACGTCGCAGACCAGGACGGTGCCGTGGTCGGGGACGGCCAGCAGGCCTGACTCGTCGGCGTAGAGGGCGGTGGCCACCGGCTCGGGCACCAGCAGCGTCCCGGCCAAACCTACCTGGGCCGCCGCCCGCTCCAGCAGCATCTGGCGGCGGCGTTCCCAGCTCGCCGGGCAGGCCAGCGCCACCCCGGACATGGGCCGGCCGGCCACCCGGCGGGCGTCCGTGGCCACGTGGGACAGCATCGCGGCGAACAGGTTGCGTACCGGGCACTCGACGCCGCCGAGCAGGACGGAGCCGGCGTCGACGGCGCGCTTCGGGTACGGCTCGAAGCGGTCCGGGTGGGCCCGGCCCGCGCACACGGCGTCGTGGCCGGCGGTCAGGTGCGGCGCGCTGTCCAGGCAGACGGCCGACGGTTCGAGCAGCAGCGGCGCGCGCCGGCCGTCGGGGTCGGCCAGCACCGCGGCGGTGCTGGACGTGCCGAAGTCGATGCCAAGGTGAAAACCCCCCACATCACCCCATTAAAGGCGACGACTCAGGCGCGCATGGTGCTTTCGATCAGGTCCTGGCCCAGGTCGAAGCGGATTCCGTCCGGGTTGGTGAGGCCGGCGTCGGTGTACCACGAGCGGTCGGCCTCCGGGTGCGGGCCGGTCAGCCCGACGCGGCCGGACCCGTACGTGGCCACGATCGCGGCCGGCACGCCGGTGTCGTAGGTCGCCAGCACGGTGGCCGGCGCGCCCGGCTGCGGGTGGAACGCGGCGCCGTCCTGGAAGAACATGTGCCGCGGCCGGTCCCGCCAGCGGACCGCGACCACGGTGTCGTCGGTGTCGCGGACGGAGGCGCCGGCGGTGTAGATGTAGCCGTCGACGTCGACCCGGTCGAGCAGCCCGTAGCCCTGTCCGCTGCCGGCGAGGTACGCGCCGAGGCAGAACCCGAGATAGCTCCCGCCGCGGCTGACGAACGCGCGCACGTCCTCGGCGGAGTTGCGCAGGCGCCGCCACGCCGTGCGGACCTCGCCGCCGCCCGGCTGGGCGTAGACGACGGCACCGGCGAGCGACTCCGCCGACAGCGGCAGGTCCTCGCCGGGTCCGCAGTACCGCACCTGGTAGCCGGCCGGCATCTTCGCCAGCAGCGCGGCGACCGCCTCCGAGCAGCCGGAGCAGGAGGCCGGACCGCGGTACACGAGCGCGACGGGCCGGTCGCGCCCGACGAACGCGTACCCGGCCCCGCCGCCGACCGCGGCGAGCACCCCGGCCCCGGCGACCCCGAGCAGCAACCGCCGACGGTTCACTTGTCGTCCCCACCGGACTCCGCGCCATCCGGACGGTCGGTCGGTCGACCGACCGAATCCCCGAGCGAGGCGCGGTCGGTCGGTCGACTGACCGAATCCCCGAGCGAGGCGCGGTCGGTCGGTCGACTGACCGAATCCCCGAGCGAAGCTCCGTCGGCCGGCGAGCCGGAGTCCGGCGCCCCGGCGCGAAGCCGATGGCGAATCGAGCGGCGGGAGAACCGGACCGCGCCACCGGGCCGGCGCGAGTCGCGCGGCAGCGAGGCCGGCTCCGGACGGCGGGCCCGGGGAACGACCGCCGCGACGTCCGTACTCACGGCAGGGGCGGGGCGCAGCGCCAGGGCCCGCGCCCGGCGGGCCAGGCTGCCGACCAGCGCCTCCAACGGCCCCCGTCCCGCCGTCGCCCGGACCGCCATCGCGATCAGCACCACCGCGACCAACTGCACGATGCAGCCGGTGACGGGCGAGTACGTGTCGAAGTCCGAGTTCAGGAACAGCACGTGTACCGAGTAGAACGTCAGCGTCATGCTGCCCGCGGCCGCGAGCGGCACCAGCAGTGGGCGGGCCCAGGTCGTGGACAGCAGCAGGGCCAGGCCCAGCACGGCGACGGAGCTGCCGATCGTGCCCACCAGGTTCAGCGGCGTGCCGGTGTGCGGGCCGTCCACGGCCAGCCACCACCACGTCGACGTCGGGGCCGAGCCGTCGCCGCCGAGTTTCAGCAGGTACGTCGTCTCCTCCGAGGTCAGGCCGCTCGCCGGCTGGGCCGCATGGATGGCGGTCAGGCCGCCGGCCAGGTGCAGCAGCACCGTGGAGACCGCGCGGGCCCACACGCCCAGGACCGCGCCGGCGGCCAGCAGCGTGGCGGCCACGCGCGGGCTGGACAGGTCGAGGCGGCCGATCGCGAGGCCGACGCAGATGTACGCCAGCCAGGCCGGCGCCGGGTAGTACCCGGTCAGCGTCAGCTCGCCGAGCAGCGCGAGCGGGTCGTCGATGAGCCGGCCGAACGTCGGGTCGCCCAGCGACGGCTCGGCCAGGTGCGGCAGCAGCAGGTGCATGCCGAACGGCGCGACGAGGGCGAGCGAGGCCCCCGTCGTGAACAGCGCCCAGGTCGGCATGAGCACCAGTGGTACCGCCAGCAGGAACACCACGGCGTAGTAGGGCAGGATCACCGAGTTGAGGACGGTGTCCGCCCCCGACACGAGCAGGCCGATGACGCCGATGCACAGGGCGCGCGTGGCCAGCATGGCCGCGACGCCCCGCGCGTCGGAGCGCGGCACCTGCCTCCGGCCGGTCGCGAGCGTGAGGCCGACGCCGGACATCAGCGCGAAGGCCGCCGCGGCGCGGCCGCTGAAGGCGTGCGACGACCAGGTCGGGTTGCCCGACGCGGTCTCCTCCAGCAGCGAGTGCAGCGTGATCATGCCGAGCAGCGCCACGCCGCGGGCGGCGTCGACGCCGATGAGCCGGGACGACGACTTCATGGCCGCATCACCGCGTCGACCAGGTCGAGGCCGAGGTCCTGGCCGAACGACGCCGGCAGGCCGGCGTCGCTGAACCAGTCGCTGGTGGCCTCCGGGTGCGGGCCGACGACACCCACCCAGCCGGCGCCGAAGCGGGCGACGACGGCCGCGTTGGTGCCGTTGGGATAGGTGGCGACGACCGTCGCGCCGGCGCTCGGGCGGACCCAGAAGTACGGGCCGTCCTGGAAGTACAGGGTGCGCCGGCGGCCCCGCCAGGCCACCTCGACCAGCGTGTCGCCGGTCGAGGCGACGGTCGCCCTGGGCGAGGCGATGTACTGGTCGGTGTCGCCGGGGAGCAGGTCGAAGCCGGGCGTCGCGCCGGCCAGGTAGCCGCCGAGGCAGAAGCCGAGGTAGCGGCCGCCGCCGTGGACGTAGGAGCGGATCGCCGCGCGATGGCGGCGCAGGTGGCGGTAGCCGCGCGACAGCTCGCCGCCGCCGGGCTGCGCGTAGACGGCCGCGCCGGCCAGGGCCAGGCCGGACACGGGCAGCTCCTCGCCGGGGCCGACGTACTGCACGTCGAAGCCCCAGCGGCTGGCCCGCAGCAGCCCCGCGACGGCCTCCGCGCAGCCCGGCAGGGTGGCCGGCCCCCGGTAGACGAGCGCGCGGCTCCTCACGGGTTGTCCAGCGTCAGCGCGGTACAGCGCACGCCACCGCCACCCTTGGCCAGCTCGGTGGTGGCGAGTTCGACGACCCGCAGCCCGCGGGCGCGCAGCTCGGCGGCCAGCCGGGGGGCGCCCCGGGTCATGGTGACCGTCGTGCCGTCGCTGACCAGGTTGAGCGCCAGGCGGGCCGCCTCCTCGCGGTGTACCTCGATGAGGTCCAGCTTGAGGTCGCGCAGGCGCTCGCGGCTGGGCCGGTCGAGGGCGGCCGGGCAGTAGGCGACGACGTCGGGCGGGGCAACGACGGCCACGGCCAGGTCGAGGTCGTACCAGCGCGGCGAGACGGTCTGCAGCGGTACCACCCGATAGCCGAGCTCCCGGGCCAGCAAGGTGTGCATGCGCCGGTCGGTGCGCTGGCCGTGGCCGGCGAACAGCAGGTCGCCGCAGGCGAGGGCGTCGCCCTGGCCGCTGAACGGGTACGGGGCCTCCAGCACGCGGTAGCCGCGGCCGGCGAGCCACTCGGCGAAGTACGGCGTCTCGGCCTTGCGCTCCGGCGGCGGGAAGCCGAGCACGGCCTTGTCGCCCCGCACGAGCGCGGCGTTCGCGGTGAACACCATGTCGGGGCACTCGGGCGCGGACGGCACGTACTCGACGCGGCGGCCGGCGTTGAGGTGGGCCGCGACGATCGCGAAGTGCTCCGCGGCCGCGGCTGCCGTGTCCGGCTGGACCTCGGTGTGCATGTACGGGTTGATCTCGTAGTCGATCCGGAAGTGCTCGGCGTCGCTGACGAGCAGTGTGGTGTTCACGATCCTCCAAAGGCCGGGTCCAGAGCTGGCAGGCTCCGACCGAATTCAGTGCGGACGCCCTGCGCCGGGATGCCGCGCCAGCGGCTTCCAGCGGTCAGGTGTTCGCCCTTCATGAGCAGGGACAGCGAACCGAGCGAGACCTCGGGGCCGACGACCGCGTCGTAGAGCACGACCGCCCGGGTGCCGACGGTGGCGCCGGCGCCGACGGTGACGACGGACATCTTCATCACGCGGTCCTCGAAGAGGTGGGTCTGCAGGGACACCTCGGCGCCGACGCACGCGTCGTCACCGATCTCCACGAGGTCGAACTCGGTCAGGTAGGTGGTGCCGATCCAGGTGCGCCGGCCGACGCGGGCGCCGAACCAGCGCAGCACCGGCGGCAGGAACGGGGTGCCGACGAGCATCCCGACCCCGGCCGGGACGGCGGCCGCCTCGTACAGGCCGGTGACGAACTCGGTGCGCCGCACGAACGGGCTCCACAGCGGCTCGACCCGCGGCTTGTATGCACCGATGACGCCGCGCTTCGTGGCCGCGCAGTAGGCGATGACGGCGAGCCCGGCGGCCATCACCACGAACGGCGAGACGAGCGCCGGCACGGTCAGGTCGCGGCCGCGGGCCAGGTCGGCCAGCACGAACAGGTACACGTAGACGCTCAGGCCGAGCAGCGAGGCCGGCGCGGTGACCCGGGCGAACTCGACAGCGAGGCGGTGGCGGACGAGCCGGGCCGGCGGGCGGAACGTCTCGGCCTCGGAGAAGCTGCCGCTGCTCTGCCGGACCGGCAGGTGCATCGGCGGCGAGCCGAGCCACGACGTCCCGGACGGCACCTCCTCGCCCGGCGGCAGGGTGCGCACGCCCACCAGGCTGTCGTCGCCGAGGCGGGTGCCGGCCGGCACGAACGCGGCGTTGCCGACGAAGGCGCGGCGCCCGACCGAGGTCGGCAGGAACGCCATCCGGCCGTTGGCGAACGTGGCCGCGCCGACGCTGGCCATGTCGGCGACGAAGCTGTCGGGGCCGAGCGTGAGCAGGTCCGGGTCGAGGTGGGCGGCGGTGGACACCTCGGCCCCGCGGCCCACCCGCGCGCCGAGCAGGCGCAGCCAGGGGACGGTGTAGAGGGTCGAGTACAGCGAGTTGGTGAACAGCAGGCTGAACTCCAGCAGCTTGTCGGTCACCCACTTGCGCACGCCGAGCCCCGACCGCGCCGGGTGCACGCCCGGCGGGACGTGGGGCAGCACGAGGCGCTTGCCGAGCGCCACGACGAGACAGGTGGTGATGACGTACAGCGGCCCGGCCGGCACGGTCGCCAGCAGGCCGGCGAGCAGGCCGAACTTCAGCAGCGCCCACCACACCAGCAGCACGCTGGGCACGACCATGGCGATCGCCCCGAGCTCCAGCCCGACCAGCCCGGCGGTGGCGCCGGCGAGGTGGCGGATCTTCCAGCCGCGCGGCCGGCTCGGCGCGCGCAGCAGCAGCTCGACGGTCGGCGACAGCGCGTCGACCGGGCCGGGCGGCGAGCCGGACCAGCGCTCGCCGGGCGGCACGCGCTCGCCGGCCTCGAGGACCGACTGCTCGCCGAGGGCCGCGTGGTCGCCGACCGACGCGCCCGGCTCCAGCACCGCGTTGGCGCCGACGAACGCGCCCCGGCCGAGCGTGATCGGCGCGACGACGACCCAGCCGTCCTCGACCCGCCAGGGGCGCATCGACGCGCCGTAGCCGACCGAGGCGTCCTCGCCGATGTCGAGCAGCGTGGGCAGGCCGACCGAACTGGTGGCGACCGTGGTCCGCCGGCCCAGCCGGGCGCCGAGCAGCCGCAGGTAGCCCGCCATGAGCGGGGAGCCGCTGAGCACGGCCATCGGGCCGATCGCGAGGAACAGGTTCAGCGCCCACAGCCGGATGTAGGTCGGACCCCAGAGTCGGTACCGCCCGGGCTTGATCCCGGCGGCGAGCGGCCGGGCGACGACGACCGGCACGATCCAGCGCACGCCGAGGTAGCTGACCAGGATGGCGAGCATGAGCTGGGCCAGCACCGCGACGGAGACATGACCGTCGTTGCGGGTGTAGACGTACGAGACCGGCAGCGTGACGAGCAGCAGCAGCAGGTAGATGACGGCGGCCTGGCCGGCGCCGGCGGCGGCGATGCGCCGGCTGCGATGGCGCAGCGGGGCCGGCCGGGGCGGGGCGGCGGGCCCGGCAGAGCGGCCGGCCGCGGCGAGCCGCTTGGCCATGCCCCGCACGGTCGGGTGGTCGTAGAGGTCGCGGACGGCCGGGCTGACGCCGACCTTTCGCTCCCGCAGCGTGGAGACGACCTTGGCGGCGAGCAGCGAGTGGCCGCCGAGGTCGGTGAAGAAGTCGGACTCGACCGACAGCTTGCCCGGCGGGATGCCGAACGCCTCGGCCCAGGCGGTGCGGACCTGTTCCTCGAGCTCGCCCTCGGCGGCGACGAACTCGCCGGCGGTGCGCACCGGGCGCCGGTTGACCGGGGCGGGCAGCCGCTTGCGGTCGACCTTGCCGCTGGGCATGGCGGGCAGCTCGGTGACGATGTCGAGGTACGCCGGGACCATGTAGGCCGGCAGCTTGTCCTGGAGCTGGTCGAACAGGCGGTGCACCAGGTCCGGGTCGACGGCGGGCGCGACGACGTACGCCGCGAGGTCCTTCGCCTCGGACAGGGCCACGACCGCCTCGGTCACGCCGTCGTTCGCGAGCAGCACGCTCTCGATCTCGCCGAGGTCGACCCGGTGGCCGCGGATCTTCACCTCGGCGTCGGCGCGGCCGAGGTACTCGATCTCGCCGTCGTCGGTGAGGCGGCCGAGGTCGCCGGTGCGGTACAGCCGGCCGCCGGGCGGGGCGAGGGCGTGCTCGACGAAGCGGTCGGCGGTCAGCTCGGGGCGGCCGACGTAGCCGCGCGCGACGCCGGGCCCGCCGATGCAGATCTCCCCGACCTCCCCGTCCGGGACCAGGCGGCGCTGTTCGTCGAGGATGACGACGCTGTACGTCGGGAGCGGCCGGCCGATCGTCACGATCTTGCCGGGCCGCAGCTCGCCCCAGGTGGCGGTGACGGTGGCCTCGGTCGGTCCGTAGGTGTTGAGGATGCGCCGCCCCGGCCGGCTCCAGCGCTCGACGAGCTGGCCCGGGCAGGCCTCGCCACCCACGAGCAGGTTGCGGATGCGGGGCAGGTCGCGGGGAATCGTGGCCAGCAGCGTCGGCACGCAGTACAGCACCGTGATCTCGGCCTCTTCGAGGAAGTCGCCGAGCTCGGCGCCGAACCGGCCGGAGTCGTTGGGCCCGGCCACCAGTGTCGCGCCGACCGACCACGTCGGCCAGATCTCCTCGATGGAGAAGTCGAAGGCGATCGTCATGCCCTGGTAGACGCGGTCGCCGGGGCGCACGTCGTAGACGCCGGGGACCACGTCGAGGAAGTTGCAGATGCTCGACTGCCCGACCTCGACGCCCTTGGGGCGGCCGCTGGACCCGGACGTGTAGATGACGTAGGCGGCCGGGTCGTCGGCGCCGTCGGGCTCGGGCCGATGGGTCGGCCCGCTCGCGGTCCGCACGTCGACCACCGACAGTCCGGCGGCGCGGTCGGCGAGGGCCGGCTCGGTGAGCACCGCGGCGATCGCGGCGTCCTCGGCGATGTAGGCCACCCGGTCGGCCGGCGACTCGGGGTCGATCGGCACGAAGGCGGCCCCGGCCTTGCCGGCGGCCAGCAGCGCGACGTACGTCTCGACCGAGCGGCGCAGCAGGATCGCGACCCGGTCGCCGGCCGCGATCCCCAGGCCGCGCAGGTGGTGCGCGACGCGGTTGGCCCGCTCGTCGAGCTCGCGGTAGGTCAGGCGGGCATCGCCGCACTCCAGCGCGATCGCGTCGGGAGTGCGGTCACACGACGCCTCGAAGACGTGGTGCAGTCGTCTGGCGCCGTGTGGTCCGGCGGCCTCCGGTATGAGTTCGGGAGCGCGGGTCTGGCTCACAAATTCGGCTCCGTTTCTGGGGCGTGGCGAAGCGGCCGCACCCGGACGGACGGACGAACGGGCGCGGCGAGACAACGGATTGATGCCGCCAGCGGGCGGCACGGACCCAGACTGGTCGATGACGCGCCGTGATCATGCGTGTGCAGGGGATTCTCACCAAGAGACCACCCGGCGATCACCCGCCGCGGGTTCCGGGCGATCCGCGCCCCGGCGCGGGCCTTCGTGAGGTTGGATCGGTGGTGCGTCACATCGGCGTTCGGGAGGATTGGCATCTGTGAGCGCTCACAGTATGGTGCACGGCATGATCCCGCGTGCCTGGTTCGAGTCCCTCACGCCGTCGCCGGCGGCCCTGCCCGCCCGCGCCCGGCTCGCGAGCTCCGCGCCGCAGCTGCCGCTCGACGGCGACTGGCGGTTCCGGTTCGCCGACCGGGCCGACGGGCCCGAGGACTTCGCGTCGCCGGCCTTCGACGACTCGGCCTGGGACACGCTCGCCGTGCCGGCCCACTGGCAGCTGGCCGGCTACGGGGCGCCCGCGTACACCAACGTCGACTACCCGTTCCCGCTCGACCCGCCGCGGGTGCCGACCGCGAACCCTACCGGCGACTACCGCCGCTCCTTCGCCGTGCCGGCGGACTGGCCCGGCGGGCGGACCTGGCTGCGGTTCGACGGCGCGGACTCGGCGGCGCGGGTGTGGCTCAACGGGGCCGAGGTCGGCACGACGACCGGCAGCCGGCTGCCGACCGAGTTCGACGTCACCGGCCTGCTGGTGGCCGGCGAGAACGTGCTCGCGGTCCGGGTCGTGCAGTGGAGCTCGGGCTCGTACCTCGAGGACCAGGACATGTGGTGGCTGTCCGGCCTCTTCCGCGGCGTGTCGCTGGTGTCGCGGCCGTCGTCGGGTGCCCTGGACGACGTGTGGGTGCGGGCGGAGTACGACCACCGCACGGCAACCGGCACCCTGCTCGTGTCGGCACCCGACGCGGAGGTGCGGGTGCCCGAGCTCGGCCTCGTCCTGCGTTCCGGACAAGTCGTGAATATCCCCAATATCGAGCCCTGGTCGGACGAGTCGCCGCGGCGCTATGACGTCGTCGTCAGCACCGGCGCCGAGACGGTCACCGTGCGGACCGGGTTCCGGACGGTCGCGGTCGAGGACGGGGTGCTCACCGTCAACGGCCGCCGGGTGCTGTTCCGCGGCGTGAACCGCCACGAGTTCCACCCCGACCGCGGCCGGGCCGTGACCGAGGACGACATGCTCGCCGACGTGCTGCTCATGAAGCGGCACAACGTCAACGCCGTGCGCACCAGCCACTATCCGCCGCACCCGCGGTTCCTGGAGCTGTGCGACGAGTACGGGCTGTGGGTCGTCGACGAGTGCGACCTGGAGACGCACGGCTTCTGGCACCACGACTGGCGCGGCAACCCGGCCGACGACCCGCGGTTCGAGGCGCTGTGCGTCGACCGGATGCGGCGGATGGTCGAGCGGGACAAGAACCACCCGAGCGTCGTGCTGTGGTCGCTGGGCAACGAGAGCGGCGCCGGGTGCAATCTGGCCGCGATGGCCGCCTGGACCAGGGCCCGCGACACCGGGCGGCCGCTGCTGTACGAGCGCGACTGGACGTGCCGCGACGTCGATGTGTACAGCCGGATGTACCTCACCCACGCCGAGGTCGACGCGATCGGCCGGCACGCCGAGGAGCCGCTGCCCGACCCGGTCCTCGACGCCCGCCGGCGCGCGATGCCGTTCATCCACGTCGAGTACGCCCACGCGATGGGCAACGGCCCCGGCGGCCTGGCCGAGTACCAGGAGCTCTACGAGCGGTACCCGCGCTGCCAGGGCGGCTTCGTCTGGGAGTGGATCGACCACGGGCTGCGGGCCAGCACGGCCGACGGCCGCCCGTTCTACGCCTACGGCGGCGACTTCGGCGAGGAGCTGCACGACGGGAACTTCGTCGCCGACGGCCTGCTGTTCCCGGACCGCACGCCGTCGCCGGGCCTGCTCGACCTGAAGAAGGCCGTCGAGCCGGTCCGCATCGCCCTGGCGGACGGCCTGACCGTCACCAACCGGTACGCCCACCGCGGCCTGGAGCACCTGCGGTTCCTGTGGACGCTGGAGGACGACGGCGCCGAGGTCGCCCGCGGGACCCTCGCCGCCGTGGTGGCCGCACCGGGCGCGACCGCCGGCGTGCGCCTGCCCGACCTGCCGGAGACCGCCGGGGAGGCGTTCCTGACCGTCCGGGCCGTCCTGGCCGAGGACGCGCCCTGGGCGCCGGCCGGGCACGAGGTCGCCTGGGCACAGTTCCCGGTCGGCGCGCCCCTGGTCTCCCTGCGGCCCTCCCCCACTGCCGCGCCCGTCGTCGAGGGCGGGTCGATCCGGGTCGGGCCGGCCACGTTCGACGCCGGCGACGGCCGGCTGGTCCGGCTCGGCGCGCTCGCCGTCGACGGCCCGCAGCTGCAGGTGTGGCGCCCGCTGACCGACAACGACCGGGGCGCCCACGGCGAGGCCCTCGAACCCCGGTGGCGGGCGGCCGGCCTGCACCGGCTGACCAGCCGCGTGGACGAGGTCTGCGCCGGCCCGGCCGGGCTCGTCGTGCGGACCCGGGTGGCGGCCGCCGCGTCCGTCGCGGGGCTGCACGTGCGGTACACCTGGAGCGGCATCGGCGAGAACGAGGTGCGCCTGGTCGTGGACGTGGCGCCGGACGGGCCCTGGGACGTGCCGCTGCCGATGCTCGGGCTGGTGCTCGCGCTGCCGGGCTCGCTGACCGAGGTGGCGTGGTTCGGGCGCGGGCCCGGCGAGGCGTACCCGGACACCGGCCTGGCCACGCGCGTCGGCCGCTTCGCCTCGTCGGTGTCGGCGCTGCAGACGCCGTACGTGTACCCGCAGGAGAACGGCCGCCGCGCGGAGGTCAGGTGGGCGACGCTGACCTCCGCGTCGGGCTCGGGGCTGCGGGTGGCGGGCTCGACCCCGTTCGGCCTGGCGGCCCGCCCGTGGCCGGCGGCGGCGCTGGACGCGGCTACCCACCCGACGGAGCTGACCCCGGACGGCCGCACCTGGCTGACGCTGGACGCGGGCCACAACGGCATCGGCTCGGCGTCGTGCGGCCCGGGCCCGCTCCCCACATACCTCCTGCCGGCCGCCCCGGCCCGCCTGGAGGTGACCCTGACGGTGCTCTGACGATCAGCTCACGGGGCGTATGCCGCCGTCAACGCGGGCAACGCATGGCCGGACCAGTCGAACAGGGTCAGGTTGTCGTTCGGGTTGCCCTCGCCGGGAGTCCAGCCGACGCCGGGGAGCCAGCCGGGCTCCCAGGCGAAGAAGCCCGCACCCAGGCCCGACGGCACCGTCGACAGGATCCGGCGCAGCTCGCGGAAGTATGCCGCCTGGCCGGCCGGGGTCGGCGGGTACGCCGCGCCCTCCGGGAGGGCCGCCGGGTCGGTGAGCAGGTTGGTCAACGTGTCGCCGTCGCCCATCGTCCACGGGTACGACGTCTCGGTCACCACGATCGGCTTGCCGTAGCGGGTCGCCAGGTCGGTCAGGTTGTCCGACAGCGCCGACAGCGCGCCGTGCCAGAACGGGTAGTACGACAGGCCGATCACGTCGAACGCCACGCCCACCCGGTCGTAGAACCACCGCGCCCCGCCGTTGTCGCCGCCGCGGTCGATGTGCACCATCGTCAGCATCCGGTGGCCGCGCGGGCTGGCGGCGCGGGCGCCGGACAGGGCCGCGTCGAGCAGGGTCGTGAAGCCCGCCCAGTCGGCGCCCGACGGGCGGTAGATCTGGCCCACCGGCCACAGCATCCCGGCGGTGACCTCGTTGCCGGTCTGGATCATGTCGACCGGCGTGCCCTGGCGGGCGAAGGCCGACACGACGTCGGCGGTGTAGGCGCGCACGGTCGCCGCGAGGGCCGGCAGGTCCTGACCGGCCCAGGCGGCCGGGGTGTCCTGGTGGCCGGGGTCGGCCCAGAAGTCGGAGTAGTGCAGGTCGAGCAGCACCTTGAGGCCCGCCCGCCTGGCCCGGGCGGCGAGGCGCAGCGCCTGGCCGAGGTCGCTGTAGCCGGGCGGCGGCGCGGTCCACACGCGCAGGCGGACCCAGGTGGCGCCGGCCGCGCGCAGGATGTGCTCGATGCGGTCGGTGCGGCCGCGGAAGCGGTACCGCGCGCCGGCCGCCTCCTCCTGGAGCGTGAACGAGATGTCGGCGCCCCGGATGCCACGGGGAGCGAAGGCCGGGACCGGCAGCGGCAACGCCGCGAGGCCGACACCGGCCAGCAGCGTGCGTCGGGTCAGGGACATGGCGATTCCCTTCAAACGTCGATGCCGGTGAGCACGGCGCAGTGCCGGACGACCGCCTCCTGCACAGCCGGGTCGTAGGCCTGCTCGTTGAGCCGCACCTCGCGGCGGTCGTGGAAGAACGTGCCGGTCGCGACGGCCGCCGGTTGGAACGACGTGGCCAGCCAGACCGGGGTCTCGGCACCCCGTGCGACGCCGAACGGGGCCGAGTAGTCGCTCATCTTCGTGCGGATCCAGCCCGGATGCACCGCGTTGCAGCGCAGGTCGGGACGGCGGCGGGCGAGCGCGAACGCCAGGGCCGTCAGGGCGAGCTTCGAGTTGGCGTACGCGGCGTCGGCCGTCCACGACCGCGCGAGCTGGAGGTCGTCGACGTCGAGCTTGGCCCGGGCGATCGCATCGGAGCTCACGAACACCAGCCGGGCGGACGGCGGGGCGAGGGCGGTCAGCAGGTACGGCGCGACGACGTTGACCTGGAACGTCTCCTCGATGCCGTCGGCCGTCACCGGCCGCTCGTCGCCGCGTGGCGCCCAGCCGGCGTTGTGGATCACCACGTCGACGGCGGGCAGGGCTGCCGCCATGGCGCGCGTGGCGGCCAGCGAGGCGAGGTCGCCGACCACGAAGTCGCCGACGCCGCGCGGGTCGGGGCGGCGACGGCCGTGGCGCACCACGTGGTGCCCGCGCCGGGCCAGCTCGGCGGCGATCTCCGCGCCGATCCCGTCGGTCGACCCGGTGACGAGGACTGAGCTCATGGGAGGCACCGTACGTGACCGCTCACAGATCTTCCACACCAGATTTTCCCAGCAACAATCTTGTCACGAGGGGTTGACAGCACGGGTCGGAGGTGTCGACTCTGTGATCGCTCACAGACCACACACCCCTGAATCGCGGATCTGGAGGGCGACCATGCCCAGCACCCACACCCGGCGCGGCTTCCTGAAGGCGGCCGCCGGCGCGGCCCTACTCGCCGCATGCGGCGACGACGACACCGACACCCCCACCAGCGGCGGGCCCGACGACCCCGCCGACCTGCAGTTCTGGACCTGGGCGACGAACATCGAACAGGTCGTCGACATCTGGAACAAGAAGAACCCGACGCAGAAGGTCACCGTCAACCGCCTCGCCCAGGGCGAGGAGCTCATCACGAAGATCCTCACCGCGCACCGGGCCGGCAACGCGCCCGACCTCATGCAGGCCGAGTACCAGGCGCTGCCGGTGCTCATCACCAACGGCGTGGCCAAGGACCTGTCGGCCGTCGCGAGCAGCGTCAAGTCCGAGTTCACCGACGGGACCTGGAGCCTGACGTCGTTCGGCGGCAAGACCTACGGCATCCCGCAGGACGTGGGGCCGATGATGCTGTACTACCGCGAGGACCTCTTCACGCAGTACGGCCTGACGGTGCCGAAGACCTGGGCCGAGTTCGCCGAGGTCGCGAAGGTGGTCCGGCAGAAGGACCCGAAGCGGTACCTCGCCACGTTCTCCTCCGGCGACCCGGGCTGGTTCGCCGGCCTCGCCGAGCAGGCCGGCGCCAACTGGTGGGCCAACGACAACGGCACCTGGACCGTCGCCATCAACGACGCGGCGACGAAGAAGGTCGCCGACTTCTGGGGGAAGCTCGTCAACGACGGCACGCTGTCGGGCAAGCCGATGTACACCCCGGAGTGGAACACCGCCATGAGCGACGGCACGCTGCTCGCCTGGCCCAGCGCCATCTGGGGCGCCGGCGTGCTCGAAGGCGTCGCCGGCAGCACCAAGGGCAAGTGGAAGATGGTCCCGATGCCGCAGTGGGACGCCGGCGCCCCGGCGACCGGCTACTGGGGCGGCTCGGCGACCGCGATCTGGGCCAAGTCGAAGCAGCAGGCCCAGGCCGAGAAGTTCGTGAAGTGGCTCAACACCGACCCCGAGTCGGTGGAGCTGCTGGTGAGCGCGGGCGGCATCTACCCGGCCTCGACGAAGGGCCAGTCGACGCCCGCGCTGTCGAAGGCGCCCGCGATGATGCCGAACCAGCCGACGTTCTACGCCGACGCGGCCGCGATCGCCAAGACGGCGCGGGGCTTCAACTGGGCGCCGAACGTCAACGTCACCTACAGCCAGTACAGCGACATCTTCGCCAAGGCGATCCAGGACAAGGGCGACTTCACCGCCGCCACCGACGCCCTGCAGGCCGCGTCCGTCGCGGACCTGAAGAAGCAGGGCTTCACGGTCAAGGGCGCGTAGCGGTGCGCCGGCCCCGCCGGTCCGCCGGCGCCACCCCGTACGTGCTGCTCACCCCGGCCGTCGTCCTGCTCGTGCTCTTCCTGCTCGTCCCCATCGGCTACACGGTGTGGCTGAGCCTGCGCGCGTCCCGGGTCACCGGCGGGGGCCTGGGACTGCGCGTCGAGCGCTTCGTCGGCCTGGAGAACTACGCCGACGTGCTCAGCCACCCCGACTACGTGGACGGCATCGTCCGGCTGCTCGGCTACGGCGCGATCGTGGTGCCCACGATGATGGGCCTCGCGCTGCTGTTCGCGCTGCTGCTCGACACGCCCGGGGTCCGCTTCGCGCGGGCCACCCGGATCGGCATCTTCCTGCCGTACGCGGTGCCGGGCGTCATCGCCTCGCTGCTGTGGGGCTTCCTGTACCTGCCGAAGGTCAGCCCGATCCGGGACGCCGCCGAGGCCGTCGGCCTGCCGGCGCCCGACTTCCTCACCCAGGGCTCGGTGCTGTTCTCGGTGGCGAACATCGGTATCTGGGGCGGTGTCGGCTTCAACATGATCGTGCTCTACACGGCGCTACGGGGCATCCCGCAGGAGCTCTACGACGCCGCCCGCATCGACGGCGCCACCGAGGTGCAGATCGCGCTGCGGGTGAAGCTGCCACTGCTCACGCCGGCCCTGGTGATGACCGGAATCTTCGCGCTCATCTCGACGCTGCAGGTGTTCAGCGAGCCGGCGACGCTGCGGCCGCTCACCGACGCGATCCCGTCCACGTGGGTGCCGCTCATGGCCGTCTACACCGACGCGTTCGTCAACAGCGACATCCACACGGCGGCCGCGGCCTCCGTCGTGCTCGCGCTGGGCACGCTGGTGGTCTCGGCCACGGTACTGCGGGCGCTGCAGAAGCGGGCGTTCGAGTCATGAGGGGCCGGCTGGTACCGACCGTGGTCCTCGTCCTCGGCGCGCTCTACTGCGTCGGCCCGGTGCTCTGGGTGGTGTTCGCCGCGACCAAGGGCCCCGACGAGCTGTTCAGCACGTTCTCGTTCTGGCCGACCTTCGAGGGCGGCTTCGGCTACAACCTGACCCACCTGCTCGACTTCCGCGACGGCGTGTTCGGCCGGTGGGCGCTCAACAGCCTGTTCTACGCGGGCGTCGGCGCCGCCCTGTCCGTCGCCGTGTCCACGATCGCCGGCTACGCCCTGGCGAAGTACCGCTTCCCCGGCCGCGAGGCGATCTTCCTGGTCATCCTGGCCGGCGTGCTGGTCCCGCAGATCACCCTGGCCGTCCCGCAGTACCTGCTCATCTCGGAGCTCGGGCTGGTCGACTCGTACTGGGCGGTCCTGCTGCCCAGCATCATCAGCCCGTACGGCATCTACCTGTCGCGCATCTACGCCGCGGCGGTCGTCCACGACGACATGCTCGAGGCCGGGCGGGTCGACGGGGCGGGAGAGTACCGCCTGGCCTGGCGGATCGGGCTGCCGCCGATGGTCCCGGGCATGGTGACGCTGTTCCTGCTGCAGTTCATCGCGATCTGGAACAACTTCCTCCTGCCGTACATCATGATCGCCGACGACCGGCGCTTCCCGCTCACCGTCGGCCTGTTCTCCATGCTCAACCAGGGTTCCAGCCAGCCGGCCCTCTACTCGCTGGTGATCATGGGCGTGTTCCTGTCCATTCTGCCGCTCATCGCGCTGTTCCTGTTCCTGCAGCGCTACTGGCGGCTCGACCTCGTGAGCGGCTCGGTGAAGGGTTGACAATCCTCCCCGCTCTGAATGACGGGGATTTCCTGGGTCACCCCGGGGGTTCCTGCTTCACCGACGACTGCCCCGTCCGAGAGGACTCTCGTTGAGGTCTTACACCGCCTCCACAGGGGTTGACGATCTTCTCCCCGGTGGACAGCGCGAGCAGACTGTCCAGCCCGGCGTCGACACCGACCGCGCCCGTGGCCGGGGTCTGCTCGATCACGTCCTCGCACAGCAGGGACACGAACCAGCGACCCGCAGCATCCTGCGACACGGTCACCATGGACGGCGACGCACCGTCCGGCAGCGGCCGGGACCACACGATATCCAGGGGTTCGGTCATCTTCGCCAGGATGAGCCGGCCGTCCCGCCAGCGGAACCCGCTCGTGGTGTACTCCGCCGAGCGGCGCGACCGCTTCTTCGACTTGAACGCCGGGTACCTGGCCCGCTTGGCGAAGAAGTTGGTGAACGCCACCTGGAGGTGGCGCAGCGCCTGCTGCAACGGCACGCACGAGACCTCGTTGAGGAACGCCAGTTCCCCGGTCTTCTTCCACCCGGTCAGCATCGCGCTGGTGGCGTTGTAACCGACCCGTTCCCGCCGCAGCGTCCACGCCCCAGTACGGGCCTGCAACGCCATGTTGTAGACCAGCCGGACACACCCGAACGTCCGGGCAAGCTCGGCTGCCTGCCCGGGACTCGGGTAGAAACGGTACTTGAACGCCCGCTTCACGGCCCCGGCCACGGCCCACACGATAGTGGCCTATCCAGTGAATCTTGCAGTGACGCGCGGGTAGACGCCCGTCCCCTTGGCGGCGGATCGGCTTTCCCTGCCCTGCTCCGCAGGGGTTCCGTTTCCTCCCCGGCCTGAAGGCCGGAGTATCCACGGAAGGATATCCGATGACCATGCGGTTTCCGGACGGCTTCGTGTGGGGCGCGGCCACCGCCGCCTACCAGGTGGAGGGGGCCGTCGACGAGGACGGCCGCGGCCCGTCCATCTGGGACACCTTCACCCGCGTGCCGGGTGCGATCGCCGGCGGCGACACCGGCGACGTCGCCTGCGACCACTACCACCGCTATCCCGAGGACGTCGACCTGCTGGCCGATCTCGGGCTGGGCGCCTACCGGTTCTCGATCGCCTGGCCGCGAATCCAGCCCGACGGGCGCGGCGCGGCCAACCAGAAGGGCCTCGACCACTACCGGCGCGTGGTCGAGCGGCTGCTGGAGCGCGGCGTCACGCCGTACGCCACCCTCTATCACTGGGACCTCCCGCAGGCCCTCCAGGACGCGGGCGGCTGGCCGGAGCGGGACACCGCCCACCGGTTCGCGGAGTACGCGGCGCTGGTCCACGACGCCCTCGGCGACACCGTGCGGCACTGGACGACGATCAACGAGCCGAAGGTCGCCAGCCACGCGGGGTACGGCACCGGCATCCACGCGCCCGGCATCCGCGACCTGGCGCTGCGCGACCGGGCCGTGCACCACCTGCTGCTCGGGCACGGCCTGGCGCTGCAGGCGCTCCGGCCGGGCGGCAACACGCTGGGCATCACGCTCGACGTGAGCCCGGTGCTGCCCTACTCCCCCGACCCGCAGGACGTCGCCGCGGCCCGCCGGGTCGACGTCGACAGCCACCGGCTCTTCCTCGACCCGCTGCTGGCCGGCCGCTACCCGGCCGCGCTCGACGCGGTCCGCGACGGCGACCTGGAGCTCATCGCCGCGCCGCTGGACTTCCTCGGCGTCAACTACTACCGGCGCATCTACGCCCGGGCCGTGCCGCACGGGGCGCTGCGGGCCGAAGAGCTGGCCCCGCCCGGGCTGCCGGTGACCACGGTCGGCTGGCCGGTCGAGCCCGACGGCCTGCGTGAGGTGCTCGTCATGCTGCGCGACGAGTACCCGGGGCTGCCGCCGCTGTTCGTCACCGAGAACGGCGCGGCCTTCCCGGACGCCGTGGCGGCCGACGGGAGCGTCGACGACCCGCTGCGCGTCGACTACCTGCACCGGCACCTGCTCGCCCTGCGCGAGGCGATCCATTCCGGGGTGGATGTCCGGGGGTACTTCGTGTGGACGCTCCTGGACAACTTCGAGTGGGCGGAGGGCTTCGCCGCCCGCTTCGGCATCGTCCGCGTCGACTACGCTGACCAGCGGCGGGTGCCCAAGACGAGCGCGCGCTGGCTGGGCCGGGTGGCGCGGAACAACGCCGTACCGCCTCGGTGATCGTTCGAGTGACGGTTGACTGCACAAGGGAGCGCTGTGTCCGACGGCACCACTCCGGATGCCCCGCATCCCAAGTCGCGCGGCGCGGCCCGGCGGGCGATGCGCCGCGGGCCGACGATCGACGACGTCGCCGAGCTCGCCGGCGTGTCCCGCGGGACCGTGTCGCGGGTGCTCAACGGCGCGCGGTACGTGAGCCCGGCCTCGCTCAAGGCCGTCGAGCGGGCCATGCGCCAGACCGGCTACACGGTCAACCAGAGCGCCCGCAGCCTGGTCACCAAGCGGTCCGACGCGGTGGCGTTCGTGCTGTCCGAGCCGCAGGAGCGGCTGTTCGAGGACCCCAACTTCAGCGTCCTGCTGCGCTCGTGCACCCAGGCCCTCGCCGCGCACGACATCAGCCTCATCCTGATGCTGGAGTCCGACGAGGACGAGCGGGACCGCGTCCTGCGGTACGTGCGCGGCGGCCACGTCGACGGCGTGCTGCTGATCTCCGCGCACTCAGGCGACTCGCTGATCGCCAGCCTGGCCCGCGGCGACGTGCCCACCGTCGCCTGCGGCAAGCCGGCCGGGGACATCGGCATCCCCTACGTGGCGGCCGAGGACCGCGAGGGGGCGCGGCAGATGACGCGGTACCTCGTGGAGCAGGGCCGCAAGCGGATCGGCATGATCGGCTGCCCGCAGATCGCCGGCGGTGCGGAGCGCCTGGAGGGCTACCGCGACGTCCTGGGCCGCCGGGCGCTGCGCCGCCTGGTCGTCGACGCCCCGAACTACAGCCACGCCGCCGGCGCCGAGGCGATGCGCCGCCTGCTGGCGACCAGCCCCGACATCGACGCCGTCTTCGCCGCCTCCGACTCGCTCGCCGCGGGCGCCCTCACCGAGTTGCGCCGCGCCGGCCGCGGCGTCCCCGACGACGTGGCGGTCGGCGGTTTCGACGACTCGCGGATCGCCCAGGAGACCGACCCGGCCCTGACCACGATCCGCCAGCCGCTGGAGCTGGTGAGCCGCAACATGGTCGACGTGCTGCTCCGGCTGATCCGCCGCGAGCCGTCCGCGTCGCGCCTGCTGCCGACCGAGCTGGTGGTCCGCGGGTCCGCCTGACCCCAGATGTTCATTTGCGGTCGCGGGCCGCACGCCGATGATGGATCCCGTGCCGCAGGTCGCACCCGTGAGGCCGCCCGACACCGTCGGGCCGCTCGCCCGGCAGGTCGCCGTCGTCGACGCGACCCTGCGATGCTCCGAGCTCGACATGAGCTTCCGCACCGACCCCGCGCTCGCGTGCGTGGCCGTGCTGTATCTCGACGGCGGCATCGGCCTGATCAGCCGCGACCGCTTCGCGCAGCTGATGTCGGGCCCGTTCGGCTACGGCCGCGCGCTGTGGGAGAAGACCCCGGTCGGGCGCACCGCCGACCCGGCCCCGATGATCGTCGACGAGGACGCGCTCGTCGTCGACGTCTGCGAGCAGCTCGGCCGGCGTGACCGGGTCCGCCGCTACGACGACGTGCTGGTCCGCCGGCCCGGCGGGCGGCTGGCCCGGGTATCGGCCGCCCGGCTCTACGAGGCGCTCGCCGACCTCATGGCCCACCAGGCCGTGCGCGACCCGCTGAGCGGGCTGGTCAACCGGGCCCACTTCCTCAACCGGCTCGCCGCCGCCTGCCGCGACACCCACCAGCCGGGCGTCGCCGTCGTGTTCGTCGACCTCGACCGGATGAAGCAGGTCAACGACACGCTCGGGCACAACGTCGGTGACCGGCTCATCGTCTCGGCCGCGCACCGCCTGGTCGGCGCGGCCCGCGACGGCGACCTGGTGGCCCGGCTCGGCGGCGACGAGTTCGCGATCCTCGGCCGCCTCGCCGGCGGGTCCCGTCCCGACCTGTCGGCGGTGGCCCTCGGCGAGCGGTTCCGGCTGGCCATCGCCACCGCCGACCCGGAGCTGCCGGCCGGCGCGCACAGCGTGGCCAGCGTCGGCGTCGCGGTCGGCGCCGCCGGGACGGACCCGGAGACGCTGCTGAGCGAGGCCGACATGGCGATGTACCGCGCGAAGCAGGCCGGCGGCGACACCGTCCGCATCGTCCTGGACGCCGGCGCGCAGCTCGATCCGCACCTCTCCGACGGCATCCTGACCGCGATCGACCGGCAGGAGCTGCGGCTGTTCTACCAGCCGATCATGGGCCTCACCGACGGACGGGTCCACTCCGTCGAGGCCCTGGTGCGCTGGCAGCACCCGCGGCTCGGGCTGCTCACCCCGGACCACTTCCTGCCCGACGCGCACCGGGCCCGGCTCCTGCCGGCACTGGACCGCTGGGTGCTCGACCGCGCCTGCGCCGACCTGGCGGCGTGGGACCACACGCTGGGGGCGCAGGCGCCGCGGTACGTCAACGTCAACCTCACCGTCGAGACGCTCGTCGGCGCCGGCCTGGCCGGCCAGGTCCTCGGCGCCACCGACCGGGCCGCCCTGAACCCGGCCCGGCTGCGCGTGGAGCTGCCCGAGTCGGCCGACCTGGCCCAGCTGCAGGACGTCACCCGCCAGCTGCGCGAGCTGCGCGCGCACGGCGTCGGCATCGTGCTCGACGACATGGGCGCCGGCTCGGCGACCCTGCGCCACCTGTCGGTCCTGCCGGTGACCGGCGTGAAGATCGACCGCTCGTTCGTCGCCGGCATGCTCGCCAACCGCAACGACCACGCGGTCATCAAGCTGCTGGCCGACCTGGGCCGCAGCACCGGCCTGGACGTGACGGCCGAGGGCGTCGAGAGCGACGAGCAGCTCGACCGCCTGCGCCACCTGCACGTGCCCTACGCGCAGGGGTACCTGCTCGGCATGCCGGCCCCGGCCGACCACCTGACCACGCTGCTGCGCACCGGCCGCCCGCGGGGCGTCGCCCGGGTCGCCGAGCTTACGATCTTCGATCCCGAGACCCGGCTGACCGTGCGTCCGTGACCGCGGCGGGGCATGGTGACCGATCGGGTGATCGGGCCGGGTTCCCGGGCGTCATGCGCCCGGCCGCGGTCAGGGTAGGGGCGTGCGTGTTGGCGTTGGCGTTGTCGCGGTGCTCTTGCTGGTCGGTGGCTGCAGCGGCGGCGGGGACGATCCCGACAAACCGGCCGCCGCGACCGTCTCCGAACCGGCCGCGGTGGTCGTGAAGGGCACGTTCACCGCCGCGTCCGCCGCGCCGCCGGGCACCACCGCGTTCCTGTACGACCCGAGCGCGGTGAAGGGCCCCGCGTCGGCGGTGTTGACCCTCCGCGAGGACGCCGGCCACACGAAGGTCGCGCTCGCCGTCGACGGCTTCATGCCGAACCGTAGCTTCGGCGCCCACCTGCACGCCAAGCCGTGCGGCCCGGCCCCGGACGACGCGGGCGGGCACTTCCAGCACCAGCCGGACCCCGCGCCGAGCCCTTCGGGCGACCCGCAGTACGCCAACCCGAACAACGAGATCTGGCTCGACTTCACGACGAACGACCAGGGCCACGGCCAGGCCACCGCCGAGCAGGACTGGGAGCTGACCCCGGGCCACCGCCCGGCCTCCCTGGTCGTCCACGCGACGGCGACGATGACCTCCCCGGGCGTGGCCGGCACCGCCGGCCCCCGCGTCGCCTGCATGACCATCACCTACTGACCCCCTGGGACGTATCACCGGGAATGGCCTCGTCCGATCGGCCACTCCTGCCGCGCCGCTCCTGCCGGCGGTAGCACCGGGTTCGTATGCTGTGGCTTTGCGTGATCCGGCCCTACCCCCGGGAGCCTGCTCCGTGCAGATCGAGATCAGTTCCGACCCCAGCGAGCTCGCCACCCTGTACTCCTGGCTACGCTCCGACCGCGACCTGCTCCGCACGGCCGACGTGACGGCGTCGGCCGCCCAGAGCGGCACGATGAACGCGGTGGAGGTGATCAACCTCGTCCTGACCCACGTGGCCGCCGGGGCCAACTTCGCGCTGGCCTTCGAGGCCTGGCGCCGCACCCGCCGCCGCCCGCAGCCGCTGACGTTGACCCGCCCCGACGGCACGAAGCTGACGGTGGACCCGGACTCCCCGGCGGCCAAGGAGGCCATCATCGAGTTCCTCTCGAAATGACCACCCTGCCGGACGCGGAGCGCTCGCGGGCGGTGCTGGTCGGCGTCTCGGAGTACGACCGCCTCGGCGCGCTGCCGTCGGTCGCGAACAACATCGAGCACCTCGCCGACCTGCTCACCAACCCGACCATCTGGGGCCTGCCGCGCGAGCACTGCCTGGTGCTGCCGAACCCGTCGGGCCCGACGGAGGTCCTGCGCGCCCTGCACACGGCGGCGGACGCGGCCACGGCCGCGCTCGTGTTCTACTTCGCCGGCCACGGCATGCCGGACGACCAGTCGGACCTCCGGCTGATGCTGCCCGGCGGCTCCCGCGACCAACTGTTCGACTCGATCCGCTTCGCGGACATCCGCCGCGAGTTCGTCGAGACCGCGACGGACTGCGCGGCGCGGGTCGTGATCCTCGACTGCTGCTTCTCGGGCGCGGCGGTCATGTCCGCCGACCTGGTCGACCAGCAGGCCGCGGTCGAGGGCGCCTACCTGATGACGGCCACCACGGACAAGGCCCTGGCCCTGGCGCCCGAGGGCGAGCGGTACACAGCCTTCTCCGGCGTCCTCATCGAGACCTTGCGACAGGGCATCGCGAACGGGCCGGACCTGCTCGATATGGAGACGATCTTCGGCCACGTCGCCGGCCGGCTGCGGGCCGGCGGGCGTCCGGCCCCGCAGTGCCGCAGCGTCGGCAGCGGCTCGCGGATCACGATCGCGCGCAACCTCGCCCTCGGCTCGCCGCTGACCGAGGTGTGGCGCCGACACGCCACCGACCACGAGATATGGGAGCGGGTCGCGGACGAGCCGCGGACCGAGCAGGTGCGCCAGTCCTGCGTCCGGTTCGTGGAACGGCTGTCGGGCCTGCGCTCCCGCGCCGAGGAGCAGCTGCGCCGCGACCCATGGAGTGATCGCAACCTCGCCAACCGGATGAGCGACCGGACCCGCTGGCTGGTGGGCAAGACGATCGACTCCGGCGAGGCGTTCTCGGTGGCCGAGGCCGCGCTGGTCGTCACGGTGCCGTTCGTGTACGAGACGTACTGGGCGACGCTCGCCGCCGAGCATGCCGGCATCGCGCCCGAGCGGTGGGCGCGTGATGCCGGTGACCCGGGCTTCTGGCAGTTCGTGTCGGGGTACGCCCGCCTGGCCCGCCGGGTCGAGGCCGCCCCCGACCGTGCGGCGACGGCGGCCGAGATCGGATGGTGGCTGCTGCATCACTGGATCGCCCGCCGCGCGGTCGTCGACCCGCCGGACGTGTTGGCGAAGCTGCTCGCGCGGGGCGAGCTGGGCCCGTTGTCGGGGCTGGTCGAGGAGCTCCTGCGCGCACTGCGGGCCGACGCGGGTTTCGTCCTGCGGACCGACCGGCCCCGCCCGCTGGAGCAGGAGTCCTTCGTTGACGGCGGCAAGGTGAGTGAGCAGCGCATCCGCGAGCGGCTCGTGGCCTACCTGCTGGCCGCCGGCCACGCCATGGCCATCGAGCCGATCCGGCTGCCGGACATCCTGGTCGAGCACCTCGGCATCGGCGACCCGGTCTCGCTGGACGCGCTGGAGACCACGCTGGCCGACGCGGCCTGGCTCGACCACGGCAACATCCGTGCCCTGTCGGCCACCTGCAACCACCCGGCCGTCGACCTGGCGCTGCGCGACCACGTCGCGTCCGTCGACCGCCTGCTCCACGAGATCCAGCACGCGGCCAACCGCGACTCCACCCTGATCCCGCTGCGCAGCCTGCCGCACCGCGTGAGCGCCGACCTGATCCGCCCGTCCACGAGCAACGGCCGGCCGGCCTACTCACGCGCGGGCGTGCGGTTCCGCCTGGCCGAGGACCGGGTCCAGGAACTGCTGATGGGCGAGCAGCTGTACGGCAATCCGGAGCTGGCGATCCGGGAGCTCTACCAGAATGCCCTGGACGCCTGCCGCTATCGGGCGGCCCGCGGCGAGTACCTGGAGCGGACGACAAACATCGAGCACGACTGGACCGGCCGGATTTCGTTCGTCCAGGGCGTCGACGACGAGGGCCGGCCGTACCTCGACTGCGTCGACAACGGCATCGGCATGGGCGAGCGGGAGCTGTCAGAGGTCTTCTCGCACTCCGGGGTGCGGTTCGCCGACCTGCCGGACTTCCTGGAGGAGCAGTCCGCGTGGGCCCGCCTGGACCCACCGGTCGGCCTCTACCCGAACAGCCGCTTCGGCATCGGCGTGCTCAGCTACTTCATGCTGGCCGACGAGATCTCCGTGGACACGTGCCGCTTCGACCGCACCGGCCGGCTGGGCGACCGGCTGACGGTGACGATCGCCGGTCCGGGCACGCTCTTCCGGATGGTCAACCACGGCCCCGGCACGAAGGCGGGCACCCGCGTCCGGCTCTACCTCCGCAAGACCGTCAATCCCCTGTCCTGCGTCGCCGTCCTCCGCCGGCTGCTGTGGGTCGCCCAGTTCGCCACGAGCGCGGACGACGGCACCACGCAACTGCATTGGCCCGCCGGCGACCTGGCGGCGTCGGCGCCGTTGGGGATGTCGGACTACCAGCCGACGCCGTCCTCCGAGCCGCCCGACGCGGTGGTGGCCTGGGGCCCAGCCGGGGGCAGCGTCTGGTGGTACGACGCCAAGGGCGCCGTCCTGGTCGACGGCATCTGGCTCCAGGAAGGGCCGTACGGGGCTGCTGTGGACCTGCGTGGGCATCTTGCGCCGCCGCTGAGCGTGGACCGCAACCGCATCCTGAACTTCCGCCTCGATGACGTGCTGGGCCTGCTGATGGCCGCCGTCCCGGTCGCCGCCGCCCCCGACAACCCGGTCTTCTCGCACCAATGGTTGTCGCGCCTGGTCAACAAGACGCCGGGCGTCGCCGACGCCGTGTTCGCCGCCGCGCTGGCCGCCGGCTGGGAGCGCTGGCCGGGCGACGACAGCGACGCCCTGCGTATCGCGGGCTGCTTCCCGCCCGACCAGGAAACGGAGTGGCTCCCGATCGGGTTGTGGGGGGTCGACCGGCCGAGGCAGTTCGCTTCGCTCCACGCCCATGGGCCGCTGGCGCAGTGGCGGGCGACCTCGTGGGCGGCGGCGGGCGGACTTGCGCACGCGCTGACGGTGGCCCCGGAAACGCGGGTGGTGCCGGCCAGACCCAGCGACGCGATCCTGTTGGCGGCCGACCCCCTCACGGCGGGCGACCCCGATGCCCTGCGCAACAGTCCATCCGGCCCGTGGCGGGGACCGCGCACAGACGAACCGGTGACGTTCGACCGGCTGCTCACGGCAGCGATTCGACTCAACTGGAGCGTCCACGCCGTGGGCGAACGACTTGCAGACCTCGGCTACGCCGTTCCCGATCGTGTCGAACACCTGCCGGTGGAGACCCTCGGCCGGGCGGACATCGAGATCCTCGCCGACGACTCCTCCCACGAACGTCCGTGGCTGATCCCGCCGTGTCTCGGCAACGACGAACCGGTCCCGGCCGAACTGGTCATCGCCGCCGCCGGGAAGCTCGGCACCACCGCACACGCCGTCGCCGACCGGCTCACCGCCCTCGGCTACACCACCGCCGGCGCCGCCTACTCCGACCACGTCGTCAGCCGCGACGACTTCGCCCTCATCGCTGTCGGGCTGACGAACCAGGCACCCTGGCTGCCGTCGGCGGAACAGGTTCCCATCGAGCACGTCATCGCCGCCGCCGGGAAGCTCGGCACCACCGCACACGCCGTTGCCGACCGGCTCACCGCCCTCGGCTACACCACCACGAGCCGCGCCGACCTCCCCGCCGGCAACCTCGACGGCGACGACACCACCATGGTCAGCGCGGGCCTGGACACTCGACCACCGTGGTTGCCGCTGGGCGAGCCGGTCGGTGCGGAACACCTCATCGCCGCCGCCGGGAAGCTCGGCACCACCGCACACGCCGTCGCCGACCGGCTCACCGCCCTCGGCTACACCACCACCAGCGCCGCCGACCTGCCCACCGGCGACCTCGACGGCGGCGACGCCCTCGTCATCAGCCAGGACGTCAACTTCGACCTGCCGTGGTCGAGACCGCCTGTGCCGAGACAGCCGTGGTTCGACCGGACCGGTCGGGTGCCGGCCTGGCGTCTGGTCGTCGGTGCCGCCCGACTCGGAACGACCACGACGTCCGTCGCCGAGCGACTCGGCCGCCTCGGCTTCCTCGATGTTCCTTCCGTGGACCTCTCAACCGCCGATCACGTGCTGCTCAGCGCCAACCTCGCCGGCACCCAACCGTGGTGGGACGCGTGGACGCCCGTGCCGGCACATCACCTGATCGCCGCCGCCGTCGAGCTCGAGGCAGATGCGCGGGACCTGTTCGACCGGTTGCTGTTCCTGGGCTACACCTGCGACGTCGACCGTGACGTGCTCCCAATCGGCCCGCTCAGCGAGAGCGACGCCGCGCTGCTGGACCCAGATTTCGCTGACCGGTCCGAATGGCTCAGCCGGGCAGAGGAGGTTTCTGCGAGCCGGCTGGTGATGGCGTCGATCGCCACCAGCCACACGCTTCGGTCGATCGTCGACCGATTCGTCGAACTCGGCTATTCCGCGACCGCGTCCACCGAGGTCCTCGGGCTGGTACTCACCCGAACCGACGCGACGATCGTGAGCACTGACTTCGACGGCGAAGAGCCATGGCTCGCCCCATCGGCACCCGTGCCCTGGGGCCACGTCGTCACGGCGGCGGCAACGACCGGCCAGACCGTCCAAGCCGTGGCCGACCGCCTCCGTCAGTTCGGCTTCACGGTGGTGACAGCAGCACCCCGGGGGGCCGCGGTCCGCGCCAACCGGAACGAGGTCATACTCCTCGGCCAGGATCTTGACAGCGACGCGCCGTGGATCGCGCCGTCCGCACCGATTCCCGCGAGCCATCTATTGGCCGGAGTCGAGCGGCTCGGCCGGACCCTCCAGCACGTCGCCGAACGTCTGCGCGCGCTCGGCTATTCGGGCGTGGACCTGCAGTTGACCACCGGACGACCCGGCGACGCACCGTGGTACGAAGCCGGCTGATGCCGTCCCGTCAGATCCAGCCGCGGCTTCTCGCGATCCGTGCCGCCTCGTGGCGGTTCGCCGCGCCGGTCTTGCCCACCGCCGACGACAGGTAGTTGCGGACCGTGCCCTGCGACAGCGCGGCAAGGCGGGCGATCTCCTCCACCGGGGCGCCGTCCGCCGCCAGCGACAGCACCTCCGACTCCCGGGCGGTCAAGGGAGAGGCCCCCGCCGTGATCGCCTCGGCCGCCAGCTGAGGGTCGACGTACCGGCCGCCCGCGTGGACCGTGCGGACCACCGTCGCCAGGGTTTCCGCCGAGACCGTCTTGGCCAGGAAGCCCCGCACTCCCCCCGTCAGGGCGCGCTTCAGGTGGCCCGGCAGGCCGTGGCTCGTCACGATCATCGTGTGGCAGGTCGGGACCTCCGCGTGCAGGACGCCCGCCACCGCCACGCCGTCCAGGTCCGGCAGTTGCAGGTCCAGCACGGCCACGTCGGGGCGCAGCGCGCGGGCGAGGGACAGCGCCTCGCTGCCCGTCGCCGCCTGGGCCACCACCTCCAGGTCGTCCTCCAGCGACAGTAACGCCGCCAGGGCGCCGCGGATCAGGTGTTCGTCGTCGGCCAGCAGGATCCGGATCATGACAGGGGTAGCTCCACCGACAGGCGGAACAGGCCCGCCGACGGGCGGGTGGCCGTGACCGTGCCGCCCAGCGCCGTGATGCGCTCCGTCAGGCCGATCAGGCCGCCCCCGAACGGTACCGGGCCCGGTGGGGCGCCGTCGTTCTCCATCTCCAGCAGGACCGATGCGGCCGCGCAGCGCAGCGTGACCGTGCACGTGCGGGCCTCGCTGTGGCGCAGGAGGTTCGTCGTGCCCTCGCGGACCACCCAGCCCAGCGTGCCCTGGACCGGCTCCGGCAGGTCGGCCGCCTCGCCCACCACCCGGCACGTGATGCCGGCCGACGCCAGCAGGGCGCGGGCACCGGCCAGCTCCGCCGGGAGGCCGGCGGCGCGGTAGCCGCCGACGATCGAGCGGAGCTCGGCCAGGGAGTCCTGGGCGATGCGGCGCACCTCCAGCATCTCGTCGACCGCCTCCGTGCGGCCGCGCTTGGCCAGCTGGGCGGCGAGCTCGGCCTTCAGCGACACGACCGACAGCGTACGGCCCACGACGTCGTGCAGGTCGCGGGCGAACCGCTGGCGCTCCTCGGCCACCGCCAGGCCCGCCTGGACGTGGCGGGCCCGGTCCAGCTCGCGGACGACGCCGAGCATCCACAGCGACGACCGGTAGGCGAAGACGACGCCGAGGAGCATGCCGCCGAGGGCGATCGCCACGTTGCCCTGGCCGGCCGCGACGGCGACGCCGCACGCCAGCACGATCGCGACCGCCGACCAGCGGGGGCGGATCGTCGTGGACAGCGCGGCGATGTAGCAGCCGGCCAGGACGAGCAGGACCGCCGAGGCCGGGCCGTCCGGGCGGCCGGGGTAGACGGCGAACCCCGCCCGGTCCGCCTGATGGTCCTGGGCGGGGTCGCTGGCCGAGATAATGGCCGATACCGGTCCGCACCAGCAGAAAGCAGACGACGGTGTGCACGACGGTGAGGGCGGCGATGGTCAGCGCAGGATAGAGGCCGATGTCGACCTTGACGAACGACCCGATGAACAGCGGGGCGAAGAGGACGTAGCCGTAGAAGCTGGCCCGGGTGTAGAACTCGAACCGCTCCGCCTGCGACTTGGACCGCCACCACGTCAGCACCGCACCGACCCTACCTGCGGGGTTCCCAGCGGAACCAGCGTCGCACGCCCAGCCAGGCGACCACGGTCCAGGCCGCGAGCAGCCCGGCCGGCGCCAGCGACGACCGCAGCGCCCCGCCGAACGACGGACCCGTCCAGCCGAGGCGCATCAGCTCCATGGCCGGGGTGAGCGGCATGAACCGCAGCACCTCCTGCACGGCATCGGGCAGCGAGGAGAGCGGTACCGCGATACCAGCGCCGATGAAGCACACGAGGAGCACCGGCAGCGTGGTGATCTGGGCCAGCTCCACGGTGCGGGTGAAGGCGGCGCTGACCGCGGCCAGGGCGACGAACACGGCGACCCCCGCCAGTACCCCCAACACCAGCACCGGAGCGTTGACCGGCACCGGCAGCCCGAGGAACGCGGCCGCGGCGGCGACGAAGAGCACCATCTGCAGCAGCGCCACGACCAGGGAGGGGCCGGCGGTGCCGAGCAGGATCTCGGCGTCGGTGAGCTCGCCGGTGCGCAGCCGCTTGAGCACCAGCTCCTCGCGGCGGGCGACGAAGGTGGTCACCAGGTTGTAGTACAGCACCGCGACGAGCACCAGGGCCAGCATCCCCGACACCAGCCGCGCGTTGAATCCCGGGTCGGCGTCGCGGACGGCGCCGGCGGTCACCGCGACGAGCGGGATCGGCAGCACGGCCGCGTTGAACAGCGCCATCCGGTTGCGCAGCAGGAGCAGCAGCTCGGCCCGGCCGAGCGCGACGAGGCGCCTCATCGGGGCTCACCCGCGATCGACAGGAAGACCTCTTCGAGCGACGCCGAGCGGGCGTCGAGCCCGGCCAGCGCCACACCGCCGCGGTCGGCCCAGGTCAGCAATGTCAGCAGCGCCGGTTGCAGCTCGTCGGTCTGCACCACGACCCGGCCACGCTCGACAGCGGCGGTACCCGGCAGCGGCGGCGGCGATACGCCCGACGGCACGGCGAACGAGATGCGCGCGGGGTGCGCGGCCACCACGTCCCGCACCGTCCCGGCGGCGACGACCGTGCCGCGGTGCATGATGGCCAGCCGGTCGGCCAACTCCTCCGCCTCCTCCAGGTAGTGCGTGCTCAGCAGTACGGTGACGCCGTCGCGGACCAGGTCGCGCAGCAGGTTCCAGGCGTCGCGGCGGCTCTGCGGGTCGAGGCCGGTCGTCGGCTCGTCGAGGACGAGGACCTCGGGCCGGCCGAGGATGGCCAGGGCCAGGTCGAGCCGGCGCCGCTCGCCGCCGGAGAGCTGCCGGACGCGGACGCCGGCCCGGGAGTCGAGCCCGGCCAGGGTGAGCGCCTCAGGCACCGGGCGCGGCGCGGTGAGGGTGCCGGCCCACATGCGGGCCACCTCGATCACGGTCAGGTCGCCGGGGAAGCCGGCGTCCTGGAGCATGACCCCGGTCCGCGGGCGCACCCGGGAGCGCCGGGCGACCGGGTCGTGGCCGAGGATCCGCACGCTGCCGCCGCTGGGCCGGGCCAGCCCCTCGACCAGCTCCAGCGTGGAGGTCTTCCCGGCGCCGTTGGTGCCGAGCAGCGCGAACAGCTCGCCCCGCTCGACGCTGAACGACACGTCCCGCACGGCGCTGAAGTCCCCGTACCGCCGGCTCAGCCCGCTCACCTCGATAACAGCCATGCGGGAAAGTCTGGGTCCCACGCGAAGGCGCCAGCAGTGCCGCCGCGCACCGGTTTCGATGGCGCACTCACGCCCGGACAATGACAGATGTCACCCACGACGACTACGGAACGTGTTAGTTTCGGATCATGGACACGGCGCGCCGGGAGCTCGGCGACGAGGCGGGGCCGACCGCGGCCGTGCACCGGTGGGTCGCCGGGCCGATGACCGCGCTGAACCGGGACATCCTCGCGGGCCGGGCCCCCGCCGGCGCGTTCCCCGCGGCCGTGGCCGGCGTGCTCGCGGGCGAGCTCGACGCTCCGGAGCGGTACGACGACGGCGACACCCGGCGGCTGTTGGTGCTGCTGGGGCTGGTGGGAGCGGCCCTCGGCCGGCACTTCCAGGAGTCCGGCCCGGCGCACCGCGACGAGCCCGAGCGGGCCTTCGAGGTGGGCCTCGGGCCGGGCCCGATCCCGTTCCTCGAGTACTTCGCCCGCCTCGCCGACCACAGCGGCACCGGCCATCCGACGCGCGACGCGTACGCCTCGCTGACGCGATGGAACCTTCCGCCGACCGAGGTGCGGTGGGCCGGCGCGCTCCTGGCCCGGTTACCGAGCGTGTTCGACGACGGGCTGCTGCGCACGTACACCGGGGCCGTCGACGAGGTCCGCTTCTTCGAGCTGATCAAGCTGTCCGAGTCGCTCGAGCGGGCGGTCAACCTGGCCATCGCGCCGATCGCCGGCGGCGGGGTCGACCCGTGCGGGGCCGACGCGCTGCACCGGCTCGGCGTCGCCACGCTGCTGCTGGAGGGCATGCGCCGGCTGAACTCGGACTTCGCGAAGCTGCCGCCGTCCGAAGGGCTCACCCCCGGGCACTTCATGGACGTCTTCCGGCAGTTCGCGGTGCACTGGCGGCCCGGCGACCTGCCGCCGAGCGGCGCGTTCGACCCGGAGTCGATCGAGCGCGACCTGCTGCTCGGCACCGCCGACGACGAGTACCGCAAGCATCTCCTGCGCCTCGGCGGAGGGCTGCTGGCCGACGAGCGGCGGCGGCTGGCCCTGGTCGCCGACCGGCCGTCGCTGCCCGAGCTGGTGCTGGCGCGGTGCGGGATCTCCGGCGGGCTCGACGAGGCGTCGCCGGAGCGGCTGCGGGTGCTCCTCGGGCGCTTCCCGGTGGTGGCGGCGCTGCACCTGCTGCTCCAGGCGCACGCGCGCATGTCGGGGGTACACCTGATGCTGAGCAAGAAGTATCTCTTCAACCCGCAGCGCGGGCGCGACCACACCGGCCACGGGGACCCCGGCGTGGTCTCCAACCGCCGGGGCACGACCGGGATGGACGAGACGGCGCTGGAGCGGCTGACCCGGGCCCGGCAGCGCCACGCCCTGGCGGCGCTGCGCGGCCTGCCGGCCGTGGACCTGGAGGTGCTGACCGGGGTCGCCGCCCTGCGCGCGGGCGCGCCGGAGGACCTCTCGACTGTGGTGGGCTTCAGCGGTACCGCCGCCTCGGTGAAACAGCGGCGACCGTGACCGCCGGGACGCTGCGCCAGCCGCCCGGCCACGACCCGCGGGTCGGGCCGGACCAGCTCCTCGCGCTCATCGACAACACCTCCGCCGTCATCTACATGCGCGACCTCGACGGCCGGTACATGCTGGTCAACCGGGAGTACGAGCGGCTGTTCAACGTCTCCCGCGACACCATCGTCGGCCTCACCGACCACGACCTGTTCCCGGCGCCGATCGCGGCCGCGTTCCGGGCCAACGACCTGCAGGCCGCCGAGCGCGGCCGGCCGGTGTCGATGGAGGAGACCGCGCCCGGCGAGGACGGGCCGCACACCTACATCACGGTGAAGTTCCCGCTCGTCGACGCGCGGGGCCGGGCGTACGCGGTCTGCGGCATCTCGACCGACATCACCGACCGGATCCGGGCCGAGGAGCGGGTCCGGCAGCTCAACGCGGAGCTGGAGGACCGGGTGCGGCAGCGCACCGCCGAGTTGGAGGCCTCGACGCGGGAGCTCGACGCGTTCGCGTACTCGGTGTCGCACGACCTGCGGGCGCCGCTGCGCTCCCTCGACGGCTACGCGCAGTTGCTCGTGGAGGACTTCGCGGACCGGCTCGACGAGGACGGCTGCGAGTACCTCGCCCGCCTCCAGGCCAACGTGGCCCGTATGGGCCAGATGATCGACGACCTGCTCGACCTGTCCCGGGCCACCCGCACCGAGCTGCGCCGCAGCCGGGTCGACCTGACCGGGCTGGCCGAGCAGGTGACCGAGGAGCTGCGGACCGTCGAGCCGGAGCGCGAGGTGCACGTGCGGATCGCGCCCGGGCTCACCGCGGCCGGCGACCCCGACCTGGTCCGGCTGGTGCTGCAGAACCTGGTCGGCAACGCGTGGAAGTTCACCTCCCACCGTCCGGAGGCGGTGATCGAGGTGTACCGCGAGGAGCCCGACGTCACCGTCGTGCGCGACAACGGCGCCGGGTTCGACATGCGGTTCGCCGGGAAGCTGTTCGAGCCGTTCCAGCGGCTGCACTCGACCAGCGAGTTCGAGGGCACCGGGATCGGCCTGGCGATCGTGCACCGGATCGTCGCCCGGCACGGCGGGCGGATCTGGGCCGAGGGCACGGTCGGCGAGGGCGCCGTGTTCCGGTTCACGCTGGCGGGGCCGGTGGGGTCGCCGTGAACGGGGGCGTCATCCTGCTCGTCGACGACAACCCCGACGACGTCGCGTTCACCCGCCGGGCCCTCGCCAAGAACCACGTCACCAACCCGGTGGTGGTCGCCCACGACGGCGCCGAGGCGCTCGACCTGCTGCTGCCGCCGGACGGCGCCGCGCCGCTGCAGCCGGCGCTGGTGCTGCTGGACATGAAGCTGCCGAAGTACGACGGACATGAGGTACTCCAGCGGCTGCGCGCCGACCCGGCGACGCGGGTCCTGCCGGTCGTCGTCCTCACCACGTCGAGCGAGGAGCGTGACATCGTGGAGAGCTACCGGCTCGGCGCGAACAGCTACGTGCGCAAGCCCGTCGCCTTCGCCGACTTCGTCGCCGCGACCGACGTGCTCAGCCGCTACTGGCTCGCGGTCAACGAGCCGGTACCGGCCCGGCCCGGAAGCCACCCGTGATCAGCCTGCTGCTCGTCGAGGACGACGACGAGGACGCCCGGCTCATCGTCACGCGGCTGCGCCGGGGCGGGCTCGACGTCGACGTCGACACCGTGCTCAGCGCCGACCAGCTGCGCGCGTCGCTCGCCGTCCGCCGGCCCGACGTGGTGATCTCCGACTACAACCTGCCGGCGTTCAGCGCGGAGGAGGCCCTGCGGATCCTGCGCGACGCGCGCTGCGACGCGCCGTTCCTGCTCGTGTCGGGGCAGGTCGGCGAGGAGCGAGCGGCCGCCCTCATGAAGGCGGGCGCCTCCGACTTCATCCTCAAGGATCGCATGGGGCGTCTGGTCCCGGCGGTACAGCGGGAGCTGCGCGACGCCGAGGAGCGTCGCGCGCTGCGCTCCGCCGAGGCGGCGCTGCGGGCCAGCGAGGAGCGCTTCCGCCTGCTGGCCGAGCATTCGATCGACGGGATCTTCCGGTACCGCCTGCGCCCCGACCGGGGGCTGGAGTACGTGAGCCCGGCCGTCACGGCGATCGCCGGCTACCGGCCGTCGGAGCTCTACGCCGACCCGACGCTGCTCGCCGCGATCGTCGACCCGCAGGACCGGCCCGCGCTGGACGCGGCGTTCACCGACCCCCGGTCCGACCAGTTCAGCCAGGAGCCGACGGCCGCGGCCCAGACGGAAGGACCCGTCATCCTCCGCGGCCGGCACCGCGACGGCCACCAGCTGTGGATCGAGCTGCGGACCCGGCTGGTGCGCGACCCGTCCGGCGCCGCGGTGGCCGTCGAGGGCGTGCTGCGCGACGTGACCGAGCCGCGGGCCGCCGAGCTGGAGCGGCAGCGCCTCGACCACCAGCTGCGCCAGAGCGAGCGGCTCGACTCGCTCGGCCGGCTCGCCGGCGGCGTGGCGCACGACTTCAACAACCTGCTCGCGGTGATCATCGCCTACGCCGCCGACGTCGGCGCCGACCTCGGGCCCGAGCACCCGTGCCAGCCCGACGTGGAGCGGATCACCCGCGCCGCCGAGCGGGCCGCCGCCCTCACCCGCCAGCTGCTGATCTTCAGCCGGCTGGAACCGTCGCGGCCCGAGGTGCTCGACGTGAACCAGGTGGTCGCCGACACCGAGCACCTGCTGCACCGCACGATCGGCGAGGACATCACGTTCTCCAGCGAGCTGGCGGCCGGCCTGCCGCCGGTCGCCATCGACCGCAGCAAGTTCGAGCAGATCGTGGTCAACCTGGTGGTGAACGCCCGGGCCGCGATGCCGTCCGGCGGCCGGCTCACGATCACCACCCGTGCCGCCGCGACCGGCCGCGTCGAGCTCGTCGTCAGCGACACCGGCGTCGGGATGACGCCCGAGGTGGCGAACCGCGCCTTCGAGCCGTTCTTCACCACCAAGGGGCCGGCCGACGGGACCGGGCTCGGGCTGGCGACCGCGTACGGCGTGGTGACCGAGGCCGGCGGCGACATCCGCATCGACACGGCCCCCGGGCGGGGCACGACGATGACCGTGACGCTGCCGGAGGCCGACCGGCCCGCCGCGGTGTCCTCCTTCGACGCGCCCGGTGCCGCGTCGGCGGCCGACGGGGCGCGGCACGTGGTGGTCGTCGAGGACGATGCCGACGTGCGCGACATCGTGGTGCGGATCCTGTCGCGGGCCGGGTACCTGGTCACCGCCCCGGCGTCGTCGGCCGCGGCGCTGGAGATCTGCACCGCGCCCGGGTCGGCCGTCGACGGCGTGATCACCGACGTGATCATGCCGGAGATCACCGGGCCGAGGCTGGCCGAGGCGATCCACGCCGCGCGGCCGGAGCTGCCGGTGCTGTTCATCTCGGGGTACACGGCCGGGAACCTGCCCGGCGGGCACCGGCTCGCCGACGACACCCCGCTGCTGTCGAAGCCGTTCACCGCGGACCAGCTGCGGCAGGCGGTGGCGGACCTGCTGAGCCGGGCCCGGGATCCGTCGCGTGCGTAGACTCCGGTGAATGGTCCGTGAGATCTCGCTGCCGGACGGCTCCCCGGCCTGGCTCGTGACCCGCTACGCCGACGTCCGGGCCGCGCTCGCCGACCCGAGGCTGTCGCTCGACAAGCGCAACTCCGCCGGCGGCTTCGCGGGGTTCTCGCTGCCGCCGCGACTGGACGCCAACCTGCTGAACATGGACGACCCCGACCACGCCCGCATCCGGCGGGTGGTCGGGCCGGCGTTCAGCCCGCGCCGGGTGCTGGCGCTGCGGCCCGCGCTGGCCTCCCTCGCCGCGTCGTTCGCCTTCGACGGCCCGTTCGACGTGGTCGCCGACTACGCGACGCCGCTGTCGCTCGCCGTCATCGGTGAGCTGCTCGGGGTCTCGCGGGACGAGCTCACGCGGCTGCGGTCGCTGACGACGGCGCTCATGGGCGGGTCGCCGGACGCGGCGGCCTCGATCGAGGCGTTCCTCGTCGACCTGATCGCCCGTCGCCGGGCCGAACCGGGTGAGGATCTGCTCTCGGCGATGATCGCGGCGCCGCTCTCCCCGGACGAGCTGACGTCGCTCGCCTTCCTGACGATCTTCGCCGGGTACGAGAACTCGATCAACCTGATCGCGAACTGCGTGCTGCTGTTGCTGCAGCGGCCTTCCCTGCTGGCCGCGGTCCGGGGCGACGAGGAGCTGCTGCGGGCGGCGGTGGACGAGACGCTGCGGTTCGAGCCGCCGGCGCCGGTGTCGATCCGGCGGTTCGCCACCACCGCGCTGACCTTCGGCGACGTGACCGTGCCGGCGGGCGCGACGGTGCTGCTCGGGATCGCGGCGGCGAACCGGGACCCGGCGGTCTTCGAGGACCCGGACGAGTTCCGGCTGCGGCAGCCGAGCGCGCCGCACCTGGCGCTGGGGCACGGCCCGCACCACTGCCTGGGCGCGGCGCTGGCGGTGGTGTCGGCGACGGAGGCGGTCGGCTCGCTGCTCGCCCGGCACCCGGGCCTGACGCTGCGGTCCTCGCAGTGGCGCCCGTCGTTTCGAACCAGGTCCCTCGAGACACTGCTCGTCTCGCCCTGAAAATTATGGAGACCGGCATCCACGGGGGAAGATGCCGGTCTCACTGATCACTGTAAGGCCTTCGCGGCGGAAGTGCCAGACTGGTTTTCGCCGGGTTTTCGTCAGGCGCTTGCTTGCGCGTGGGGAGTTCCGGGCGCGCAGACGCCGCTCGGCGCGGCCGTCGAGGCGCGCGCCGAGCGGGTTCGTGCCGCGGACCGCGGTCAGAAGCCCTCACTGACCACGGCGAAGGTGTAGTTCACGCTCGTCGAGACGGCGACGTCGTACCAGCCGCAGTAGTAGGTCGGCGGGGTGCCGGCCGGGACCGTGCCCTCGTTGTCGGCGCAGAGCAGCACCAGCGAGTGCGAGTTGTTGTCCGAGAACACCGCGGTGTTCACGGACTGGTTGTAGCCGCCGGACGAGCTCGACCACAGGCCGTTGTTCTGCCAACGGTAGGTCGCCCGCCAGCCGGGCTCGTTCGCCTGGAAGTCGGTCGTCTCGGTGTTGTTGTTGTTGCAGGTGTTCGTACGCGGCGTCGCGGTCGCGTAGGTGACGCCGGCGACCGTGATCCGGCCGACCTCCGGGCGGTTCACGTCGATACAGCGGGCGTGTGCGGTGCCGGCGAAACCGGCCTGCACGACGATCATCGTGGCCGCGAGCGACATCGTCGCGAGTGCCGCGCGCAGGCCCCTGGATCGGATGGTCATCCTGCTCCTCCTCAGACGTTGGTGCGGCCAGGCAACGGCACGGCGGTTGCGGGGGCGTTGTGATCGCCACAACCGCGCCGCAACAGGGGCGCGCTACAACCGGGCGGACACAGACGTGCGAGGAGGTTTCCCGTGAAGAGATTCGCCGCGGCGCTGGTGCTGGGGCTCGTGATGGTGGCCGGGGCTGCGGCACCGGCGGCGGCCGGGCCGACGCCGCCGTCCGGCTGCCCGGCCCGGGAGGTGGTCGCCGTCGACGCGGCCGTGCGGGAGGGCAACCCGCCGAGCCGGCCGTCGCTGGTCTTCACGGTCACGGCCCTCGGGTGCGCGACCGGCAGCGTCGGCTTCCGCACCGCGTACGGCCCGGCGCCCACGGCCACCCCCGGTGCCGACTACACCGTCGCGACCGGCACGATCACCTGGGCTGAGGGGGACCCGCCGGACCGGCAGGTCGCGGTCGAGGTGATCGGCGACTTTCTGCGGGAGCCCGACGAGCTGCTCAACCTGGAGCTGGTGAACCCGGTCGGGCTGACGATCCTCGACGGCACCGCGACCGGCACGATCCTCAACGACGATCTCGACATGGTGCTGATCCACCCGGACAGCGAGCCCGACTGCGACCGGATCACCTGGACCTGCGACCTGTGGGTGTTCTCGTCGCAGCGGGCGTCGGTGCCCACCACCGTCGGGTGGATGACGGCCGACGGCACGGCGACCGGGGGCGACGACTTCGTGCCGGTGCCCAGCGGTACCGTCGTCATCCCGGCCGGCGCGAACAAGGCCAAGCTCACCGTGCACCTGCTGCCGGGCGCGACCGGGTACTTCTACGTGCGGCTCGCCGGCGGCGCCGCGACGACGGTGACCATCTGAGCCTGGAGCTCGGCGAGGTTGCGCCGCAGGCACGCCTCCTCGTGGGCGTCGGGCACCTCGGACCGCAGGGCGAGGCCGGCGCGCAGCAGGTCGCCGGCCGCGGCGAGGTCGCCGAGGCGCAGGCGGGCCTCGCCGAGCCGGTTGAGGATGCGCGCCTCGGCGTGGCGGTGCCGGAGGCGCCTGCTGAGCGCGAGCGCCTCGGTGAACCGCTCGACGGCCTCCGGCAGCGCGCCCATGGCCAGGGCGGTCAGTCCGAGGTTCACCAGGGCGTCCATCTCGTACCGCAGGTCGCCGATCGCCCGGCTCACCCGCAGCGCACCGTGAAAGCAGTCCCGGGCCTCGTCGAACGCGGCCCGGTGCAGGTGGGCCTCGCCGAGGCTGTCCAGGGCGCCCGCCTCCAGCCGACGGTAGCCGATCTCCCGGCTGCCGGCGAGCGCGGCCTCCAGGTGCTCGAAGCTGCGCTCGACGCGGGCCATGCGGATGTACGTGTAGCCGAGGTTGCGCCGGGCCGCGACCGCCCCGTGCCGGTTGCCCGAGCAGGTGTGCAGCCGCAGCGACAGCCGGTAGGCGGCGATCGCGGCCGGGAAGCGGCGCAGCTCGGCGTTGGCGCCGCCGATGTTGTTGTAGACGTACGCCAGGCCGCGCTCGTCGCCGAGCTCGCGCAGCAGGGTGAGGGCGCGCAGGTGGCTGGCGAGGGCGGGCTCCAGGCGGTAGGTCGAGCGGTACGCCACCCCGAGCGCGCGGTGCATCTCGGCCTCGACCGCCCGGTCGCCGAGCCGGCGGGCGGCGGCGATCGCGTGCCGGCACATGTCGACCCGCTCCGACCAGTTGCCCCGCGCGCCGAAGAAGCCGCTCAGCAGGTAGGTCAGCTGGCAGGCCGCCGCCTCCTGGCCGGTCTGCGCCGCCTGCCGGACCAGCACCGGCAGGTTGGCCAGCTCGGCCTCCAGGAACGCCAGCGCCGCCGCGCGCGACGCGGCGAACGGCACCGGGGGCGCCGGGTGGCGCAGGACCGGCACGATGCGGTCCTGGCTGCTGTCGAGGGCCTGGTTCGCGGCGTGGGCGCAGACGAGGTACCAATCCATGATCAGCTCGGCGGTGCGCACCCGCTCCGGCTCGTCCGTGCACCCCCGGCCGTAGGCGCGGATGAGGTCGTGCATGCGGTAGCGCCCCGGCGCCGGCTGCGTCACCAGGTGCGCGGCCGTCAGTTCGCCCAGCCCGTCGGACGGGCCGAGCGCGGAGCACAGCGCGAGCGCCACGTGCGGGCCGGGGTGCAGGCTCAGGCGGCGGAACAGCCGGCGGGCCGGCGGGCTCAGCGCGCGGTACGCGCTGTCGAACACGGCGGCGACGCTGCGCGTGTCGTCCTCGACGCCGAGGTGGGCCAGCCGGTCGCGTTCCAGCTCGCCGGCCGACGCGGCGATGCTGCGGCCGGGCTCGGTGACGAGCTTCGCGGCCGCGATGCGCAGCGCGAGCGGCATCCGCCCGCACAGCGCCACCAGCCGCGCGGCGGCGGCCGCCTCGCGGGCCACCCGGTCCGCGCCGAGCACCCGGGTCAGCAGCAGCGCGGCGTCGTCGGGGCCGAGCACGTCGAGCGCGACCGAGCGGACCTCCGCGTGGGTGACGAGCGCCGGGAGCTGGTGGCGGCTGGTGACGAGCAGCAGGCTCGCCCCGGCGCCGGGGAGCGCGGGCATGACCTGGTCGGTGCGGCCGGCGTCGTCGAGCACCACGAGCATGCGCCGGCCGGAGAGCAGCGTGCGGTACATCGCGACGCGCTCGCTGAGGTCGTGCGGCATGCGGTCGTCGGGCACCCCGAGGCAGCGCAGCAGCACCGCCGCCACCTCGGCCGGGGTCAGCGCGGTCGCCGGGTCGTGGCCGCGGAGGTCGACGAAGAGCTGCCCGTCGGCGTACCGCGCGGCGACCCGGTGCGCCCACTGCACAGCCAGCGCGGTCTTGCCGATCCCGCCGTGGCCGCGGATGAGCACGACCCCGGTCCCGGCATGAGCGTCGAGCGCCCCCAGCTCGGCGGACCGGCCGGTGAACCAGCCGACGGGCGGCGGCAGCTGGGCCGGCCTCGTCACCGCCGGCAGCTGGAGCAGGTCGCGGTGCTGCCGCTCGCCGCGCAGCAGGGCGGTGTGCAGCTCGCTCAGCTCCGCCGACGGGTCGACGCCGAGCTCCTCGGCGAGGGCTTCGCGCAGCCGGCGGTACACCTCCAGCGCCTCGGCGGTCCGCCCGCACCGCGCGAGGGCCAGCATGTGCAGCCCGGCCACCCGCTCCTGGAGCGGCTCGGCGGCGACCAGCCGCTCGGCCTCGGTGAGCGCCTCGGCGGACCGGCCGGCCGCGAGCAGCGCCTCGCACCGGTCGGCGAGCGCGGCCCGCCGGAGCCGGTCGAGGCGCTCGGCCTCGGCGGCGACCCACCCGGCCGGGTCGGCGTCGGCCAGGGCCGACCCGCGCCACAGGTCGAGGGCCTCGCGCAGCAGCGCGGCCGGATCATCGACTCCACTGTGGACGGTCTCGACGGCCCGCTCGAACCGGGCCGCGTCGACGTCGGCCGGGTCGACGCACAGGGCGTACCCGGGCTCGCGGGTCTGCACGACGCCGTCGAGCCCGCACCGGCTGAGCGCCTGGCGCAGCCGGGCGACGTGGCTGTGCAGCGACCGCAGTGCGGTGCGCGGCGGCTCCTCGCCCCACAGCGCCTCGACGAGCCGCCAGGTCGGCACGACGGCGCCGGGCTGCAGCGCGAGCGCGCCGACGAGCGCCCGGTGCCGCCCGCCGGTCAGCTCGGCCCGCCCCCGCGGTCCGACGACCTCGACGGCGCCGAGGATGGCGACGACGCTCCTCGATGCCATGGGACACCCTAGGCCTCCGCCGGGCATCTCCGGTGTCCAATTTCAGCGCCCGGTCGGCAGGGAAGGCGTCACCGGCTTCGGAATCCGCTACGAACAGTTCCCGTGACCCACACCCAGCGCAGCGGCGATCCAGGAGTCCCGCGACACTGCCCGCAATCGGGCTGAGAACCGGCATAAACGGGGCTGGATGGCTTGATCCAGCCCCGGTAGGTTGGCGGCATGCCGACGTTCGAGGCCGCATCGTGACGCTCCGCCGCTGGCTCTTCGCGCGGCGCAGGCAACGTGACGGTACCGCCGAAATCCTGCTCCACCTGCACCGCCGCAACCAGGCGTTGCTGCACCGGCAACTGGCCGTGCTCGACGGGCTCGAACGCCGCGTGGACGACGCCGGCCACCTCGGCGACCTGTTCCGCGCCGACCACCTCGGCGCGCAGATCCGCCGCAACGCCGAGCGGGCGATCCTGCTGGCCGGCGAGCGGCCCGGCCGGCAGTGGACGCGCCCGGTGCCGCTGGTCGACGTGGCCCGGTCGGCCGCCGCGTCGGTCGAGCGCCAGGCCGCCGTCCTGGTGACCGTGCCGGGCGCGCCCCGGCTGGCCGGCCCGGCCGTGACCGACGTGCTCCACCTGCTGACCGAGCTGATCGAGAACGCGACCAGGGCGTGCGCCGGGGACGGCACCGTGCGGGTCAGCGGTGAGCAGGATTCCCAGTGGTACCGGCTGATCGTCCGCGACCAGGGCAGCGGGATGGCGCCGGCCGACCTGGCCGCCGCCCGCGACGCGCTCGCCCGCCCGTTCCGCCCGCTCGATCCACAGCGCGCCGGGCTGCGGCTCGCGGGACGGCTGGCCCGCGCGCAGGGGGCCCAGATCGACCTGGAAGAATCTTCGCGGGGCGGGACGGTCGCTCAGGTCCGCATCCCCCTGACCTTGATCCTGACCACCGACGATGCATCACCTCCGTCGACGGACGCCCTGCGGGGGCCGGGTGTCCCGGCGGAGGCCGACCCTGTGACGGGGCCGGGCACCGGTTCCCCGGCGGGCCGGGGCGCTGCGGAGGAGCCGGACGCTGCGGAGCCACCGGCGTCCCCGGAGGACCCGCGCGCTCCGCAACCGCCGGGACCGCCGCGGCTGCTGGGCGTGCTGGAGGGGCCGGGCTCGTATTACGGGCCGGACCTTCCCGAGGCGGCCGGCGCCACCGACGGTCCCGGGCGGGCCGCGGCGGCGGACGGCCCGGTGCTGCCCGTGCGGACGCCACGGGCGGTGCCGTCGGGGTCGGCCGGGCTTGCCCGGCGGCGGCAGGATGGAGAGCAGGACGGGGCGGGCCGGCGTCCGGCCGACCGCACGGCCCGGTTCCGGGAGCGCGTCGCCAGTCGCGGCGCCGCCTCCTCCGCCGGGTCACTCGGCCTGCCGTCCACTGTGGATTCCACCGTGGACGGGGTCGTGGAGCCCGCGGGAATCGGCACCGCGGACTCCGGTGGGGACGACAGCGCGCAAGCGTAGGAGGACGATGATGACGCGACCGGCATCGGCGCCGGCCATGGCGGATCTGCACCAGCTGCTCGACGACCTCGTGAACGAGGTACCGGGCACCGAGGTGGCGGTCGTGCTGTCGACCGACGGGCTGCCGCTGGCCGCGTCGCGGGGGGTGACCCGCGACACCGGCGAGCTCGTCGCGGCGGCGGCCGCGGGCCTGCACGCCCTCGCCGTCGTGGCGGGCGCGGAGATCCACAACGGCAGGACGCTGCGCACCATCGTCGAGATGGAGCACGTCCTGCTCGCGATCGAGCCGGCCGGCGACAGCGCCGTGCTCGCGGTCGCCTTCAGCGGCGCCCCCGACCCGGCCTCGGTCAACGGCCCGGTGACGGCGGCCGCGAACCGAGCCGCCAAGGCCCTCGCCGCGGTCCACGCCGCGCGCCGCGCCAACCTGCCCGCCGGCGAATCCGCGCCGAAGGCCGGGCGGCACGCGCGGGCCGACGACGACCCGGAGCCTGAATCACCGGCCGGGCGGCACGCGTTCGCCGCCGGATGAGCGCGATGGCATCCGACGTGGGCGACGACCTGGGCGACGACCTGGCCGGCGAGATCTGGCTGGACGAGGAGGCCGGGCCTCTGGTCCGGCTCTACGCGCTGACCCGCGGACGGGTCGCCGCGCAGACCGACGGCCTGGACGTCGCCGCGCTCGTGACGACGAGCGCGGCGTCGGCCGGCGCCGCGGAGGTCTCGCCGGAGCAGCGCGAGATCCTGCGCCACTGCGTGCGGCCCGTCTCGGTGGCCGAGGTCGCGGCGCACCTCGGGGTGCCGCTCGGCACGGCCCGGGTGCTGCTCGCCGACCTGCGGACGGCCGGCCTGGTCGTGGCCGGGCCGGACCGCGGCGTCGAGGCGCCGTCCGAGCAGCTGCTCGGCAAGGTCCTCAACGCGCTGCTCGACCTCTGAGTCAGCCTGCCTCGACCAGCGCCGCGAGGTTGTCGAGCGCCATGCGGGTGCCGAGCTCGTTGTCGGCGCGGGGGACGGCGTCGGGCAGGTTCTCGTGGTGCATCGTGACCTCGGTACCGCTGCCGGCATCGCGCAACGTGGTGGTCAGGGTCATCGTCCCGCCCATCGCCGGGTCGGCGGTCTCGAACTCGAACACCTCGACGACCTGCTCGCCGGGCACCAGGCGGACGAACTGCCCGTGGTAGGTGTCGGTGTGCTCCCCCGACTTGCCGGCCTCGTCACCGGCGGTGTAGGTGAGCGACACACGGAAGCGGCCGCCCTCGCGCGCCTCGAACTCGTGCACCTCGCTGGTCATGTTCGTGGGCACCCGCCACCGCGCGATCGCGCCCGGGTCGAGCAGCGCCCGGTAGACCGCCTCGCGCGGGGCGTTGACGTGCCGCGACATCGTCGTCGAGTACATACCCCGAGCTTAGATCAGCCGACGACGACGATCAGCGCCTCGTCGTCGGCCAGCGTGGCGATGCCGTCGCGCAGGATGGCCACCGTGTCGCGGGCCGCCGCTGCGGAGTCGCCCTCGTCGGTGCGCAGCCCGGCCTCGACGAACGCGGCGTGGAAGAGGTGGCCGGGGAAGGCGCTCGGGTCGAGCCGCGGCAGGAACCGCCGGTGTTCGGTCGTGACGACCGTGTAGAACGTGTCGTCGTCGGGACCGCCGATCGGCTCCTCGTGGCCGTTGCCGGACAGCGAGACGCCCTGGTCCTCCAGCACGTCGAGCACGACCAGGACGACGAAGCCCGACCAGCCGAAGCCCGGGGCCAGCTCCCGGCCGTGCTCGGCGAGCACGCGGGCGGGCTCGCGCACGAAGTCGGGGAGCAACTTGGTGTTGAGGACGCCGAAGGACGCAGAGACCGACATAGCGTCGTACCGTACCTGGAGGCCGTAGCGCCGCCACGCGACGACCCCCGGCCGCGGCTGCGGACCGGGGGTCGTGTATCGATGCGGTTAGAGCGCCCGGCGTCCACGGCCGGAGAACCCGGCGACCAGGGCCACGCCGACAGCGGCGAGGAGGACCTGGACCAGCAGCTCACCCCAGTCGACGCCCGGGGTGTCGGTCGAGATGCCGATGGCGTTGGCCAGGACGGTGCCCAGCAGCGCCGCGATGATGCCCACGACCATGGTCAGCAGGATCGACATGCTCTGCCGGCCGGGAACCACCAGCCGACCCAGCGCACCGACGATGATACCGACGATCAGCGCCGTGATGATTCCGGTGACAGTCACTGTTCCTCCTCGAGCACTACCGGAATGTCCGTCGAATCGATGGTTCCCGTGGTGGCTCGAGTCGAAACACGATAGGCAGGCCTAAGGGCGGGGAAGGGCGTTGCGGAGGCGGATGCCGCTGAACTCGACGGTGCTCGCCACCACCATGTCCCACCACGGCCACAGGTTGGGCAGCACGCGCAGCTGGATGCCGGCCGCCGCGTGGCAGGTGAACAGGTCACCGACCGGCTCGGGAGGGCCGAGCGGCGTCACCGGCTCGGTGGCGACGTGGGCGTGCGGGTTCGGCCCGGGGAACGGGGCGAAGGCGGCGGCCGGAAGGCGGTACGCGTAGAGCCGCACCGCGCGCATCGCCTCCAGCCAGCCGTACTCGATCACGTGCACGCGGTCGCCGCAGCCCGCGCCGATGATCCGGTCGCGGTCCCCGGCGGTCGTCGCCGGGCCGGTCCACGCGAGGCCGCGGGGGCACTCGCGCGGGAACCAGTAGTCGGGCGCGCGGGCGGTGTCGACCGCCCAGACGTACGCCTCCGGCTGCTCCGCTGTCGCGGCGACGTGCGGCGCGAAGCGCGTGATCGTCGGGTCCTCGGAGAAGTGCAGGACCTCACCGGGCTCAGGCAGCACCGTCCGTCACCCATGGCGGCGGGCCGGTGAAGGCGAGCAGGTGCACGTCGAACAGCACGGCCGCCTCGACGCCCAGCGCCGGTCCGGCCTGCCTGGCCATCCAGGTGAGGAACGGGGCCGGCTCGGGGCCGCCGACACCGAGGCCCTTGGTGTACTCGGCGTGCGCCTCCAGCGAGCGGATCCCGGCCTGCAGCGGCTTGCCGGTGACGTCGACGCCGTGCGTGGGCACGTTCGCGCCGGCGAAGGCGACCAGCCGCACGCCGCCCCACGGCTCCAGGCCCTCGTCGACCAGCTCGGGGAAGATCCAGCGGTTGCCGGCGTCGCGGGCGGCGTCGAGCGCGGCCAGCCCGACGGCGCGGTGGTCGGCCTGGTTGGTCATCCCGCCCGCGAACCGGACGTCGAACGACCCGCTGACCATGATCTCGGGCCGGTGCCGGCGAATCGCGCGCACGATGTCGCGGCGCAGGTCGTTGCCGTACTCCACGACGCCGTCGCGGTGGTCGAGGAACTCCACGACGTCGACGCCGACCTCGCGGGCGCCGGCGCGCTCCTCCTGCTCGCGCAGCGGACCGGCCTTGTCGGGGTGCAGGCTGTCGATGCCGGCCTCGCCGCGGGTCGCCAGCAGATACGTCACGGTCTTGCCCTGCGCGGTCCACTTCGCGACGGCGGCGGCCGTGCCGTATTCGATGTCGTCGGGGTGCGCGGCCACGGCGAGACAGCGGTCCCAGTCCTCCGGCAGCGGCGGCAGTGGTTGGGTCATGCCGGTCACGCTACGCGATACTGACCGGTATGGACCCGTCACGCCTGCACCCGCAGGCGCGCGCCGCGCTCGGCGTGCAGCCCCGCGAACCACTGACTGTCGCCAATCTGACCGCCGTCCGGCACAGCATGGTGGCGGCGGTCCCAGACGAGGTGGGGCTCGTCTCCGCGCCCGGCAACGTGGTCGACGTGGACGCGAACGGTGTACCGGCCCGCCTCTTCCGCGACGGTACCGCCGGTGCCTCGCCCGTCATCCTGTACGCCCACGGCGGCGGCTGGGTGCTGGGCGACCTCGACACGCACGACGGCCTCTGCCGGGCGCTGGCGGGCGAGACCGGCTGGTCGGTGCTGGCGGTGGACTATCGCCGTGCCCCCGAGCACCCGTTCCCGGCCGCGCTGGACGACCTGGACACCGCCCTGGCCTGGCTGCGCGAGCACGGCGCGGTCCACGGCGTCGACCCGGCGCCGACCGCGGTGGCCGGGGACTCCGCCGGCGGTCACCTGGCGACGGTGGCGGCCCGCCGGGCCCGCGACGCCGGCCGTCCCCTGGCCGCGCAGCTGCTGATCTGCCCGGTCGTCGACCCGGCCCAGGACTACCCCGACCTGGACGACTACGGCCTGCACCGCGAGGAGATGGCGTTCTTCTGGGACGCCTACGCCCCGCCCGGCGTCGACCGCTCGGCCGTCGACCTGTCGCCGCACCTGGCCGACCTGACCGGAATGCCGCCGACGGTGATCATCACCGCCGAGCTGGACATCCTGCGGCCCGAGGCCGAACGGTACGCCGCCGCCCTGTCGGCGGCCGGCGTCCCGGTGGTCAGCGCCTGCTACCAGGGCATGGTCCACAACTTCCCGCGCAAGCTGGCCCTGTTCGACGCCGCGCACGCCGCGATGGCCCAGCTCGGCGCGGCGCTGCGCCACTGGGTGCCGGTGGCCTGACGTCAGTCCTCGCGAGCCGAGCGGTCCGCGTCGATCGCGTGCTGGTCGGACTCCGGCGTCAGCGGGCGGGCGCCGCCCTCGGGCTGGCCCTTGCGGGCCGCGAGCTCGGGGAACTTGGCGTCGAACGCCGGGCGCTCGGAGTGGATGCGCGGCATGCTGTCGAAGTTGCGCAGCGGGGGCGGGCAGCTCGTGGCCCACTCCAGAGAGTTGCCGTAGCCCCACGGATCGTTCACCGCCACGACCCGGCCGGCCTTCGCCGAGATCCACATGTTGTACAGGAACGGGAGCGTCGACGCGCCGAGGATGAACGAGCCGATCGTGGAGATCGTGTTCAGCGTCGTGAAGCCGTCGGTCGGCAGGTAGTCGGCGTACCGGCGGGGCATGCCCTGGGTGCCCAGCCAGTGCTGCACCAGGAACGTGGTGTGGAAGCCGACGAAGGTGAGCCAGAAGTGCACCTTGCCGAGGCGATCGTCGAGCATCCGGCCGAACATCTTCGGGAACCAGAAGTACACCCCGGCGTACACGGCGAACACGATCGTGCCGAAGAGCACGTAGTGGAAGTGGGCCACCACGAAGTACGTGTCGGTGACGTGGAAGTCGATCGGCGGGCTCGCCAGCAGTACACCTGAAAGGCCGCCGAGGAGGAACGTCACCAGGAACCCGATCGAGAAGAGCATCGGGGTCTCGAAGGTCAGCTGGCCCCGCCACATCGTGCCGGTCCAGTTGAAGAACTTCATGCCGGTCGGGATCGCGATGAGGAAGCTGAGGAAGCTGAAGAACGGCAGCAGCACCTGGCCGGTGCCGAACATGTGGTGGGCCCACACCGACATCGACAGCGCGCCGATCGCGATCGTGGCGCCGACCATGCCCTTGTAGCCGTACACGGGCTTGCGGCTGAACACGGGGATGACCTCGGTGATGATGCCGAAGAACGGCAGCGCCACGATGTAGACCTCGGGGTGGCCGAAGAACCAGAACAGGTGCTGCCAGAGCAGCGCGCCGCCGCTCTCGGGGACGAAGACCTGCGCGCCCAGTTTTCGGTCGGCCAGCAGTACCAGCAAGGCTGCCGCGAGCAACGGGAACACCATCAGGACCATCAGACCGGTGATCAGGATGTTCCAGGTGAAGATGGGCAGCCGGAACATCGTCATGCCGGGTGCGCGCAGCGTGATGATGGTGGTGATGATGTTGACGGCCCCGAGGATCGTGCCGAGACCGGACAGCACCAGGCCGACGATCCACAGGTCGGCGCCGATGCCGGGTGAGTTGGTGACGCTGTTGAGCGGGGCGTAGGCGAACCAGCCGAAGTCGGCCGCGCCGTTCGGGGTGGCGAAGCCGGCCACGACGATCCCGCCGCCGAGCAGGTAGAGCCAGTAGGCCAGCGCGTTGAGCCGGGGGAACGCGACGTCGGGGGCGCCGATCTGCAGCGGCACGATGAAGTTGGCGAACGCGAAGACGATCGGCGTCGCGAACAGCAGCAGCATGACCGTGCCGTGGATGGTGAACAGCTGGTTGTACTGCTCCGGCGAGAGGAACTGCAGGCCGGGCCGGGCCAACTCGGCCCGCATGAGCAGGGCCATCGCCCCGGCGGCGATGAAGAAGATGAACGAGGTGAACAGGTACAGAATGCCGATCTGCTTCGCGTCGGTGGTGCGCAGCAGCCGACCCAGCGCCGTGCCCGGCAGCGGGTGCCGGACCGGCCCGGGCCGGGTCGGGATCGGCCCGGGCAGCGGCTTCGTCGTGGTCACTGGGTGTTCCCCTCGCACGCGGTGAGGTTGCGGCCTGCCGCCTACCCGTGCGCAACCCTGCGAAACGTGAGGTTTCGCAGGGGGTTCTTACGGGCCTACACGCGCTTCTTGGCCCTCTTGGTTGCGGACTCGATCTCGCGCTCGGCCTCGTCGGCGGCGCCACGGCGGCGGAGCATGGTGAAGCCGGGGATGCCGATGATCGCCTGACGCAGGTCGCGGGTGACCTCGAGCAGCTCGTGGATGTCGGGCCCGGCCCGGTCGAGCGAGGCGAGGATCGGCAGCACGTCGGTGTTGAGGTGGTGCGCGAGCCTCGGCAGCTCGTCGATCATGCGGATCGCCGCGTCGACCTCCTCCGGCGACAGCTCCTCGACGAACCGCTTGAGCCCCGGCTCATACGCGACGATGAGCTGCGCCGCGGTCCCCGCCGTCTGCCCGGCCTGGGTGACCACCGCGCCGGCCTCGGCGGCGGTCTGCCGCGCCTGCGTCACGAGCGCCGCCGCCTCGGCCGACGTCTGGGCCGAGTGCGTCACGATCGCGTCGACGCGCTGGGTGAGGTCGACCGCCCGCTCGACGATCGCGGTCGCCCGCTCGGTCACGGCCCGGGCGTCGTCCACGGCGTGCTGCGCGGCGTCGAGCGTGGCGGTGGCTCGCGCGACCAGCACCTCCACGCCGTCGACGATCCGCACCACCCGCCCGGGCAGCGCCATCACGCCGGCAGCGACGCCAACCGCCTTGCCGGCAGTGGAGAAGGCAAGGTCGACAAGTTCGGACGGGCGCGGCAGCAGCAGTCGCACCTGTCCATTGTGCCCTTCAGGAGACATCGACACCGTATCGGGCACCAAGATCCGCTACGCTCCAGGCCCGCCCGCTCATGGCCAGCACGTCTGCGTCACCGGCGAGCGCGGCAACGCCCCGCCCGACCCCACGACTCCCACCGGTAACGAACGCCACCCGCCGCCTCGTCATGCACGAGACGCTACGCCGCCCTCCTGCGGGCGCCCCCCACGTAAAACGCGGCGCCCCATGATCGATGGCGAGTATCGGTCGCCATGACAGCCAAAAACGGCCATCGATCTGAGTGCAAGACTGTAGATCGACCAATGCCTAAGCGCGACGAGACGGGCAGCGGTCGGCAGCCCCTGGCCGCGGAGGACAACGGACGGCGGGGCGGCGCGACGGGACGGCGGC
>NZ_JAHYSG010000061.1 GCF_022095675.1 Dactylosporangium sp. AC04546 | reverse complement strand
GCCGCCCGGGCGGGGGCCCGTCTCCAGGGTGCCGCCCGCGGCGCGCAGGCGCTCCGTCAGGCCGCGTAAGCCGTTGCCCGGCAGGGTCTGGGTCGTCGCCGTGAAGCGGCCGTCGTCGGCCACCGACAGCGTGGCGGCGGCGTCGTCCGTGGTCAGGGTGATCGTGCAGGTCCTGGCCTCGCTGTGGCGGACCACGTTGGTCACGGCCTCGCGGAGGACCCAGGCCAGCAGGTGGTCGGCCGGGTCGGGCAGCAGGGCGGCGGCGCGCTGGACCTCGGCCGCGATGCCCGCCGAGGACAGGGCGCCGCGGGCGCGGGTCAGCTCGGCCGTCAGGCCGCTCTCGCGGTAGCCCGTCACCGCCTCGCGGATCTCGACCAGCGCGCGGCGGCCCACGTCCTCGATGTCGGCGGCCTGGGCGGCGGCCGCGGCCGGGTCGCGCTCGGCCAGGCGGCGCACCACCTCCGCCTTGACCACGATGACGGACAGCGTGTGGCCGAGCAGGTCGTGCAGGTCGCGGGAGAACCGCAGCCGCTCCTCGGCGACGGCGGCCACGGCCAGCGCCTCGCGGGTGCGCCGCAGCTCGGCGACCGTGCGGTTGAGCTGGCGGACCACGGCGACCAGGGCCGAGGACAGCACCGTGGCGACCAATGTGCTGACGAGCTCGGCGACCGGGACGCGGTGCGCCAGGCCGATCACGGCGAGCGCGGCGAGCGCGGCGAGGAGCAGCAGCAGGGCGGCGACCGGCTTCGCGGCGCCGCCGTAGACGGCGATGCCGCACACCGACACGAACAGCAGCACCACCAGCCAGTGCGAGCCGTGGACGGCCGCGATCGTCAGGCCCAGCGCGGCGACGATCGCGTGGAGCGTGCGCTTGGTGCGGGTGACCTCCTCGCCCTCGAAGCCGAGCGCCGTCGTGTAGACGTAGAGGACCCAGAAGAGGACGAGGGCCGTGCCGCTGACCGGCTCGCGCACCGTGCTCATGGTGTCGAGCAGCGGGAACGTCCACACGGCGACCCAGATCATTCCCGCGATCGAGGGGCACCACCAGCGCTGGCTCACGTCGTCCACCCTGTCACAGCACCGCGACGCTGCGGGTGGAGCGCCGGTAGCCGAACACGGCGAGCGCCGTGAACGGCACCAGCCACGCGGCGAGGGTCAGCACGTCGGTCGCCGTGGGCGCGCCGCCGAACGCCACCCGCCAGGCCATGTCGGCGTAGGCGTGCGTCGGCAGCCACCGGCCCACGGCGGCGAGCCACCCGGGCATGATGTCGAGCGGGAGCCAGAGCCCGCCGGCGATCGACAGCCCGAGGTACACCAGGAGATTGAGCGGCTGCACCGTCTGCGCCGTCGCCAGGCAGCCGAGCCCGATGCCCAGCAGCGCGAACGGGAACGAGCCCAGCCACAGCAGCGGCACGAGCGCCAGCCACTGCCCGGGGCGCAGCGACACCCCGTTGATGGCGACCGCCGCCCCGCACAGCGCGAGCACCGGCACGAGCGCGGTGGCCAGGGCCGTGACGCCCTTGCCGAGCACCACCTTGACCGGCGGCAGCGGGGTCAGCCGCAGCTGGCGCAGCCAGCCGATCGAGCGGTCGAGCACCAGGCCCGACGCGTAGTTGAGCAGGGCGCCGATCGCGCCGTAGGCGGCCATGGACACCATCGCGTAGGTGGCGGCGGTGGCCTGGTCCTGTCCGGTGAGCGTGGTGAGGTTGGTGAAGAGCAGGTAGCTCAGCAGCGGCATGAGGACGGCGAAGATGAGCAGCCCCGGCATGCGGATCAGCCGGCGCAGCTCCAGGCGGATGTAGGGCAGCATTCAGGCCTCCCGGGCGGTCAGGGCGAGGAACGCCGACTCGAGGTCGGCCCCGCCGACCTCCAGGTCGCGCAGCAGGCCGGCGGCGGCGAGCGCGAGCACCGTCTCGTCGGCGTCGGTGGTGGTGAGCACGGCGCGGTCGTTGCGGCGGTGGACGGCGACGACCCCCGGCAGGACCGAGTAGTCGACCGCGGCCAGGGCGACGCTCACCGTGCGCACGTCGACGCGCCGCTTCACCTCGGCCGCCGTGCCGTCGGCGATGACCCGCCCCCGGTCGAGCACGACGATGCGGTCGGCGTTGGCGTCGGCCTCATCCAGGTAGTGCGTGGAGAACAGCACTGTGCGCCCGTAGCCGCGCATCGCCGCCCAGAACGAGCGCCGCGCGGCCACGTCGAGCGCCGCCGTCGGCTCGTCGAGCACGAGCAGGTCGGGCCGGCCGATGATCGCCATCGCGAACCGCAGCCGCTGGGCCTGCCCGCCGGAGAGCCGCTCGGTCGGCCGGCGGACCAGGTCGGTGAGGTCGGCCAGCTCGAGTGCCTCGGCGACCGGCATCGGCTTCGGATAGACGTCGTGCAGGAAGCGCAGCAGGTCACCGACGGTCGCGTGCGGCAGCAGCCCGCCGACCTGCGGCATCGCCCCGACCTGCCCCGACGCGACGGCCGCCGCGGGCGGGCGGCCGAACAGCCGCACGCTGCCGGTGCGCGGCGGCAGCAGGCCGAGCAGCATCAGCAGCGTCGTCGACTTCCCGGCCCCGTTGGGCCCGAGCACGGCGACGACCTCCCCGGCGGTGATCCGCAGTGACACGTCCTCCACGGCCTGCACTGTGCCGTAGGCGTATGACAGTTCTTCGAGCGCAACCGCGTCCATGACCAAACCGTACGAACGCGCACACGAAGCGTGCAGAGTTGGACGTCTCACGACGGCGGTGACAAATGTCCTGCCGATCTTGAAGTAAGTACCATCCCCCCATGGCACCGACCCCACAGCCCGGCATCTTCGCGGCGGCCCTCGCCGAGCACGTCTACCTGGAGCTCGACCGCAGGACCAGCAGGGAAGACCTGGTCAAGGCGCTCAACGCGGTGGGCGAGCCGATGCCGGCGGCCGGAGCGATCAACGTGGTGGCCGGGATCCGGCCCTCGCTGTGGGGCGGCGGCGCCGAGGACTTCACCGAGCCGGTCGTGGGCCCCGACGGCTTCACGATGCCCGCCACCCAGCACGACGCCTGGCTGTGGCTGGCCGGCGCCGACCGCACCGCCCTGTTCGACTACACGCGGGCCGCGTTCGCCGTCCTCGACCCGGTGGCGACCGTCGCCACCGAGGTCACCGGCTGGGTGTACCACCACGACCGCGACCTGACCGGCTTCATCGACGGCACCGAGAACCCGCCGCGGAGCCTGGCCCCGGGCGTCGCCACGCACGAGGGCACCGGCATCGCCCTGGTCCAGCAGTGGCGCCACGACACCGGCGCCTTCGACGCCCTGACCGAGCGGCAGCAGGAGCTGGTCATCGGCCGCACCAAGGCCGACAGCGTCGAGCTCGACGAGGACCACCAGCCCCCGACGTCGCACGTCTCCCGCACGGTCATCGAGCAGGACGGCGAGGAGCTGAAGATCTTCCGGCGGAACACGGCGTACGGCACCGTGCGCGACCACGGCACGATGTTCGTGGGCTTCTGCGCGAGCCAGTACCCGCTCGCCGAGATGCTGCGCCGCATGGCCGGGGTCGGTGACGGGGTGCGGGACGCGCTGACCCGCTACACGACCCCGCTCACGGGCGCGTACTACGTGATCCCGCCGGTGGAGGCGCTAGCCGCGTTCGGCTAGGGGACGCCCGTCCCAGCGCCAGTCCGCGCGGGCCGGATGGCCGGGCAGCTCGGCGCGGCCGGTCGCCCACAGCAGCACCTGCCAGGGATCGTCGCTCGACGGCACCCCGGGAAACAGCCGGTCCAGTACCGCCTGGCACAGGTCGGCCGGTGGCTTCCACGCCCGGCCCACGGTGTCGGCCACGTCCCACGCGTGCACGAGCACCTCGACGACGCCCATCGCGGCGAAGCCCTCGGGGTCGCTGATCCCGTACGGGTGCCAGCCGCGGCGGTCCGCCGGGGCGCTGTCGACGACGCCGGCCAGCATCGTGCCGCACGCCTCCAGCACGCGCATCAGGCCGAGCGTGCCGCCCGTAGCCTCGACGAAGATCGTGCTGGACGGGCCGTCGTCGCGCATCGTGCGCCACACGATCGGCAGGTAGGTCTCGCGTGGCGGGTCGGCCAGCGCCACCTGGCCGGCGTAGGCGAACAGGTCGTCCGCCATGTGCTCGATCGTCTCCCAGCAGGACCAGGTCAGCGTGCCCGCCGGACGGCCCCAGCCGTCGTCCGGCACGTCGCCGAAGGCTTCCCGGACCAGCGCCACCGACCGCAGGACGTCCGCGCCACTCATCGTCACGACGCCGAACCTAGCAGGTACAGGCGGCGCACCACGGCCTCGATGTCGGGTTCCTCGATCGTGAGGTCGTGGACCTGGGCCCGCTCGGCCACCGCGGCCAGCACCGCGGCCACCGTCGAGGAGCCCGGGGCGAACGCCAGCCGCTGGCGCAGCCCGCCGGCCTCGGCGCCGATGAACCGGGTGCCGGGCACCCCGGTCAGGTCCGGGGCGGGCCCGGCCAGGTCGAGCACGACGATCCGCTCGGCGCCGACCTGGCCGGCGAGCTCGGCGAGCGTCCCGTCGAACGCGAGCCGCCCGTGGTCGACCACCAGGATGCGGCCGGTGAGCCGGTGCACGTCGCCCATGTCGTGGGTGGCCAGCAGCAGGCTGGTGCCGTGCAGCTCGCGCTGCTCGGTGAGGAACACCCGCAGGCGCTCCTTGCTCAGCACGTCGAGCCCGATCGTCGGCTCGTCGAGGATGAGCAGCTCCGGCGAGTGCAGCAGGGCCGCCGCGACCTCGCCGCGGATGCGCTGGCCCAGCGAGAGCTGCCGGACCGGGGTACCGAGGAACTCGCCGAGATCGAGGCGGTCGGCCAGCTCGTCCAGGCGGCGCCCGGCGGCCGCCCGGTCGAGCCGGTGGATCGCGGCCAGGGCCCGGTAGGAGTCGCGCAGCGGCAGGTCCCACCACAGCTGGCTGCGCTGGCCGAAGACGACGCCGATGCGGCGGGCGAGCTGCCGGCGGTGGCGCAGCGGCTCGAGCCCGCACGTGCGGACCCGCCCCGCGCTCGGCTTGAGGATGCCGGTGAGCATCTTGATGGTGGTCGACTTCCCCGCGCCGTTCGCGCCGATGTAGCCGACGGCCGCGCCCTCGGGGATCGCGAACGTGAGCCCGTCGACGGCCTTGACCGCCTTGAACCGCCGCTCCAGCGCCTCGACCTCGATGATCATGATCCCGTCCCCGTGTAGTGCCGCAGCCCGGCCCGCCAGCCCAGCAGCGCGACCGCCCACGCCCCGGCCGCGGCGACCGGCGTGCACCAGCCGATCCACGACGGGAACGGCCCGGGCAGGCCGAGCAGGGTCAGCACCGGCAGGTAGGCGGTGAACGCCGCCGGCACCACGAACGTGAACAGCACCCGCAGCGGCGCGGTGAAGATGCTCGTCGGGAACTGCGCCGCGTAGCTGCCGCCGTAGACGAACGACGAGGTGAACTCGGCGCCGTCGACCATCCAGAACTGCACCGCCGCCGCACCGACGAACAGGGCGGCGAAGATGGCGGCGCCGCTCACGATCGTCAGCGCGACGAGCCCGACGCTGTAGGCGCTCCAGCCGGGGGCGGTGCGGGCCAGCGCCACGCCCGCGATCACGGATCCGGCGGCGGTACGGCCGAGCCGGCGCAGCGACAGGTCGTCGGTGACCAGCTGGGCGAGGACCGGCAGCGGGCGCAGCAGGAAGGCGTCGAGCGTCCCGGCCCGCAGGTAGGTCGGCAGCGTGTCGAGGTGCCCGACGACGAGGTCGGCGAGGCTGAACGCGACGTGCCCGAGCGCGAACACCAGCAGCGCCGCGTCGAAGGTGAGCCCGCCGAGCACCGGCACGTTGGCGAAGATGACGTACAGCTCGGCGAGCCCGGTCGCGGTCGCCCCGAGGCTGGCGGCGACCTCGATCGCGAACGATCCGCGGTACGCCGTCTGGGACCGCATCCGCAGTGCGATGAGCGTGAGATAGGGGCTAGCCACCCTGTACCACCAGGCGGCGCGCGCCCAGCCGGAAGATCAGCGACCCGGCCGTGAGCAGCCCGGCCAGCCAGGCGGCCTGCACCGCGAGGCCCGCCACGGCCGCGCCGCCGGCGACCCGCCCGCTGAGGATGTCGATCGGCGCCTGGAGCATCGCCGGGAACGGCGTGGCCGCCGCGAGCGTGGCCAGCCACGGCGGGAACCAGTGCACCGGCACCGCCAGGCCGGTGAGGACGGCGGTCAGCACGAGGTACAGCGTGGTCGGCCCGCGCAGGTCGAGCAGCCAGAACGCGCTGAGGCTCAGCAGCCAGCGGCAGCCGAACGACACGCCCACGGCGAGCGCGACGCTCACCAGGCCCAGCAGGTACGGCAATGGCGTCGCCGGCAGGGACAGGCCGGTCACCAGCGCGCCGACGGCGAGCGGCGGCAGGCCGCGCGGCAGGAAGACGAAGGCGGCGCGGCCGAGGTCGGCGGCGAGGTACACGAGCATCGGGTCGACCGGGCGGGCCAGGTCCACGGCGATGTCCCCGGTGCGGATGCGCTGGGCGAGGTCGTTCCAGGCGCCGAGGTGCACCGGGCCGATGAGCGCCTGCCCGAGCCACACGTAGGTGGCAACGCCGCGCGCGTCGTAGCCGGCGAGCACCCCGCCCGCGACGCCGACGGTCGCGGTGACGACGGCGGCCCGGATCAGGCCGAACACGCTGTTGGTGAACGCGCCGGCGAACGCCGCCATCCGGTAGGCCGACCAGCGCCGGAAGCCCAGCCCGATGAGCGTCCCCCAGGTCGGCACGGCGAGTGACGCTACCCCAGAGCCACCCGGGCCCGAAACGCATTTCGATACGCCGAGGGAGAGGTGCGCATGACGCCGGTGAAGTGGTGGCGGAACGTCACCGGCGTCTCGAACCCGACCGCGGCGGCGATCCGCTCGACCGGCTCGTCGCTGGTCTCCAGCAGCGCCAGGCTGGCCTGCACGCGCTGGCGGATCAGCCAGCGGATCGGCGAGGTGCCGGTGGCCCGGGCGAAGTGCCGCAGGTAGGTGCGCGGCGACATGTGCGCCCGCGCGGCGAGCCCCTCGACCGTCATCGGCTCGGCCAGGTGCTCCAGGGCCCACGTGATGCTGGCGGCGATCCGGTCGTCCTCGGCCGCCGGCGGCATGGGGCTCTCGATGAACTGCGCCTGCCCGCCGTCGCGGTGGGGCTGGACGACGAGCCGCCGCGCCACGGCGTTGGCGATCGCCGCGCCGTGGTCGCAGCGGACCACGTGCAGGCACAGGTCCAGCCCGGCGGCGCTGCCCGCGCTCGTCCAGACCGGCCCGTCGGCGATGTACAGCACGTCGGGGTCGAGGTCCACGGCCGGGAACCGGCGTCGGAACACCTCGGCGTAGCGCCAGTGCGTGGTGGCCCGCCGCCCGTCGAGCAGCCCGGCGGCGGCGAGCGCGAACGCGCCGGAGCAGATCGACAGGATGCGCGCGCCCCGCGCGTGGGCGTGCCGCAGCGCGTCGAGCACCGCCGCCGGCGGGTCGCCGTGCACGCCGGCGACGCCGGGCACGATGACGGTGTCGGCGGCCGCGAACGCGTCCAGCCCGTGCGGCGTGTGCAGCTGCGCACCTCCGATGACCGGCACCGGGTCGGCCGACGGCGCACACACGACGAGGTCGTACCACGGCACGGAGAGCTCCGGCCGGGGCAGCCCGAACACCTCGGTCACGATGCCCGTCTCGAACACCGACATCCCCGGGTAGGCCAGCACCGACACGCGCAGCATGGCGGGATCTTAGCGTACGGCGTCGTTACCGCCACTGTCCCGCCCGCGCTCGGCAACCGACCATGGACGCCATGACCGACGCGATCGCCCACTTCACCGCCCGCCTGACCTACGAGACCGACGTCAGCGACGTCCACGCCCTGCTGGAGGCCGGGACTCCCGGCTTCGTCCTGGTCGACTCCCGCGGCCCGCAGGCCTGGGCCCAGGGCCACGTCCCCGGCGCCGTGCACCTGCCGACCGCCGAGATCGCCACCCGCGCCCCGGCCGAGATCCCGCGCGACGCCGACGTCGTCACGTACTGCTGGGGCCCGGGCTGCAACGGCGCCACGAAGGCCGCGCTGGAGTTCGCCCGGCTCGGCTACCGGGTCCGCGAGATGCTCGGCGGCTACGAGTACTGGGTCCGCGAGGGCCTGACGTTCCAGACCCCGGCGGGCCGCGACCACCGTCCGGCCGACGACCTCACGGCTCCCCGCTGGGCCGTGTCATGCGACTGTTAGCAGCGTCTTGCCGACCGCGGTGCGGGCCTCGATCGCGCGGTGCGCGTCGGCGGCCCGCTCCAGCGGGAACGTCTGCCCGACGAGCGGCCGCAGCCGCCCGGCGGCCACCGCCGCGAGGGCCCGCACGAGGTACCCGCGGAACGCCCCGGGGTCCAGCTGCACGGCCTCGATGCCGGTCGCGGTGACCCCGCGCTGCCGCGCCACCACCGGGTCGGCGACCGCGAACGCACCGGCCGGGGTGCCGTGCGCGGAGAACCGGCCGCCCTCGGCGACGAGGTCGAACGCGGCCCGGCCGTAGTCGCCGCCGGCGCCGTCGAGCACCACGTCGAGCCCGCCGGTCGCCTCCCACACCCGGTCCGTCCAGCCCGGCGCGGTGTAGTCGGCCAGCAGGTGCGCGCCGAGCCCGCGCAGTGCGTCGAGCTTGGCCGGCCCGCCGGCCGCCGCGACCACCGTCGCGCCGAGGTCGCGGGCCAGCTGGACGAGCAGCGCCCCCATCCCGCCCGCGGCCGCCGTCACCAGCACCCGGTCGCCGGCGGCGAGCTTCACCACGTCGGCCAGGGCGAGCGCGGTCACGCCGTCGTGCAGCACCGCCGCCGCGTCGCGCAGCTCGACCCCGTCCGGCACGGGCACCAGGGAGGCCCACGGCACCGCCGCCCGTTCCACGTAGCCGCCGGTGTGCCCGGTCCGCACGACGACCCGCCGGTCGATCCACTGTGGATCGACGCCGCTGCCGACCGTGCGGACCGTCCCCGCGAAGCCGGCCCCGGGAACGTACGGCGGCTCGACCGGGAAGATCGCCCCGGCCTCGCCCGCCCGGATCCGGGTCTCCACCCACAGGGTGTCGGCCGCCGCGACCTGCACCACCGCCGCCCCCGGCACCGGCCGCGGGTCCGGTACCTCCGCCGCCACCAGCACCTCCGGCCCGCCGAACCGGGCCACCTCGATCGCACGCATGCATCCAGCGTCGAACCTGAAGCGGGCTTGAGGTCAAGGAAGGGTGATCTCCGTCCCGGCCGGGCATCATCCGGGGCGGGGCGGGCAGCACGCCGGTCGTGGGGGACATGCGAACGACGAGCGACCTGACGCTGCACGTGAACGGGCGGCGCCAGCAGCTGCGCACCGACAACCGGGCCACGCTGCTCGACGTGCTGCGCGAGGAGCTCGGGCTGCCCGGCACCAAGAAGGGCTGCGACCACGGGCAGTGCGGGGCGTGCACGGTGCTGCTCGACGGGCGGCGGGTGAACAGCTGCCTCATCCTCGCGGTCAGCGTCGACGCGGCCGCCGTCACGACCGTCGAGGGGCTCAACGCCGGCGACGGGCTGCACCCGGTGCAGGAGGCGTTCGCCGAGCACGACGCGCTGCAGTGCGGCTACTGCACGCCGGGCCAGGTGTGCTCGGCCGTCGGGCTGCTCGACGAGCTCGAGCAGGGCTGGCCGAGCGTCCTCACGGGCACCGGGGACGTGAGCGCCGAGGACGAGATCCGCGAGCGGATGAGCGGCAACATCTGCCGCTGCGGCGCCTACGTGAACATCGTCGCCGCCGTCGCCGATGTGGCCGGCCGATGAAGCCGTTCGCCTACGAGCGCGCCGCGGAGCCGGCCGCCGTGGTGGCCACCATGGCCCGCCCGGGCCGCGTGTACCTGGCCGGCGGCACCAACCTCGTCGACCTCATGAAGCTCGGGGTCAGCGCGCCCGAGGTCGTGGTGGACGTCGGCGACCTGCCCTACCGCGACGTCGAGACGCTGCCGAACGGCGCCCTGCGGGCCGGCGCGCTGGTGTCCAACAGCGACCTGGCCGCCCACCCGGTCGTGCGCGAGCGCTACCCCGCGGTGTCGCTCGCCCTGCTCTCCGGCGCCTCCGGGCAGCTGCGCAACCGTGCCACGCTCGGCGGCAACCTGCTGCAGCGCACGCGCTGCCGGTACTTCCAGGACGTCACGAAGGCGTGCAACAAACGCCAGCCGGGCGCCGGCTGCGCCGCCATCGAGGGCGAGCACCGCGACCTGGCGATCCTCGGCGCCTCCCGGCAGTGCGTCGCCACCAACCCGTCGGATCTGGCCGTGGCACTGTCCGTGATGGACGCCCAGGTGGAGTTCCTCGGCCCGCACGGGCCCGACCGGATCAGCGTCCACGATCTCTACCGGCGGCCCGGCGACCGCCCCGACCGCGACACCAACCTTCCCCGCGGTGCCCTGGTGACCGGTGTCGTACTGCCGCCGCTGCCCATGGCGGCCGGCTCCACCTACCGCAAGGTCCGCGACCGCGCGTCGTTCGCGTTCGCCGACGGCTCGGTCGCCGCCGCGATCGACGTGCGCGACGGCACCGTCCAGGACGTGCGCATCGCCTGGGGCGGGGTGGCCCACCTGCCGTGGCGCGCCTGGGCCGCGGAGCGCGCGATGCGCGGCGCGCCGGCCACCGTGGACACCTTCGAGCGCGGCGCCGACGAGGAGCTGCTCGCCGCGCGGCCGCTGCCGGACAACGGCTGGAAGGTCCCGCTGCTGCGCAACCTGACGGTGGCGGTCCTGCGCGGCATGACGGAGGCGAGCTGGTGAGCATCGCGCGGATCCGCCTCGGTGAGGTGCGCAGCATCGGCGTCGCCCAGCCGCGGCTGGAGGCCCGGGACAAGGTGACCGGCCACGCGCCGTACGCCGTCGACCATCCCGTGCCGGGAGCCGTCTACGCCTGGCCGGTGCTGTCGACCGTCGCCGCCGGCTGGGTGTCCACGGTGGACACCCAGCCGGCGCTCGCCCTCGACGGGGTGCTCGCGGTCGTGTGGCACGGCAGCGCGCCGCGCCTGGAGCCGATCGGCGACCCCGGCCTGCTGGTGCTCCAGTCGCCCCGCATCCAGTACCGCGGCCAGGTCGTCGCGATGGTCGTCGCCAACTCGCTGGAGCGCGCCCGGGAGGGCGCCGAGGCGGTGGTCGTCGACGAGCAGCCGGTCACGGCCGACACCGAGCTGCGGGCCGACCACCCGGCGCTCTACGCCCCCGAGACGGTCAACGCCGGCTTCCCGGGCATGAGCGTGGTCGGCGACCTCGACGCCGGGCTGGCCACGGCCGCCGTGCGGGTCGACGCCACCTATCGCACCCCGGCGATGCACCACGTCGCGATGGAGCCGCACGCCGCGACCGCGTTCTGGGAGCGCGGCAACCTCGTCGTGTTCGACTCGACGCAGTCCTCGACGAGCGTGCGGGACGCCCTCGCGGGGCTGTTCGAGCTGCCGCCGCAGATGGTCCGGGTGGTCAACGAGCACGTCGGCGGCGGCTTCGGCTCGAAGGGGCCGGGCCGGGTGACCGCGGTCCTGGCCGCCATGGCGTCCAGGTGCGTCGGCCGGCCGGTCAAGCTGGCACTCACAAGGCAGATGCTGTTCTCGCTGGCCGGGTACCGCACGCCGACCATCCAGCGGGTCCGGCTCGGCGCCGACGAGCGGGGCCGGCTGGTCGCGATCGGCCACGACGCGGTGAGCCAGACGTCGAAGGTCATCGAGTTCGTCGAGCAGACCGCGGTGATCAGCCGCACGCTGTACGCCGCCCCGCACCGGCGCACCACGCACCGGGTCGCGCCGCTCGACGTGCCGCCGCCGACCTGGATGCGGGCGCCCGGCGAGTGCCCGGGGTCGTTCGCGCTGGAGTCGGCGATGGACGAGCTCGCCGTGGCCGGCAACTGGGACCCGGTCCAGCTGCGCCTGGCCAACGACACCCAGGTCGACCCGGAGCTCGGCATCCCGTTCAGCAGCCGGCACCTCGCCGACTGCCTGCGCGACGGCGCCGAGCGGTTCGGGTGGGCCGGCCGCGACCCGCGGCCCGCGGTGCGCCGCGAGGGGCGCTGGCTGGTCGGCACCGGGGTCGCCGCGTCGACGTTCCCGGCGATCACCTGGCCGTCGACCGCGACCGCCCGGGCCACCGCCGACGACCACTTCCACGTGCAGGTGAACGCGGCCGACATCGGCACCGGCGCCCGCACCGTGCTGCGCCAGATCGCCGCCGACGCGCTCGGCGTCGCCCAGTACTGCGTCGAGATCACCGTCGGCGACAGCGCGATCGGGCCGGCGCCGGTCGCCGGCGGCTCGATGGGCACCTCGTCGTGGGGCTGGGCGGTCACCGAGGCGTGCCGGCGGGTCCGCGAGCGCATCGACAGCCTCCACCACGGGCGGGTGCCGGCCGAGGGCGTCTTCGCGACCGCCGACACCACCGAGGACGTCGCGGCGCGGGAGGAGTTCGCGCGCCACTCGTTCGGCGCCCAGTTCTGCGAGGTGCGCGTCGACCCCGGCACCGGCGAGGTCCGGGTGAGCCGCCTGCTCGGGGTCTTCGCGGCCGGCCGGATCGTCAACCCCACCACGGCCCGCTCGCAGCTCATCGGCGGCATGACGATGGGCCTGTCGATGGCGCTCATGGAGCGCAGCGTCATGGACCGGCGCACCGGCGACTTCGTGACGGACGACCTGGCGAGCTACCACGTGGCCGTGAACGCCGACGTGCCGGCGATCGAGGCGCGCTGGATCGACGAGGACGACCCGCACCTCAACCCGATGGGCACCAAGGGCATCGGCGAGCTCGGCATCGTCGGCACCGCGGCCGCGGTCGCCAACGCCGTGTACCACGCCACCGGCATCCGGGTCCACGACCTGCCGATCACCCCGGCCTCCCTGCTCCGCTGACGTCCTCGCCGTCCTCGCCGCTTTTGCCTCCGCGATCTTGGAGTTGTGGTCCCGGCTATATCGCGAAATATCCGGCATATTCGGGACCGCAACTCCAAGATCGCGGAGGCGAGGGGCGGGGGTCAGCGCGACAGGGCGGCGTCCAGGGCCGCCACGCGGTCCTCGGCGCCCAGCGCGGCGAACAGTGACCGGGCCTCCTCCCAGGCCGCCCTCGCGGCGGCGGCGTCCAGTGTGGACTGCGCCGCGCCGAGCGCGGTCAGGGCCGCGGCCAGGAACGCCGGCCAGCCCCGCGTGCGCCACAGCCGTACCGACTCGGCCAGCAACGCGACCGCCTCGGCGGGCCGGCCGGCGGCCAGCTCCAGCTCGCCGAGGACCGCGAGCGCGTCGGCGACGTGGTGGGTCATGTTGTACTCCCGGCCCAGCGCGAGGGACGCGGCGGCCGCCGACCGGGCGCGGCCGTCGTCGCCGCGCTTGGCGTGGACCCGGGCGTAGGCGAGCATCGTGAGCGCCTCGGCGTAGTGGTCGCGGTACCGCTCGGAGATCGCCCGCGACTCGTCGAGGAAGGCGAGGGCCTCGTCCAGCCGGCCCATCTCGCCGTGGCCGATGCCGGTGAACTGGAGCACCGCCGCCTCGTAGCGGGGGTTGCCGAGCGCCCGGGCCGCGCTCAGCGCGGCCTCCAGGTGGGCCGGGATCGGCGCGAAGCGGCCCTGCTCGCGGTAGGTGAGGCAGAGCGCGATGTGCGCCCGGGCCTGCCCGCCGAGGTGGCCGGTGGCCGTGGCCAGCTCCAGGCCGCGGGTCGCCGCCGCGACCGCCTCGGCGTACGCGCCGCGCGCCGCCAGGCCCCAGGCCCGCATCACCTCGGCGTCGGCCGTGCCGCGCGGCTCGCCGGCCGCGGTGAACAGCTCGCGGACCCGGTCGCCGTCGGCCTCCAGGCCGGCCATCGCCCCGCCGTCGGCGTGGGTGGTGTTCCAGGCCCGGACCTCGGCCAGCCCGCGCAGCATGACCGCCTCGCCGAGCCGGTTGCCGGTGCGCCGGCACAACAGCATCACCCGCTCGTTCGTGCCGCGCCACGACTCGTACATGCCACGCAGGTCGAAGTACTTCTCCAGCGTCCCGGCCAGGTCGAACGCCAGGTCGTCGAGGCCGTGGTCGCAGGCCTGGGCGACCGCCGCCAGCAGCGCCGAGCGCTCGGCGTCGAACCAGGCGAGCGGGTCGACCCGGGCCGGCAGCGCCACCGGCGTGCGGTCCGCCGGGCCGTGCAGGACCGCGAAGCACGGGCCGGGCACGCCGGGAGCCATCCGCTCGGCCAGCGACAGCCAGCCGCCGAGGCCGCGGGCCAGCACGCCGGCGACCTCCTCCGGCGGCGCCAGCGAGCGCGCGTAGAGCCGGACCAGGTCGTGCAGGCGGTACCGCACCTGGCCGATCGCGTCCGTCCGGGCGAGCTGGAGCAGCTGGGCGTCGACGAGGGCGTCCAGCGGCTCGACCGCGTCGTCCGGCGGTACCTCCAGCAGGCACGCGGCCAGCCACACCGGCACGTCGGGCGCGTCGAACAGGCCCAGCATCGCGAGCAGCCGGGCGGCGACCGGGTCGAGGCCGCGGTACGACAGCGCCAGCGACGCCCGCACCGCGAGGTCCCCGGCGGCGAGCCGGTCGAGGCGGCGGCGCTCGTCGGCCAGCAGGGCGGTGAGGCCGGCGATCCGCCAGCGCGGACGGGCGGCCAGCCGCGCCCCGGCGACCCGCACCGCGAGTGGCAGCCGGCCGCAGAGCCCGACGAGCTCGGCCGCGCGGTCCGCCTCGGCCGCCACCCGCTCGGCCCCGGCCACCTCGGCGAGCAGCCGCAGCGCGTCGCCGGCCGGGAAGTCACCGAGGTCGAACCACCGGGCACCCTCGACGCCGGCCAGGCGGGCCCGGCCGGTGAGCACGAGCGCGCAGCTCGCCGACCCGGGCAGCAGTGGCCGGACCTGGTCCTCGCCGGCCGCGTTGTCGAGCACCACGAGCACGCGGCGGCCGTTGAGGCGGCTGCGGTACAGCGAGGAGGCCTCGACGGGGTCGTCGGGCACGGCCTGGCTGTCGACGCCGAGGGCGCGCAGGAACCGGGCCAGCACCTCGATCGGCGCCGCCGGGGCCGGGTCGATGCCGCGCAGGTTCGCGTACAGCTGGCCGTCGGGGAACGCGCCGGCCAGGAGGTGCGCCACGTGCACGGCGAACGCCGTCTTGCCGACGCCGCCCATGCCGGCGACCCCGGCCACGACGAGCGCCGGGCGGGGCGCCGTGAGCAGCTCGACCGCGGCGTCCACCTCGGCGGCCCGGCCGGTGAAGTCGGGGATGTCCGGCGGCAGCAGCGCCGGCACGACCGGCACCGCCGGCACCGTCGAAGGCCGCCCGCTCGCCGCGACCACCTCGTGCGGCCCGGGCACCTCCTCGCGCAGCACCCGCACGTGCGCGGCCCGCATCTCCTGCGACGGCTCCACCCCGAGCTCGTCGACCAGCCGGGCGCGCACCTCGGCGTACAGCCGCAGCGCCGCCGCCCGCTCCCCGCCGCCGGCCAGCAGCAGCACCAGCCGCGCGTGCAGGCCCTCGTGGAACGGCTCGTCGCGGGTCAGCTCGCGCAGCGGCCCGGTCGCCTCGGCGTACCGGCGCAGCTCGATCGACAGGTCGGCCAGCCGCAGCGCGGCCGCCAGCCGCTGGTGGCCGAGCGCCGCGGCCGCCGGGTGGGCCCGCAGCCGGGCGTTGGCGTCGGCGAGCACCGGCCCGCGCCAGCCGCGCAGCGCCTCGTCGAGCAGGCGCAGGGCCTCGTCCGGTTCGTGCCGCTCGGCCTGGGCGACGAGGCCCGCGAACCGGCTCACGTCCACCGTGTCGGACGGGACGCTCAGCCGGTACCGCCCGTGCGTCAGCGGCAGCACCCCGCCCGCGCCGGCCCGCTCGCCGGCCGGGTCGAGGATCGTGCGCAGCCGCCCGACCGCCGCGTGCACCTGGGCCGGCGCGGTCTTCGGCGGGCGCGGCCCCCACAGCGTCTCGACGATCTCGTCGCGCGACACCGCCCGGTCCACCTGGAGCGCCAGCAGGCCGAGCAGCCCGCGCTGGGCCGAGGTGGCGACGCCGATCGGCTGGCCGGCCCGGGTCACCGCGAGCGGCCCGAGCACGCCGACGCGGGTCGTCTCGCGCCCGCGGCCGGCCCGGTCGAGCACGGCGAGCAGCTCGGCCCGCTCGGCGGGGGAGAGGCCCAGGGCCGCGGCGAGCCGCTCCAGCGACGCCGCATGCGGGTGGCGGACCCGGTCGCGCTCGATGTCGCGCAGCGCGCGCACGCTCATCCCGCTGCGTGCGGCGAGTGACTCCTGAGTGAGTCCGGCCCGCCGCCGGCAGCGCTCGATGAGGGCGCCGAGCGGCGCTACTTGGGCCGATGACTCCATCCGACGCCTTGGACCGGGTGCCGTGCGGCACGACTCCGGCAGAAATCTGCCGGCGCCGATTCTGCCGGTTGCCGCCCGATGGGTCCAGGGGCTCAGGTCTCAGGGCAGGATCGCGTCGACGTAGCCGCCGTCGACGCGCACGGCGCCGCCCGTGGTCGCATGAACTCGCGCTGCGCCTCGTCCCACGGCAGGGGCGGGTCGACGTTCACGCGGTCAACCGTGCCACCGGTGCGGCGGCCGGCGTCTCCTCCCGCCAGCGGGTCAGCATCGGCGCCGGCGCCCAGCCCAGCTCGCGGGAGCGGAAGACGGCGTCGGCGCACCGGGCGGCCCAGCTGCGGCGGGCGGCCGCCAGGGGTACCGAGTCGCCGAGGAGACCGCCGCGGAGGTCCTGCAGCACCCGGATGGCGTGCTCGAAGGCCGGCACCTCGCGATCGCGCTCCGGCAGCCCGGCCATCCAGTCGACGTCGCGGCCGTCGCACGCCTCGCACCCGCAGCCCCACAGCGCCGGCTCCGGGTGGCCGCGCTTCGCCCGCGCGATCGCGCCGAGCCGGCGGTACGAGAGCGTCGGCCGGAAGACCGTGGACGGCGGCGGGCGGGGCACCGGTCCCCGCACGTCGTAGCGCGGCGCCAGGTGCCGCAGCGCGCCGACCGTGCCGACGGCCGCCGCCGTGGCGCCGTGGCACAGCGCACCGAGCGCCGACACGTCGCTGCGCAGCAGCAGGACCGGCACCTCGCAGCGCAGCAGCGCGAGCAGGCCGGCGACGACGCCCGGCAGCGCGAACGGGTCGCGGGCGGCCTCCAGGACCAGCGCCACCGGGACCGCCGCGGCCCGGACGTGCCCGGTGAGCACCGCGCGGCGCATCCGGTCGTGCAGCCACGACGGGTGCAGCGGGAGGACGGCGATCGCGCCGGGGACGGCCGCCGCGCGGTGCAGCAGGCCGGCGAGGCCGCGCTCGTCGTCGGCGTCGACGTAGCCGGAGTCGGTGAGCACCGGCAGGCCGAGCTCGCGCTGGCGGCGCAGCCAGCGCGGGTTGAAGGGGGCGCTGGCCGGCAGCCGGGCCTGGCCCGCGTACCGCGCCGCGTCGAGCAGCAGCGGCGCCGCGAAGCCGCGCTGGCGCAGCAGGTAGGCGGCGGTGGCGAGCAGCCCGGCCTCGTCGCGCTGGTGCGGCGAGACGACCAGCCCGCCGCGGTGCCGGTCGGCGACCGGGGCACAGCGCAGGGCCTGGTTCGCCGAGCAGTACACGAGCAGGCTGCGTTCGGTGATCATGACCCATGCCGATCCCGTCACGGTTGGTACCTCAATGGTAACCAACCGTGCCGGTCGGCATGAATACTGATCTATTTATTGCATCGCACGACGAACGTCGTCGAGGCGCTGGTGGTGCTCGGCGCGCTCACCGCGACCGACACCTTGCGCGAGCCGTTGGTCTCCGGGACCGAGAACGTCCATCTCCGGGTGTACGTCGTGCCCTGCGCGGTACCGGTGAACCGTTCGCCGTCGACCGTGTAGGTGACCGCGGCGCCGGACTGGCTGACCCGGATCCGCAGGGTGGCCGTGACCTGCCGGGACTGGTCGTTCTTGCAGTCGCCCGCGTAACCGGGCGGGTCCAGGGTCAGCGAGATCGAGGTGACCGTGCCCTTCGGCCCGCTGGTCGTCTTCGACGGCGTCGGCTTCTTGCTCGGCGACGGCGAGCTGCTGCTCGACTCGAGCGACGGGCTCGGGTCCGTCGTCGCCTCGGGCGACACGCTCTCCTCCGGCACCACCGGCGGCAGCGCCGACTGGGTGGCCGACGCCTTCTGGTCGGACGCGTCGGTGTTGCCGCCGCTGACCAGGGCGGCCACGACCAGCGCGACGATCAGGGTGCCCGACAGGCCGCCGGCGATGAGCAGGCCCATCGTGCGCCGGGTGGCGGCAGCGGCCGCCTCGGCGCTCTGCGCGTTCTGCTCTTCCGCGTACTCCTCGCCGGGCTCGCGGTCGAGAAACCGCGGCAGCCCGTCGCGCGTCATGTCGTCCTCGTCCACTCCGCCCGCTCCCCGCTCCCGCTCGGATACCCGCGACAGTATGCCGTCACGAGCACGAGTTGCGGAACGTGACGTGGTTGGACTGGCGTCCGGTGGGCGTCTGCACGTCGAACCAGAACTCCGTCGTCTTGCGTTCGCCCAGGCCAACCCCGACGGTGAAACTCTCCGTGTAGACGCCGTTGCGGGCGGTGCCCTCGACGGCGCCGGCGGAGTATCCGGCATCGGACACCAACTGGTACCGCACGGTCGTGGCCGCGCTGGTGCTGACCCGGATCGTGACGGTCGCGGTGACGGTGGTGCCCCACCGGCAGCGTCCCGTGTAGCTGGTGGTGTCGAAGCTCAGTGCCGCGCCGGTGGTGGCGGGCGGCTTGGGGCTGGCCGGCCGGGTCGTCGTCCGGGTCCTGGACGGCGACGGGCTGGCCGAGGGGCTGGCCTCGGCTGGCGGCGCGCTGCTGGCCTCGGGCGACGGCGCCGGGCTGGGCGTGGTGACCAGGGCCTGGGCGGGTTCGCCGGTGACGGCGGCGGGCTCGCCGCCGCCGCGGGTCAGCAGGCCGACGGTGACGAGGAGGGCGAGGACGGCGGCGCCCGCGAGGCCGGCGAGCGCGGCCCGGCGGCGCTTGCGCCTCGGCCCGGTGGGCTGGTCGGCGGCGGGGGGCTGGCTGTAGCTCGACGCGTACGTGCCGCCGAGGATCGGCGCCGTCTCGTTGGTGGGATCGTCGTCGGCCGGCGCCGGCCCGGTCTGCGTGGTCTGCCCGGTCTGCCTGGTCTGCGTGGTCTGCCCGGCCGGTTGGGTTTGCGTGATCGGTCCGGTTTGCGTGATCGGTCCGGTCTCGCCGGTCGGCTCGTCGGCGGCGGGCGGTGCGGCGGCCCCGGCGGTCCGTTCGTCCGCGTCGTCCTCGGTGGCCGGCTCGTCGTGTGCGCCCGGTGCGGCGGCCCCGGCGGCCGGCGCGGTCCCGGCCTCGTCGATCGGTGTTTCGGCGGCCGGGATGTCCGGAAGCTCCTCCGCCTGATCTTCGTCCGGTTCGTTCGCCACGACGGACATTTCCGACTTGCCGGGCACGGCGGGCGGCGGCGTCACGCGTTCGGTCTCCGCCTCGTCCAGCGCCGCCAGCAGCGCCTCGCGGGCCGCCGCGCCCGTCAGGCGGGTCTGCGGGGACTTGTCCAGCAGGCCGTCGATGACCGCCGTCAGCGCGCCCGCGCGCTCCGGGCGGGGGTGCGGCTCCGAGGCCGCCGTGAACAGCCCGGACAGCGCCTCGCCGGCCGCCTGGAAGGGGTTGCGGCCCTCGACCGCGAAGTACAGGGTCGCGCCCAGCGAGAAGTGGTCCGCGGCCACGCCGGCCACGCCGTCGCGCAGGCGTTCGGGGGCCACGTAGCCGGGGGACGCCAGCAGCGTCCCCGGGCCCAGCGCCAGGGCCACCGAGAAGTCGGTGAGGCGGGCCCGCCCGTCCGACTCGACCAGGACGTTCGACGGCTTCACGTCGCCGTGGACGACGCCCTGCGTGTGCGCCGTGGCCAGGGCGTCCAGCAGCGCCAGGCCCAGCTCGGCGGCGGCGCGCGGGGTCAGGGTGCCCTCGTCCAGGACGAGGCGTTCGAGCGAGCGGCCGGCGACGAGGTCCATGACGATCCACGGGCGGCCGTCGTCGACCACGACGTCGTGGACCGTGACGACGTGCGGGTGCTCGACGCGGGCCGCGTCCTGCACCTGGCGGGTCAGCTCGGCCCGCTCCGCGTCGGGCAGGGTCGCCGGGAAGCGGACCTCCTTGACCGCGACGTGCCGCTGGGAACGCAGGTCGGTGGCGCGCCACACGATGCCCATGCCGCCCGCGCCGACCGGGTAGTCGAGCCGGTACCGGTCCATGAGTGTGACGCTCAACCTGCCGCTCCCGCCCAAAGCCCGTGCATCAACGCAACAGTTCACCACCGGTCCGGCCCGGTGGCGGTTCAGCCTAACGGCCGGTTCACTGTGCCTGATCGGAGCATGTCAGGACGACCCCTGTCCCGCCGCGGCGGGACAGGGGCCACCTGGTCACTGCAGGGCCGGGTACCCGCCGATGGGCTGGGCGGCGACCGCCGCGCGCAGCTGGTCGGCCGCGGCCGTGACGGAGCCGGCGGTGGGGACGCGCTCGACGATCGCGGCGACCACCTTCGGGGCCGCGAACGACGTGCCGCTCCACTGCGCCCACCCGCTCGTGAAGCTCGGGTGGTTGATGAACGTGCTGACGACGTCCTCGCCGGGGGCGACCAGGGTCACCCATGGGCCGTGGTTGCTCCAGTCGCACACCGCGGTGCCGTTGTGGGCGGCCACGGCGAGGATCTGCGGGGCCCAGGCGGTACCACTGGATGTGAAGGCCGCCGGCCAGAACGGACGGTCGTCGATGCCGTTGTTGCCCGCGGCCGCGACGACGACCCGGCCGGTGCCCGCCAGGAACGTCTGCAGGGCCGCGTGCAGCACCGCAGGCGGCTGGTCGCCGATCGAGAACCCGCCGAGCGAGAGGTTGAGCACGTCGACGTCGGTCAGCGCGGCGATCTTCGCGGCGAGGTCGGCCTCGGTGCAGATGCCGAAGCTGTCGAGCACCTTGACGATGCGCACCTGCGCGCCCTCGGTGGCCTGCACGACCACGCCGGCGATGAAGTTGGCGTGCCCGACGTCGGAGTCCAGCTCGCCGTTGTTGTCGCCGTCGAGGACCGTCTCGTGGTTCTCGGTGGTCGCGGAGTAGCAGCCGGCCGGCAGCGGGCTGTCGACCCACACGCCGGTGTCGAGCACGACGACCCGCACCGGGGAGGCGCCCGACGCCAGCGGCGCGAGCTTGGCGTCGAGGGCGGTGCAGGAGACGGGCGGGCCGAACGGGCCGCCGTGGTTGTACGGCGTGGAGGTGAACACGTGGTTCGGGCCGACGACCGCGTCGGGCAGCTGCCCGCGCAGCTGGCGGACGGCGGCGGCGACGTCGAGGCCGGACGTGCGCAGCCGGCGCAGCCCGCGGGCCGGCTCGTCCTCGCGGATCTCGCTGGAACGGTGCCCCAGCCCGTTCAGCGTGCGGTGGGCGGTCCCGGCGCCCGAGTCCTGGACCAGGATCTCGTCGCGGACGAACCGGACCGGCCGGCCGTCGTGCAGCTCGGTGCGCAGCCACGGGATGCCGGCCAGGCGCTGGTCACGGCGCCGTTCCCAGCGCTGGAAACGATCGCGTGCAACGGTCATGAATGCTCCTCAATCGGTTCTCTTCGACGCAAAGGACAAGTTCCCGACAGCAGAACCAGTGACTAGAGACGCCTACCCGGCATCGTGATACACGTCCGCACCTTTGGCAGGATGCAACCATGACGGCAGCGCCCGTGCTTACCCCCGCCGACGACCTGGCGCAGCGGCTGCTCCCGATTGTCGGTGCCGACCCGGTCCGGGCCAAGGCCCTCGCCGAGGCGGCGTTGCGCGACGCGAAGCGCGACGGCGACCCCGCGTCGGAGGCAGTTGCCCTGCGTGCGCTGGGTCTGGCCGCCCACGCGCGGCACGACGCGGGCCGCGCGGCGCAGCTGCTGCGCGCCTCGATCGCGGTCGCCCGGAAGGCCGGATTCAGCGTCCATGAGGCCGAGGCCCGCATGAGCCATGCGTACGTCCTCGAGGACCTGGGCCGGCCGACCGCCGCTCTGAAGGAGATCGACCGGGCACTCGCCGAGCTGCGGGGACACCGCCGCGCCCGCGCCTCGATGCAGCGCGCGCTGATCCTCGACCGCCTCGGTTACGACCTGCAGGCGATGGAGCTGTACCGCAGCGCGCTGCGCGCCTTCCGGGCCTCCGGCGACGAGGTGTGGGAGGCCCGGACACTGACCAACCGGGGCGTTCTGCACGGGTATCGGGGCAATCTCAAACAGGCGGAGAGCGATCTGCGTCAGGCCCAGGCGCTCTACAACCGCCTCGGCATGGCGACCGCCGCCGCGCAGGTCGAGCACAACCTCGGCTTCGTCGCCGCGCAGGCCGGCGACGTGCCGACCGCGCTCGCCCGCTACGACCGGGCGCACGACCGGCTGTGGAACACCGGCAGCGCCGCCTACGGCCTGCTCGACCGGGCCGACCTGCTGCTGTCGGTGCGCCTGCTGCCGGAGGCCGAGGCGGCCGTGCGCGCGGCCATCGACGCCTGCGCCGACGGGCAGCTCGACCTGCTGTTCGGCCAGGCCCACCTGACGCTCGCCCGGATCCTGCTCGCCGTCGGCAAGCTGCAGGACTCCCGCACGGCCGCGGCTGCGGCCCGGCGCACCTTCGTCAAGCAGGGCCGGCCGGTGTGGAGCGCCCGGGCCCGGCTCGTCGAGCTGGCCGCAGTGGTGGCGGCCGGTCGGGCCAACCGCGGCACCCTGCGCGAGCTGCGCGCGGCCGCCGGCAGCCTGGTCGAGGCCGGCTGGCTGCAGCCCGGCTGGGAAGGGCTGCTCGACGCCGCCCAGCTCGCCGTCGACCTCCGCGAGCTGTACACCGCCCGCGAGCTGCTCACCGAGGCGGGCGCCGCGGCCAAGCTCGGCCCGCCCCAGCTGCGGGTCCGCTGGTGGCACATCCGGACCCGGCTGGAGCTGGCGTCCGGTTCGGTGCCGGACGCGGTCCGGGCGGCGACCGCGGGACTGCGCCAGGCCGACGCCTACCGGGCCAGTCTCGGCGCCACCGAGCTGCGGGTGCGCGGCAGCGCGGAGACGGCCGCCCTGGCCGGGCTCCGGCTGCGGCTGGCGCTCGACCACCACGGCCCGTCGGCCGCCCTGACCTGGGCCCAGCGCTGCCGGTCGGCCGCCCTGACGCTGCCGCCGGCCCGCCCGTCCACCGACCCGGTCGTCGCGCGGCACCTCACCGAGCTGCGCCGCATCGGCGGGGAGCTGGCCGCCGCGCCGACCGGCCCGCAGCGCACCAACCGGCTGCTGCGCCGGCAGCGGTTCCTGGAGGCGGAGATCCGGCGGCGGACCTGGCGCACGCCGGGCACGGCCGCGACCTCCTCCTCGTCCTCGTCGCAGGAGCTGCCGCTCACGGCGCTGGCCTCGGCCCTGGGCGAGCGGGTGCTCGTCGAGCTGCTCGACCTCGACGGCCTGCTGCACGCCCTGGTGGTGCGCGGCCGGCGGGTCACCCACCGGGTCGTCGGCAAGATCGAGGAGGTCGCCGCCGAGCTGGAGTCGCTGCGGTTCGCGCTGCGCAGCCAGGTGCTCGGCCACGGTGGCACCGCGGCCGAGCGGCTGTCGCGGCAGGTGCTGCTGCTGGACCGGCTGCTGCTCGACCCGCTCGCCGACCTGATCGGCACCGGCCCGATCGTGCTGGTGCCGACCGGGGCCCTGCACGCCCTGCCGTGGACGATGCTCCCGCGCCTGCGCGGCCGCTCGATCGCCGTCGCCCCCTCCGCCGCGATCTGGTGGCGGGCCGCCGCGCAGCCGCCCGCCCCCAGCGACCTGGTGCTGGTCGGCGCGCCCTCGGCGGCGCAGGCGGCCGACGAGGTCCGCGAGATCGCGTCCGACCGCCCCGGCGCGACGGTCCTGGCCGGCGAGCAGGCGCGGGTCGCGCCGGCCCTCGCGGCCCTGGACGGCGCCGGGATCGGGCACATCGCCTCGCACGGGGAGTTCCGGGTCGACAACCCCCTCTTCTCGTTCCTGATGCTGGCCGACGGGCAGCTCACGGTGTACGACCTGACGGCCCTGCGCCGCCCGCCCGCGCTGCTGGTGCTGTCCGGCTGCGACACCGGCCTCGCCGCGGTGCACCCGGGCGACGAGCTGATGGGCCTGGTCGCGGCGCTGCTGAACATGGGGACGGCGACGGTCGTCGCGTCCACCGGGCCGGTCGACGACGGAGCCACCCGCGTGCTCATGCGCGCCTTCTACGGGCACCTGGCGGCCGGGCACCGGCCGGCGTCGGCGCTCGCCCTCGCCCAGGCGGAGGCGGCGCCGCAGGACCGGCCGAGCACGGACTCGTTCGTCTGTTTCGGCGCCGGATAGGTACAAGAAACTTCCGCGAGGCCAAGAAGTGCGTCGCGCAGCGGCGCATGGGGGGGTGTGGGGTGGGAACCCCCCACGGAACCGCGGGCGAAGCCCGTGGAGCTAGGAACAGCGTGCGTCGCGTAGCGGCGCGTGGGGGGTGTGGGGTGGGAACCCCCCACGAAACCGCGGGCGAAGCCCGGGGAGGTAAAAAACTGTCGGCCCCTGGACCTACGATGTGCCCCGTGATCGAACGCCGGGTCCGCTCGCCGCGGCTGCCGCTCATCGCGGCGGCGGTGGTCCTTGCCCTGGGCGCCGCCGTGGCCTGGGGCGTCTCCGGCGCGCTCGGGCTCAGCTACACGCCGGCGAGCGTGCCGGCCGAGCCGGCCGAGGCCGCGCCGCCGCAGGACGCCGCGGCGCCGCCGCCGATCACCGCGATCCGGGTCCCGGCCGTGGCCCGGCTGCGGCTCGCCGCCACCGCCGTCGCCGACGCGGTGCAGCAGCGGGGCCGCCCCCGGCCCGCCGTCGTGCAGGAGACGCCGGGCGAGCAGACCGCGCCGGGCGGGCTCGACGTGCGCCTCGTGCCCGCGGTGACGCCCGAGTCGTTCCGGCTGGCCGGCGCGCCGGGCGCGCTGGTCGTCGAGGCCGCCGACCTGGCCGGGGCCGCGACCGGGCTCTACACGGTGGCCGACCGCATCCGCTCCGGCGCCGAGGTGCTGCCGGCCGACCAGCGCGGCAAGGAGATCACGCCGCGGCTCGGGCTGCGGCTCACCGATGCCGGCGCCGTGGGGCGTGAGCCCGACGTCGCCGAGTTCGCCGCCGGCACCGACTACTCGCTGAACACCGACGTCGTCGGCAGTGCGCTGCTGCCCGAGGCGCCGTGGGTGGACAAGGCCGCCGTCGACCGGATCTCGCGCGAGTTCCAGGAGTTCGTCGGCCATGCCCTCGCCCAGGGGTATAACGGCGTGGTCGTGCCGGGCTTCCTGGAGTACGTCACCTTCTCCGCCATCGGCGACGGGCACGCCGTCTATCCGGAGGGCGACGACCACATCGCCCGCGCGGAGGCGCTGGTCGCGGCGTTCGGGCCGGTGTTCCGCTACGCGCGGGACATGAGCATGCGGGTCTACCTGCTCACCGACATGCTGGCGCTGTCCCCGCCCCTGGAGCGCTTCCTGGAGCGCGCGACCGGCGGGCTCGACACCACGAGCGCCCGGTTCTGGCAGGTGTACCAGGTGGGGCTCGCGGAGCTGTTCGACCGGATGCCGTTCGTCAGCGGCCTCATGGTGCGCGTCGGCGAGGGCGGCGACGTCTACAAGCAGCCCGGCTGGGACTACTCGTCGCGGATCGCCGTCACGAGCGCCGCCGGGGTGCGGGCGATGCTCACCGCGCTGCTGCACACGGCCGGCGCGGCCGGCAAGGACGTCATCTTCCGGACGTGGACGGTCGGCGTGGGCGCGGTCGGCGACCTGCACACCAACCCGGCCTCCTACGAGGAGGTCCTCGGCGGCATCGACGACCCGCACCTGATCGTCTCCACGAAGTACAGCGCGGGCGACTTCTACAGCCACCTGCCGCTCAACCCGACGCTCACCACCGGCTCGCAGCGGCGGATCGTGGAGTTCCAGTCGCGGCGGGAGTTCGAGGGCTTCGGGGCGCTGCCCAACGACCTCACGGTGCTGCACCAGCAGGCCCTCCAGCGGTTCCTCGCCGCCAACCCGCACGTCGAGGGCGTGTGGACCTGGACGCAGGACGGCGGGCCGCTGCGCGCCGGGCCGATGTCGCTGCTGCTGCGCAGCGGGTTCTGGCAGCTGTACGACCTGAACTCCTACGCGATGGGCCGCCTCGCACACGACCCGCAGACGCCGGCGGCGCGGATCACCGCCGACTGGGCCCGGCAGACGTTCTCCGAGGACCCGCGCACGGTCGCCGCGATCGGGCGCATGATGGCGATGTCCCGCGAGGCGGTGACCAAGGGGCTCTACCTCTCGCCCTACGCCGACCACTCGGTGCGCGCGCTCGGCCTGGAGCCCCCGCCGATGATGTGGATCTTCGAGTGGGACATCGTCACCGGCGACTCGGCGGCCCTCGACAGCATCTATGCGGTGAGCCGCGGCCGGGTCGACGAGGCGATCGCCGACGGGGAGCGGGCGGTGACGCTCGCCGCCCTGATGCACGACGAGGTGGCCGCGACCGACCCGGCGACCTGGCGCGACGCGACCCAGCGGGCCCGGCTCATCGACACGCTGTCGTATGAGGTGGACCTGTTGCGCACCCTGAGCGCCTACCGGGCGACGGTGCTGCGCCACGCCCAGTGGCTCGACACCGGCTCCTCGTCCGCCCACACGGCGTGGAAGGAGGCCGAGTCCCGCTACCGGTCGGCGCGCGACGCCCACCTGACCCGCTACGGCGGCGACGTGGACCTGCCGGCGTACAACTTCACGGCCGCCGACCTCGGCGCCGAGCGGGCCGACCGCGACGTCGCGATGGCCTGGACCGCCCGCGCCCTGCTCCTGCTGCTCCTGCTCGTGCTGCTGCGCGGCGCCCTGCGCCGCCCCGGCTCGCCGGGCGCCCGCGGCCTGCGCGCGCTCAGCCTCGGCGCGCTGCGGCCGTGGCGCCTCGCCGACCTCGACGAGATGCCGAGCCCCGTCGACCGGGTGCTCGTGATCGCCGTCCCGCTCGCCGCGCTGGTCGCCAGCCGCCTGGTCTTCACCTGGTTCGCCGCCCCGGCGCACGTGCTGGTCACGCTCGGCGGCTGGCTCCTGTTCGCGGCCACCGCCCGGCTCGTCGTCGGCCGCCGCGACCCGTTCCACCTGTGGGCGGTGATCGGCGGCGTCGCCCTCCTGCGCACCGTCCTCCTCCTGGCCGCGCTGGCCCTGCGCGGCCCGGGCCACTACTGGTTCGTGTTCTGGACGTCGCCGGGCTGGCGCGCGGCGTACGTCATCGTCGCCTTCGCCGCCTTCGCCTGGCTGTTCGTCGCCACCGCCCTGGTCCTGCGCGACCGCTACGGCCTCCTGCGCCGCCGCACCGTGGGCGCCGCCCTGGCCACGTTCGGCGCCCCCCTCGCGGTGCTGTCGGCGGTGGTGGCGGTGATCGGCCTGGAGCGCGCGCTCACGGTCTGGAACGACCAGCTGGCGCTGCTGCCGTGGGGGTTGTCGCGGATCCTGGGCATCACGGTGTACCTCGGCATCCCCACGTCCCTGCCGCTGTTCACCGCGCTGGCCGGCCTGCTGCTGATGGTCACCGGTGTGCTGCTCTCCCTGGGCCGCCGCCCACCGCGCCGCCCGGCCCACGCCTTACCGGGTCGCGGCGGCCCGCCGACCCGCACGGGCTCCGCCTCCGCCGTGCCCCTGGGCGCTGGTGGGACCCCGCAGTCCCACCCGGCCGCGGCGGGCCCGGGCGGCGCTGCCGGCCCGGCGGCCTCGCCGCTGCCGGCCCTGCCACGGCGGCCGACGCCGTCCACCGGCCAGACGCTTCCACCGGGCCCGGCGGCCCCTGGCGGACCGTCACGTACGGGCTCGGCGGCGTCGTCCGGCGTTGCTCCCGCTCCTGGGCCGGCAGCGCCCGGCGGACCACCGTCACCTACGGGCTCGGCGGCGTCGTCCGGCGCGCTTCCAGCCTCTGGGCCGGCAGCACCCGGCGGTTCGGCGGCGCCCGCCCCGGGGTTGGCGGCGCCAGGTGGGTTGGCGTCCCCGCCCGGTCCGGCATCGTCGGGGCCGGGCGCCTCGACGGCGCCCGCAGTCTCGTAGGCCGGGGGAGCATGCCGGCCTGGGGACGATGTCGGCATGCTCCCGGCTCAGCAGCGCAGGTTCCCGGCTGGTGGGGTGCGGTGGCTCGCGATTCCACCTGTCCGGCGCCTTCAGGGCCGGGCCTCCCACGGTGGCGGCCGTCTCCTGGTCCCTGTCCTGCCGGTCGTGATTGCGGTCGGTGCCACCCAAGAAAAGTCGAGCGCCCCGGCGGCCCGCGCCTCGTCACTTGCCGCGCGATCAATGAGTCCGATTTATCGGATATTTCGCGCACCCGGCGGGACCGTCGACCGTGGGCGCTGCGGACGGGGTTGATCGTGGGAAACAGCTGGTTGCCATGGCAGCCGGATCTTTCCCTTGATCATGGGGTTACTCGGTCAGGCGGCGGCGGAGGAAGTTCAGCGACTGGCGGAGCAGGCGGCTCACGTGCATCTGGGACAGGCCCACCTGGTCGGCGATCTCCGCCTGGGTCAGGTTGCCGTAGAAGCGGAGCGTCAAGATGCGCTGCTCGCGCTCCGGGAGGCGGTCGATCAGCACGTGCAGCGACTCGCGGTAGTCCACGAGGACGAACTCCGGCTCGTCCGAGCCTATGGCGTCCTGGAGCGTCGCCTCGTCGTCGGCGCCGGTGGTGGGGGCGTCCAGGGACATCGGGCGGTACGCGTGCAGGGCGCCGATCACCTCGATCACCTGCTCCTCGTCGACCTCCAGGTGGGCGGCGAGATCCGGGACCGTGGGGGAGCGGCCCAGGGTCTGGACCAGGTCGTCGCGGGCCTTGTTGACGGCCAGGCGGAGCTCCTGCAGGCGGCGGGGCAGGCGGATGCCCCAGGTGCGGTCCCGGAAGTACCGCTTGATCTCCCCGACGATCGTGGGCGTGGCGTAGGTCCCGAACTCGATGCCCCGGGAGGCGTCGAAGCCGTCGACCGCCTTCACCAGGCCCAGGCAGGCGACCTGGACGAGGTCGTTGAGCGGCTCGCCGGTGGCGCCGTAGCGACGGGCCAGGCGGCGGGCGGCCGGCAGGCACAGCTCGATGACGTCGTCGCGGGCCCGCTTGCGGGCCGGGTCGTCGGGGCGCAGCTCCTGCAGGCGGGACAGCAGCTCGGTGACCTCGGCCGGCCAGTGGCCCTGCACGAGGTGCAGCGTCTCGAGGTCGATCTCGTGGCGGTCTGGGGCGGTCGCGGCCCAGGCGACGTCGACGTCCTCGAAGACGCCGAGCTGCTTGGCCACCCCGGCGATCTCCAGCGCGGTCAGCGCCGTGCCGGCCGTGCCGGTCAGGCGGACCTTGGCGTCGAGCTGCTGGCCGCGGTGCTGGAGGTACAGCAGGACCTTGATCGAGGCGGCGTCGAGCAGGCGCAGGCCGGAGGTCTCGACGACGATGTCGCGGTCGCCCGCGTCGAAGAGCTCGAAGACGACCTGCCGCAGGTAGGGCACGGAGGCGTAGTCCAGGGCGCCGGTGACCTGCAGGACGCTCGCGGCGCGCCGCGTCGCCACGGTGATGGTCAGGTCCACCTTGCCCCCTTCCCGCCGTTTCGCCCAGACTATGGCGGTTCGGCCTGGCCCGCAGCGGGAGACGCGGGCACCTCCATGATCAGGATCACCCCGATCACGCCGGCCAATTCACTCGTCAGGGGTGAGCACACCACCCGGATCTCCACCTGACGGCCGCGGCGGTTGACCGCGGTCCGGGTCGACGCTGCGGGCGTCGTGCGGCCGTCGAGCACGTCGCGGATGAGCGGTCGCAGCTCGGCCATCGATAGACCAATGTCGATGTTTGGGAGGTGCTGGCCGACCGCCTCGTCCGAGCGTAGCCCCCACAGGTCCGTGGCGCGACGGTTCCAGACCAGGATCTGCAGGTCGCGGTTGAGCACGATCACGCCGGCCTGGAGGCTGCTGAGGACCGCCTCCATGAACGAGTTCGCGTGGTTGAGCTCGTCGTTGATGGACTGGAGTTCGTCGTTGGTCGACTGGAGCTCCTCGTTGGTGGACTGCAGCTCCTCGCAGGCCGTCTCCAGCTGCCGGTTCGCGTGCTCCAGCTCCTCCTGGAGGCGCCGCGACGCGGTCATGTCCTGGACGATGACGACCGCGCCGAGCCGGGCGGCGTCGCCGTCGACGAGCGGCTTGATCTGGATGTCGAGGAAGACCGACTCGCCCGCGGCGTTGACCAGCTCGACACCGTCGAGCTTGATGATCCGCCGCTCCAGCTGCGCCTGCTCGATGTGGCCGAGCAGCTCCACCGGGCGGTACGACAGGTCGAGGTCGCGCAACGGCCGGCCGACGTCGCGGGCGGACGGCGGCGTGGTCCGCGATGTCCACCTGTGCCATCCGCCGGCCGACGCGGCGCGTCAGGCTGGAGCGCTTGTACCCGGTGAGGTCGAAGCCGCGCGCCTCTTTCAATGCAGCAGCAGTGCCTCGAAGCCGGGTCGTGGCTCGGTCACGGGCACGTTACGCTACCGCGCGCCGGGCAGCCGCAGCGTCGCCCACATCGCCTTCCCGTCGGTGGTCTGGACGCAGCCCCAGCTGGCCGCGAGCGCCTCGACGATGAGCAGACCGTGGCCCTCGGGGGAGCGGCGCGGCCGTTCGTGGCTGCCGTCGCGGACGCTGAGGTGCAGGTAATGCTGGCGCAGCGCGAGCGAGATGACCGCGGCGGTCCTGGCGTGCTGGACCGCGTTGGCGACCAGCTCCGTCGCGACGAGCGCGGCGTGGTCGGCCAGCGGGCGGATCCGCCAGCGGGCGCAGGTCCGGTCGACGAACGCGCGAGCCAGGTGGGTCGCCGCGGGTTCGTCCGGCAGGTCGGCCGAGATCCGCCGCGGGCCGGGCCGTCGGTCGTGTGCGGCCTCGGCCTCGGCCCGGCTGGCGAACACCGGCAGCCGCCGGCCGATCGCCAGCGACTCCAGGTGGCCGGCCAGGGTCGGCGACGGCCCGACGAGCATCACCGAGACCTCCCGCTCCGCCGCCTGCGAAGCCAGTGCCGGGAACACGGTGAGTGTCATGTCGTCGAGCACCTCGACTCCGGAGACGTCGATGAGCAGCAGGTCCGGGTGGTCGGTCAACGCCTTGCCGGCCGCCTCGCGCAGCAGCGGCGCCGAGCCGTACGTGAGCAGGCCGACGGCCCGGATCAGGGTGATCGGGTGGTCCGGCTCGGCGATGCAGGTCAGCGTGGTCATGACCGGGCCTCGCCCGGGTCCTGCACGAGCCCGGCGTCGCCGGCGAAGGCGCGCAGGGCCAGCACGCCACCGGCGGACGCGCCCACGACGACGAGCCCGTTCGGACCGGCCATGGCGCAGACGTTACGCGGGAATCGGCGGGTCGATGCGATCCATGAGCGGCCTGGGTACCCGCCGCCGCGCACCGGCAAACGCGGGGCCTACTCGCGATCCCCGAAGTACCAGCCGACCGGGCCCGTCGGGCCGGGATCGAACCCCGGCCCGGCGCCCTCGCCCTCCGGTGGGCGCGGGCGGTCCAGCGGAATGTCCACGGTGGACCGCGACGCCGCCGCGGCGAAGGCCGGGTCGATGCTCGCCATCACGTCCGGGCCGTGGACGGCGACCGCCAGCGCGGCGGTCGGCGGGCCGAACGTGTGCCAGCCGTCGCGCAGGAAGCCGCCCTCGGCCCGCAGCCGGTCGAGCAGCGCCCGGGTGCGCCGGGGCAGCCGCGGCACCAGCAGGAGCGCGCCGCCACCGGCGGCCACGGCCAGCGCGGCCTCGAGGTGCAGGGTCACCGGGTGGTGGTACGACAGCCGCACCGCCACGAACAGCAGCGCGAGCAGCGCGAGCGAGCCCAGCGGGATCGCGCCCTCGCGGAGCCGCCGCCGCGCCCGGGCGTCGATCAGCAGCCCCCGTTCGGCGAGGGAATGGCCGGCGGCGGTGACGATCCGCCGTACGGCGGGATCCTCGTCGGGCGCGACCTCCCGCCCGACGGCGTCGAGGACCGCGCGGTCGAGCTCGGTTGCCTCGTCGTGGGCCGGCCCGATGCGCCGCAGCGTGAGCCCGTCGGCGGCGACGGCGTGCGCGACGCGCAGCGCGGCGAGCGACGCGGCGATCGCGCGGGCGCTCCCGCCGGCGAGCAGCGCCAGTTCGAGCGGCGTCGGGTCGCCGGCCTCGGGGCCGCGGGTGACGGGCCGCCGCCACAGCAGCACGGCGGCGGCGGCGAGGCAGGCGAAGAGCCCGTACCACCAGACGAACGCCTCACCCGACAGTGCGAGTTCCATGTCCGTCATTGTCCTGGCGTGGGCAAGGGGATAGAGAGCGCTCTCCGAGGCGATGGCCTTGACATTGACCGGAGTGACAGGGAAGGCTTGAGAGAGCGCTCTCTAGCAGCGCTTCCCCCTGAGGGCGGGGGAGGCGGGCCGCGCCGCTTCGTTGGCGGACGGCGCGGCCCGTCCGCTGCTCCTGGACCCGCTGCTGCTAGACCCGCGCGCCCGGGTGGTGCAGGGCGTAGGCGAAGCGCTCGTCGGCCTTCGGGATCTCGACCAGGTTGCCGTCCTTCGACACGAAGGCGCCGGTGATCGCCTGGGTCGTGGCGCGGGCGGCCACGATGATGCCGGCCAGGAAGCCGATCAAGGCCAGCAGGATGCCGAACGCCGCCGCGTCGCTCTGGGCCGCCGCGAACGCGATCATCAGGACGAACGACAGCACGATCAGGCCGAGGCCGATGAGCAGGCTGCGGGTGCGCTGGCTGGTGCACTTCGCGCACCACGGCCAGGCCGGCGCCTTGACGGTCTTGCGCAGGGCCATCACCACGATGAGGTACGGCAGCACCCCGGCGATGATCAGCACCGCGGCCCAGGCCGGCGGCTTCGAGATCAGGTTGACCTTCTTCGTCGCCGTCGCCTGCTCGCCGTGGCGGGCGCAGACGGGCGGGAGGTGCCCGGCGGCGACCTGACCGGCCGGGATGGTGACCATAGGCATTGAAGCTCCTCAGCGAATGGGGCGGATCGCGAAGATTCTGGTGCCTGCCGGAGGAGTCGGGGTCAGCCGTCCGGCCGAGGATCAGCTCCGAACGGGCAGCTCCGCGGCGTCCGCCGCCTCCCGGCCGGACTCCCAGCCCTCCAGGCTGTCGACCCGGCTGCTCCGGCCGCGGACCGTGCGCGGGAACACCCGCCGCATGGTCTCCTGCACCTGCTCGTCGCGGGAGCGCAGCACGGGCAGCGGGTCCGCGACGGCGGCGGCCGCGACAGCCTCCTCCAGGGCCGTCTCGGCGACCCGGGCCAGCCGCTCGCCGATGCGCACCGCGAACGCCACCAGGAACGACTGGCGGAACGCCTTGAGCCGGGCCTTGCCCGCCTTGCCGCCCGGCGGCTCCGACCGTGCCATCGCCCGGTGGGCCTGCACCAGCAGCGAGGTGTACAGCAGGTCGACCGCGTCGAGGTCGGCGTCGAAGCCGAACACCGTGCAGAACCCGAGGTCCGGCGACCACACCGCGTGGCAGCGGTTCGCCTCGGCGACCGCGTTCAGCAGCGACGCCTTCTCGCTCTCGTACGGGTGGTCGACGCCGATCCGGCGGGCGAACGGCACCACGGTCGCGTCCGCCGCGCCGCCGTACGCGAGCGCCTCGTCGATGCTGTGCCGCGCGATCAGCTCCTGCGCCTTCGCGGTGTAGGTCTCGGCCTCCGCCGGGTAGGTCGTCGACTCGGCCTTCGCCAGCAGCGCGCGGACCCGGTCGAGCAGCCGCTCGTCGACCCTGGACGCGGCCCGGGCGGGCGCGCTGCCCGGCGGCGGCACGAGCACCTCGACCGGCGGCAGCGCCGCGAGCACGCCGAGCAGGGTGAGCAGGTCGTCGAGCACGGGCACCCGGTCGGACCGGCGGCGGGCGGCGACCGCGCGGACATAGGCCGCGTCGTCCGGCCACCACACCCCGGCACCGAGCGTGTCCGCCTGCTCCAGCCAGCGTTCGTCCACGGTGGTGCGGCGGTACCGCCGCAGGTGCGCGGCCACCGCGTCGGCCACGAGCGGCGCCAGCGACGGCCGCCCCCGCCGGGTGGCCGCCCGCTGGAGCTCGGCCGGCTGCCAGCCCCGCTCGAAGAGCCGCGTGGCGGCCTCGGCCAGCGCCGCGAACAGCGCCGGGTCGACGTCGGCGGCGGGCGCCACGGACAGCCGGTCGAGCCCGTCCTCGTAGTCCACGCGACCGCGGATGACGTCCTCGACCTGCGTGCTCGCGCTGCTCACCGGCCCAGTATTTCCTAGCCGCCCGCCGACCCACCGCTCGCCTCGACGCTCGGCCGTGCGGCGTTCGCCACCCCGTGACGAGGAGCACCGTGGCGGACTGTCTCGGTCGAGCGGCCGCCACCCGGTGACCGATCAGCCGAAACGGTGGTCAAACGGTGGCGCTGGGTCACCCGGGCGGGCACGATCCTGGGATGGCGCGGATCCGGCCGGCTGCGGGCTGAGGCCCATGCGGCGCATCATCGTCGAGGTCAGCCCCTCCGGCCCGGACTGGGCGGTGACCGCCCGCACCGCCGGCGATGCGGGGGCCGGGACACCGCTCGGCGCCGGCCACACCATGGAGGTCTTCACCGCCGCCGGCCGGCGGCTGCCCATGGTGCCGGCCGACCGGCGAACCCCGACCGGCGACGCGCTGCTCGACGGCCTGTGCGCCGGCGACGCCGAGGCGGCCGCCGGCGTGCTGCGCCGGCTGCGGACCCGCCAGTCGACCCCCGCCGACGTCGTCGCGTACGGCCGCTGGCTGTTCGAGTGCCTGCTCCGGCCCGTCTGGGCCGCGATCGGTGACGACGACGCCGAGCTGGCGCTGCGCTGGCCGGTGCCGGAGGCCGACCTGCACCGCCTCGTGTGGGAGTCGATGCGCACCGAGGAGCGGCCCCTCGCCGGCCTGACCGAGCGCACGGTCGCGATCACCCGGCTGGTCCCGTCGCCGGCGACGAAGGCCGGCCCGGTCGCCGGCATCCCGGTCGCGCTGTTCGCCACCGGCATGGCGCTGGCCGACCCGACCATCCGCCCCGGCGCGATGTACATGGGCCTGCTGCAGCAGCTCGACGTCGACGGCGTCTGCCGGGCCCGGACCGAGCACGGCGTCACGATCGACAAGCTGCGCGAGGCCTGCGCCCGCCACCATCCCGACGTCGTCCACCTCGTCGCCCACGGCCGGATCGCGCCCGACGGCCGCGGCGAGCTGCTGCTCGGCGGCGGCCTGGAACCCTGCGACGCCGAGCAGCTGTTCCAGGCCCTCGCGGCCGGCCGGCCGCCCCTGGCCGTCATGCTCTCCGCCTGCAACACGGCGTCCGCCGGGGAGTCGGCCGGCGCCGGCTCCGACGACCCGACCGACGTCGGCCCGCTCGCCGCGCAGCTCGTCGCCGCGGGCGTCCCGATCGTGTCCGCCATGAGCGGTGAGATCAGCGAGCCGGCGTGCCGCCTGTACACCCGCCGCCTCATCCACGCCGTGCACTGCGGCGCGTCGTTCGTCGCGGCCTCCGCCCACGGCCGCCGGGCCGCGCTGCTGCGCAAGGACCCGGAGGCCCTCGACTGGGCACTCCCCGCGCTGTACCTCGCCGAGCAGCTCGACCCGGCCGCGCGCATGGTCGACGAGGCGGTGGTCCGGCGGCTCGTCGGCCTGGCGAGGTCGCTGAAACTCCCCGGCGACCCGCTGCACGTCGGGCGCGGGCCGATCCTGAAGACCGCCGACGAGGTCGTCGAAGGCGCCGCCGGCGTCCTGGCCGTCCTGGCCAAGGACCGGATCCGCAGCCTGGGCGGCACCCGCCTGCTGCGCGAGATCGGCTGGCGGATCCTGCGCGACGGCCACCTGCCGCTGTTCATCGCCGGCAACGGCGCGGCGCCCGGCCCGCAGACCGCCCGGGCGCTGGTCAAGGCGGTCCTGGAGCAGGTCCACCTGCTCGTGGACAAGCTGGGCCTGGACCCGTTCCCGCTGCGGATGTTCCAGGTCGCCCGGCACCCGCAGCCCGACCTCGGCGCCGAAGCGCGGGCCGACCGCCTGCTCGCGGTGGGCCAGGCGATCTACGAGCTCGACGACGGCGCCGGCCCGGTGCCGGCGCCGATCCTGCGGACCGCGCTCGGCGCCGACCTCGACCGGCTCTGCGACGAGGCCGCCGCCCGCTGGGGCGCGCCGTTCGGCCGGCACACCCGGGCCGTGCTGCTGTGCGACGACGCCCACCGCTGGGCGACGCCGGACGCCCACACCGGGCTCGGGCTGCTGCTGGAGATGGTGGACTCGTTCGGCCTCGGCAGCCCGCACCGGCCGATCCCGGTGATCCTCACCGGGTCGCGCACCGAGGACGCCGGCAGCCGCCTGCACACCTTCGCCGAGACCGCCGCGGTCGAGCGGCGGATCCAGCAGCTGGGCGAGCTGGGCCGCGACGACATGCTGGTCGGCTACCAGTGGGTGCTGCTGCACCCGGACCGCAGCGCGCCGGACGGCGACCCCCGCACCCGGATCTACACGGTCCGGGACGGCCAGCTCAACGGCTACGAGATGGCGCTGGACTTCGTCGGCAGCCGCCCCGGCAAGCCCGACAACGCGGTGCACGTGGTCGCCGCGCGCATCCCCACCGTGTTCGAGCCGGACAACGACGAGGCCGCGTGGCACGCCTACACCCAACTGCATCCCGGAGCGACGGTATGACCCTCCCGGACGCGACCGTCGCCGAGGCGCTGGCGGCCCTGCGGGCCGATCAGGCGGAGTCGGCACGGGCCGGGCTGGCCCGGTTCGAAACCGCCACGCTCACCTGGCTCGCCGCGCTGCCCGAGTGGAGCGTCGAGCTGGCCACCCGGCTCGGCTTCCCGGCCGGCGACCACCCCGGCGTGCCGGCGCTCGTCGCGGCCCTCGAAACGGCCGGGATCGCCCAGTCCCGGCCGGCCCTGGAGCCGGACGGGCGGATCGGGCTCGCGTTCTGGCTGCCGGCGTCGCGCCGCGGCGAGGTCGGCGCCTACCTGCGCGGGACCGGGTTCGGCACCACCCTCGACGACCTGCGCGCGGCCCTGCACCGGCCGGACCCGCTGCCGCCGGCCGTCGGCGCGCTGCGCGAGATGCTCGACCTGCCGTACCTCGACCCGACCGGCGGCCCGCTCCTCGACGCGGTCGACGGGCTGCTCGACGGCGACCGCGCGGTCGACGCGACCCGCCTCGTCGCCGCGGCCGAGTGCCTCGGCGAGGTGGTCGGCGACCCGCTCGCCGCGAGCGCCCGCCGCGCCCAGTGGCGCCTCGGGCGGGCCTACCGCCAGGCCGCCGACGCCGCCGCGCTGCGCCACTACCAGCCGCGCACCGACCCGGAGCAGGCCCTCGCCGACCTCATCGCCGGCGCCGGCCACTGGGCGCTGCACATCCGCGGCGACGGCGGGGTCGGCAAGACGATGCTGCTGCGGCACCTCGCCTCGGCCGGCTTCGCCGAGCGCCACGGCCTGCCGCCGACCGTGTTCGCGCGGGTCGACTTCGACCACCTCGACCCGCGGTACCCGTTCACCCGCCCGGCCGACCTGCTGCTCGCGCTGGCCGACGACCTGACCGGCTACACCGGCACCCGCGGCGAACGGCGCCGCCGCCGGCACTTCGACGACGCCGCGTTCGCGCTGCACGAGCTGACCCAGGGCAGCCTCGACGACCCGGCGCTCGGCGCGGCCCTGGAGCGCACGCTCACCGCCTTCGCCGTGTACCTCGCCGACCTCGGCCAATGCGTCGTGCTCGTTCTCGACACCTGCGAGGAGCTGGTCAAGGCGCACGCCCCCGGCGCGATGGCCCCCGCCGTGGCCCGCACCGTCGACATGCTCACCTTCCTGCACGAGTGGTTCCCCGGCCTGCGGGTGGTGCTCGCCGGCCGGCGCTGGCTCGGGCCGCCCGGCCACGAGCGGGTCCCCCCGGCCTTCGGCGACGGCCTGCGCCCGGTCGAGCTGGGCGGGTTCAGCCGGGCCGAGGCCGCCGAGTTCCTCATCCGGCGCGACCCCGGCGGGCGCATCGCCACCGACGTGCGCGCGGCCATCCTGGAGCGCTGCGCCGACCCCGATGGCACCTGGAACCCGTTCCAGCTCAGCGCGTACGCCCAGTGGGCCGTCGACGACCCGGCGCTCACCGCCGGCCGGCTGCGCGCGTCGGCCGGCGACCCGTACGTCGAGCAGCGCATCCTGGGGCGCGTCGGCGAGCCCGCCGTCGTCGAGGCCCTGCCGGCGGCGCTGGCCCTGGGCCGCTTCGACCTCGGCATGATCGAGCCGGCCCTGCGCCGCCGCCGGCTCGACCCGCAGCGCACGTTCGCCGACCTCGCCGCCCACGAGTGGGTCCACACCCGCAGGTTCGACGAGGCCGGCCGCGCCCGAGTGGTCGAGGTCGACCCCAACCTCGCGCCCCGCCTGCGGGCCGCGCTCCCGCGACTGCCGGAGACCGAGCTGTACCGCCTGGGCCGCGACGCCGCCGACCGCTGCTTCGCCGGCGACCTGGACGAGGCCCCGGCCGAGGCGGTCGAGGCGGCCCTGCGCCTGCTGCCCGTCGGGGACGCCGCCGCGTTCTGGGACCGCGTCGACGAGACCCTCCTCGCGGAGCACGCGTGGGGCTGGGCCGCGCAGGTGATGCCCCGCGCCGCGGCCGCCGAGCTGGAACGCCCCGCGGGGCCCACGATCCTGGCCGCGGTCCGGGCGACCCAGGCCGCGACGACGCTGCGGGTCGCCGGCCCCGCCGCCGCCCGCGAGCTGTGGCACGACGTGTGGCGCCTGGCCGACCGGCACCCGGCCGTGCCCGACCGGGCCCGGCTGCGCGCCCGCGCGGTGTGCGGCGAGATCGTCGCCGACCCGCACCGGAGCCTCCCCGCCCTGCCGGACCTGGACCGGGCACGGTCGAACGGCATGGTGTTCCAGGCCGCCCCGGTCGGCTCGCTGATCGCCGCGGCCGAGGCCCTGCTCCTCGCCGGCGCCGACGCCGAGCCGTTCGCGGCCGAGCTGCACGTCCGCGAGCGCGCCGCGCGGGGCGGCCTGCGTGCCGCGATCGCCCTCACCCGGGCGGCGATCGCGATGCGGCACGAGCGGTTCGCGGTGGCGCGGGACGAGCTCACCACGGCCCTGGCGGCGTCCGCCGGCAACACACCCGTCGTCGACCTGGACTGGCCCGGGATCGCGAACCCGCTGTACCGGGCCCGCCTGGCCCGCCTCCGCCTCGCCGTGGCCACCGCCGAGCCCCCGGCCGACGTCCCGGACGAGGTCCGGCTCGCGGGCGTGCCGGACGTCGCCGACCTCGACGCGGAGCGCCTCGCCGCCGCACAGCTCGACTACGAGCTGGACTGGACGCTGCCGGAGCGGCCCGACCGCGAGGTGCGGTTCCCACCGGAGCGCGTCGCCGGCCTGCGGCCCACATCGGTCTGGCACGCGCAGACCCCGCCGTACTTCGTCGCCCACGTCCGCCTGCTCCTCGTCACCGGCCGCTGGACCCTCGCCACCGAGCTCGTGCAGCGCTGGCGCGAGGAGGCGATCGCCCGCGGCCAGGAGCCGGACACCGTCCAGGCCTGCGACGTCACCCTCGCCGCCGTGTGCCGCCTGGCCCGCACGACCCGGCCGAGCACCTCCCTGCACCGGCTGGCGAAGGACCCGGACCCGCAGGTTCGCGCCGCGGCCTGGCCCGCGCTGTTCCTCGCCACCGGTGAGAGGCCCCGCGACCCGGCCGAGGCGGGCACCGCCCACGTCCACTGGCAGCTCGGCGGGCGGCTGACGGGCCTGCCGGCGTCCCGGTCGCAGGACGGCCCGGCCCACGACGCGGCCCAGTTCGCGGACCGGGCCATGCCGGTCGACGACGAGAGCACCGCGCCGGAGGTCGACGGCCCGCTGCCGGCGTGGATCGACGCGCTGCGCCGGGGGGAGATCCCGGCCGTGCTCACCGCCGACCGGACGGGCACGGCGCTGCTGGCCGTGGTCCGCGTCGAGCTGGTACGCCCCCGGATCTTCCCCGCGGACGCACTCGCCGCGCTGCCGCCGCGGTGGTACGCGCAAGCGCTGCTCGCCGAGGGGGAGCTGCTGGCCCTGCGCGACGCCGACCTCGGCGCCGAGCTGCTGCGGCGGGCCGAGACGCGGTACCGGGCCGCCGGCGACCGGCTCGGCGCCGACCGGGCCCGGCTGCTGCGCGAGCTGGCCGAGATCCGGGCCGGCGGGCCGCCGCCGCAGGAGAACCTGCACATCGATTTTCCGCCCGACGCGCTCAACCGGCGATGGCACGAGCTGCTGGACGCCCGCAACAAGGCGGCGTTCGGCACCCCGCCGCCCGGCGACATCCCCGAGCTCGACCTCAGCCCCCTGCGGCCCGAGGACGACGGGCCCCCGCTCGACGCCGGCCCGCGCACGGGGGAGCGCACGGTGGCCGACGGGGTCCCGGTGCTGGCCGGCGACGGCCGGCGGGTCGCCCGGCTCACCGCCGGTCGGGAGCGGCTGGTCCTGCTCGCCGACGCACGGGCGACCCCGCCCGGACCGTCGGTCATGGTGGTGCTCCTGCCCGATGTCGCGGAGCACTTCGAGTGGGAGCACTTCGCCTACGCGGAAGGTGGGCCCGGGACCGTCGCGGTGCGGATCCAGGCCGCCGACCAGGCCGCCGACCTGGTCGTCGACTGGCCGGCCGCCGGCCGGCCGCTGCGCGTCGAGCGACAGGGGCCGCTCGACCCGCGGCAGCCCACCGGCCCGGGCCGCGCGCGGACCGTGCTGCACCTCGTCGGCGAGCCAGCGCTGACCAAGGGCGGCGCCCGGATGCGGATCCGCGCCGGGGACGGGCACGACAGCGGCTACACCAGCCGCGGGCTCACCGAGGGGGAGTACTTCGTCGGCGTCGACGACCTCGACGTGCGCGACACCGCGCTGGTGGTCCTCCAGGCGGAGCCGGCGGACCGCGCGGCCGAGCCGCTCGGCGAGCTGCGGGTGCCGACGTTCGAGCTCGCGCGGGAGCTGCTCGCGGGCGGGGCGGCCGCGGTGCTCGTCGTCCCGCCGCTGCCCGACGACGCCGCCGCCGAGGCGGTCCGGCTGGTCGACCGTGCGGCCGAGGAGTCGCTGACCAGCCCGCGGGGACCGGCCGAGCTGCTGCCGCTGGTGCGCGAGCTGCGCCGGCTGGCCGGCCGGCCCGGGCGGGCGGCCGACGACGTGGTGCTCATGCTCGCCGGCCGGCCCCTCAGTCCGCCGGTCGCGGTGCCGCGGGCAACGACTGCGGGCGGCGGGGCGTCGGCGCGGGTCCGGCGGTGGTGCGACCGGGAGTCCGAGCGGCTCGACGTCGTGTTCCTGCCCGACCCCGGGTCCGAACCGGTCCGCCCCGAGCTCGGCTACGTCCGCCTGTGGCTGGCCGGCGGGAGCCTGCGCTCGGGCCGCGGCCGGCACGTGGCGTACGGCGGTGTCGCGCTGGGCTTCGCCGGGGACCGGACGATGTTCGCGGCCGTCGGCCGGCCCGGCGACCGGCTGGGGATGCCGCTCACGCCGCTGCTGCCGTACGGCGGCGGCGCGGTGGAGATCGAGGCCGCGCTGTTCGCGGGGCCGCCGGGCGGCCCGGTCGACGCGGCCTGCACGGCGCTGGCCGAGGTCGCCGGTCTGGTCGCGCCGCCGCTCACGGTCGCGGCCACGGTCGCCGGGCGGATCGCCGCCGGCTTCGGTGCCGTCCTCGACGCGGCGGACGAGGACCCCATGCTGGCCGTGCGGTACGCCCTGGCGGGCGGCATGCCCGTGCGGTCGGGCCACCTCGTCGTGGCCCGCGGGTCGCTGCCGGGGCTGCCGTCCATTGTGGACGGTACGCTGCACGTGGGCACGCGGCCGGCCGGCGACCTCGAACACCTCGTGCTGCGGCTGGAGTGCCGGGCCGAGCGGGACGACTGGCTGTTCCCGGAGCTCGACGATCTCACCCGGCGGGCCACCGAGGCGTACCTGCAGGGCCGGCACGAGGACTTCCAGCGGCTGCGGGCCGAGGCCATCGCGACGGCGTACGGGTCGCCGGACCTGGTGCCGGTGGACCGGCGCCGGGTCGCGACGCTCGTCCGCGACCGGCTCGAGGCGCTGCGCGACGGGCTGGAGCTGTCCGGTGAGCTGCCCGAGCGCACCGACGACCGCCTGCCGCGCAACACCTTCGAGCGGCTCATCGAGGGCTAGGCCCTGTCCTGCCGATCATGCCGGCCTGCGACGGGCCCAGATTCCTCGCCAAGGCCGGCCCGGCGCAGCTGCGCCCGGCCGGCCCGCCCATGGCGCTGACGCCGCCCCGCGAAAGCCCGGTTACAACACCGGTAGCCGGACTTCCGCGGGGCGACGCCAGACGAAATCTGGACTCCGTCTCGGCTCGACATGATCGGCAGGACAGGGCCTAGGCGAGCAGCTTCGCGAGGGTGAGGCCGCGCAGGCGCTCGTCGTCGCGGGACGGGAGGCGGCCGGCCGCGCCGGCGAGGGAGAACTCCCCGGCGGCGACGACGCCGAGCTCGGCCATCCTGTCCAGCTCGTCCTTGAGCAGCACGGCGACCCGGAGCCGGTCGGCGGGCACCAGGTCCGCCGAGGTGTAGACCGTGGCCAGGATCTCGCCGCGCAGGTCGGCGAAGACGTCCTTCTTGCCGCGGGCGATCGCGGCGCCGGCCTGGCGGACCAGCTCGTCGAGCTCCGGGAAGCGCCAGTCGTCGCGCTCGGTGCGGCACTCGACGCGGACGACGAGGTAGTCGACGCCGGTCGGCTGGACCTCGCCGCCCGGCGTGGCCAGGCGCAGCCGGCCGCCGGCGATCACCGGCGGGCCCGCCAGCTGGTCGCCGCGGTGGTCGATGACGGCGACGTGGCCGGAGCGGACCGGCGTGCCGGTCCCGCCGTCGGACACCATCGCGTAGTGCAGGCCGAGGACCGGCTGGTCGCCGGTCGCCTTGAGCACGGCCGCCAGCCCGTCGGAGACCTTGTCGGCGATCGTCGCCGCGGTCGCGAGGGGCGGGCCGATGAGCTTGGCGACCCCGCCGAGCAGGTCGACGGCGGTGCTGATCGGACCGCCGACGGTCGCCTGGTACAGCGCGGCCTCGACCTCGACCGTCCCGCCGCCGAACGGCAGCAGCGGCGTGATGGGAAAGTCGAGCTGCGCGCCCGGGACCTTCCACGCGTCCGGCGGCCGCTCGAACGTGGTGAACGTGGCCTCGCCGCCGAGGAAGCGCAGCGCCGCACCGCCGTGCAGGACCGGGAAGTGCTCGTTGCCCCAGCTGCGCTCCTGGGCCAGGAACCCCTCCGACACCCACAGCCGCAGGTACCCCTGGCCGGGCGCGACCGGCGCGGCGCCCTCGTCGGGCAGGAAGGCCACGGTGACGTGGCTCGCCTCCTTCGCGAACCAGTCGCGGACCATGGACCACATCCGGCGGGCGAACTCAGGCGCCATGCGCTTCTCCTGTCAGGTCGAGTGTCAGGTCGAGACCGAACAGCCGGTCGACGACCGGGCGTGGGTCGACGTCCCGGCGGACCGGGCCGGCGAGCGTGCCGGGCGGCCCGCTGCCGTCGAGCAGGGTCAGCAGGTTCCGCGCGGCGCCGGGATCGAGCGGCCGCGCCGCCGCGGCGGCGATCGCGCTGCGGGCGGCGGTCTGCGACTGCCGGGACAGCACGACGGGGTCGGTGCGGGGCAGCTGGGCCAGCCACTCGTCGACCTCGCCGCCGGGCGCGAACCGCTCCGGCCGGAAGCCGCACAGCTCCGGCAGGTCGCAGCCGTTGACCCGCAGTCCGAGCAGCGCGGCCGCGACCGCCGGCACCAGGTCCAGGTGGGCCCGGACCTCGTCGACGGCGAGGGGTGCCACGGCACCCGGCGGCAGCGTGTCGAGCCAGGCCGCGACCTCGGCGGCGCCGGGCCCGGGCGGGTCCAGGCCCACGGCCCGGGCCAGCTCCCCGTGCAGGGCGAGCCGCACGGCCGGCGGCGGGTACCGGTCGGCGTCGCCGGGGAACCGGACCAGGTCGGCGGGCGGCCCGTACTCCAGCTCGGCGACGGCCCGCACCGCCGCCGGTCCGACGCACAGCACCGCGAACGCGTCGCAGAACGACTCCTCGGCCCAGTCCGGCCAGGCGCCCGCGGTCTCGAACGCCGCGGTCCCGAACGCGACCGCGGACCGGGCCGCCGCGGGCAGCCCCGGGTCGAGCTCGTGCAGCACGTGGTGCCCCGTCTCGTGGGCCGCCAGCGCCAGCCACCACGGCTCGACGACGCTGACCGCCGGCAGCACCACGACCGGGATCGGCAGCTCCTCGGCGAGCGCGCGCAGCTCGCCGGGGACGGCGGTGCGCAGCCGGGCCGCGGCGTCGTAGCGGTGGTCGAGCCAGGTGAGCGGGCCGGCCGGCCGGGGCACCTCGGCGATCATGAACGGCGCCGTCCAGCAGCTGCGCACGATCGCGTCGGCCGCCCGGATCGTCGGGCCCAGGACCGGGTCGGCCCGTTGGTCGTACTTCTCGCGGTACCACCCGAAGAGCCGGCGGACGATCTCGACGCGGGCGTCGAGGTCCCGGCAGGCCGCGTGGACGTCGACGGGGACGCCCGCCGGCCCGAGCCCGTCGAGCCGGCCCTCGACGGCGCTCAGCAGTTCGTCGAGCACCGTGCGCAGGACGGCGAAGTGCGCCTCGAAGACCGCGAACTCCCGCTGCCCGGCCCGCTCGGCGAACCACGCGGCGACGGCGCCGGCGCACGCGCGCATGAGCGCCCGCGACCGCCCGATGCGCTCGGCCGGGCTCGCCGCGGGCCACGGATCGGTGCTCACGCGCCCGATCGTGCCGGGTCGCCGTCACGCAGCGCCATGTGATGATCACAAGTCCGCCCGATCGGCCGGGTCGACGTGACCGTCCGTCTCACTCGTTCGGGGTCTCGTTCGGGGTGGAGAAACGGCGCGGGCGCACGTGTCGCTCCGGCGTTGCATAGGTTGCCCCCATCACCACATGAAACGGCGGATTGTATGGCATCTACGGTCGTTCAGTCCCAATCGGCTATTTCGGACAGAGGGACCTCCGGGCGGCGGTCGTTCGCGTGGGTGCCGGCCGTCGTCGTCGCGCTCGCGGTCGCGGCCGGGCTGCGGTACTACGGGGTCTCCGCCGCCGACACCGCGAGCTTCGCGGCGTACGTCGGGCTCGGCATCGTCGTGCCGGGCACGCTGCTCTGGCGGGCCGCGCGCGGCCGCTCCGGCTGGCTGGTCGAGGACGCCGCCGCCGGCCTGGCCGTCGGCTACGGCTGCGAGGTGCTGGTCTACATCGCCGCCCGGGCCGCCGGGCTGCCGCTGCTCACCCCCGCCTGGGCGGCCGGGACGATCGGCGTGTTCCTGGCGGTACCGCGGCTGCGGCGGTACTGGCGGCCCAGCGACCGCGACGAGGACCGCACACCCGTGTGGTGGTCGGCGGTCGTCTCCGGCACCGCCGGGGTGCTCTTCTACTGGAGCTGCGTGCGCTTCTTCCGCACGCACGCGCTCGTCGAGCCCGGCATGCTCAGCCCCGACGCCGACTCGCCGTTCCATCTGGCGCTGGTCGGCGAGGCGAAGCACCACATGCCGCTGACGTCGCCGTGGCTGGCCGACCAGCCCGTGCTGTACCACTGGTTCGTCTACGCCGAGCTGGCCGCCACGTCCTGGGCGACGGGGATCGAGCCGCACGTGCTGCTCGTGCGCCTCGGCCCGCTGCCGATGCTGTTCGGCCTGGCCGCGCTCGTGGGCGTTCTCGGCCGGCGGCTCACCGGCCGCTGGTGGGCGGCGGCCGCGGCCGTCGTCATCACGTTCTTCGTGCTCACGCCCCTGCCGTACCACTGGCCCCTCGCCGGCTGGTTCTCCGCGTTCGGCACCAACGCCTACGAGGACGGCTCCTCCCTGCGGGCCCAGCTGTGGACCAGCCCCACTCAGACGTTCGGCGCGGTGCTCTTCGCCGGCCTGGTGCTCGCCCTGCTGGAGGCGCTGCGCCGCCCGGGCGCCGCCCGGTGGGCCCTCGTGGGGCTGCTCGTCGTCGCCGTGACCGGCGGCAAGGCCACCTTCATGCCGATGCTGCTGGCCGGCCTGCTGCTGGTGATCGCGGTCCAGCTGCCGGCCCGGCGCCGGGTCCGCCCGGGCGTCCTCGCGGCGGCCGGCGTCACCCTGCTCGCGATGCTCTTCGCGCAGTTCGTGCTGTTCGGCGGCGCCTCCCAGGGCATGACCGTCGACCCGCTGCATTTCGCGCAGATCTCCGGCGCCCCGTACACCACCGGCTTCGCCAGCCCGGACGGCGACCATCAGCTCTGGCGGCTGCTCGTCGTGCTGGCCCTCACCCTGCTCTGCTGGGCCTGCGTATGGCCCGGGCTCGCCGGTCTGCGCCGGTTCCGCGGGCGGGTGGCCGACCCGACACCGGTCCTGCTGGTGCTCGGCATCGGCCTGTCCGGCGTCGCCGCGCTGCTGCTGTTCGGCCATGAGGGCGGCGCCGAGGGCTGGTTCATGGTCTCCGGCCGCCCGTACCTGTCGCTCGCGGCCGCCGTGGGCCTGGCCCTGCTCACGCCGGAGGGGCTGCCGGCGCGGCCCACGGTCCTGCGGGTCCTCGCCGCCGTCGCGGCCGGCGGCCTGATCCTCGGCGTCGTGCATCTCCTCGGCCCGCAGTGGGTGCCGCGGGAAGGTGCCACCGGCAGCGTGGCCCTGACCGCCTGGGCGCTGGTCTGGCCGTACCTGCTGACGCTCCTGCTCCTCGCGACCGTCGCGTGGCTCGTCCGGCGGACCCGCCTGCCCGAGTGGCGCACGCTGGTCGTCGCCCTGCTCGCCGGCGCCTGCCTCGTCACGTCGGTGAAGCACCTGTACCTCATGACCCGCGAGTCGCAGCGTGGCGGCTGGCGCGGCGTCGTGCAGACCACCCCGTTCGTCACCCCGGGCACCCGGGTGGCCGGCCACTGGCTGCGCGAGCACTCCGCGCCCGACGACCTGGTCGCCACGAACGCGCACTGCGTCGGCGGCGCGTACGCCACGCCCGGCGCCTGCGACAACCGGCACTTCTGGTTCGCCGCCCACGCCGAGCGCCGCTTCCTCGTCGAGGGCTGGGGCTTCACCGCCAGGACCCACGAGGCCGCGGCCGTCTCCGGGGTGAACGCGGTCTACGTGCCCTACTGGGACCCGTCGAAGCTGGTCGACAACGACGTCGCCTTCAGGCTGCCGTCGGCGGAGACGATCGGGGTGCTGCGGACGCGGTACCACGTGCGCTGGCTCATGGTCGACGAGAGCGCCCCGGACCTGTCGCCGCGCCTGGCCGACCACGCCGAGTTCCGCTTCCGCAGCGGGTCGGTGGCGATCTACCAGCTCTGACGGGCTGGTCACGGTGCTTGGTAAGTGGTAGCTTACGGTAAGCCATGACGAACGTAACCGCGATGCTGACCGCGCTCGGGGACCCGACGCGGCAGGCCATCCTCGACCGGCTCGCCGACGGACCACTCGCCGTCGGCGAGCTCGCCGAGGTGCTGCCGGTGAGCCGCCCGGCCGTGTCGCAGCACCTCAAGGTCCTCAAGGAGGCCGGCCTGGTGACCGACCGGCAGCACGGCACCCGCCGGCTCTACCAGGCCGATCCCGAGGCCATCGCCGCGCTGCGGGCGCACCTCGACGGCTTCTGGGCCCGTTCGATGGCCGCGTTCGAGCAACGAGTCCGTGACGAGAAGGGCGGCCAGCCATGATCCCGACCGTCGAGTCCATCCGGCGCGAGGTCGTCGTCGACACCGACCCCGCGCGCGCCTTCGAGATCTTCACCGCCGACATGACGTCGTGGTGGCCGAGCGCGCACCACATCGGGTCGGCGCCGATCGAGCGCATCGTCATCGAGCCGCACCGCGGCGGCCGGTGGTACACCCGGCACGAGGACGGCACCGAGACGTCGACCGGTTTCGTCGCCGCGTGGGAGCCGCCCGGCCGGGTTGTGCTCACCTGGCAGATCGGGGCCGACTGGAAGTACCACGAGGACCTCGTGACCTCCGTGGAGGTGACGTTCACCGAGGCGGGCCCCGGCCGGACCCGCGTCCGGCTGGAGCACCGCCACCTCGACGCGTTCGGCGCCGACGCGGCCGCCATGCGCGGCACGTTCGAGGAGCCCGGCGCCTGGACCGCCACCCTCGACGCGTTCGCGGCGCGCGCCCGGTGAAGGCCGTCGTCTCCTACACCTCCGCCGACGACGTGCTCACCACGGCGCCGGTGCACTACCCCGCGCACAGGGCGCGCATCGACGCGTTCCACGCGCGCGGGGACCTGCTCATGGTCGGCACCTTCGGCGACCCGCGGGAGGGCGCGCTGGCCGTCTTCCGCACCCGGGAGAGCGCCGAGGAGTTCGTCGCCGGCGACCCGTTTGTGCTCAACGGGGTCGTCACGGCCTACGAGATCCGGGACTGGAACGAGATCCTCACGCCCTGACCGCGGTCAGCAGGAGGTACTCCCAGTCCTTCCCGTCCGGCCCGTCGCCCAGCTCGGCCAGCGCCCGGTCGAGCTCGGCGGCGTCCTCCGGGCGGTCGGCCAGGTTGCGGTAGGCGGCGATCGTCGGCCCGTAGACCCGCTTGAAGAAGTCGCGGAACGCGGCCCCGTCCGCGAAGTTGCCGATGTGCACGGTGCGGCGCTCCGCCACCACGTCGGTGACCCGGTCGCCGAGCAGCGCCCGGACGTGCGTCTCGTCGCCCCACAGCGGCGGCGGCTGCACCCCGGGCGGCGGGGGCGGCGCGTAGGGCTTCATCGTCCGGAACATCTGCCCGATGAACCCGCCCGGCGTCCAGCTGATCAGGCCGACCGTCCCGCCCGGGCGGCACACCCGCACCAGCTCGTCGGCGGCCGCCTGGTGGTGCGGCGCGAACATCACGCCCACGACGGACATGACCACGTCGAACGACGCCTCCCCGAACGGCAGCGCCTCGGCGTCGGCCTCCCGCCACTCCAGCGCGACCGGCGCGTTCGCCTCGCCGGTCGCCAGCAGCTCGGGGGTGAGGTCGCTGGCCACGACCTGCGCCCCGGCCAGGGCCGCCGGGACCGCCGCGTTGCCGCTGCCGGCCGCGACGTCCAGCACCCGCTGCCCGGGCCCGATGTTGCACGCCTTGACCATCACCGCACCCAGCTCGGGGATGAGGTCGGTGGCCACGGCCGGATAGTCACCCAGGGCCCACATGGCCCGGTGCTTCTGCTTCAACTCGTCCATGCCTCCGACGCTAGAAACGCGACTCGGCGACGCCTAGTACAACATCTGTACCGCGCTCTACCGTCGAGGAATGGGAGCCTCGTACTACCAGTTCTGCCCCGTCGCCAAGGCCATGGAGCTGCTCGACGAGCGGTGGACCCTGCTGGTCGTGCGCGAGTTGATCGCCGGCCGCCAGCACTTCAACGACCTGCGCCGCGGCCTGCCGCGGATGTCGCCCACCCTGCTGTCCAAGCGCCTCCAGCAGCTGGTCGCGGCCGGCCTGGTCGACCGGCGCCCGGAGGGCGGCGAGGTGCGCTACCAGCTCACCCCCGCCGGCCGGGAGCTGGAGCCGATCGTCCGCGCGATCGGCGCATGGGGCGTGCGCTGGATCGGCGAGCTGGGCGACCGCGACCTCGACCCGAAGCTGCTGCTGTGGGACATGCGTCGGAATGTCGACCATTCGGCCCTGCCGGCCGGCCGCACCGTCGTGGGTTTCCGATTCCCGGCGGTACCGCCGGCCGTGCGGCACTGGTGGCTGGTGCTCACCCCGGCCGAGGCCGACGTGTGCGACGCCGACCCGGGCCACGAGGTGGGCGTCCACGTGACCGCCGACCTGCGCGCGCTGGTCGACGTGTGGCTCGGCAACCGCACCTGGGCCGCCGTCCTGCGCTCCGGCGACGTGGCCCTCGATGGCCCGGCCGAGCTGCGCCGGGCGCTACCGGGTTGGTTCAAGGAGATGGGCTGGGTGTCGGTGCCCCGCGGCACGCCGTCCCTGGTGCCCGCACCCTGAGGGACGCCTGGGAGGCCATCGCGGGCCCGGGGAGCCAGCACACACAGCGAAGCCCGGGGACAACCTCCCCGGGCCTCACCGCATTGCGTCCGAGCGCGGCCTCACCCGTCGGAGCGAACGAAACGAACCCAGCGGCAGCTCCAGTCGTCGTCGCTGCCGGTGACCGGGGGTCCGTAGTGCTCCGTCTCGGGTGCGTACCGGCCCCGCGTGCCTGCATGCGACCCGCAGGCGACCTGATATCTGCCCGGTCGCACCCGCAGCAGCGTGCCGACGCCGTGCATGTGGTCCAGGTTGAGCTTCGCGTATCCAGCCACCACCCGCCGTGGCCACCCCGTCTGCGTCCGTTCAGCGGCCGGGCGTGCACGACCAGGTCGTTGCCCGGGCCTTGGTGTACGGGCCGGGGTCCGTCCCCGTTGTCCTGATGCTGACGACGTTACCCACCATCCTCCGGCCGTCGTCGCTGATCCAGGATGGGGCGGCGTACTGGTTCTCCGCGTCCGCCGGCCCGGGAAGGTTGAACAGGCGCCCGTCCGGCGCGACCACGGCCGTCGACTTCGGCGGTGCCGTGATGATGAACCATCCGGTTGGGATGGCCTGGATCCGATGCTCGAACTCGATACCGGACATCACCTCGACCGCGCCGGTGGCCAGGTTCCAGCGTGCCGGCGCGGACCTCAGACCGGGGGCGCCAGGGGCGGGCTCCCGCTGTGTCACGGAGCCCATCACCCACGAAGCGTGGAACGCCGTCGCGGTGCCCCCGGTCCAACCCGGCGGCACCGCAAGGTCGCGCCCGGTGCCGTCCGGCGACCAGAGCCAGCCCCGGTTCTCCGGGCCCGACGGGGTGGACGTGAGGCCGAAGACACCGACTACCGAGCCGTCGTCGGCGATGGCATAGACAAAGCCCGACCGGTCGGCTGGGTACACGCGAGGTCGGTCGGGAGTCGCGGCCGTCCAGAGCGCCACCGCGGTCGTGTCGCCGGAGGTCACCGTGGCCACGACGTCACCCAGCCCGTTGATCGCCACGTCCTGCACTGTCTGGTAGCCGGTGGGCAGCGGCAGTTCCTGCGGCGTTTCGCCCCGATAGGCCCACACGGAGCTCATGACCGGCGCGCTTGTCGTGTTCGAAAATCCCACGACGAGACCAGCGCGGTTCACCACCGCATCGGCCAGCCGACCCTTCGGCACGTCGAGCACGGTACGGACGCCGTCGGCGTACCGCACCAGCCTGGTGCCCGGGGACACCGGGTCGCTGACGCTGGTCAGCACGTTGCTCCCGGTCGGGTCGACGCTGATGACGGTCTCCTGGTCCGGGTGGTCGCCAAAGGGGGCCGTCGTGCAGGTCAACGGCTGGACGGCGGTGGCCTTCCACGGTGCCGCCGGCGGCTCGGGAACCGGATCGCGGCCGGTCAGTCGTACCCCGACCACCGAGACCCCGGCCAGGACGACGATCACCACCCCCGCGTTCACGATCATGCGCCGCCGGGCCCCGCGACGGCCGGCGAGGACGGCCGCGTGCACGTCGACCCGCATGGGGGATACATCCTCGTGATGCATCAGGGTCGCCACCGTTGCCGCGGCCCGTTCCTCATCCCAGGTCATGCCGTTCTCCCATCAACTCGTCCAGTGGCATCAGCCGCCGCAACGCCGCAAGGCCGCGGCTGGTGTGGCTCTTGACGGTGCCGGGGGAGCAGCGCAGCGCGGCCGCCACGTCCTCGACCGACATGTCGCAGGCGAACCGCAGCACCAGCATCGTTCGCTGGGTACGGGGCAGCTGAGCGAGCGCGGCCCGGAGCGCGACCCGCGCTTCGACGTCTGTCGCCGGCGCCACGGTCCGGTCGGGCGCGTCGGCCATGAGCCGCACCCGGGACCAGCCCCGCCGCTGCTCGTCGATGTGCTTGCGCAGCAGCATCCGGTGCACGTAGCCGTCGATGTTGTCCGCCCGCCGGGCTCGGGGCCAGTGCTGGTACAGCGCGGTGATCGTGGTTTGCACGAGGTCCTCCGCCCGGTGGACATCCCCACACAGCAGGTACGCACCGCGCTTCAAAACGTGGAGGCGCCCTTCCACGTACTCGACGTACTCCCGCTCGAGTTCGGTGCGCACGTGTGGCCCTCCCAGGTGTGGTCCCTCTAGTGAAGGTGACGCGCCCGGCCGGGTGGCGGGCTCCAATGTGGAGGAACCGGACATGGTGCATCCTGCCTCCGATCTCGACGGGGCGGTTCGCGCGTCCAAGCGGGCGCTGTGATCCAGGTCACCGTTGCGGAGCCAACCTTCCGTGGCGTCGTGCGTCTATCGGTGCGAAAGCCGTACCTCATCCACTGGAGTGCCCTGATGCGCCTGAAGGTTCGTACCGTTGCTTACGTCGTGAGCGCGGCTGCCGTCGCCGCGATCGGCGCCGTGTCCGCCGTCGCGTTCGCCGACGACGCTCCGCTGCCGTCGCCGGTGCCGCGGTCTTCGCCGGCGCTGCCGTCGCCGGTGCCGGAGTCGTCGTCGGTCCTGCCGTCGCCGGTGCCGGAGCCGTCGTCGGCGCTGCCGTCACCCTTGCCGGAGACGTCGTCGGTCCTGCCGTCGCCGGTGCCGCGGTCGTCGTCGGTCCTGCCGTCGCCGGTGCCGGAGTCGTCGTCGGTCCTGCCGTCGCCGTCGCCGCTGCGGTGACCCCGGTCCGCCACCGCGGTACCGTCACGTGTCTGTCCCCTGACCTGCGAGAACCATGACGCTCACGTTCCGCCTGCCTTGGCCGCTGCTGCGCGTGCTGCGCTCGGTGGTGTTCGGCGCGTCCACTTCCCGAGGCACCCCGCAGCGGGATGGTCCGCCGGCGATCAACGAGCTGTACCACGCGCGGCGGCTCAGCCTGGTACGGCTGGCCGTCCTCATGGTTGACGACCTGCCCACCGCCGAGGATGTCGTGCAGGACGTGTTCGCCGCGTTGTATCAGCGGCACGGCGCGGACCTGCGCACCATCGCCGATCCGCACGCGTACCTCACGGCGGGGGTGATGAACGCGGCGCGGTCGGTGCTGCGCCGGCGCCGCAGTGCCCGCGCCTACGTGCCGCCGCCACCGCCAACCGTGCCGGCCGCGGAGGAAGAGGCCCTGCTGCCGGAGGAAGACCAGGAGGTGGTCGCGGCGCTGGCGCGGCTGACCGTCCGGCAGCGCCAGGTGGTGGTGCTGCGGTACTGGTCGGAACTGTCCGAGAGGGAGATCGCCGAGGTGCTGCATGTATCGCGCGGTACCGTCAAGTCGACGGCCAACCGGGCTCTGACCATCCTGCGTGCAGCGCTGTCGGAGTCGCGACGATGAACGTGGACATTGAGAGCCGCCTACGCTCGGCACTCGTCGCGCAGGCGGCCCGGGTCACCCCGGAGCGACTGCGGCCGGCGGTCCCCCCGACCGCGCTGCCGGCACGCCGCCAAGCGTCCATGTTCGTGCGACGTGCCGGCTGGGTCGCCGCGACGCTGCTGCTGGTGGCCGTCACGGTCGTCACGCTGCGGCCAACCGGCTCGGAACCGCAGCAGCCCGTTGTGACGCCGTCGCCGTCGGGCTCGTCCGGCGCGCCGTCACCGCCGGCGTCGCCGTTGCCGTCACCGAGTCCCGCTGCGCACTCCCAGGATGGCGTCGTACCGTCCCCGGATCACGTGGTCACGTCACCGAACATCGGCTCGCCAGTGCCTTCAGCGTCGCAACGGACGTGAACAGGCACCGTTGTGGTGCGGGATCCGACGGGGACCGACCATCGGTCAGCCCGGCGAACCGGTGACCACTGCGGACCGCTGTCCACTGTGGCCACCGGTGCTCGTGGCGGATGTGCGAGGTGTTACTTGCGGAAGTAGAACGAGTCGACGTTCACGAAGTCCGCCGGCTGGCCGCTGGTGAACCTCAAGTACACGGTGTGCTTGCCGGTGACCGAGCCGCTGAGGTTGCTGGGTGTGTCCTTCCAGGTGCTCCAGCCGCCCGTGTTGGCGATGGAGACCGTCGCGATCGACGAGTTGCTGAGACTGTCGATCTTGACTTCGACGAGGCCGCTGATGCCGCCCGCCGCGCCCGAGCCGAGGCGGAGCATGACGTCCTTCGGTGACGTGTTGCCGAAGTCGACGTTGGTGTACTGCACCCAGTCGCCGTTGGCGATGTAGCCGATCTCGCCGGCGCCGGCGACGACACCGCTCTGCGCGTTGAAGGACTCCGCCTCGATGGTGCTGTACGCGTTGCGAGTGCCGCTGCCGCCACCCGTGCCGGTGGAGGTCGGCGTCGGGTTGCCGGTGGTCGGGTTGGTGGTGCCGGCGCTGCCGCCCTTGGTGTAGACGGCGACGTAGTCGACGAGCATCGGCTTGCCGGACACCGTGCTGCCGGTCGGCGTCGAGGAGCCGGCCACACCGTTCGGGAACCCGCCGCCCATGGCGACGTTCAGCAGGATGAAGTAGCCCTCGTGGCTGGTCATGTTCGACCAGTACGAGCCGACGGTGTTCTGCGAGACGTTGAAGAAGTTGACGCCGTCGACGTACCAGCGCAGCATCTGCGGGCTGACGCTGGCGTCCCACTCGATCGCGTACGTGTGGAAGTTGCCCTGGCAGGTGCTGTTCGGGCAGCTGCGGGTCGTGCCGAGGCCGTTGGTCTCGTTGCAGGGACCGCCGGGGTTGACGCCGCAGTGCAGCGTGCCCCAGACCTGGTTCAGGCCGTTGACGTTCTCCATGATGTCGAGCTCGCCGATGCCCGGCCAGTTCCAGTAGTTGCCCCGGTAGGGGGAGCCCAGGGCCCAGAACGCCGGCCAGTAGCCGGCCGCGGCGCTGCCGGTGACGTTCGGCATCGCGAGGCGGCCCTCGATGCGCAGCACGCCGCCCGACGGCGGCTTGAAGTTGGTGCGCTTCGTCTCGATGCGGGCCGAGGTCCACGAGCCGTTGCCGGCCTTGACCGGCGTGATCTTCAGGTTGCCGGAGCCGTCGAGGCCGAGGTTCTGGCTGTTGGTGGTGTACGTCTGGATCTCACCCGTGCCGAACTGGGCGGGGCCTCCGCTGTACTGCGTGCCGGTGGTGTAGATCCAGTTGCTGGACGACGGCAGGGCGTTGGCGGCGCCGGTGAAGTCGTCACTCCACTGCAGCGTCCAGCCCGACGGCGTCGAGGGCAGCGACGCCCACGCGTTGACGGTGACGGCGGTGGTGGCGGTGAGGACCGTGGCGGCGGCCGTTGCGAGGAGGAGACGGCGACGGCGCCGTGTCGGGGTGGGGGTCATTCGGGGAACCTCCTAGCGGACTGCGGTACGACGCGGCCAGGCGGAGCCGCGCCGTGAGAGCGCTCTCACGTTTCTAGTCGGTCGCGAAAACCCTGTCAATCATCGAATTTTCTGTATTTCTACAGGTCACGTTGTTAACAGTTTGAGCTTGATCGATGGGCAAGATTCTTGTGAGAGAGCGCTCTCTTCGCTGATGAGGGCCGGTTGCGGGCACGCCTCGCAACCGGTTCCGGACACGCCGAAACGTCAGACCTGAGGCCTGGAAATTTCGCCGGCGGACGGAACCGTCAGCGCTTCACGGCCACCAGGATGTCGCGCATGATCGCCTGGTCGACGCGGTGGCGGAACGACAGGTACGGCTCGTCCTCCACGACCTGCAGGCCCGCGCCGGTGAGCGCGGCCGCGGCGTCCTCGCGGCGGGCCACGAACGTGTTCCACGAGATGCCCATCGCGCCGCCCGGGCGGAGCAGGTCGGCCCACACCGGGGCCGCCTCGGTGAGCAGGTCGCCCGGGTCGCGGGTCAGGCCCTTGCCGGCCGTCCGGCTGCCGTGCTGCACGCCGTACGGCGCGTCGGCCACGACCACGTCGAACGTGGCCGGCTTGAAGAACTCGCCCGAGCGGACCGTGTCGGCGTTCACCACGTCGAGGGCCTGCGTCCGGCCCGCCTTGTACTCGTCCTTGTCGGCGGCGAGGTCGATGCGCAGCCGGCGCGCGACGACCTGGCGGTTGCGCCGCACCGGGCCGAGGTCGGCGTGGTGCTTGATCCGCTTGCGCTTGAGCCAGGTCTGGATGAACGTGGCGTACGCCTCGAAGTCCTTCTGGTCGCGGTCCACCCCGGCGGCGTCGAAGCCATACATGATCGCCTGGTTCAGTGTGGTACCGCGGCCACACAGCGGGTCGAGGACCCGGAACCGCCGGTCCAGGAACTCCCCGGCGAAGTCCGTCGCGAGCAGCGTGACGTTCAGGAGCAGCTTGGTGAAGAGCTCATTCGTCTTTCCCTGGTACTTCTGGATCGTGAGCAGGTCGTCGTCGAACCGGTCGAGCGCTCGCAGCGCGACGGGGCGCAGCAGGTCGCCCTGGAGCTCGAACAGCGCGTAGGCGGCGGAGAGGTTCGACAGCAGCGCCACGTCACGCTCGCCGAGGCCGTCGGCCTCGAACGTCACGTACGGGACGCCCGCGATCGTCTCCTCCTCGATCTTCTGCGGTGGTTCCCGCAGGGCGCGGCCGAAGGCGGCGAGCTCGGCGCGGGTCAGCGCGACGGAAGCGTCGGCGTACACGCGGTTGGTCGACGGCAGGATGAGCAGTGCGTAACGGGCCATAGGAGTCTCAGCCTACTGTCAGCGTCACCGCGAACCCCTCCGGAGTGCGGCTGGCGCGGACGTGGTCGCACGACTGGTACGTGATCCACAGCCCGAGGCCGCCGATCTGCTGCTGGGTGCTCGGCAGCAGGCCCGCGTAGGGGTTGTCGGGCCCGTCGCCGCGATCGGTGACCTGGACCACGACCCGGCCGCCGCCGCCCCAGACCCGCAGCCCGACCGGCGGCCGGCCGTGCCGCAGCGCGTTCGTGACCACCTCGCTCACCGCGATGACCAGCCCCTCCAGCTGCTCCTCGCGGAACCCCTGCCCGCCGGCGACGGCCCGCACCGCCTGCCGCGCGGCGGCGGGGCTGGGGTTCTCGTGCGCGATGTCCGGGTGCCGCCGCTGGAGCGGGTCGTCCTCGTCCTCCCGCGGTGTGCGCAGGTAGCCGACCGGGTCGACGAACAGCCCGCTGTCCAGGTGCCGCCCGTCGGTCGTCGCCAGCCGCGGGTGGGTGCGCTCGACGTCGTCGATCACGGCCCGCGGGGCGAGCCGCGCGTCGTACGCGCACAGGCTCCAGAGCGGGAACTCGTCGTAGGCGTGGTTGACGGTCGCCTCGTAGCGGGCCCACCAGTCCCAGGTGCGGCCGAACACCGCCTCGGGCAACTCGCCGAGCAGCCGGATCTGCGTGGCCCCGCCGGCGACGTGCCCGGCCAGCAGCTGCCGGTAGGCCCGGATGGCCCCGGCCGGCCGCCCGTACGCGGTCCCGCCGGTGAGGAAGTCGACGCCTGCCGTGCCGACGGCGTCCCGCACGAGCCCGGCCGTGCGCGCCCCGAACGCGATCACGGTCGGCTCCCCGGCGGCGACCCCGTCCAGCACGAACGGCACGGCGACGGCGAGCAGGTCGGCGTCGCTGTCGTACACGACGGCCTCATGGAAGTACCCCGTGTGCCCCGCGGCGGCCCCGGTCCTCATCCGGCCAGCACCCGCCGCAGGTCGAGCAGCTCGACGATCCGCTTGGCGGCCCCACCGGCCAGACTTTTGCGGTCATACGCACACAAAGCGGTCAACGGCGCCCCGCGCATGTACGCCCGCTCGGTGGCCTCCCGGTAGACATCGAAGACCCCCGGGTAGGCCTCACCGGCGGGCACGACCTGCGCCCCGTCGAGCCCCGCAACGGTCCCGCCGGGCACGTACCAGACCCGGTTCCCGGCGGCGACACCTTCGGCAACCCGCTCCCGGGCCCGCGCAAGAAACCCCTCGGGCTCGTCGTAGGCCCAGCACACGTGCCGATGTGGAAGCTCCACGGGGGCGAGCGTACCCTTGACGAGGCCCCCGGGGTGCGCACCGGTCAACGCATCGGGTAGAGTTCCGAGCACGCGGGCGATTGGCGCAGCGGGAGCGCGCTTCGTTCACACCGAAGAGGTCACTGGTTCGATCCCAGTATCGCCCACGAGCTCAGGCGCAGTCTGCTCATGCAGGCTGCGCCTGATTCGCTTCCAGCTCGTGGTGTTCCTCGCGCTCGCTTCGCTCGCTCCAGGCGGGGGGCTTCGCCACCCCGCACCCCCCTTGCCGCGCTTCGCGCGGCCGTGCTCGCTGCACTCGCATCCGACCCGGCGTCGTGCCGATCGCGATCTCCGTTCCGAGCGCGGATGTGAACACAAGGACGGTATCGCTTCAACTCGACCCGTCACGTGCATAGGGCGGCCGCACCTCTTCGCGGTAGACAATGATTGCGGCTGTCGGCGATTGCAAGCCAACCCAAGCACCGGAGCGAGATGGTTGTCAATGTTAAGTTCGACTTCGAGTGGCATCATGCCCAATCTCCTGATGAGATTCACGCCCTGATTGCCATGATTTTCCGGTCGATCAGGTCGGAGCGCTTGGTCGACGGCCGCCATTGGGCGCCCGGCGATAATGCGTCCTTCATGATTTCAGACAAGTTCCATGGCAATTTCACTGATGTTCCGGACAATTTGTTGCTGGTTGCCGTCAACAACGACACCGGTTTCGGCGCCCTCATCTGGTGCGTGCGAGCAACGCACCCTGCTCCGTCGGAGGTTCGGCGGCATATCTGGATGTCAGACAATCCGAGCCCTCCCGTCTTCGATCCCAGGGTTGTCGCAGATCCGGGTGAAAGCGCCTTCCACGATCGAAGAAATGCGTTGCCGGTGGCGAAGGTGCGCGAGGTCGTCGAAGAGTTCTGCCGTGTAGGAACCGGCGACCGTCCGGAGTTGATCAACTGGGTGCGCGGGGGGTTGGACGGAGTTCGACTTGACGCTGACTGAGGCTCGCCGTCCGGATCACGAATTGCTCGCGGGTGTTCACGGTGAATTGGGCGCCGGCCAGGCGTCGGCCCAGCATTAGCGTTCGGCAAGACAATTGGAAGTGTGGCGAGGCGGCAAGGAACCGAGCCAGGAGGCTTAGCCTTCGTCTCACTCGCCCCAAACCGAGGGGTCATCGGAACGGATGACAGCGGACGCTGGCGAACGCTCGTGAACGGATGCGCCTTGCGCAGCAATGGGTTTGAACCGCTACAGCAGGCTGAGCAGGGCGGCCGGACCATCCCGGCGCGCGATGCCGGCGGGGCGTCGGCGATACCGTTGTGGGCGTGGAGTACGTGTCCAGAGTGCCGCGACCGCCGCTGGACGGGCTGATCGACGACCTCTACTACCTGAAGGGTGCGCCGCCGTACGCCCGGCTGACGCTGCCGCCGTCGCCGGCGGCATTGCTCATCGTCAACCTCGGGGCGCCGTTCCGCATCCGCGGCGGCACCGACATTGAGACGGCCGAGTACGCCGACGGCTGCGTGGTCACCATGCCCACCCGCGCGTGGGACTTCGGCTACCCACTCCCTACCCGGTCCGTCGGCGTGCACTTCAAGCCGTGGGGGCTGGCGCCGTTCCTGCCGATGCCCGCGGCCGAGCTGTGTGACCGGCCGGTGACGGTAGAGCAGGTTTGGGGCCGGCCCGCCATTGCTGAGCTGCGAGACCGGCTGGCCACGGCGGACGGACCGCACGAGATGCTGACGCTGCTCGAAGAGGAATTCATGCGACGGCTGTGCGAGACACCCGGCCTGGCGCTGGTCCGTCATACGAGCAGCGTCATCGCGGCGACCAACGGGGCGGTGCCGGTCGGCGACCTGAGCGAGGCAGCCGGTGTCAGCAACACTCATCTGGCACAGCGGTTCAAGGACATCATCGGCGTCACGCCGAAGCGGCTGGCCCGCTCCCACCGCTTCGCCGCCACCGTGCTCGCGATCAACCCCGCCGAACCGATCGACTGGGGCGAGCTCGCCGTTGGCGCAGGCTACTTCGACCAGGCCCACTTCGGCCACGAGTTCCGGACGTTCACCGGGCTCACACCGACCCGGTACATCGAAGTCCGGCGGCGGTTCCTGCGCGAACATCCCGGCCACGCGCTGGACAGCTGGCCGCTGCCGGCCGATTGATTTCTTACAAGAGCTTCAGCTCACGACACGCTACTTTGGGGTGCCCCAAAGTAGAGGAGAGCCCCGTGGGCAAAGTAGTCATGTACAGCTCGGTATCGGTAGACGGCTTTGTCGCGGACGAGAATGACCAGCCCGGACCGTTGTTCGACTGGTTGCTCAGCGGTGACGTCCCGTTGGACGAGGGCGGCGTCTTGAAGGTGTCGCAGACGTCCTACGACTACGTCCGGCCGTACTGGGACCAGATCGGGGTGACAATCGCCGGCCGCCACGTCTTCGACATGACGGACGGCTGGGACGGGAAGCCTCCGGGCGGGATCGACCACGTGGTTGTCGTGACGCACCGGCCGGCGCCCGAGGGCTGGGACCCCGAGGCGCCGTTTCACTTCGTCGATGGCGTCGAGGCAGCCATGGCCAAGGCGCAGGAGCTTGCGGGTGACCGCATCGTCGAGGTCGCCGCTGGCGACGTCGGTGGCCAGGTGCTTGCCGCGGGCCTGATCGACGAGGTGCGCATGGACGTCGTACCCGTCGTGTTCGGGTCCGGCAAGCGCTACTTCGGTTCGGTCCACGCGCAGCACCTGTTGGAGGATCCTGACGTGGTGATTCAGGGCAACCGGGTGCTTCACCTGCGCTATCGGGTGCGCCGTTGACCGATCTGAGCGGGTACGCGAAGAAGCCCACTGCGAACGGTGACTAGCGCCTTCAACCGCTCCCGCGAGTCGAACGGCCCGACCCCAGGACGAACCGCCACGCGCCAGCGGCGTCGTGAACGCCCGCTACGCTTCCCCGGTGGCCGAGATCACCGGGACGTTCGAGATCCACGTGACCGTCGAGGCGCGCCACGGCACGGACCTCGCCCGGTTCGCCGAGCAGCACGATGTCAAGTTCCTGCACATCGTCCTGGACCGCGGCCGGTTTCCGTCCCAGCCGATGCTCACCCTGTCCACGCACGGCACCCTCGCCCAGGCACGGAAGACGGCCGCCGAGTGGCGGGAGCGGCTGCTCAAGCGCGGGCTCGTCCCGGCCCGGCTGAAGATCGAGGCGGCGCCGTGGTGCGACGGGCTGCCGCAGACCGACGACGAGGCCGCCGCGGAGCCGGCGGGGCGCTACTTCGAGCACCACGTGAAGCTTGCCCTGCCGGCCGCCCCGGTCGCCGCCATGCAAACGGCGGCCGAAATCGGCGCGGCTCACGACGCCCGCCTGTCGCGCAACGCGCGGCGCCGCCACGACGGTGGCGGGCAGGAGCGGTTCCTTACCCAGCGCTGCCACCACGTCGGGCTGGACACCGCGACGCAGCGGCTCGAGCGGCTCACCGCCGCGCTCCGCGACGCGGGCCTCGACGTGGTCAAGGTCGAGCAGGAGTACGTCGTCGAAGACTCCAATCTTGGCTACGACCGTGGCTGGATCACCCGCGAGCCCGAGTCCTGGCGCAACGAGACCCGCGAGGCAACGATGCGCGCCGCGCCGGCCGGCTCCCCGCAATACCCGCCCACCTACCTGCCGGTGCCGGACGTCGGGTCGGTGCGGCAGACGGCGGCGTTCGACCCGGCCATGCGGCAGTACCAGAACGCATACCGGGCCGGTGAGCCCGCCTTCGCCGACGAGGGCACCGGCCGGCGGTGGCGGCAGGCCCGCCGCGCCGCCCTCGAACACGCCCTCGGCGCGATCGCCCGCAGCCGCTGGGCCGGCCACCTCGTGCTGCGCGGCAGCGTCACGATGTCCGCGTGGGTCGGCGACGCCGCGCGCGACCCCGGCGACCTCGACTTCGTCGTCACCCCGCACACCATCACGAGCGGCAGCGACCAGGCGCGGGAGCTGCTCGACGGCATCACCGACGCGCTCGCCGCCGACCCCGGCGCCGGCCTGCGCCCCGACCGCGTCGTCCATGCGGAGATCTGGACCTACGAGCGCGCCGACGGCCGCCGCCTCGCCGTACCGTTCACCACCGGCGACGGCGGCCCCGGCGGCAGCATCCAGATCGACGTGGTATTCGGCGAGCCGCTGCCGCTGCCGCCCGAGCCGATCACGCTGCCCGGCATCGACCGGCCGGTGCAGGCCGCGCCGCCCGAACTCGCCCTGGCGTGGAAGCTGCTGTGGTTGGCCACCGACACGTACCCCCAGGGCAAGGACCTCTACGACGCGGCGCTGCTGGCCGAACTCGCAGCACCCGACCTGCACTTCGTCCGCGACCTGCTGCGCCCCGAGCTGGGTGCCGAGGCCGACACCTTCTGCGCTGAGAGCGTGCTGGCGCTGACCGTCGACTGGCCCAACTTCACGGACGAATATCCCTGGTCCGGCGGTACCGCCGAGCAGTGGCGCTGGCGCCTCGCGCTCGCCCTGGAGCGCGCCTGGGGGTAACGCCGCGGACTGCAACGCTGAGCCCTCCGGGCTTACCGCCGGCACACCCGAAACCTAGCCGGCCGGATCAACCCGGAGTTGGCCATCGCACCGCGCCGGCGCCCGGTGGCGTCGGTCACCCGGATGAGGCACCGATCGTGAGGGTGAACTACCGAAGCGTGTACGCGGTCACCGAGGATCTGATCCACGGATCGGCTTTACGGTCGGCGAGATACCAGGCGGAAGGAGGATGAACCGTGACGACAGTGCCCGTCCCACCCACCACGGCCGCCACGCTGCCAGCCCGAATCGCGGCAGGGGCCGCTGGCGGGCTCGTCGGCGGAATCATGTTCGGCGTTCTGATGCAGATGATGGGCATGATCACGATCGTGGCCATGCTCGTCGGCAGCACCTCGGCGGTCCTCGGGTGGCTGGTGCACCTGGCCATTTCGGCGTTCATCGGCACCACGTTTGCGATCCTGTTCGCCCGCTGGGCCACCAGCCCGGTCACGTCGGCCATGATCGGCATGGGCTACGCCGCCGTGTGGTGGGTGCTCGGGACGCTGCTGCTCATGCCGGTCAGGCTCGGCACGGAGGTGTTCATCTTCAATGCCACCGCCTGGCAGGGCCTGATGGGCCATCTCATGTACGGCCTGCTGCTCGGCGGGGTCTACGCGTTCGTGGCGCCACGCCTGCAGCGCCACTGACCTCAGTACAGGGTGATGATCAGGTCGAGATCGCGCGTCACGACCGCGCGGCAGTGTTCGGCGAACGCGCGCAGCTGGGTCAGTACGCGAGCGAAGGCATGTTCGTCGTCCTCCTCGCGGTCCACCTTGTACAACCCGAGACGGTCCATCTCGACGACGGAGAACTCCGCACGGACCGCGGCAACGTCCAGCGCGTCGATCCGCTCCACCGCCGTGGCCAGGAACGCCGTCGTCGAGCACCGCCACGCAAACCCCTGACCGCTCGTGGCGTGCTCGGCGAAAGCCTGGTCGCCGGCAATGATCCGGTAGGCGACCGTCCGCTCGCGCTCCTCCCACGTCCGAGCCGCGCGGTATGCCATCGGGTCGAGCAGGTACTCCGCCTGCTGGAAGGAACGGTCTTCGAAGTGGCGGACCCAGCCGGCACCGGCCGGCACCGCGGTCAGAAGAGCCTGGCTGATGTCCGGCAGCGGTTCGTCGCCCCACGCGGCACAGAACGGGGGCTGCTCGCTGGCCGACGCCCACAACTCGGGGTCGGCACGGATCGCCCGCACCGGATCGGCATCGAGCGACACGGCGAGGCTCTGCACATCCATACCCACGGGATGAGCACAGCACACCGACGCCCGTGCCCACGACCGCGTCCGGAGAGGACAGCGATGGCACTCAGTCCGGCTTGCGCGTGACGACGAGGTGCCGCTCCGCACCACAGCCGGGACACCATAGCCGGTGACGTCCGAACGGGAACGGTTGTCCTCGCCCGACATCGCCTCGTTCGACGAAGCAGAAGATGTCTTCGATGGACTCGCCGACGGCAGTCTCGCCATCGGCCGGTTCCCAGTCGAACACGAGATCGGCGTCCCGATTGACCGGGCAGAGCAGGGGCAGGCCATCAGTTGCGGCGTGTTCGACGGCCTGGGTCCACGACCCCGCATTGCGAAGCTCCTCCGGCTCGGGCAGCTTCTGCCGGACCGTGCCGTCGGACGCCCCGCTCAGAGTTTGCTTGTACATCAGGTGGTCCGGCAGGCCCGCGAGCTTGTCGAACCAGGCGTCGAACGACAACCCGTCGGCCCGGTCCGACTGACACAACATGACGCCTGCCCCGTCGCCGTCCGTGTCCCAGGCGCTCGGATCGCTCAGCAGCGCACCGGCATCATCGCGGGCCAGGATCAGATGGTTGCCTTCCTCTGTTGCTCTTGTCCGCCAATTCGCGTCGTACTCGAAGTGGACGACTTCGTCCGATCGGACCCTGGTTGCCCAGGAGAGCGCGATGCAATCGATGAGCCCGCAATCGAACCAGCGGGCGAGGATCTGCTGACAGTCGGCAGCCTGCCACGGGCCGTGTGCGATCCCCCTTTGGACGTCGTAGTAGCCCGCGACCAGCTGCGTCAGCTCCCAGAGATAGCCCTGTTCAGCAATCAGGAGCCAGGTCCGATAGACCAGTTCAGACGGTGCGCGTCCGTTCACCCGGCCATCCTGGCACGCAACGTCGGCGTCGCCTTAGATCATCTGCCAGGATGACGGTGTGACGGAGGTGGTGGCACGGCAGGAGGGTGCCGGCGAGTTCTGGGAGACCGAGCCCGGATGGGTACTGCTGGATTGCGGCGATGGCGCCTACCTGCCGTTCAACCAGATCGGCTCCACAGCCATGGTCATTTGCGACGACGATGAGTCTGAGCGAGTCGCGGCCCGCATGCGGCTGGCCGGCTGTCCGGTCATCGCCATGCCCCTGCCCGAGGGCCCGCCCAGGAGGGCGGAGATCTATGTCGACCGTGTCCCGCAGGACGCCCTGAAGGTCCTGGTCGAACTTCGACGCCTGCTGAGAACCGGGTGGCGGTTCTCCGACCTTCGCGACCTTCTCGCCGCCCAACCGATTCGCGCCGGTGGTCATGACCTGGCAAAGCTGCGAAGCGCCCTGACCGAAACCCCGCACCTTCGACCGTATCTGTTCTACGACACCCGCCGCCGCCTCGTCCCGGTCTGGCCCGCGACCTGAAGCCCACAGGGCGCCCGCAGTCGGCGCCCCCGGATGGTCCGCGACGGGCTGCACCACGGGCGGTGCGCCCCCGTTGGCATGTTCGCCCACGAGGGTCAGGATTCCGATAGCCGGCCGCTGCCGGGCCCGGCCGCTCGATTGCGGCACTGTTTGCCCTTGTCAGCGCGTCCGACGCGGGGGCCGCACGCGTGCGGTCCGCGCGGACTTCTAGGGCAATCCCGCTATCGCTCCGCAGCAGGTCCGGGGTTGTCCGGGATGTGCCGACGGTTCTCGCTGGCGACCGTGGTGACACGCAGGTACCCCGACCAGACAGGAGCCTCACATGCGTCACCGCAGCAAGTCCCTCCTTGCCACGCTCGCCCTCATGGCCGCCTTCGCCATCGCCGGCCTGACGGTGCTCAGCTCGCCCGCGGCGGCGGCCGAGGTGGTTCCCGCCGCCGAAGCCGGTCCCTTCGATTGGAGCTCGGCGGTCCGGATCCCGGTGCCGGCCAGCACCGAGTCCGAGGTCGTCGAGTCCGAAGCGCGCAAGCGCAAGTGGCGCGGCGGCTGGGTCTGGAACCTCGAGACCGGCATGTACATGGCGTACGTGACGAACGGCAGTGAGGCGTTCGCGTTCGGTTCCTACCGGACGAGGGAAGAGGCCGAGAACGATGGCAAGGCCCGGGCAGCGCGGCTCAACGGCGTGATGGACGGCCCGGGCTGCCTGCCGCCGTTCATCCTGTGCTGAGCTCGTGACGACGCCGGGCGTCCATCCGGCGACGGGATGGACGCCCGAGCGTGTCTCATGGGTGGCCTTGAGGGCGGTCCGCGGCCCCGCGCACGGCGACGGTTCCCTCCGTCACGAGCCGGGTCAGCTCGCTGCGTGAACGGATTCCCAGCTTGCGGTAGGTGCGCGTCAGGTGCGCCTCGACGGTGGCGACGCTCATGAACAGTGCCTGGGCGATCTCCCGGTTGGTCCGCCCGCCCGCGACCAGCGTGGCGATCTGGCGCTCCGCCGCGGTCAGCTCGCCGGACGTCCGTCCTGGTGCGACCCGGTCGAGTTCGTCCTCGGCCCGTCGGGCCCAGAGCCGGGCGCCGATCGCCATGAACGCGGTGCGTGAACGCTCGAACGCGTCGGCGGCCGACGTCCGTTGCCCGGCCCGCAAGCAGGCACGACCCCGCAGCAGCGTGGCCCGTGCGGCATCCGGCTTGCAGCCGAGCGCGTCGAACGCCGCCTCGGCGTCGCCCAGCAGCGTGGCCGCTTCCGCTGCTCCGTTCGCGAGGGCCACCGTGCCACGCGCCCGCTGCAGGGCGGCGTCGGCCCAGCGGCTGCCGACCCGGGCGACCTGTCCCGTCAGGCGTTCGAGCAGCGTCCGGGCGAGGACGTCGTCGCCGGCGAGGGCCAGCGCCTCGATCGCGTCGGGAAGCGCGGGAATCGCGCCGGGATGACGGAAACCCATCTGCTCGAGCAGGTCGACGGAGGCCACGAGTTCGGTCGCGGCGGCCCGCGGATCGCCCTCGGACAGCGCCAGCAGGCCCAGCACGCTGCGGGCCCGTGCGATGCCGGGGCGTTCCCCGCGCCGGGCGGCCTGGGCGATCCGCCGTCCGGCCGCCGCACGCGCCTCGTCCGCGCGGCCGAGCCAGGTCGCGATCAGCGCGAGCCGGTAGAACACCCAGCTCTCGACGTGCGTGTCCTCGCAGTCCCGGGCGACCTCGATCGCCTGGGCCAGCAGTTGGTCGGCGCGGTGCAGGTTGCCGGCCGCGCCCTCCACGGCGGCCAGGTCGTAGAGGCTGTAGGGACGCCACCGTTCCTGGTTGCGGTGCTCGGCGTGGGCGACGGCCGCCTCCAACAGCGCGCGAGCGGCCGGGAGGTCACCGGCCCAGAGCAACTGCTCGGCGTGCAGCACGCGCGGACCGGCCCAGAGCGGTGGCCGGCCGATCTCGTCCTCCAGCTCCACCGCACGCGCCATCAGATCCGGCCGGGGCGTGCCGGCCAGGGTTTCCATGTTCGACAGCCCGGCGGCGGCCGACATCTCGAAAGCGTCGTCACCGCAGCGCTGCGCGATGTCGAGCGCCTCCCGGCCGTACGCGATGCCCCTGGACAAGTCGCCTCGGAACACGCCGCAGAGCCAGCCGAGCTGATCCAGCACCCGGCCGCGCAGCGCGACGTCGTCGGCGGGTTCGTCGAGGGCCCGTTCGAGCAGCGCTTCCCCGGTTTCGAGGTCGTCGTCCTCGAGCTGGGCGCGTTCGACCAGTGCCTCGGCCCGCCGGGGACCCGGCGGCAACCGGGCGACGAGCTGATCCGCGAGGACCAGCGCGCGACCGGCGTCACCTGCCGCGGCCCGGTACCGGATCAGCTGCAGCGTCCTGCGCTGCACGGCATCCCCGTCGTCCGATGGTGTCAACCGCACGACGTGCTCGCCGAAATCGGCGGCCACACCGAGCGCGCCGTGCTCGTACACCCGTGCGGCAGCCTGCTCCAGGACATCGGCGACTGCCGCGTCGGGCGCCTCGGCGGCGAGCGCGAGATGCCGCGCCCGCAGATCGGGGTCGTCGACGAACTGTGCCAGCCGTCCATGGAGGGCGCACCGCGCCAGCGGTCGCATCTCCTCGTGGACAACCGTGCCGACGATCGGGTGCGCGAAGCGGGCCACGAGGTCGCCGTCGACGGTGAGCAGGCCGTGCTGCTCGGCGACCGCCAGCATCTTGTCCACGTCGGCGTGCTCGACCAGCGTGCGGAGCTGCGTCACGGACGCGCGTCCCATCGCCGAGACCGTTTCCAGCAGCGGCATGAGCGATGCCGGAGCGATCTCCAAACGCTGCCGGATCGCGGTCCGCAGCGAATCCGGCATCCGCAGGACGGTGCGGCCCGTACCGCTGCCGGTCAAGCCGCGCGCGAGCTCGCGGGCGAACATCGGGTTCCCCACGGACACCTCATGAACGTGGCGCAGAGCCTGCGGCGAGATCGTGGTGACGATGCCGCCGAGCGCCTGCCGCAGCGATACGAGGTCCATCGGTCCGACGTCCACCGTCTGTACCCGACCCGGCGGCAGCAGACCCGGCAGCTCCAGCGGATCTCGTGCCGTACCACCGGCCCGGACGGTGGCCAGCACGCCCACGGGCTCGGTGTCCAGCCGGCGCAGCGCGTATCGCAGGGCGCGGGCCGAGGCGGCGTCCAGCCACTGCAGGTCGTCGATCGCGATGAGCACCGGCTGCGCTGCCGCGACGGTACGGATGCTGTCCAGGACCAGGCGACCGCGCCTGATCGGGTCGTCCTGCGCCGACAGCGCGGACAGGTCGGGAATGACGCGTTCGAAGAGGTCGAGGAGCCCGCATAGCGCCAGCGGCAGTTCCTCCTCCGCCGGCCGGGCGGCGAGGACGGCGTGACCGGCTGCCCGCCAGCCGTCCAGCGCGTGGCGCCACAGCGTCGTCTTGCCGATGCCCGGCTCGCCGTGGATGAGCAGCGCCCGAACGCCGTGTGGCACGGTTGCCAGCCAGGCATCGATGCGCGCCGACTCCATCGCGCGTCCCGCGACCTGCCCGTCCCGCGGCGTGTGAGGTGCGTCGCTCACCGCGCCATTGTGCCGACCCCCGTCCAGCCGGCGACGCCCAATGACCGGCATCCGGCAGTTGACGGTGGCGCTGTCCCTCAGCCGAAGGTGAGGACGGGCTTGATCGCGGTGCCGTCACGCATGCCGGCCACGGCGTCACCGATGTTCTCGAAGGCAAAGGTGGTGATGAGCCGGTCCAGCGGGAAGCGGCCGCGCTGGTGGAGCTCGGCCAGTTCGGGGATGAAGCGCGCCGGGTCGGCGTCGCCCTCGATCACGCCGTGGACACGGACCCCCTTGCTGAGCAGGCTCATGACGTCGAACTCGACGGTGGTACCGATGCCGACGAGGGCGAGGTCACCGCGGGGGCGCAGGGCGGCGACGGCCTGGCGGAGCATCTCCGGTCGGCTGGTGGTGTCCACGATGTGGTGTGCGCCGCCGCCGGTGAGGTCGAGCAGGGTGGTGACGAGGTCGTCGGCCGCTGTCGGGTCCAGTGCCGCCTTGGCGCCGAGCTCGACGGCCAGGGCGCGTCGCGAGGCGACCGGTTCGATGACGATGACCGGGTCGCAGCCCAGGACGGTCGCGGCCATCAGCGCGCTGAGTCCGACCCCACCGGCACCGATGACGACGAGGGAGCTTCCCGGCTCGGGGCGCAGACGGTTGAACACCGTTCCCGCCCCCGTCTGCACACCGCAGCCCAGCGGCGCGGCGACGACAGCCGGCAGGTCGGCAGGGACCCGGATGGTGTTGCGCTCATGGGCGAGCACGAACGTGGCGAAGCTGGACTGGCCGAAGAAGTTGCCGTGCACGGGGGCCCCGTCGCGGGACAGCGGGGTGGTGCCGTCGCCACGGCCGCCGGAGATGTTCAGGGTCTGCTGGGAGTGGCAGTAGGCCGGGTGGCCGGCCGTGCACTGCTCACACAGACCGCAGCTGTCGAAGGTCAGGCAGACGTGGTCGCCCGGCGCGAGACCGGTCACTGCCGCGCCGACCGCCTCGACCACACCGGCCCCCTCGTGGCCGAAGACCATGGGAGTGCGCCGCCGGGGCCAGATCGCCTGCATGCTGAGGTCGGTGTGGCACAGGCCGGCCGCGGCGATCCTGACCAGTACCTCGTGCGGCCGTGGGGCCTCGAGATCCACGGACCGGATGACGAACGGTCCACCCGGGGTGTCGGTGACGGCTGCGCGGACCTGCATGACCAACTCCTTCGTGCGACCGTGCTCAGGCGACGCGCTCGAGAACGAAGTAGAAGAAGGGGCCGTCGGCGGGGAAGTGCTTGCCGTTCATGATCCCCATGAGCGTGTTCTCGTCGACTCGCTTGAAGTGGTCGAAGATCGGCTGGCCGTCGTAGACCATCGTCGCGGTCGACTCGCCGCGGAACTCGACGGTCCACAGGCTGGCCTCGCCCTTGCCGAGCGCGGTGTCGGAGTACAGCTCGCCGTCGTCATTGCGGCAGATCAGCGGCTTGACGTCCGTGAGGCTGGTGAAGGTCTTGCCGTACCACCTCGCCCGGTCCAGCTGCCCGTTGATGGGGTGCCCCGTGTCGAACTCGCTGCCCTTCCACTCGCCGAGGATCTCGTCGGGGCGGACCGTGTCCAGCACGGCCCAGATCTCGTCGAGTTCGGCGGCGGAAACCTGGCCGTCCTGCCGGCGTAGTTCGGCGAAGCGGGCTCGGGCCGTGCTCGCGTTCATGGTGACTTCCTCTCGCCGTACGTCGGAGCGGGGGCAGCGATGTCAGCCTCGCCTGACAGGATAGACAGAAAGTGTCAGGATGTGGCAAGGCCCCGCAGCACCGCGGTGACGAGGATCCGGACATGGCGCCGCCGGTGCTCGATGGCGTGCGGTTCCAGGCTGATGCCCTTCGTGCCGAAGAACAGCACCGTGGCGATGTCCTTCGCATCCGTCGCGGAGCGCGCGACGTCGAACCGCTCGGCGGAGTCCATCAGCAGGTCGCGGATCGCGTCGATGGTCCGCTGCTCGTACCGGGTCCAGAGGTCTCCGGCTCTCAGCTGTACCTCGTCGATGAGTTCGTAGATGTGGTTCGACTCCAGGCCGGGTGTGTGCAGGGCGAGGACGGCACCGAGGATCGCCTCGATCCGCGCCTCCGGCGTCTGGGCGGCCGCGGCGGCGGTCTGCGCGTTGTCCGCACTCCGGTCGAGGGCCCACCGGGTCGCCTCGCGGAACACGGCCTCCTTGTTGCTGAAGTGCTGATAGAGCGCCGGTCGTGACATGTCGGCGGTCTGTGCGATCGCCTCCATCGAGGTGCGGCGGTACCCGTAGCGGGCGAAGGTGACTACCGCGGCCTTCATGACCCGGTGCCTGCGGGCGTCGTCCGTCGCTGACATGCTGACAACTCTAGTAAAGATTGTTACGGCCTGCCGGAGGCGGAGCTGGGCCGTGCGGAGAGGATGCGGTAGCTGACGGCCAGGACCCAGAACGGGAACGCCAGCTCGGACCAGCGAACTCGGGTGACGACGACGAGCAGGATCGCGCCGACGAGGTAGCCCAGCCACACCAGCCAGCGCGGGAACAGGTTGAGGCGGTGCCCGATCGTGGTCGTCGAGAAGGTGAAGACGGCCGCCATGCGCATGCAGTAGCTCGACAGCATGGTGAAGGTGAAGTGGTGACTGTTGCGCCACAGCTGCGGCGGCGGTCCGCCCGCTGACGTGTCGGCGACGAAGAGCATCAGGTCGGCGGCGGAGGCGAGCGCGAACAGCGTCGCGACGAACAGCAGCCCGCCGCCGAGGAACATGGTGGCGAAGAACTTGTCCTCCCGCCCGCCGATGTAGGCCCGCAGCGCGGCCATGAACCACAGGAAGGCGATGGCGGCGAACGGCAGCAGCGCCAGCGCCACCCGCAGGGCGGTGTGGCCGAATGTGGTGGCGTGCCACGTGGTCGCGTCGGGCGGCAGCGCCGGGAACACGATGCGGATGAGCACGATGGTGGACGCGAGCAGGACGGCGAAGACGATGCCGGCGACACCCGCCGCCCGGGGCGGCTGGGGTGGTTGGCCGGGCTGTTCTGTCGCCGCTGGCACGGTGCTCCGTCAGGCCCGGCCCGCGCAGCACACCGGGCGCGGCGGGCCGGGCCTGACCGTGCTGTGCTCGGGTACGCCCACCCGGCCAGTGTGGCCGAGTGATCACCGTTCGCCCCTTGCCCGTTCCGGGTGATGTGTCCTCGTCGCGCTGCTCGTGAGGCTGCAAGTCGAGGACGAGCAACGCTGCTACCAAAAGGAGAGCGAGATGGTGTACAACGACGTGATCGAGAAGATCGGGATGATCATCGATGCCGCGGGGGTCGTGGTCATCGTGGCCGGCGCGGCGTTCGCGTTCGTGGCCAGCGCCGTCCGGCTCTCCAGGCACGAGGGTGATGTCTACCGGCGGTTCCGCCAGCAGCTCGGCCAGACCATCCTGCTCGGCCTGGAGCTGCTCGTGGCCGGCGACATCGTCCGTACCGTCGCCGCCTCGCCCACGCTGACCGGCCTGGCGATACTGGCGTCGATCGTCCTCATCCGCACCTTCCTGAGCTTCTCGCTGGAGGTCGAGCTCAGCGGGCGATGGCCATGGCAGAAGCGCGACACCGCCGCGTCGAGCCAGGTGCGGTAGGCAACGGTGGTCACAGGGTGTAGAGCAGCCTGCCGGTCAGCGGGTCCTGGCCGTAGCGCAGGCACAGCTCCGCCAGCACGTCCTCGTGCGTCACGGCCACGTTCATGACCGTGTCGTTGCCGGCGTAGTAGATGACGACCGTGCCGTCGTTCTCGCGGACGAGGCCGCAGGAGAAGACCACGTTCGGCACATGGACGTAGTCGGTGTCGGGGACCCGGCAGTCGGCGCGTGACGGGAACAGGATCGGGATGCTCGACATGCGCACCACGCTCGGGTCGTCGAGATCGTGCAGAGCGACGCCGAGCACGTACGGGTTGCCGTCCATCGTCGTGCGGACGCCGTGGAAGACGTTGAGCCAGCCGTGCGGCGTGCGCACCGGCGGCGCGCCGGGCCCGATCTTGTCGGAGAAGGCGCTCGGTCCCGCGCCGGTGCGCATCACCGGCTGGTCGGCGACCTCCCACGGCCCGGTCCGGAAGTCGTCCGTGTATCCGATCCTGACCTGCGTGTACACGCCGCCGGTGTCGCCCGGGCTGACGTCGTTGGGCCGGAACAGTCCGACGTACCGCCCGCCGATCCGCTCCGGGAACACGACCACGTTGCGCATGTCGCGATCGAGTATCGGGCCGTGCCGGGTGAACGTGGTGAGGTCGTCGGTGAGGGCGAGCGACACGCGGACCCGGTTGCGGATCCCGGCGTGGTAGGCGCTGTACGTGACCGCGAACGTGTCCTCGACGGGATTGATCCGGGCGTCCTCGACGCCGCCGGACTCGACCTCGACGAGCTGCTGCCAGTCGACGCCGTCGACGCGCTGGTCCCGCTCGGTCGCCGGCGACAACACCGGCCGCGGGTGCACCGTCCAGTCCGTGACGCCGTCGGCGCTGGTGGCGAGGCCGAGCACGCTGATCCCGCAGCGCAGGTGCGAGCGGAACAGCAGTGCGGTCCGGTCCGCGAGCGCCGCCGCGCCCGCGTTGTGCACGGTGACCACCTGCAGGTGCGGCTCGCGCCAGACCGCGTTGACCTGCCGCGCGGTGAGGATCGGATTGGCCGGGTGACGCAGGACCGGCCGGTCGAGCGAGACGGTACCGGTCGTCGCGTCGCCGAAGCGTACGTCGCGCGTCGTCACAGCGCTCACCGTCGCACACGCGGGGCCGGTCCCGGGTCACCATTCGAGGGCGACCGCACCGGGACTCCATCGATGGCCTCGATGCCGGGCCGAGGCTCGACCGCCGGTTCCCAGCCACCGCTGTCCGGTACGCGACGAACGAAAACGTCGCCGGGAACGGCAACCGTCGACGGGACAGGTGGCGTCTTGACAGGCATCGTTGCGGGCTGCCGGCGCCCGATCCCTTCAGCCATCAAGGAGTACCGATGCCTCCCGACGCGCTCGTCGCACCGGGCACCGGCCTGTCCGCCCCCGCCATCCAGCGCCTACCGAAGCGAGCCACCGTGGATGAGTTCGACACGTTCGTCCGAGCCAGGTCGTATGCGCTCCTGCGCACCGCGTACCTGCTCACCGGCGACCAGCACCTCGCCGAGGACCTGGTGCAGTCCGCCCTGGCCCGGACCCACCTGGCCTGGCGGCGGCTGCACGACACTGGCAACGCCGAGGCCTACACCCGCAAGGCGATGTACCACATCCAGGTCTCCTGGTGGCGGCGCCGCCGGGTGGCCGAGGTGCTGCCCGGCGACCTGCCGGAGCGGCGCGCCGGGCACGCGACCGACCACTCCGGGTCCACCGCGCTGCGGCTGAGCCTGCGCGCGGCCCTGCTGCGGCTGTCGGCCAAGCAGCGGGCCGTGCTCGTCCTGCGGTTCTTCGAGGACCGTACCGAGACGGAGACCGCCGAGCTGCTCGGCGTCGCGGTCGGCACCGTCAAGAGCCAGACCGCCAAGGCGCTCGCCCGCCTGCGCGACATCGCCCCCGAACTGGCCGACCTCGGCCCCGCGAACGGAGTCACCCGATGAGCCTCGAGAACCTGCGCACCGAGCTGCACGGCCTGGCCGACGAGGTGCGCCCCACCGACCTGCACGACCGCACGCTGGGCACCTCCCGGCGGCTGCGGCTGCGCCGCACGGCGGTCACCTCCGTCGCGGCCCTCGCCGCCCTGGTGGCGGCGTCGGGGCTGGCCCTGGCCGTCGCGCCCGAGGAGCGGACGGTCGACCCGCCGGCCGCCTCCAGCACGCCGCCACCGCCCGCCTCGGGTGCGCCGTCGACGGCCGCCTCCAGCGCGCCGCCGCCGGCCGTCCTGGAGCTTCCCCGGTACCAGGGGACGGCACCGCCCCGGTTCGCCGCGGGCCC